>NZ_JBBKZS010000024.1:0-81502 GCF_037889955.1 Variovorax robiniae
ACTCATCGGTCACCACCCACGACTCAACACGTTTCGCCAAGATCTCGATCCATCGCCGCGCCCAATGCGGCTCGGATCGACAGTTTACCTATTTACGGATAAGTTCTAAGTTGGCCAAATGTGCGTCATGTCCTCCCTCTTGGGTAGATCAGGGCGGTTAGCTGTTGCCGGGGCGAGAGTAATCGGACCGAGGGAATGCGCGGTCTGGATCAGGTTCTGCAGCGTGTGCTCGAGCGTGCCGCGACGGCCTTTACCGACAGAGCACTGGAAAGCACATCGAAGTCCGCAATCCACGGCGCGTCGATGGCCCGCTGGGTGCCAGAGCCGGAGGCAGTCACGGCTCTTCCGGTGTCATCGACCAGTTGAAGCTCGGCCGAATCCCCGACCTTCATCGTTCTGGTGGTGAGAAAATCGATCGATTGGGTACCGTCGCGAAGTCGCAGGACATCGGTGCGGAAGTATCGGCGACTCGGATGCCCGATATTCCCGCGGCGAGCGCCGTGACCTTGCCAATTTTCAGCATCAATCGCCGCACGCTTGGCACCCGGGTGGCCTCCAAGGCGATGACGACGCGCGATCGCCCAAATACTGTCTATGCGCGCGAAGTATGTCCGCGGTCGGGAATGCGTTGCGCGTTCAGAGCTTTGCGATTCCACAGGCGGCATCTAGACTGCTCGGCTTCGAATCACGGAGTCCGGTCGCGTGAAGATCATCCTCAGTCGGAAGGGCTTCGACTCACAGTACGGCGGGGTCCCCAGCCCGATCCTTCCGAACGGCAGCATCCTCTCGTTTCCCATCCCGTCGCGATACGGCCGCCCGTTGGCCGATATTGAATCCCCCGTGGGGAGCATGCATTCGGTCGCCGCCGACTTGAGTCGAGGCAAGATCAACGCGCGCACGAATGTCCACCTAGACCCGGACCTGTGGTCCAGTGCGGCGCCGCGCGCTGAAGGCTGGCGTGCGAGCCTGGGTCAGGTCGGAAGCGCGCAGGGGCACCTGCGCCGCCAAAACGTGACGGTGGGCGACGTTTTCCTTTTCTTCGGGTGGTTCCGTCCGGCCGAGCAGCATCAGGGCACCTGGCGCTACGTGCCTGGAGCGCCAGAGATCCACAGCCTGTTCGGCTGGCTGCAGGTGGGCGAGGTGATAGCCCTCGATGCGAAATCCAAGACACCGGTCTGGCTGCACGATCATCCGCACGTGGTGCACGCTTCGGACATTGGCGACGGGAACACTCTCTATGTGGCCAACGACCGGCTGACGATCAACGGGGCGGACGTGGTGGTGGGTGGGGCAGGGGGCTTCACCCGCTGGTCCAAGGGCTTGCAGCTCACCGCGCCGGGTGCCTCGACAAAGTCGATCTGGCGCATGCCCAAGTGGATGGCGCCGAAGGCCGGCGGGCCCGCGCTTTCCTATCACGCGGATCCCGAACGCTGGTCGACCGTCGACGGCCTCCCGCACCTGAAGTCCGTGGCGAAGGGGCAGGAGTTCGTCCGGGAAGTGGATTCGGCCGCGGGCCACCGCTGGCTCTCCCAGCTGATCGCAACGCACGCCTGAAAGGCAAAGATGTCGGGACACATTGGCTACAAGCTCACCCATGACTCGGGCTTCGCGCCCAACCCCTTTCACGGCTACCTGACCCTGGCCACCTGCAAGCCCGCCGTGCGCCGCGCGCGCCAGCGCGGTGAGTGGGTGGCCGGCTTCGCGTCCAAGGAGCTGGTCGACCGATCCAGCCGTGACGGCATCGACCTGCCTTTTCAGGGGCTGATCTACCTGGCGCGCGTAGAAGAGGTGATGCCTCTGCACGACTACTTCCACGACCCCCGATTCCGATCGAAGCAACCGAAGGAAGGGCGCGGGACGTTGGTCGAGCGGTGTGGCGACAACATCTACTATCGCGAGCCGAGCGGGCGGCACTACCTTCAACTGCGAAATGAGCACCATCCGCCCGGCGAAACCGATCACGACACGGGCGGGCGGAACGCGCTGGTCGCCTCGGAGTTCTATTACTTCGGTCGCAACGCGTTCATGCCGGAGGGTGGATGGCGCCTGCTGCTCGGGCATGACCTCTCCTCTGGGCGGACCTTCGGGTGCCAGCCCAGCTTTGTTGAGAAGGTCTTGAAGCACCTTGCGCAACTCGGGATCAAGCCCGGCATCCATGGGATGCCCAGCGGGTTCGGGGCCGATGTCGAGGGCCAAAAAACGCAGGTCGACGTTTGCAAGCCTCGCGGAGGCGCCTGCAAAGCACCGCCGACAGCACCGGCGCGCAGGCCATCGCGCTGCTAGACGATCCAGCTGCCACTGCCACTGCCACTGCCGGCGCGGCGCCGCGGTTTGCGCGCCGAGCAGCGGTTGTACGGGCCACTCATAGTCGCCGGCCATGCACATACCCGACGACCCGAACAATTTTCCTTCGACGACGTCCCGTTTCCGCTACCGTATGCCCCCAACGCGACTTCTGGCGGCGCCAAAGGAACAGGGCGCTGAAACTTCCGCGGAGCGCCACGTTGGAGTCTTGTGTGTCTGCCTATCTGAAGGCCCGCTTTCGCCGCGGACTCGCCGGACGGCGGTCGATACTGACTGGCAGAGATGGGCCATCTGCGACACTTCGAATGCCCATTCGCCAGGAGCTTGCGACACTCCATATTGCTCTGCCGTACAAAGCACGGTCGCCCACTCGGCGCTCAATTCGCTATCAGGAGATCTCGTCTCAGCCTCTTCGCGAGGCAGTTGCGGCGTACGCGGCGGCGTTTTACATAAATCGGATAGCCTCCGTCGCGACTGAGGCACCGAGTAGAAAAGTCGCATGGTTGTCCTCGTCCATCTCTTGGACTCAAGGTACAACCAGGGACAAACCCACGTCAACTATTTCCATGTCATTGCGGTGCATACGTCGAGCACATTGGACGATCCACCGTGCTTGGCCTCGCATCGGCCTCCCGTGAAACGACGATCGGCTCCTGCTGGAGGTGCATGACACCTCTGGTACCAATACCGGCTTGGCGTCTTCATGTCCTAGGTGCATGAGGCCACGACCGTCTAAGCTGCGCGTCGACGACCGGCGCTCGCTATCAGGCAATTGACTTCTTCGAACAGAGGATCGCCGGGTGACGCGAAATGCTGCAGCAGGCTGAAATGATCGGCTCGCGGCGCGAGGTGGAGAGCGCTGCGGTTGCCTGCATCGCTCCACGCCTCGTGCAGTCGGTGGCTCTGATCGATAAATGCGGGAGTCTCCTCTTCGCCTACGACGACGAGTATCGGTGCCGCGTGCGCTCGCACGCGATGCAACGGCGAACACGCCGCAGCACTTGCGGCGTCCAGTTGCAGCTTGTCGTTGAGCGAAGTTTCCACTAGGGGCGCGAGGTCGAATATGCCGCTCATCGCAATCACGCCGTCGATCGTGCGACCCTTCGTGTCTGCGTGCGCGTCTGCCAATGCAAGCTCTATCGCAATGTGCGCGCCGGCGGAGTGCCCAACCAGAAAGAGAGGCAGCGCGTCCGTGACGCCTTCATTCGCAAGATGCCGTATCGGGCGGACGCAGGCGCTCGCCGCGACGACGAGCGCGGGCAGTGAGACGGTTGGGCACAGCGGGTAGTTCACCAGCGCCACGTTCATGCCAATGTCCGCGAAGGCTGGCGCGATGAAACGAAACGTCGACTTGTCCCGGGACTGCCAGTAACCAGCGTGAAAATAGGCCAGCGTCCCGTGTGCGCTCCCGCGTGCTGGAAAGAAGTCGAAGGTCTGGCGCTCCGCCGGGCCATAGCGCTGGTCGAGTGCGCAGGGCCCGGCGGCCACGGCTGCCAAGCTCTGCGCCTCGTAGTCAGCCAGTAGCGACGGAAAACCGGGTCGCGACTGGCCTTGCACGTACTGGAATTGCGGGTCGTCCATTCCGGGTCAGTCGGCCTTGAGTCCGGTCGCCTTGACGAAGCGCGTCCAGCGCTGCAACTCGTCATGCACCAACGACGCAAACTGCTCCGACGAATTCGGCGGCGCCGCTTCCATGGCGAGGTCCGACAATCTCTCTCGCACGGCCGGCAGGCGCATGATACGCGCGAGTTCTTCGTTCCACTTGGAGACGATGTCGCGTGGTGTGCCGGCCGGTGCCACCATCCCTTCCCACTCCCTCAGGTCGAATCCGGGGACGCCGCTCTCGGCCATCGTCGGGACCGAGGGAAGCGCCGCAAGACGAGTCGGACTCGTGACGGCCAGGGCACGCAGCTTGCCCGCATTGACCAGCGGAACGGCCACAGAGGTGGTGGCGAACATGGCCGATATCTGCCCCCCGAGCAGCGCCTGCACCGCTTCTGCCGGCCCCTTGTAAGGAACGTGCAGCATGTCGGCCTTCGTCGCCTGCTTGAAGGATTCACCGACCAAGTGGGCCGGTGAGCCGTTCCCGCCCGAGCCATACGTAAGTTGGCCCGGTTGGGCATGCGCCAGATCCGCCAACTCCTTGGCACTGCGCGCCGGCACCGAGGTCGGAACCACCAGCACGTTGTAGATCCATGCCAGGTTTGCAATGGGCACGAGGTCCTTGTTGGTGTCGTAGGACACCTTTCCGAAGAGCGCCGGCAGCACGGTGTGGGTGAGGAACATCACGCCGACTGTGTAGCCGTCGGGCGCGGACTTGGCCACTGCTTCCATGCCGATCATGCCGGTAGCGCCGGGCCGGTTCTCGACGATCACCGGCTGCTTCCACGCGTCCTGCAGGCGCTCCGCCACCACGCGGGCCAGCACGTCCGGGGGACTGCCGGGCGGCAGGGGCACCACGATCCTGATCGGCTTGGAGGGATAGCCTTGTGCCCTGGCGTAAAGCGTCGCGGCGGCAAGCGGCGCCGCACCGAGCGCGCCCAAGATCATTCTGCGATTGATCATGATGTTCATGCCGCCGATGAAACGGGCGGTGCAAAGAGGACGTCGTACTCGCGTGCCGCGGCGACCACTTCGGCAGGGCTCGACATATTGTGAATGCGCCGATAGAGCTCTTGCAGCTTGCCGGCCGGGGTGGCCCAGAACAGCGCCGTCACGGGCTCCCCTGTGTTGTTGAAGAAGGCATGCGGAATCCCGCGCGGCATGCGCACCAGGTCGCCCGCGCCCGCCGAAGTCTTTTTTCCCGCCAGCAACAGGTCGATGCGCCCGTCGAGCACGAAGATGTACTCGTCCTGGTAGGGATGCACGTGCGGCGGCACAAATGTCTCGACCGGGAAGGTCGCATGCCAGGAGAAGCTATCGTCGCTTGCCTGCTTGGGCACGTACACCTGGCCGAGGATGTTCCACGAGACGCCGTCGATGCCGGTCTGCGCGCGCGTGATGTCGGGGGTTTCACTGGTCATGGGTGGCTCCTTCGGGGTGGATGAGGCGGTCGAGCGTGGGCTTTACCAGCGGGTTGGTCGATGCGAAACGCGGCTTGAAGTGCTTGCGCGCCTCGGCGAGGTCTTCCTCGTCCCAGTAGCCGATCAGGATGCCGCCCTCCGAGATCCGCGGCTGGATTTCCATCGTCTCGATGGCGCCGTCCGGAATCGTCACGCGCTGTCGTGGCTGTCGCGCCCAGCGGAAGAGCGCTTCATGCAGGCGCTGCCGCTCGTGCTCGTGCTCGGGCGCGGCGCCGAGGTCGACAAATTCGTGGGGGTCGGACGCAAGGTCAAACAGCATGGGGCGGTAGCCTTCGGCCAGCACGTACTTCCAGCGGCCGTCGAAGATCATGCGCAGCCAGGCATCGCGCGACGGGGTTCCCAGTTCGATGCGCGAATCCTGAAAAGCATAGTCATATTCGCACACCACATGCTTGCGCCAGTCGCTCGGGTGCTTGCCGAACAGAAGTGGCCGCAGCGAGCGGCCGTCCATGACATGCGGCACCGCGACGCCACCGCAGGCATCGAGAAAGGTCGGCGCGATGTCAACCGCTTCAACGAGCGCGTCGCAGCGCGACCCTCTCGTAGCGTCGGCGCGCGGATCGGGGTCGTAGACGATCAGCGGGGCGCGGATGACCGGCTCATGGAACAGGTCCTTCTCGCCCATCCAGTGGTCGCCCAGGTAATCGCCGTGATCGGATGTGAAGACGATCATGGTCGTCTCCATCAGGCCGCGCGCTTCCATGAAGCGGAACAGTTCGCCGAGCTGGTCGTCGATCTGCTTGATCAGCCCCATATAGCCGGGCATCACGGCATCGCGCACGCCTTCGCGCGAGAACGTCCGCGAGACGCGGTGGTTCATCATCGCGCCATACACGGGGTGTGGGTCGCGCCGCTCGCCTTCCGAGCGCACCACCGGCAATGCGTCTTCGGGCTTGTACATGCTGGCGTAGGGCTCGGGGACGATGTACGGCCAATGCGGCTTGATGTACGACAGGTGCATGCACCAGGGCTGCTCGCCGGCCTCGGCGATGAAGTCCATGGCCCGGCGCGTGATGTAAGGCGTCTCGGAGTGCTCGTCGGGGACGCGCGCCGCACGATTCGAGTACTTCAGGAACCAACCCGAACGGATCCGGCCTTCGTCATCGACCGTTGAATTGGCCCATTTCTCCCAAGGGTTGTCGCCGTCGAATCCCTGCTTGCGCAGGTAGTCGTTGTAGTTCGGGTCAGGGTCGTGGCCGGAATAGGGATGGATGCCATCGTCGCGCTCGTAGGGGTCGAAGCCGCACTCTGCAATGCGCATGCCGATGGTCGATGCGGGGTCGATGCCCAGGCGCGACATGCCCGCCAGGTCGGCGCGCATGTGGGTCTTGCCGACCAGCACCGAGCGCACGCCCAACGGACGCAAGTGGTCGCCGATCGTCATCTCGCCCGCCTTGAGCGGCACGAAGTTCCAGCTGGCACCGTGCGAGTGGACGTAGCGTCCCGTGTAGTAGCTCATTCGCGACGGCCCGCACACGGGCGACTGCACGTAAGCACGGTCGAAGATGACGCCGCGCGCCGCCAGCGCGTCGAGGTTCGGCGTTTTCAGAGTGGGATGTCCGAAACAGGAAAGGTGGTCGGCGCGAAGCTGATCGCACATAACGAAGAGGATGTTCTTCACGCGGCGGGTCATGCGGCACTCCAGTTGATACGGTGAGGTCAGGTCATCGTAGTTGTGGCTTTGCGAGAAGTCGCATCACATGTTCTGATGTCGATTACCATGGGTTATCGCATCGGAGGCCTTACTTGCGGCTGCAGCACCTACACCTGCTTCTGACCCTTGCAAAGACCGGGAGCCTGCGTGCCTCCGCTCAAATCCTCAACGTCTCCCAGCCCGCGCTGACCAAGGCGCTGCGCCAGCTCGAGGACGAGTTCGGCACCGAGCTGGTCGTGCGCACGCCCAAGGGCGTGCGGCTCGCGCCAGCGGGCGAATTGATCGCCACGCGAGCTGCAACCGTCGTGCGCGAGATCGAACGCGCAAGGGAGGAAGTTGCCTGGCATTTGCGGCATGCCGAGGCGCAGGTGACGGTGGGCGTTTCGCCGGTGGCGGCGATCCTGTTGGCACCCGGCGCGGCGGACCGCTTCGGCGCGAGGTGGCCCCAGGTCAAGGTTCGCCTGCGCGATGCGCTCTACCCCAGAGCGCTGGAGCAGGTGCGCGCAGGCGAGCTCGACATGGCGCTGGGCCCTCTGCCCACCGATGGCATCGGGCGTGACCTGGTCGTTCAGCCACTCTTCGACAGCCAGGCAGTTATCGTCGCGCGTCGCAGCCATCCTCTCGCACGCGCCAAAAGGCTCGTCGACCTGATGGACACCGCCTGGGTGCTCACCGGCCCGGCAGGCGGACCCGGTGATCCGCACAATCTGCGCTTCGGCGCGAAGGACGGACGCACGCCGCAGGTTCGCCTGGAATGCGAGTCCTTCTCCACACTGCTGGAACTGATGGCCAGGCTCGACGTGATTGCGATCATGCCCAAGGGCTTCTTCGACCGATACGGGCCTCGCATGGACTTCGTCCATTTGCCGATCGTGGACGCACTGCCCAACACCACGATCTACGCCCTGCATCGCGCTGACACGCCTTTGACCCTACCTGCACGGCGGCTGCTGGAGGCGTTCGTGGCGGAAGCCCGTGACTTGCGTACGGCAAAAGCAGCCTGACTCTGGGCGCTACGGCGGAGACTGAAAACGCGAGGTCGGCGGCCACCAGATCAAGGCCGGCGGTGCAACAGGGACAGGTTGGCCGACAACATGGCGCCGGGCGTCGAACCGATTCGCCGCACAGCCTGACGCGCCAAGTTCTCTGCCGCCCGCCTCTCAAGACGGTCAGCGTCAACCTTCGGCACGTTCTCCGTACCGGAATAGCCATGCGGTGACGAATGACCCCTCGTCCCGACATGCTCGGCGAGCTGATCGATCAAGCGACGGGCTATGTACTTGATCACGCTGTGACCGGGCCTTCGTTGCAACGGGTTCTTGCCAGTTGGATAACCAGAATCGGGCTGTGACGGGGCAAAGCGGCGAAGCAACACCTTCATTTGCTCAACCTAGACGTCGACGTTGTCCCAGCGAATCACTTCAAGCCCCTGCTGTGGTCACCTTAAAACCCGGAAACCGCCGCTTGAATTTCGTGGAATCAAAGAGGTTGTCGTGTTCATACCGGGGCAGCAGCTCTCGAATCGGGAACCTGCTACGAAGACGCGCGATGCCGCTCTGCCTCTTTCGCGTGCTCAACCGTCTCGACGACTTGCTGGATTGAAAGCG
Source organism: Variovorax robiniae (assembly GCF_037889955.1). Classification (NCBI taxonomy): domain Bacteria; kingdom Pseudomonadati; phylum Pseudomonadota; class Betaproteobacteria; order Burkholderiales; family Comamonadaceae; genus Variovorax; species Variovorax robiniae. The sequence goes on from NZ_JBBKZS010000024.1 coordinate 8,649, forward strand.
GCCCCATGAGTTCGACCTCTCCGGCGAGCACGCTGTCCAGCGCGGCGCGTCCTTTCTTCCCCGCCAGCCAGGACGATGAAGCGCTGACCGACCCGCCGCCGAACTTGGCACGAAGGGCGGTGGCCGCCGCGCGGCTGATCGCCGCGAACGCAGCGTGGTCCTCGGCGGCCGTGGCCGCGCGCACCACTGTGCAGTAGGCCTCGAGCTTTTCGGTTTCGAGTCGCAGCCGGCGTGCCTTCGCCTCGCCTTGCGCTACATGCCCGAGGAGCGCGGCGCCATTCGAGGTCGAGAAGACTCTGATCTGGCGCCCCTCTTCCCAACTCGAGTCGCCCCGGGTCATCACCTGAACGGCTCGGCCGCGGGCCTTGGAGGCTGTCTGCGCTGCGACCTGCGCTGAGGAGGCCTGCGACATGTCCCACACGAGCAACGGCGCATGTAGTGTCCCGTGCACAGCCCACCGTCCATCGATGTTGAGATAGCGGATGTAGAGCGTTGCCGGGCCGCCGTGATCGCGATGCTCCAGCAATGCCGAACCGTGTTTGGCAAGTGAAAGTAGAAGGTATTGTTTTGGCAGCATTGCGGGAATCCTGTGATCAGGCTGCGATTGTGGCGCTGCAGCTCCCGCGCTAGGCCAGTGCTACTTGGGGGCGCCCGTCCCACTCCACTGCCACCAGGTCAGTCCACTTACTCTGCGTCCGGTCGCGCAAGGGATAGACGCCCCGTTCGAGAGCTGGCTTTCCGATCTCGGCCGGCATCGCTTCATCCCAGCCTTGCGATGGAGCTTCAGATGGCCTACCGCAGCCGCCTGATGCACGAGCGCGTGGCTGGCGACGGCACGGCGTTGGACACGCGGTTGGCGCGCCCGCTGCACATCCTTTCGGTACTCAACGGCAGGAACTCCGCCGGCGGCTCGGTGAGCCTCATGCTCTCGCAGGCCCGACATCGGCGATTTTCTTGGGGTCAGCCGCCAGCGCGCGAACTTTGCAGTCCAACAACTCAGGCGCGAAGGCCTGCTCGAACTGCAGTACTCGCAGATCTGCATCGTCGATCCGGCACGCCTCGCCCGACGCGCCGGGCTCTGAACGCCCCGCGCGCCCTCCGTCGGCCGATGCCGGGCTAGGACGAAATTCGTCGCCAGAGCTAGCCGTGCCTGCTCCCAGAGCCGAATTGGATCACGTGATGGTCGCCGGTCATTTCGTCACCGTGCATCTGCGCTGCTGGGCGTACGACATCGCAAGCAAACGCGCTTCGACCTGCCTGAAGGCCTCGGTGCTCACCATGCGCTGGATCTCCAGCGAGGCCTGCAAGAGGAAGTCTTCGCCATCGGGCTCTGAGCGCTTAATGCTTTCGCAGAGAGCAAGGTAGGCCTTGAAGTCCGCAATCTCGCGAGTGGTGTAGCCACGCAACCGCGAGAACAACGTCCAGTCCTCGTGCTCGTAGGCGACCACTTCCACTGGGCTCCACTGCGTCGGGCTCGAGACCTTCTCGGCACGCTGGACCCTGTCGTACAAGCGAACCCATTCGCGGATCGTTGGGCTCGTGCTGCAGCGCTGAGCCAGTTCCCCGGACAGCGCATCGAGGTCCAGCGGCTTCATCACTTCGCCGTAGGTAGCGGGGAAATCGCTCATGGTCTGTACGATGTTGGGCATGACTCAGACAGGCAATGCTGTCCCAGCCTACGAAGCACCAGATCCAGCGCCCGCAAATCGTAGTTGACCCAACGCCCTGCGCCCCAACGGCGCATTTGCAAGTGCTTGTCGCAATTGATGTGTTTCGAAGGAGACGGTGTCAATTTGCCGAAAAAATACGATTGCCCCTGATCGAAACGCATTCTGTCGAACCGCTGGCGATGTCGCTCGGCGCCAGCGTGTGAATGAAGTCAACCGTACGCGCGACCTCCAAATAGCGCGCGACCATGTCGTGCGAAACGATTCGTACGAACCCAGGTTGATTTCGACGGTTCCGCACGGCTGGGTACGGCAGCGGCCAGACGTTGCCTGAGATCGCTCAGTTCGGCATTCGATGGCTGCTGCAGCCAGGTTGCAGCAGCCGGCACCAGGTCCTGTGCGGAGCCAGCGCAATCGGCGCCTCATGCCTTGGCGCGTGCATGGTTCAACCGGTCGCGTGCGCCTGCGCCTGCGACAGCATCGGAAATTGAGCTTGAATCCATGCCTGCCAAAGCGGCATGTAGCGAGCCGCATTTGAGGCCGCCTGGTCCCCGTAGAAGTAGATGTTCAGCCCCACCATGCTCGAGCCGCCCATGTCGACGGCGCCAAATGCCGCGACGGCCGGCGCCGGGTTGTCGACGCGTACCAGGATGTCGTATGGGCGCTCGCTCACGTACTCCACAACGCCGCCGAGTTCCGGCACCCCCGCGGGCGCCGTCCAACGCTGCCCAACGCTCGCGCCTGTCAGCCCTGCTGCGGCGGTCAGCGACGCCCAAGCTTCAGATTCTGTCCCTGCGACGGGGATCATCCAATTCACCAACGTGGAGCGTTGGCCACGAAAGTGCGTGAGATAGATCTGCAAGGTGCGCAAGAACGCAGACCAACCGGATTCGACGTGTTCAAGTTGGTCGTCCCAATCGTCCGTGCTGGCGAAGAGACTGTGAACGATGCGAAGCGTGCAGGTGCCTCCTGCCTTCGCTTCGATGTGCCACTCGGTCGCGACAGGGGGCGAGCCGGGGACAAGGCCATCTGACTGCGCGGCGAACACACGGGGCGGATCCCAGGTTGTCACCGCGGAGCGCGGCTCCATGCCGGAGCCGAACTTCAGCTTCAATGCGACGGGCTTGCCGTCGCGTTGCTCGAACTCGGCCGGCATCAGCCAGGAAGAAATGCCCGGGCCGGTAGCGATGGCCTTCCATACCTCCTCTGGCGTGCCGTGGACTTCGAACTCGGTCTGGACCGAACGGCGCCCGGAGGCATCCTTCTTCACGCTCATGATGGCTCCTTGAGATCCGCTGTCTTGATCAACGGGTGCGCCACGACCACGAGTCGGTGGGCGCGACCGCCGGGCGCATATTCGTTGTGATACTTCGAAACCAGCGTCGCGATGGCCTCGGTCAGTTCGAGACTGAAAGCGGCCCGGTCCGCCGCTGAACGAAAGCGGATTTCGGTATCGACTGCCAGAGTGGCCAGGCGCTTGCCTGAATCTTTCGCGCGGCGAACCAGTTCTCCCACCTCCCGAACGATCCGTGCCCCCAAGGCAATGAGATAGGTCGCCGAAAGCCTGTCGACTTCACGCGCCGGATCGGCACCAACCGCGCCGAGAGCACGCGGCGAGACTACATAGGACGCCGCTGTCGCCACTAGCAGCCGTTCCGTCAGCCCACCCCATTTGCGCTCTTCGGCCAAGCGCACCAATCCGTGCGCTTCCAAGGCATTCAGGTGATAGGTGACTTTCTGGCGGGCCAGGCCGACCCGCGCTGCCAAGGTTGCTGCCGAGGCGGGCGCAGCCAGTTCCAAGAGGAGCCGACTGCGAACGGGCTCCAGAGCCACCGACGCTGCCGCCGGATCGTCGATGACTTGAATGCCAAGCATGGGAGAAGCGTAGTCTTGACAAAAATTATTGTCAAGACTCGCGTGGGTGCATGTGCCGTATCAAGTGCCCTTCTCTTCAGGATCATCACGGCAAGACTACGAAGAATTGGCGCAGTTGCTGGACGGTAAAACTCTTGGGTTGGATCGCATCGGACTCCCGCGACGGGCGCGTGCCGTGCCGACGCGCGGGAGGGTTTGACTCACAACCGGCGAAAAGGTCCATCGCAGTCACCGTCTTGGCTCCGGCCAACGGAAGTACATGTTTCGCATGGCAACGTCGCCACAGCCAACCGTCGGGAGGACGAGCGCGTGATCCGATGCGAGGGAACGACTGCCGCTCGTCGCGCTCTAACCTGCGAAGTTGCAAGTACGTCGATCGTTCTCCCTCGGTCGGCGGCTCTCCAGAGCCATCAGGAGTGGGCCACCCACCGATGGCTCTCTTTTTTGACACGCAGCCGGTAGGAAATGTGACGAGTCGCGAAAGTCACGATCTCACGAGGCAGAACGGTCGACCCTCGACGCGCGCCCAAACGCAAGCTCGCAGGCACGCGACGACGATGTCCCTTCGAACCGCCCGTGGGGCACTCTTCACGAAGATGAGCATGATGTTCCCCTGCGCCGCAACTCAGTACCGGCGCGCTATCTATTTTATAGCATCGCATCCTTACGCAGAGGGCGTTTCAGCACGAACTGCGCTCCGAATTTGTCTTAACGATGCGATTGAGCAACACCTCGCGGGACACGCCGCAGCTCTTGGAGTTTCTGGACTGCAAAGAATTGCGGGCGCCGGAAATGAACGTGGTCTTCGGCGCCGGCCGAAAATTTGAGATGAGCAATTCCCGGTGTTTTCCAGGCCAGCGCATCGTCAGGCCGCGCCTCGCTACAGAGCCTGATTCACCGCTCGATTGGGCTGGAGGTGCTGAAAGCCCCCGGCCACGGGCGATGCGGTGGTGTCGGCTGGCGGCAAGACACTGCCGTAGTCTTCCCGCCGACCCAGCGAGCGCCAATTCATTCAGGTGAACGAGCCCATGCACCGCTGGACATTGCACGGCAACGGCCGCAGTGAAAGTGGGCTCCAAGCAAGACGACCAATGCCGCGGACGGGCCCGTCCTCAAGGTTCGCCTTTCGGTTCGGGGCTATCCCCCCTGCTCGAATGCTGGCGCCGACAACATCCGCGCAAGGTTGCCCACAATTGGACGCTCTCTCGTCCGGCGATCAGGCACTCCCAATCGTGTGCCGTCCGCGCGATACCCATCGGAGAACAATCACCTTCTGGCCCTGACGATGTCGATGGCCGCGCAGAGTTCTTCGTACTCGGTCAGGCTCACGTCCAGGGCCTCGAGCCACCGGTCGAAGTAAAGGTCCAGTGCGTCGCTGCCGGGATGCTTGCCGCGGTGGTGACGGATGAAGTCCTTGCGCTGCTGCACCTTGTCGGCGATGAGCATGTGCTTCACGGCTTCGAGGGGTCCGGTGGAAGGACAGCCATCGGCCACCATGCGAAGTCCGTCCGGCGAACGATGCACCCTGTCGACTGGCCAGGCGTTGGCCCGGCTGCGGAATTCCATGACCAGCAGGATCACGAACGGGTCGGCGTCGACACTGTTCATGAAATCCTGACCATGATGAATCAGGTCTTCGTCTGCCTGGAACAGTGGGTGCAGGCAGAACGCGCGCATCGCGGCTTCGGTGGCATCGAGCTCGCTCAGGATGATCAGTCCCTCGTCGATGCGCTGCAGGAGCGCGACCCCTGAGCCTTTTGCGATGCGGTCGGCATAGTGCGTCCGGATGGCCTGGTATTCGGGCGACCAGGTGGCGCGAACGATGTCCTCTGTGACGATCAAGGCGGCAACTCCATTTGCGAATTGTCCGTGATCGCACATGCGCTTCGTGCGACATGGCCGTGCGGTTCGCCCCGCCAAGTCGTGAAGTAGAGTGCGCAACCTGTGGCAAGAGCCCCGTCAGATGTGCGCGCTGATTGCACACGCAAGCCATGTGACTCGCATAAGCTATCCTTTTTGTTTAACTTTTCCGAGGAATCTCAGATTGAACAAGACCGAACTGGTGGCCGCGATCGCGGGCGATGTAGAACTCAGCAAGGCCGAGGCGGCTCGCCTTCTGGAAGCACTGCTCGAGAACCTGACAAAGGCCCTGGCGCGTGGGGAGGCCGTGCAGTTGATCGGATTTGGCAATTTCACGGTGGCGAGCCGCCCCGAGCGAACGGGGCGCAATCCGTCGACTGGCGAGCAGATGACGATCAAGGCGAGCAAATCGCCGAAGTTCGCGGCCGGCAAGGCGCTCAGGGATGCCGTGAACGCTGCGGCCTAGTTGTCGACTGCGGCATGGATCGGCTCCGCCAAGATCCCTGCCGGTGCCTGTCGACACGAACCGCCGCACTCGGGTCGAGCTGAAATGAACCAAGTGGCGCGCAGGCCGCCTGGATTCTCTCGACCCTCCGATTCCCACTTCTTCAAGGCCATGGCGCACGCCTTGAAACGTTGACTTTCTGCGACGCGCTTGATCGCCTTGGCGTCAAACTTACCGCTTCTTCACGAGGAATACATGGCTCGCATCTTCTGCATCGCCAACCAGAAAGGCGGCGTCGGCAAGACGACCACGACAGTCAATCTCGCCGCGGGCCTGGCCAAGGTTGGCCAGCGCGTGCTCATGATCGACCTCGACCCGCAGGGCAACGCGACCATGGGGTCGGGCATCGACAAGCGCCAGCTTGATCTCACTGTCTACGATGTGCTGCTTGAGTCGGCGACCGTGGCCGAGGCCCGCGTGACGGCCGATGAATGCGGCTACGACGTGCTCGGCGCCAACCGTGAACTGGCTGGCGCCGAAGTGGAAATGGTCTCGATCGAGCGCCGGGAGAAACGCCTGCGTACCGCGCTCGCGGCGGTTGGCGCCGACTATGACTTCATCCTGATCGACTGCCCGCCCAGCCTGAGCCTGCTTACGCTCAACGGCCTGTGCGCCGCGCACGGCGTGATCGTGCCGATGCAATGCGAATACTTCGCGCTGGAGGGACTGACCGACCTTGTCAACACGATCAAGCAGGTGCATGCGAATCTCAACAAGAATCTTCAGACCATCTTCCTGTTGCGCGTGATGTTCGACCCTCGCATCACGTTGCAGCAGCAAGTGAGCGACCAGCTCAAGGCGCACTTTGGCAGCAAGGTGTTTGACACGGTGATCCCGCGCAATGTCCGGCTCGCCGAAGCGCCGAGCTATGGCCTGCCCGGCGTTGTTTTCGATCCGGCCGCAAGGGGCAGTCAGGCATTCATCGCATTCGCGCAGGAGATGGTGAGAAAGCTGGCCTTAGCCGGAACAGAAGCCGCGATGACGCCTGTCGCAGCCGCTGAACCAGCGTAGTCGCTTGGACTGGCGGGTGAAATCGGTCAGACCGGTTGCGTCGCATCGAGCCGGTGCGGGTTGGTGCGCGATGGTCCGATTGTGCGAGAGTAGTGGTGCACCGTCGGGCAGATCGTCAGGCCCCAGAACGTTTCTGCAAGTCACCTGAGCACACGGACTCTCCGACACGGCAGATGCCCCAGCGCTGCGGCATCAATGCGGCGCAAGAGAAGATCATCGGGTTGCCAGTAGCCACCCCGTGCAATGAAGCGATTGGCCGCGTCAACGACCGGGGCCTTTGTTGCCTGTGTCTGCGATTCGGGTGCCATGAAGTCTGCCATGCGGGCGACCTGCTGTGTGCTCAACCGGGCGACATCGAGCACGCCGTCGGCGCCGATGTCGAGCATGGAAAAGGCGCGGTGCACGACACGCAACGGCGTTCCCTCCCCCAATTCAACGGTGATGCTGGCTTGGCGGACGCGCTGGCCCGCGAAGTCGGGCATTCGAGAGGGGCTTTCTTGGCGGAGCATTCGCATGAAGGCTGCGGCCGCGAGCGCCTCCGGCATGTCCTCCGCCGAGACGAGAAACACCTTCGACGACATGCCCATGAAACTTCTCCTCAACACCACGACCAGCACAGCGCGGGTAGAGGCCCTTCGCTGCGCTTGGAACACATCTGGCGGCGCTGCATGTGCGCGCACAAGGTCGAACCCGTTTTCGGAGTTTCCCTGCGTCCATCCATTCGCCCAGGGGCGTGACCCGCGTTGACATCCTGCCAATTGTGCCGGTCGCCTGCCAAAGGCATGAAAATGGCGTCATGACTGACTTTGGCCCGCTTTCCGAACGAGGTGTTCTGAAGCCGACTTCCCTGCCGGCTGACGGCGAACGTTCCGTCGCGCGAGCTATGACTCCCGCAAGCGAAGATGACGCAGCAAGGACGCGTTTCGGCGCTGCGGCCATCGTGCTTGACCGATTGGACACGCGGCCGCTGCATCTGCGGACGGCTCGGCGAGCATGGTGGAAGTTTTGGACCTGAGAGCCCGGCGATGCACATTCGCCAAGGGAGATGCTGCTGTGGCCCAGCGACATGACGCCCGCTATGGCGAGTTGAGTCAGGCGATGGAGTCGTTTGCGCAGTCCGGCAGCAGCATGCGGATGGCATCAGGCTCGCCGGCAGCCACATAGACGGGCGGAGACGTTCCAGGGATCGGGATGCAGAAAGAAGCGGCGCCGGTGGCGCTGAAGAGCGCCCCTACCGCGTCAAGAACTGCCTGGTGAAGATGTTGTAGAAGTCACTTAAATCCGCTAGCCAGGTCAACAAATGATGCTAGCCAGAGACCCGGCAGATCGTTGTTTTCATTGAAGAATTTCCGCTTATGGCGAATTCGGACAAGTGTTGCCAAACGGCAACGGAAGCCAATCTGGGGCGCGTAATCTTGCTAGCGCTCGCGTTGAGGAGCCAAATGTTGCTAGCGCAACTTTCGAGCCATTGAAATGCCCAGTTCGCCAGCGGTTACCGAGCGAGCAATCCAGATTGCGAGCGTGCTGCGTCCCCTCGGTACGAACCCACTCACCCGCGAACAGGCGCTGGCGGCTTCGAAGCTCCTGGACGTTCACTGGACCCACGTCTACCGCTTGCGCAAGCGCTTCCTGGCGAGCCCGGTCGTGAGTTCGATCGCGCCGCGCAAAAAGGGCCGCAAGCACGGAACCCGCCTCGCTCCTGATGCCGAATCCATTGTGCAATCGGCGCTTCACGAGTGGCTGCCCAAGCAGCGGGAGCTTGCACACCCGCTCCTGGACCTGTGCACCGAGATCGGACGGCGATGCAAGGTTGCAGGCATCAAGGCGCCTTCGCGGAACACGGTGGCTGCGCGATGGGCCGCTTATCGGGAGGAGCAGGCCGCGCTACTGGCTAATGATCCCAGCGCTCAACAGGCGCCAGGCAACTTCATCGCGCAGGCGGTACTCGACATCGTGCAAATCGATCACACGCAGTCCGATGCGTTCGTTGTGGACCCGTGGTTTCGGCGCTCTATCGGACGCCCTTGGCTGACGCTCGCGATTGACGTCGCTTCGCGCTGTGTCGTCGGATGCTATGTCGGGATGGAGCGCCCGAATGCCGGAACGGTTGCGCTGTTGCTCAGCCGTATTGCGCTGCCCAAGGCGCCCTGGCTGAAGACGCTCGGCGTGGACGCATCGTGGCCGATGCAGGGGATACCCAAGATCCTCCATCTGGACAACGCTGCCGAGTTCAAGAGCAAGGCGCTCAGAGCCGGCTGTGTGCAGTACGGCATTGACCTCATGTACCGCCCCGTCGGACGGCCGCACTTCGGCGGACACATCGAACGTCTGAACCGCACGTTGATGCAGCGCCTGAAGGGCCTGCCAGGCGCAACGGGCAATTCGACCAAGGGCCGAAAGGCAAAAAAGCCGGAGGAGACGGCCGCGCTCACTCTCAAGGAATTCGAGCGATGGTTGGCCGTGGAGATCGCAGTGCGATACCACCACAGCCCGCATCGCGGGCTCATGGGGGCGACGCCTGCCAACGCGTGGCAGACGATGGTCGAGGTACAGCCTCCCCGCGAATTGCGCCCGGGCCCGGAAGAAGCCTGGAACTGGCTGGTTCACTTCATGCCGCTGACCGACCGCACGGTTCAAGGCAATGGCGTGACGATCTTCCACATCCGCTACTGGCACCCGATCTTCGCGGCGTGGCGCGTGGAGCGCAAGAAGGTGCTCGTGCGCTATCACCCGGAAGACCTGTCGCGCATCTTTGTGTCGATCAACGGAAGACTGTACCTTGAGGCACGGTGCGCCGACCTGCGGCGTCCGGCCATATCGTTGTGGGAGCAGCGGGCGATATGCCGCATCCTGCGCGGCGACAAGCAGCCAGTGTCGGAAGCTTCCATATTCAAGGCCATCGAAGCGCAACGTCAGATCGTCGCGAAGGCGCGATCGGACACCCGACTGCAGCGCCGGGAGACCCCACACCGCAAGCCCAAGTCGCGCCCTCCTCCCTGGGCTCCGGCGCCGGACCCCGACCCACTTACAGAGCCAGAGGTCGACTATGGCAAGCCCCTCAAGCCGTTCAACGTGGAAGTCTGGAGAGAATGAGGTGATGTTGTGGGTACCGCGATCCTCACCCACCTGCAGGCGTCCACCCGTGCCGAAGCCTCGCTGGACGCGTCGGCAAGGATTCGATTGCTGCGGCGCGATCGGTGGATCGACTACCCCAGGGCAAGCCAGGCGCTCTTGAAACTCGAGTCTCTGCTGGAAATGCCGCCAAAGGCGCGGATGCCTTGCATGGTGCTTCACGGCGACTCGAATATCGGCAAGACGCTGATCGTGTCGAAGTTCCAGCGCGAACATCCCGACAGGTTCGATGAAGTCAAGGGCGTTGAGCGGCGCGACGTCATCGTGATGCAGATGCCAGCGACACCGGATCAACACCGGTTCTACTCCGCCCTACTCTTCGAGCTTGGTGCGCCGCATAGCGCTTCCGCAAGTCTCTCGGTGCTCGAACGACTGGCTCGAGAGCTTCTTCGTCGAATCGCTCCGCGCATGCTCGTCGTCGACGAGGTGCACCACCTTCTGGCGGGGACCTATCGCGAGCAACGATCGTCATTGAACCTGCTGAAGTTCCTTGCCAACGACCTGAAGTTCAGCATCGTCGTGGTCGGCACCGCTGACGCCCCGCTGGCGCTGGCCTCGGACCCCCAGATGATCAGCCGCTTCACGCCGTTCGAGATGCCGCGCTGGCGCGAGAGCGATGATCTTCGACGGCTGTTGGGCGCCTTCGAGCGAGTGCTCCCGTTGCGCAAGCCCTCGGACCTGATGCAGCGGCCAATCGCCCAGTTCATCCTGGTGGCGAGCGGTGGCCTGACCGGCGACATCTCGAGGCTTCTCAATGAAGCAGCGGCACTTGCGATCTTGGACGGCTCAGAGCAGATCACACTTGCTCACCTGGAACATGTCGCACTCGCCGATCAGTAGCCAACGTCCCCTGCCGTTTGCACCGAGACCGTTTGAGGCCGAGGTGTTGGGTGGATGGATTGGCCGTATCGCGTCGCGCTATCGGATGTCCGTGCCGGCGTTCGCGACAGCATGCGAGCTCGACTTGCAGATGCCTGACGGGTGCGAGTGGCTGTTGATGCGGAAGTTGAAGCCGCAGATGGTAGTCCGCCTCGCGGCGTTGACGAGGATCAGTGTTGAAAGAATTCACGACATCCCGGTTGCGCCACCATGGGAAGGACCGAGGCCGTACTTCTTCTACTGCGCGAGGTGCGTGTTTCTGAATCCTTTGGATGTCGCGGCTCCAATCTGGCGGCGTGAGTGGCTCGACCAAAATATGTCGGCCTGCCCGACGCACGGTGACGAGTTCCAGACGCTGAGAGCCAGTCGGGTGCTCGCGTGTAAGAACCTCGACATGCTGCTCGTTTTGGTGAGTCGCAACGAGCATGACTTGCGCTACGGAGTCATCCCGCCGCGCGCTAGCAGAATTCATTGACCGGCTAGCGCATTTCGCTGACCTGGCTAGCGGTTTTAGCTGACTTCTACAGCAAGCGATGCGACAAATACCTTCGAACATTGCTGATCCACGGCGCACGGTCGGTGCTGCGCTATGCGGTCGGCAAGACCGATGCGCAGAGTCGATGGCTGCAGGACCTGATCGCGCGACGCGGCTACAACCGCGCGGCCGTGGCGCTCGCCAACAAGAATGCGCGGGTGATCCAGGCCCTATTGAGCAGCGACACGCCATACCGCCCGAGCGCCGCAGTGCGCTGAGCTGGTCGAGAGGTCGGCAAGCCCCTCATATCGTTCAGGGAGGGAATCACACCCAGCACTGGTTTGCGAAGCTTTCAGAAGTGATGACAGAACTGGTTGGACCAACGCCCACAAACCTGCTTTTCGTGCCGGCTGCGCCTTCGGGCTCAAGCCGTCAATTTACTGAGGACAGGGCGTGCGGATCTCATCGAGGCTGCGGGCATGTTTCGACGCGCCCACCGGCAAGCCGCATACATGCATGCAGACCGTTTGACGTCACCGAAAAGAGCTTGCAAAAGGCGCAGGGTCCATACATGCACGAAAAGCACGACAACCCCAGGTCGCTGGGGTCTATCCGAAGGTCATGATCGACGGCGAGATGGACGTCGGTGCTTGGAGTTGCGGCATGGTCGTTAGGCTGATCCATGACATCCCAACGGTGAAGGAACTCATCGATCGCATCATGGCTGAAGCTGAAGCGATCATCCACGGCCGGCTCTCCGCGATGCTGTCGACAACGGCAACACCGAAGGCGCAAGCAGCCGCCGTGGAGGCTTGATCCGTCCAGCCGCCGGGATTCGCCTCCAATGTGCGGCGACATCGGCGTGCGGCCCACGTCATCGAGGGGAGATCTCGGTTTTCGTGCATGTATGGACCCTGCGCCGATTGCAAGGCTCTTTTCAATGAAGTCAAAACGGTCTGCATGCATGTATACGGCTTGCCGGTGGGCGCGTCGAAACATGCCCGCAGCCTCGATGAGATCCGCACACCCCGTCCTTAGCATTTTGTCGGCTTGAGCCCGAGGGAGCAGCCGGCACCAAAAGCAGGCTTCAGGATGTTGGGTCAACCAGTTTTGTCATCACTTCCGAAAGCTTCGCAAACCAGTGGTGGGTGATTCCTCCCTGCTGAACAATGTGCGTTACGACAGTCGATGGCTCAGAGCGTCGCGGTGCTCGGGCGGTAGGGCGTGTCGCTGCTCAGCAGCGCCTGGATCACCCGCGCATTCTTGTTGGCCAGCGCCACGGCCGCGCGGTTGTAGCCACGGCGAGCGATCAGGTCTTGCAGCCATCGGCTCTGGGCATCGGTCTTTCCCACCACGTAGCGCAGTACCGTGCGCGCTCCGTGAATGAGCAAGGTGCGAACGTAGGTGTCGCCCCTCTTGCTGATGCCCTTGAGCTGCGATTTGCCGCCCGACGAGTACTGGCGCGGAACCAGCCCGAGCCAGGCCGACAGATGTCGGCCGTTGCGAAACTCCTTGGCCTCGCCAACTGCCGCGACCACCGCGGTTGCTGTGATCGGCCCGACGCCACCGACGACGGCGATCTTCTTGCACAGCGCTGAGCACTTCATGAACGACTTGATCCACGTCTCGGCGCGTTTGATTCGATCTTCCAGCGCCTGAATCTGCTGGCTGAGTTCCAGGACCATTGCCTGGCAGATGCTGGTGACCTCGCCTTCGCAAGAGCTCAGCACCTGCGGCACCGCGCGCTTGAATGCTTCAGGGGACTTTGCCATCGTCACCCCGCGTTCGCCAAGCAGGCCCCTGACTTGATTGATCAGCGCTGTGCGTTGATGGACAAGCAACTCACGCACGCGGTGCACCGCCTGCATGTCCTGCTGCTCGAGGGACTTCACGGTAACGAAGGTCATCGTCGGGCGGCTTGCTGCCTCTACGATCGCTTGCGCATCGTTGCGGTCGTTCTTGTTGGTCTTGACAAACGGCGAGACGTACTGCGGGCTGATCAGCCGCACTTCGATGCCCATCGCTCGGAAGCATCGAGCCCAGTGGTGAGCGGAGCTGCACGCCTCCATATAGCCACGAGGCGCGGGCGCAATGAGCGCACGGCCTGCACGAAACCATCGCGCGTGACCTTGGAGCGATGCAGGACATGACCTCTGCGGTCTGCGCCGTGAAGCTGAAACACGCGCTTGGCCAAGTCAATGCCCAGAATGGCAATGTCCATCGCGAACCTCCAATGCAAAGCGGTTGATGAGCCGCTCAGTTTCGTATCGGGGTGGCGCAGGGTCCATCTCAGTATTTTGTGGCGCTTTGCTCCCCGGGCACCGCCGGCAGGCGCAGAATTTCGGCTCGGCGCTGCTGGGGATTTGGTGGGGTCACGCCGAGAGCGACAGCGTTGAGTCATTCGAAGGAAATCCTGGATACCAGCGCGCGAAGTCATCGCGCAGTTGCCCGTCGACGACACGCACCCGTACCTGCAGCAGCAGGTGCGCGCTGCGAGGATCCCAGCGCATCTGCTGTGGCTTGGACATGCGCTTGTCGATCAGCTGGTTGACCGTCGACTCCACAAACGCACTGGAGGCCTGCGTGGCCATGGCCAACAAGAACGCGCGCATTCTGTGGGCGGTGATGACGCGCGATCAAGGCTTCGACCCGAAACACGTCAGCGTCAAACCAATCGCCAAACAACCGGCGCAGCCGAGCGCTGCGCCCACTCAGACAAGCTGCATGGCCTGCTGAAGAGGCTGTGCAATTCCGATCAATCAACCCGACAACCACGTTCGATTCTTCCACCGAAGACGTGCTCTCGAAGATGCATTGACAGGTCAGACCGGCAGCCGGCGAACTCGACTATCCCGACGCGGCGGCAATAGTGCCCAACCCCGAGCAAAGAATGGAGCCCGGCTGAGCGGTTCATATCTGGGTCCGCACCCGCCGGGGTGCAACAAGGCCGTTTGTAGATGTGCAGTCTGTTCTCTGTCGCCTCGCACCTTCACCCGAGCATTAACACCGGAATGAAAGCAATGACACCGAAAACAAAATCAACAGCCGGCTCTTGACAAAGGGGGAAGTCCTTGTAGATAGGTTAGCGGTTGAAAGCGTCAGCCCGCCAAGCGCACAACGTAGCAGGGAAGCAGTCGAACTTATACGAAAAACATCTCAAAATAAGATCAATAAGATATTGGACGTATGTCTTAGCGAATCCTATTCTCCGCCCACAACAAGCGGAGACATCGCTCGGACCATGACACAGGATTTCATACTCAGGACCTCTGGGCTCACAAAAGAATTCAAAGGCTTCGTTGCCGTGAGCGACGTTAACCTCGGCGTTCAGCGAGGCCACATTCACGCGCTGATCGGTCCCAATGGGGCGGGCAAGACCACTTGCTTCAATCTCTTGACCAAGTTCCTGTCGCCCACCCGCGGGACCATTCATTTCAACGGTGTCGAGATCACCCGAGACGAGCCTGCACAAATTGCTCGACGTGGGGTTATTCGCTCGTTTCAGATATCCGCGGTATTCCCTCATCTCACCGTGATGGAGAACGTGCGCATCGCGCTTCAGCGCAAGCTCGGCGTCTCATCTCACTTCTGGCGCTCCCCAGATATCCTGAATACGCTGAACGACCGCGCGATGGAACTGTTGGGTCACGTGGGCTTGGCAGACTTTGCGGACATGGTCACCGCAGAAATGCCCTATGGACGCAAACGAGCACTGGAGATCGCGACCACGCTTGCACTGGATCCTGAACTGATGCTCTTGGACGAGCCGACCCAGGGCATGGGACACGAGGACGTCGAACGCGTGATGCAGTTGATCAAAAAGGTCGCTGCCAACCGAACCATTCTCATGGTCGAACACAACATGAAGGTGGTGTCCGGCATCAGCGATGCCATCACGGTGCTGGCCCGCGGCAGCGTGCTCGCACAAGGAACCTATGCCGAGGTGTCCACCAATTCGCTTGTGATCGAGGCCTACATGGGTAGCCCCGAGGCAGCGCTTGGTTCCTAGGAAAGACACTGATCATGATCAATGAATACCTGCGGATCACTGATCTGCACACCTTTTACGGCGAATCCCACATTTTGCACGGCCTTGACTTGAGGGTGAATCAGGGCGAGTGCGTGACCCTTTTGGGTCGCAATGGAGCGGGTCGAACTACTACGCTGCGATCGATCATGGGACTGACCGGCAAGCGAACAGGCTCAATCATGCTTGACGGCCGCGAAGTTATTGACATGGCGCCCCACCATATCGCGAGACTGGGGGTCGGCTTTTGCCCCGAGGAGCGAGCGATCTATGCGAGCCTGTCCTGTGAAGAGAACCTGCTGTTACCACCGCGGGTGGCGAGCGGGGGCATGAACCTCGACGAGATCTACGCCATGTTCCCCAATTTGTACGAGCGCCGCCACAGCCAGGGTACCCGGCTTTCCGGCGGGGAGCAGCAAATGCTGGCCATGGCGCGCATCCTGCGCACCGGCGCCCGGCTGCTGCTGCTGGACGAAATCTCGGAAGGCTTGGCTCCTGTGATCGTACAAAAGCTGGCCCAAGTCATCCGTGACCTCAAGACCAAGGGCTACACGATTCTCCTCGTCGAGCAAAACTTTCGCTTTGCCGCACCGCTGGCCGACCGCATGTATGTGATTGAGCACGGTCAGATTGCCGCAGAGATCCATCAGCACGAAATCAATGAGAAGCAACACGTGCTCCAGGACCTCCTGGGCGTCTGAGTTTGCGAAGGAGACATGATGACATCACTATTTGGCATACCGATACAGGCCCTAACGGGGCAGGTGATTCTGGGGCTCGTAAACGGCTCCTTCTACGCCATCCTGAGCCTGGGGCTTGCAGTAATTTTTGGCATGCTCAACATCATTAATTTTGCGCACGGCGCCTTGTTCATGATGGGCGCGTTTGTTGCATGGATGGGAATGGAGTACTTGGGCATCAGCTACTGGTGGTCCTTGCTCACGGCCCCTCTTCTGGTGGGGCTCTTCGGAATTGCGATTGAGCGCAGCCTACTGCAGTGGCTCTACAAGCTGGATCACCTCTATGGCCTGCTGTTGACCTTCGGTCTCGCGCTGATCATCGAAGGCTTTTTTCGACACCTGTACGGCGTATCGGGACAACCCTTTTCGGTGCCGGATGAAATTGCAGGTGGCATCAACCTAGGCTTCATGTTCTTGCCCAAGTACCGGCTATGGGTGGTGGTGTCATCCCTCACTGTATGCCTCCTTACATGGTTCGTGATTGAAAGGACCCGACTGGGGGCGTATCTGCGCGCGGCCACAGAGAACCCAAAGATTACCCAGGCGTTCGGCATAAATGTGCCGGTCATGGTCATGCTGACCTACGGTTTCGGGGTTGGACTCGCAGGTTTTGCCGGTGTGCTGGCTGCGCCCACTGGACAGCTCAGCCCGTTGATGGGATCGAACCTGATCATCACCGTCTTCGCAGTCGTGGTCATTGGTGGCATGGGATCCATTCTGGGTGCGATCGTCACTGGCGTGAGTCTCGGTGTGGTCGAAGGACTCACCAAGGTGTTTTACCCGGAAGCGTCGGCCACCGTGGTCTTCGTGATCATGGCCATCGTTCTGATGTTTCGGCCAACCGGTCTATTTGGCAAGGAAAAGTGAGTCAAAGATGAAAAGACGTTTCTTGGGCTACGGCGCCTTGTTGTTGATCGGCTTGGCGGCGCCTTTCCTCGTCTACCCGACGATGATCATGAAGGTGCTGTGTTTTGGGC
Organism: Variovorax robiniae; assembly: GCF_037889955.1. NCBI lineage: Bacteria > Pseudomonadati > Pseudomonadota > Betaproteobacteria > Burkholderiales > Comamonadaceae > Variovorax > Variovorax robiniae. The sequence continues at coordinate 25,797 of NZ_JBBKZS010000024.1, forward strand.
TCTTTGCCTGTGCATTCAATTTGCTGATCGGTTACACCGGCCTGCTGTCCTTCGGCCATGCGGTGTTTCTCGGCACCTCCGCCTATGTGGTTGGCTACAGCACCAAGGCCTGGGGACTGCCGCCGGAGATCGCAATTCTGGTCGCAGTGTTCGCGGCTGCAGGCCTGGGGCTCGTGTTCGGGTCGCTGGCCATCCGTCGCCAGGGCATCTACTTCGCCATGATCACTCTGGCGCTCTCGCAAATGATGTACTTCGTGTTCCTCCAGGCCCCTTTCACGGGAGGTGAGGATGGCATGCACAACATTCCGCGGGGCAGACTCCTGGGCCTGGTTGACCTCTCCTCCGATGTCAACATGTACTACTTCGTCTTCGGAATCTTCGTGTTTGGCTTTTGGATGATCCGCCGGATCATCCACTCGCCCTTCGGAGAGATTCTTAAAGCGATCCGGGAGAATGAAGCGCGAGCCATCTCGCTCGGCTACGACGTGAATCGATACAAGCTGATGGCGTTCGTGCTTTCGGCAGGACTGTCCGGTCTGGCTGGTGGGACCAAGGCCATGGTATTCCAGTTCGCAACCCTGACCGACGCCCATTGGCACACCTCGGGCGAAGTGGTTCTGATGACTTTGCTGGGTGGACTCGGCACTGTATTTGGGCCCTTGATTGGCGCTGCCATAGTGGTCATCCTGCAGAACACACTTGCAGACAAAGTGGGCTCGATGATCACCGTAATCATTGGCAGCATCTTTGTGCTTTGCGTCCTGCTCTTCCGCCGCGGCATCGCCGGCGAACTGTCTGCCCTGTACAAAAACGTGGTGGGCGCGCGCGAGGGCAAAACCAAGCGGCCACCAGAGGGTGGACCCGGATCACCGGTCACTTCGACCACCACGATACCAGCCCAGGCAAAACGCTGAGTCGTCGCCCACCCCTGAGAGGTTCGTCAGAACCCCTTCCGATTCCGTCCCCCAGCCAAACCCAGGCAATTCAGCCTCGGGTAAAGGCCTTCTGCGTTTTCAACCCACCCCAAAGGAGATAGACATGCTGAAAAAATCCCGATTCAAACTGCTGGTCCTGTCGGCCCTGATGGCCACCCAAGCGGCGCACGCCCAGATCACCGAGGGAGTCGTTCGCATTGGTGTGTTGAACGATCAGACGGGGGTCTATGCCGACCTGTCTGGCCTGGGGTCAATCTGGGCGGCCAAAAAGGCGGTAGAAGATTTCGGCCCAGAAAAACACGGTCTGAAGGTTGAGATCGTTTCCGCAGACCACCAGAACAAGCCCGATGTCGGAGCGAGCATCACGCGCCGCTGGCTGGATGTGGACAAAGTCGATGCCATCTTCGATGTACCCACCTCTTCGGTGATTCTCGCCATCAACGAGATCGTCAAAGAAAAGAACAAGGTCCTGATCGTATCCGGAGGAGGTACATCCGACCTGACCGGGAAGGCCTGCACACCGAACTCGATCCACTGGGCCTACGATACTTGGGCTCTTGCCAACGGCACCGGTCAGGCGGTTGTCAAGACGGGCGGCGACAGCTGGTACTTCGTGACGGCCGACTATGCGTTCGGCCACGCGCTTGAACGGGATACAGAGAGTGTCGTGGTCAAGAACGGGGGGAAGGTACTCGGCAAAGTACGTCACCCGTTCCCCGGCACCGATTTCTCTTCCTACCTGCTGCAGGCACAGGCTTCCAAGGCAAAGGTCATTGGCCTAGCCAATGCCGGGGGTGACACCATAGGTGCAGTCAAGCAGGCCTCAGAATTCGGCATCACCGAAGGTGGACAAAAGCTTGCTGGCCTGCTTGTTTTTATCAGCGACGTTCAGGCGCTGGGCCTGAAAGCGGCCCAAGGACTGGTGCTGAGCGAATCCTGGTATTGGGACATGACCGAGGAGAACCGAAAGTTCGGCAAAGAGTTCGCAGCCGCCAACAAAGGTAAGTTCCCGACCATGGCGCAGGCCGGCGTCTATTCCGCGGTGATCCACTACCTTAAGTCGGTTGCGGCCCTGAAGGCCGATGGTGACGGCGCAGCCGTAGTAGCACACATGAAAGCCGCACCAACCGAGGACAAACTTTTTGGCAAAGGCAGCATCCGGCAGGATGGTCGCAAGATTCACCCGCTCTATCTGTTTGAAGTGAAGAAACCTTCTGAGTCGCGCTATGCCGGTGATTTCTACAAACACGTCGCCACCATCCCGGCGAACGAAGCCTTCCGCCCAATGACCGAAGGCAACTGTCCGCTTGTCAAGTAAGCGCCGTAGTCTCCTCCGCCATCCCGAAGGATCGCGGTAGGCAAGATCCCCGCCGATCAGGTAGGACGAGTTGTCTGCGAAAGCCGGCATCAGCACATTGCTCTTCGGTGGTCCGCCGGGGCAGCAGTTCAGGAACAATGATGGAAATCACAGGAAGCATGCTCATTGGAGCCGTCTCGACTCAGGGGAAGAGCGAGGAGTTCAGGGCCTTTTCACCGGCCTTGAACGTGGAAATCGACCCGGTGTTTGGCTCCGGTGGAGTAGGCGATGTGGACCGCGCCTGCAGGCTGGCAGCGGCGGCCTTCCCGATCTACCGGGCCACTACACCCCATCAGCGAGCGCATTTTCTTGAAACGATCGCACGTCGCATCGAGGAACTCGGTGACTCGCTCATCGAGCGCGCTGCGCTGGAAACAGCCTTGCCCACGGCACGACTGGAAGGTGAGCGTGGCCGCACCACGGGCCAGTTACGTCACTTTGCGCGCGTAGTTCGAATGGGTCACTGGCTGGGTGCCACACTCGATTCGCCGCTACCCGACCGCACTCCACTCCCTCGGCCCGATCTGCGCAAGTGCCATGTGGCGCTGGGTCCAGTGGCAGTCTTTGGAGCAAGCAATTTTCCCCTTGCCTTTTCCGTGGCCGGGGGCGACACCGCAGCGGCCCTCGCCGCGGGCTGTCCTGTCGTCGTTAAGGCGCATGGTGCTCACCCCGGAACCTCAGAACTGGTGGGACGCGCCGTGCAGGCGGCGGTGGCCGAATGTGGTTTGCCAGAAGGGACTTTTTCGTTGATCCAAGGTGTCGGCAATGCGGTGGGCGAGGCCCTGGTGGATCACCAGGCCATTCGCGCAGTGGGATTCACGGGGTCCCGCGCCGGCGGTCTGGCGCTGTCTCGGCGGGCTGCCGCGCGCGATGTCCCGATCCCGGTGTACGCCGAAATGAGCAGCATCAACCCGGTGGTCCTGTTGCCGCGAGCCTTGTCAGCTCATGCCGAGAGTATCGGCCAAGCATTTGCGGACTCCCTGACCTTGGGCGTAGGCCAGTTCTGCACCAATCTCGGTATCGTCATCGCAATCGAAGGGCCTGAACTCGATCAGTTCGTGGATGCAACGGCCCAGTCTTTGCGCAACAAGGTAGTCGGCGTCATGCTCACGCCAGGAATCGCCGCTGCGTATGCAGCGGGTGTGAAGCTCCTAGCTGAGCACGAGCGTGTCGAGACGATCGCCATGGGTCAGGCGACTTCGGGCGGATGTGACGCTAGCGCACATTTCTTTGCGACTGACGCGGCCAGCTTTCTTGGTCACGCTGAGTTGAGGGACGAAGTTTTCGGGCCAAGTTCGATGCTCGTTCGTTGTCAGGACATTGACGAGATGGAGGATTTGCTGGGATGCCTGGAGGGCCAACTCACGGCTACCCTCCAGATGGACTCTGGAGATGTGCCACTGGCTCGACGACTGTTGCCATTGCTGGAAGACAAGGTGGGCCGAATTCTCGTCAACGGGTTTCCTACGGGGGTCGAGGTGAGCCACGCGATGGTGCATGGCGGCCCGTTTCCTGCCACCACTGACAGCGGATCCACCTCTGTCGGGAGCGCCGCGATCGATCGCTTTCTCCGCCCGGTGTGCTACCAGAACTTTGCCGTCGACCTGTTGCCTGCCGCATTGTCCGATGTGAATGTGCTGGCCATTCCTCGCGTGGTCGATGGCAAAGTCATGTTGCCGAATTGAGCGGCAAGAGGCAGCCAAACATGTGGGTAGCTGAGATGCCCACCGATTGGGGCATCTCACAACACCGATTTCGCCGTCTCGACAAACGCCTTCATGAGTGGCGTGGGATTGCGCTGACTCCAGCCCAGAAGCACTTCGTAAGTCACAGGCTTGCCCTGGATGGGCTTGTACTTCACGAGATCAAAATGCAGCTTCTGCACCGACGCCGGGACGAAGCCGATGCCGGCACCAGAGCTGACCAGGCCCAGGAGGGTGTAGACCTGACCTACCTCCGAAGCCACCTTCGGCACGAAACCCGCTGAGGCACACATACGCATGTGTGCGGCGCGAAAGTCCGGCGCCAATGACTCTATGTACATGATGAACTGCTCCTGGGCGCAGCTCTTCAGGGACACGGACTCCGCGCCGGCCAGCGCATGGTTGGAGGGGACCGCGAGCACAAAAGGCTCCTCCAGAATGGTTTCCCAGGTGACATCGCTCATGTCGGGCACCGTGCGCAGAAATGCAATATCTATGTCACCGCGGCGCAAGGCTTCCGCCTGGCTGATCACGGGGAACCACCTCAGCTGAACTTCCACGGCAGGGAAGCGCTCACGGTACGCCAGCAGTATTGGGGGCAGCAAGGTATAGGACATGTGCTCGAAGAAACCCACCGTGATGCGCCCGATTTCTCCACGCTGCGCTCGCTGGGCCTGCACCACCGCAGTGTCGGTGGACCGGAGGATCTGTCGGGCCTGATCAAGGAAGACTCGACCTGCTTCGGTCAGTTCGACATGGCGCCTTGTGCGCAAGAGCAGGGTCACGCCGATCTCTTCTTCCAACTGGCGGATTTGCTGGCTGACTGGAGGCTGGGCCTTGTGCAGACGCTCGGCTGCTTTTGTAAAGCTCAACTCCTCGGCAACGGCAACGAAATAGCGCAGGTGTCGCAGGTCCATATTGATACGTATTTGGTCTCAAAAATTGACTAATTATATATTGGACACATAGTAATGAGCTCCATACGATGCCCTCCAGAGAACCCACGGTCCGGCAATAAAAACACGCCGGACATTCCATAGAGCCCTCAGATTGGAGACAAAAAAGCATGGATAAAACCACGGTTGACAACGCGATCGCGCGTATGTGCCAACGCATTGACGCCACCTTGGCGCAGCAACACGAGGGGTTCCCTCACTATGGAAATCCTGAGGATGGCACCTGGGTGCGCAGCCCGGGTGGCGATTGGACAGGCGGATTCTGGGTCGGCCAGCTCTGGCTTGCGGCTCTTCACACGGAGCAAGCCCGATACATCGAGGGCGCCAGACGCTGGTCCGCCCTGTTGGCCCCCCGCGTGTCGTCCAATTCCGTTTTCAAAGGATTCCTGTTCTGGTATGGCGCGCACTTGGGCGCGACCCTCCTGGCCGACAAGGAGGCGCAGGCACTGGCCTCGGCCGGTACCCGGAGCCTTGTCGATATGTACAACCCCCGGGCGCGACTTATACCGCTGGGACTGGAGGCCGAGGAGGCCTCCAGCGTCGGTACTCATGAAGCCAACATTGATGCATTGCCTGGTACGGCAGCCCTGTTGCTGAGCCACGAGCCGACGTTGAACAGTGCAGAGATAGGTCGCCAGCACTTGCGTCAGCACATCGCCTTGTGCGTGCGCGACGACGGGTCGGTGTGCCAGTCGGCCACATTCCATCCTGAAAACGGTTCCCTGATCAAGCGCTACACGCACAAGGGCATTCACGACAGCAGTACTTGGGGACGCGCCCAAGCTTGGGCCATGCTCGGCTTGGCGCAGGCGCTATCGCTGGGTGAAAAAACGTTCGAGGCCGATGCCATTCGGGTCGCGGACTGGTGGTTGGCGCACGTACCGGCAGACGGTGTGGCCTTCTGGGACTTCGACGACCCTTCCATTCCAAACACCAACCGGGACACATCGGCCACGGCGATTGCCGCCGCCAGCCTGCTCAAGCTCGCTGCATTGATCCCAAACAGAGCAACGGCATATCGCCAGGCTGCGGAGACCGCAATCGAGCGGCTCGCCGTGCACTACCTCACCCCGGTGTCGCCGATGGATCTGCGGCAGCCCGGCATCCTCACCGCCGGGTGCTTCAACAAGCGCAACAGGGTCGCGATGGAAAACGAATTGATCTGGGGCGACTACTTCCTTTTTGAAAGCCTGCTGGCGCTCGCTGGCACGCTCGAGCCGACCCAGGCCTGAGTTCATCGCAATCGAAATTTTTCTTTACTCACGCTAGAGGCCACCATGTCTGATTTGAAATTTCCCCATGAAGGATCGGTATCCACTCTCATAGGCACCAGTACCAGCTACACGCGCACGCTGGGCGAATACGACATCTATGCATTCGCCGGCATCAGCGGAGACAACCACCCAAACCACATGGACGAGGAGTACTGCAAACGCATGGGCTTCGGTGGTCGCATCGCTCAAGGCGCCATGATGGTGGGCTTCATTGCGGGCGCAGTCACCAAATACCTCGATATGGTCAAACGACCAGCGGTGTCCTACGGCTACGACAACGTGCGCTTCACCAAACCCGTGCGCATCGGCGATACCTTGACGGTCAACTACCGCATCGCACGGGCCGATGACGAAAAACGGCGGCTATGGGCGGAAGCCACGTTGATCAACCAGCGTGGCGAGACGGTCTGCGTGGGGACCCACATCATCCACTTTCAGGCCTAAGTCCAGCGACGTTGAGAGAACTGCCATGAGAAAAATTTGTACCGCCGCGCAGGCGGTGGGTGACATCCGACCTGGGCAGAGCATCGCCAGTGTCGGGGTGATCGGCTGGCTGACACCCGACGCACTGTTTCAGGCTCTGGCCCATCGCTTTCGCGAAACCGGCACGCCACGCGACCTGACCTTCTACTTTCCGGTCAGCGTCGGGGATGGCATGCACATCCGTGGCATGGACCATGTGGCCATTGAGGGACTGATGAAGCGCATCGTATCCGGCAATTTCATCAATGCCGTGAATCCAGCCACAGGACAGCGGCCGGAGGTAATGCGTCTGATCAAGGAGAACCTGATCGAGGCCTACTGTTGGCCGATAGGGGCCACCATGCACTGGCTGCGGGAAGTAGCCAGGCGCAGCCCGGGCTACCTGACGGCGATAGGCATCGGTTCTTACATCGATCCCCGGCAGCAAGGCGGCAAATACACGGCCCGTGCCCAAGATGACCTGGTCAAAGTCAAGGAACTGGACGGCAAGGAATACTTGTTCTACCCGACTTGGCCTCTGGACGTGGCGTTCATTCGAGCCACCAGCGCCGACGAGCATGGCAACCTGAGCTTCGAGGACGAACCCTTGGTCTCGTGTGCGCTGGCCATGGCCCTGGCTGTGAAAGCATCGGGCGGCACGGTCATTGCCCAGGTTCGCAAACTCGTTCCCCGTAATGCACGCTCCGTGCATGCGGTGCGCATTCCTGGCGAATTGGTGGATCGTATCGTGGTCGAGCCCAACGCGATGATGACCACCGACGTACGCCACGACGACACCTACCTCGGGGGGCAACTGTTCAGCGGCCAGAAGCCGAACCGACTCGCGCCAGGGCCCGACAAAGTCATTGCCCGCCGTGCCGCACAGTACATCCGAAAAGGAGAGGTCAGCATCTTCGGATTCGGTGCGTCCTCGGATGTACCCGCCGTGATGTTGGAAGATGGAGCGTTTGAGGATGGAGGCCTGCAAGACTACAGCTTCACCACAGAGCATGGTCCTTTCGGCGGTGTCGTGATGAGTGGCTGGCAGTTCTCGGCCAATAAATACCCGGAAGCCCTCATCGACGGCCCTGCTCAGTTCGACTTCATCGATGGTGGGAATTGCCCAATGGCTGTGCTGGCTTTCGCCCAGATCGACAGCTCCGGCAACATCAATGTCAGTCGGTTCGGCGCTGCCAATCCGGGACCCGGCGGGTTCATCGATATCGCCTACAACGCGCGTGAACTGATTTTCACGGGAACCTTCACCACTGCAGGACTGGCGGCGGAGGCTTCTGCGGGGACCTTGTCTGTCGAGCGCGAAGGCAAGGTGCGCAAGTTCGTCGAGCAGGTCGATGAAATCACCTACCCGCTCCGACGCAACGTCATGGAGCGGGGCCAGAAGGCCTGGATCGTCACCGAACGCGCGGTCTTCTCGGTCGCACCTGATGGCCTTGTGCTGGAGGAAGTGGCACCGGGCATTGACGTCCAGACTCAGGTGCTGGACCTCATGGCATTCCCACCCGTCCGTGTGACCACGCCTTTGCGGCTGATGGATGCCCAACTCTTCCGCCCCTGACCACCTCACCGGTGGCGCCCTGTTGGGCGCCACCACATTCAACTGACTCAAGACACAGACCTACACAGGTACCACATGGCCACCATCAACTATCTGACCACCGTACAACTTGACCATGGCGCCATCAAGCTTCTGAGTGCGGAGCTTCACCGTCTGGGCATCCAGCGCCCGCTGATCGTGACCGACAAAGGCATTCGCGCCGCAGGCATCCTGGACAAAGTACTCGAATCGCTGGGCGATACCGTTGCGTTCAGCATCTACGAAGACACTCCTCCGAACCCGACAGAAGCGGCCGTGGTCGCCGCAACAAAAATGTTCGTCAACAGCGAATGCGACGGAATCATCGCCATCGGAGGCGGTTCCTCAATCGACCTGGGCAAGGCGACCGCTCTCCTCGCCACGCACCCCGATCCCCTCCAGACCTATGCAGCCGTTGAGGGCGGTGCATCACGCATCTCCGAGCGTGTCGCCCCCCTGGTGGCGATACCCACGACAGCGGGAACCGGCAGCGAAGTAGGCCGCGGCAGCGTCATCGTCATGAATTCGGGCCGCAAGCTGGGTTTGCTCAGCCCTTTCCTGCTGCCCAAGGTGGCCATCTGCGACCCAGATCTGACTATGGGGCTGCCCCCCATGCTCACCGCCGCCACTGGCATGGACGCCATTGCCCACTGCATCGAGACTTTTCTGGCACCCGCCATCAACCCGCCAGCGGAGGCGATCGCCCTCGATGGTCTGCGCCGGGGTATTGGCAACATCGAAAAGGCCACCCGTGACGGCTCAGACCGCGATGCCCGCTGGAACATGATGGTGGCTGCAATGGAGGGAGCGCTGGCCTTTCAGAAGGGCCTTGGCGCGGTGCACGCCTTGTCGCATCCCCTGGGTGCGGTCCCTGGCGTTTCGCTCCACCACGGCACGTTGAACGCGGTGTTGCTGCCCGCCGTTCTGCGCTTCAACAAAAGCGTCACTGAATCCAAGCAGGCAGCATTGGTCCAGTCAATGGGTTTGGCCGTCGGTGCCGATCCCGCCGAACACATCGAACTGCTCAACTCGCGGATCGGCATGCCGCGTGGTCTCGGCGCGATGGGGGTGCCTCGCTCGGTGCTGGCCGACATTGCCGCTGCAGCCATGAAGGATCACTGCCACGCGACCAATCCGCGGGTGGCCACCGTGGACGACTACAGGCAGATGCTCGAAGAATCTTACTAAGGACAAGAGACATGTACCAAGTCAGCGAGTATCACGAAACCATCCGTGAAGCGGTGCGCCGCTTTGCCGAGCAGGAAGTTGCACCGCACTCCCACACCCTGTGGGAAGACGAGGAATTTCCCTATGAGATATGGAAGAAGGCGGGTGAGCTGGGTTATATCGGCCTTCCCTACCCAGAAGCCTACGACGGTGGCGGTGGCGATTGGCTCGGATTCGCCATCGTGCTGGAGGAGATTGCCCGCGTCGATTGCGCAGTGGCTGTCTCCATCATGGCCAACTCGACAGCGGCCAGTCTGCTCAACAACTTCGGAACAGAAGCACAGAAACAGCGCTATCTGCGTCCCATCCTGGACGGAAGTCAGGTGGGATGTATCGGTTTAACGGAGCCAAATGCAGGCTCTGATGCTGCCAACATCCAAACGCGGGCGGTTCTGGAGAACGGGCAGTGGGTAATCAATGGTTCGAAGACTTTTATCAGCAACTCGGGCTCACGCATCACCGGCCCGCTGGTGATCGCTGCAGTCACGGGCACGCGCCCTGATGGGCGTAAAGAGCTTTCCAATTTCATTGTTCCAAACGATGCGCCGGGTTTTAGCACCGGAAGGAAGCTCCATAAAATTGGCTGGCGTGGGTCTTCAACCAGCGAGCTCTTTTTCCAGAACTGCACCATTCCGGCTGATCATTTGTTGGGTGAGGTCGGATCGGGGCTGAAGCAGACGCTGGCGCAGGTCAGCACTGGGCGCATCCTGATCGGCATCCTGGGTTTGGGCATTCTGCAAGGCTCACTCGAACGCTCTGTGAAATACATGAGCGAACGCACAGCCTTCGGCAAACAGCTCAACCAGTTTCAGTCGCTGCAGTTCAAGGTGGCCGACATGGCCACTAACGCTCATGCAGCCAGACTCATGCTCTACGACGCTGCCGTCGCCAAGGACGAGGGGCGTCCCAACGACTTGCAGGCTTCGATGGCCAAGCTCTTTGCCACCGAGAAAGCCATGGAGGCAGCTCACCAAGCGGTGCAGATTCATGGCGGCAACGGCATCATGACCGAGTACCCGGTGTCGCGTGCCTTTGGAGATGCAAAAGTCTTGGAGATCGTCGAGGGAACATCTGAAATCCAAAGGATGATCATTTCCAGGACCATCCTGCGCTGAACCTCATCCGATCCGAAGCCTAAGCGATATGAAATCACCAAATGGCACATCCGATGTGCTTGAGAAAACGTCAGTCAATTTTGTCCCGCTGACTCCCCTCTCCTTCTTGTTGCGAACCGCTGAGGTTTATCCAGATCGCACCGCCATCATCTATGGAGACCGTCGGGTGTCCTGGAAGACGCTACTGGATCGGAGCCGTCGCATCGCCTCGGCTCTGGCGGCGGCCGGAATAGGTGCGGGTGATACTGTGGCTGTTGTGGCGGCCAATACGCCCGAAATGTTGGAACTACATTTCGGCGTTCCCATGTGTGGTGCTGTACTCAATACCCTCAACGTACGGCTCGATCCGGCCACCCTATCGTTCATGCTCCAGCATGGGGAAGCGAAGGTTCTGATTACGGATACGGAGTACGCCGATGTGGTCGGTTCGGCACTGGACCTGCTGAAGGAAAAGCCCATCGTGATCGACATCGTGGATCCATCATTCGTTGGAGGACATCGTCTAGGACAAAGTGACTTCGAGCAGTTCCTGGCCGGCGGAGACCCAACATGGCAGGGATACAAAATTGAGGATGAGTGGCAGTCTATTGCCCTCAACTACACGTCGGGCACCACCGGCAATCCCAAAGGAGTGGTGTACCACCACCGCGGCGCCTACCTGGTTTCTCTTTCAAACATGATTGACTGGGGTATGCCAAGGCATGCCGTATTTCTCTGGACCTTGCCGCTGTTTCATTGCAACGGGTGGGGCTTTGCCTGGACGTTGGCCGCCAACGCGGGCACCAGCGTCTGTATGCGGAAAGTCGAAGCCTCCACCATCCTGTCCGCGATCCGAGAGCATCGAGTCACGCACTACTGCGGGGCTCCGGTTGTTCATGCCATGCTGGCTTTTGCGCCGGACGAGGAGAAACGGGGTATCCGGCACGCTGTCTGCGGGCTGATTGGCGGTGCACCAGCTCCCGCCCCAGTTATCGAAGCCTTGCAGAAAATGGGGATCGAGATCACTCAAATCTATGGGCTGACGGAAGTCTTCGGTCCTTCCGCAGTGTGTGCCGAACAGGTTGAATGGAAATCGTTGGGGTTGCATGATCTGGTCAAGCGCAAGAGCCGCCAGGGCGTTCGGTACACAGTTCAGGAAGGTATGGCCGTTCTGGATCCTATGACCATGCTGCCTGTTCCCATGGACGGAGAAACCATCGGAGAAATCATGTTTCGGGGAAACATGACTATGAAAGGTTATCTGAAGAATCCCGAGGCAACCCAAGAGGCCTTTGAGGGCGGTTGGTTCCACTCGGGCGATTTAGCTGTGTTGTGTCCGGACGGCTACGTTCAGATCCGTGATCGCTCCAAAGACGTGATCATCTCGGGTGGTGAAAACATCAACTCCCTTGAGCTCGAAGACGCTCTTTACACCCACCCTGGTGTGCGGCTCGCTGCAGTCGTAGCTCAGCCTGATCCCCGATGGGGAGAGTCACCCTGCGCATTCATTGAACTTGTCGACGGAGTCTCTGCCAGCGAGACCGAACTGATAGAACATTGCCGCACAAAGCTGGCTCGTTTCAAGGTTCCCAAAAAGGTTGTGATCGGATCGTTGCCAAAAACCTCAACCGGGAAGATACAGAAGTTTCAGCTGCGGCAGCAATTGATGAGCTCCATTTTTTCTGACTAGTCCACTGAATCATTGAAATTGGCTGTGTATGCTCCATATTGGAGAGCATGCACAGAATGAAGCTGACCAACCAAGAGCGCGACGAACTCGAGGCGGTGATCCGCAAGCGGCACGGGAGTGCCGCGCTGGCGCGGCGGGCGCGCTGCCGTGAGGAGTAGTAATAGTGTGTTTGTTGCTCCTTAGCAAAACTCAATGAAATCAATGGTTTGGCGCGCCGCCGATTGACAGCGAGCACAACATTACTTCGCAATTTTCAGTAGCAATGTTGTGCTTTGCTGGAGCGCGGTAGTAATGTTGAGTCTTTCGCGCGTGTTGCGCGCATGCACATCTTTACTACGATGGCAAACCACTCCGGTAGCGTGCCCGCATTCAGCCGCCCGTTGCCCTTGGCTCGGGGTGGCTGGCGCCGACGCATCGAGGTGTTCAGCCCGAAGATCGGGCGCCGCCTGAGCTTGGGCAACTACGACGCCTTTCGTACTTGGCTGGTGATTGAAGCCAATCCTGCGATCGATTCGTTTACCGAGCGCCCTGCTCTTGTCGGCGGGCCGGGCAGCGCAGTCATCGACTTCTGGGTCCGACTTCGCAACGTCCCCTCCGGCGAGTTCTGGTTCATCGAAGACAGGAGGCGATTGGACGGTGATGACGATGCTTCGTTGCACGACACCCCTGCCCTGCCTGCCATCCTGTACAAACAGACGGTACGAATGGTGCGTCAGGAAGACCTGACGACGTGGTCCATTCCGATCGCCAACTGGTCGCGCATCGTGCCCTACCTGGTGAGCCACCGGCGCTTTCGCGACCCGCTGCTCGAGCAATCCATCGTTGTCTTCCTGGGACAGCAGAAGACGCTCGACGACGTGCTGGAGCGTTTCGCGGCGAACGACGCGACGAGCGTCGAGGCATCGCTCTTTGCCCTGTTGGCTGGCGGACGCATCGAGTGCCCCGATTTGGTCGTCGCGCCCCTGAGCGGCGCCACCCGCTTCAAACGCCCTTGAGAAATTGCGATGACCTCTGCCGATCTGTCGAGCGGCCCCCGCTCCCTGCGCCTTGCCGAATGGCCGGTTCTGGACGGCAGCGCGCTCCCGGAAGAACAGCGCACGGTGTTTCAACGGCGCAAACTGGCGGTCGAAGCCTACGCTCGCGGTGACACCTTGCTGGGCATCGCCGAGGCGTACGGTGTTCATGGTTACACCGTCCAACGGCTCGTGTTCAGGGCGCAGCAAGCGCACCCGGACGGCAGGCTCTGGGGCTACCGCGCATTGGCACCGCACGTCCGGGTTCGATCCTATGTGCGCAGCAAGGCCCCTCTCGTTCTGGGGCACAAGACGGGCGGCAACGCGGGAGCCTTTGCCCAATTGCTGCTGCGACACTCGAGTCTGAAGGTCCAGTTGCGTGGTGAACTCGAGGCAGGCAACGTGGTCCTGCACCCCGGCGAACGCGGTCGCATGACTGGTGTCAAGGGCGTGGCGGCCCGGTTCCAGCAAGCGTGCAGGGAGCTCGGCCTCGGCGCGGGCGACTACCCACTGAACCAGGAGGACAAGGCCATACGCTCGCTCGGACGCACGCTGCGGGCTTGGCTGCAGGATGATTTCGATCTCGCCGCGCGCGTGGCGGTGGCCCGCGCGAAGCCGGCGTCGGCGCTGCGTCAGCTGCCCGAGCGCGGTGCCAGCGACGCCTTCGACACGGTCGAGTTCGACGCCCACAAGATGGATGTGCGGCTGAGGGTCATCGACTGCGATCCGCTGGGCGGCGAGCAAAGCTTCGAGACCGAACGGGTGTGGCTGCTGGCCATCATCGACGTCGCCACCCGCTGCATCCTGGGCTATACGCTGTCGTTCAAGCGGGAGTGCAGCCGCTTCGAAGCGATCGCCACCTTCCGGCGTGCCGTCACACCCGCCAGCGCGCCGGAACTGACGCTACCGGGCCTGAGCCTGCTGCCCTCGGGCGGCTTCGTGTCGCAAGCCTTGGAGCAGACGCGCTACGCGTGCTGGCGTCAGATCCGTCTGGACAATGCCCGGGCCCACCTGGCAGCCACCAGCCTGGACGTGGTGTGCGAGGCACTCGGCTGCGCCGCCGACTTCGGTCCTGCGTATCAGCCGGACGATCGCCCTTTCATCGAACGGTTCTTCGGCACGGTCACCGCCACGCTCTCGCGGCGACTGCCGGGCGCCCTGCCCGGCCGCGGGTCGGCCCAAGCCGCCCTGAAGCGATTGCGCGATCCCAAGGACACGCTGCGGTTGATCGTCACCACCCAGGAGCTGGAGGAGCTGCTGGACTTGACCGTGTGGAACTACCACGGCACGCCGCATGCGGGGCTGGGCGGTCTCACGCCGCTGGAAATGATGCAACGCCATGTGCTGGGCATCGGCCGGGAGCCCGTGCGACCGCGGTTGATTCCCCAGATGCTGCGCGAGCGCCCCGAACTGCTACACGATCCGGTGCTGTGCCGCGTACACGGCAACTTGGGCCGCGGCGAGCGGCCCTACATCACCTTCTTCCACGTGCGCTATACCAGCGAATGGCTGGCACGGCGCAGCGGCCTCATCGGGCAACGCCTGCGCATCCACTACGACGAGAGTGATCTGCGGAAGGTACACGCCAGCACCGAGGACGGACAGATCATCGACGATCTGCTGGCCAGCGGTCCGTGGCGCTACGAGCCACATTCGCTGTGGGTGCGCCAGGAGGTCTTCAAGGCCAAGCGCAGACGGCAGTTGGAATTCGGCACGGGTGACAGCCCCATCGAGGCCTTCCTGGCCCTGCGGCGCAAGGACGCGGGCAAACGCCGACGCTCGGCCAGCGACATCGCTCAGGTGCAGCGTGAGCGCAAAACCGCGAGCGCGAAGGCAAAGGCAGCTGCCATTCCCACGCCGACGCCATTGGCCGACGCGCTACCCGACCCCGCCTCTTCGCAGTTGGTTGTCGGGCCGGTCAGGGGCAAGCGGCTGCGCATCGAGCGCGGCTACGCACGCTGAACGTTGGCGCAGGTGCGCCGCGGGGGCGCTGGCCGGGCCCGACCACGCCGGCCATGGCGGGCCACGCCGATGTGCTCACGCCCGCAAGGAGCAAGGCATGAACCAGAAGATATCCGCGACTGAGCCGGTCGCGTCACAGGCACGAATCAGCGCGACACGCGTGCGCCGTGGCGGCGCAGGTGGCAAGGATGGCAGGGATCGCAGAGGCAGTGATCCGCCGCCTGCCACCGCGATCCCTTCGTCCACCCTCGCCCCGCTGTCGGTCCACAACCATCCGTTGGTCCGTCGACATTACCGCGTGGCCACCGCCGCCATCGAGTCGTTTGTCGATCTGGTTGAACACTGCATTCGAGTGCTCATTCCCGGGGCTCTTATCCACGCCCGCCCGCGCATGGGCAAGACGCACGCGATCGACTACGTGGCGCTTCATCTGGCCAGGCAGCGCCCCGACATCCTGGTGCTTCGGATGTCCTGTGAGCACCATCGCAGCGACTTCGAGGGTCCATTCTTCAGCACCCTGCTCGGGGCCACCGGGTTGAGGGAACCGCAGGGCAGGACGATTGCGGAGAAGCGCCTCGCGCTGATCCGCCGACTCAGCGAGCAGTTGCAGATGCGCTCGGGCCATATAGTGGTGTTGCTATGCGACGAGGCGCAGCGAATGTCCAGGCACGCGCTGGAATGGCTGCGCGATGTACACGACCAACTCGCTCACCACGGATTCCGGCTGCTCACCTTCCTGGTGGGTCAACCCCACTTGATGGAACACAAGGCACGCTACCAACTGGCTGGCGATGAACAGATTGTGGCGCGCTTCATGATCGAGCAGTTGCATTTCCGGGGCATCACCAACGCCGCCGAGGCGGCCACCTGCCTGGCCAGCTACGACCTGAGCCGATATCCGGAGGTGACCGGCGACACATTCACTGCGTTCTTCTATCCCCTGGCCTACGACGCAGGCCTGCGGCTGGAGCACTCGGCCGGGGCGCTGTGGAACGCCTTCGTCCATGCGCACGCGGCCGCACAGCTGCACGGCATGGCCGAGATTCCGATGGACTACTTCACGCGAGCGGTCGAGTCGATGCTGATCAACGGCGTGCAGTGGGACGCCACGTCCCTGGAACTCGGGCCATTGCATTGGGAGCGCGCAGTTCAGGAGTCCGGCTACGTGGTCGCGCAGCAAACCGTACCGCTGCAGGTGTAGCAATGGTGCTCCCCATCCTCGTGCCGCCTACCGCGGTACGCGAGGTCGCGCACGCGAGCACGATCACGCAGGCGCTCTGGGTGCAAACCGGTCTCGCGCAGTCGCGGTACCGCGTGGCCGGTGCTGCGCGCAGTGTGCCCGCGCCCGTTCAATCCATGATGGGCGAACGCGCGAAGCTCGTTCATCACTGGCGCCGCGTGGCACGACCCCCAAGGCGACGGGGCCGTGCCTCGAAGGAGCATGTGACGACGTCGCGGACAATCGCTCTGGATGCTTCTCCACAGTTGAGCACGCCGGAGTTGCTTGGCGATTGCGCGCGCCTCATGCGACTGCTGCTGCGCAGGTCGCGCGCACGGTTGTCGCATACGCATCGGCGCGCGATCGCACGGGCAACACGTCGGTTCGATCTGCACAGCGCGACGATCAAGGTGTTGCCAGACCATGCGGACGCCGCAGCGTGGTTGCTCGCGGCGATGCATTGGTGGGGCTGCCGACATCCGGCCGCACTCGCTTGCGAGCCGCTGCATCCGCCCACTGGCATCGTGCGGTGGTTGAGCGGATTCGATGTTCGACAGCAGGTCAACAGCCCGCGCGAGGTTATCTCGATGCTCCCTCGGTCGATGGTGTTCATTGAGCGTCGGAGCCGTGAACTCGTGGCGGCCATGATCAGGCGACGGGGAGTCGTCGCGCTACTGCCGGAGTTGCTACGCTGAAGTGGTGTCGAAGTTCATCCGAACTCGCGGAGCTCGAAGCAAAAGCGTCTGGCCATGAAAAAACCGCCCGAAGGCGGTCTTTTCGTCCAAAGCCTAGGTCAATTGAACAACCCGGCAAAGGAAGGAGTGGTGACAACATTGTACCGAATTAGGCGGGCCGAAACGACCGTGGCTTTCGGGGCGGGCTGGGTACATGCGCAGCGAGCACAACTTTACTACTTTTAAAGCACATCTTTATTACACTTCACGGCCGCGGACCTATGCTGCCCGTGATGAGCCAGTACTTTTGCATGTTGGTGAGTTTTCCATCGAGACGTGCTTCATCGCTCGCTCTTCTCTTGAAATTCAATGCGGCCCGAGCTGCTGCCAGGTGTCGATCACGCTGTCCGGGTTCAGCGAGATCGATTCGATGCCCTGCTCCGCCAGCCACAGCGCAAAGTCCGGGTGGTCGCTGGGGCCCTGACCGCAAATGCCCACGTATTTGCCCTGCGACTTGCAAGCGTTGATGACGCGGCCTAGCAAGGCCTTCACCGCCGGATCGCGCTCATCGAAGTCCGCCGCGAGCAGTTCCAGGCCCGAATCGCGATCGAGACCGAGCGTGAGCTGGGTCAGATCGTTGGAGCCGATCGAGAAGCCGTCGAAGTATTCCAGGAACTCATCCGGCAGAACCGCGTTGCTAGGCACCTCGCACATCATGATCAGCTTGAGCTCGTTCTCACCGCGCTTGAGCCCGTGCTCGGCCAAGAGGCCGGTCACACGTTCGGCTTGGCCCAGCGTGCGCACGAAGGGAACCATGATCTGGACGTTAGTCAGCCCCATTTCGTTGCGCACTCGCTTGAGCGCCTCGCATTCCATAGCGAATGCTTCGCCGAAGTCCTCACTGAGGTAGCGCGCCGCCCCGCGGAAGCCCAACATCGGGTTTTCTTCCTCGGGCTCGTAGCGACTGCCGCCGATCAGCTTGCGGTACTCATTGGACTTGAAGTCGGACAGCCGCACGATCACCGGCTTGGGCCAGAACGCCGCCGCGATGGTCGCGATGCCTTCCGCCACCTTGTCGACGTAGAAGGCGCGCGGCGATGCATGACCCCGCGCCACCGACTCAACCGCCTTCTTGAGGTCGGCGTCGACGTTCGGATAGTCGAGGATCGCCTTCGGGTGCACCCCGATGTTGTTGTTGATGATGAATTCCAGGCGAGCCAGGCCCACGCCCTGATTCGGCAGCTGGGCAAAGTCGAACGCCAACTGGGGATTGCCGACGTTCATCATGATCTTCACATCGATCGGCGGCATTTCGCCGCGCTGGACTTCGGTGACTTCGATTTCGAGCAGTCCGTCGTAGATGAAGCCGGTGTCGCCCTCAGCGCAACTCACGGTGACGAGCGTGCCGTCCTTCAGCAGGTCGGTGGCGTCCCCGCAGCCGACCACGGCCGGAATGCCCAGTTCACGCGCAATGATGGCCGCGTGGCAGGTGCGCCCGCCGCGGTTGGTGACGATGGCGGCGGCGCGCTTCATCACCGGTTCCCAGTTGGGGTCGGTCATGTCGGTGACCAGCACGTCGCCGGCCTGCACCTGATCCATCTCGCTGATGCTGCGCACGATACGCACGGTACCGGCGCCGATCTTTTGACCGATAGCACGGCCCTCGGCCAGCACGGCGCCCTTGCCCAGCAGCTTGTAGCGCTGCACGGCCTGGCCTTGCTGTTGGCTCTTCACGGTTTCGGGACGCGCCTGCAGGACGTACAGCTGGCCGTCGGTGCCGTCCTTGCCCCACTCGATGTCCATCGGGCGTCCGTAATGCTCTTCGATCACCAGCGCGTAGCGGGCCAGTTGCTCGACGTCAGCGTCGCTCAGTGAGTAGCGGTTACGCTGATCGGCCTTGACGTCGGTGGTCTTGACCAGCTTGCCGCTGGCAGCCTTTTCTGCCGCTGTGGCGAATTCCATCTGGATCAGCTTGGAGCCGAGATTGCGGCGAATCACCGCGCGCTTGCCGGCACGGAGGGTCGGCTTGTGCACATAGAACTCATCGGGGTTGACGGAGCCCTGCACCACCGTCTCGCCTAGGCCGTAGCTCGAGGTGATGAACACCACCTGGTCGAAGCCCGACTCGGTGTCAATGGTGAACATCACGCCGGCGGCGCCAAGGTCGGAGCGCACCATGCGCTGCACGCCGGCCGACAGCGCGACCACGTCGTGCTCGAAGCCCTTGTGCACGCGGTAGCTGATGGCGCGGTCGTTGTAGAGGGAGGCGAACACCTCCTTCATCTTGCGTAGCACCTCGTCGATGCCGACCACGTTCAGGAAGGTTTCCTGCTGACCGGCGAACGAGGCGTCGGGCAGGTCTTCCGCGGTGGCCGAGGAACGCACGGCGAACGAGGCAGCCGGGTTACCGGCGCCCAGCGAGGCAAAGGCCTCGCCGATGGCCTTTTGCAGGTCGGCCGGGAACGGCTGGGCCTCGACCATGGCGCGGATTTCAGCGCCGGCCGCGGCCAGCGCGCGCACGTCTTCGGTGTCCAGCGCAGCCAGGCGCTTGCTGATCTGGTCGGCTAGGCCGTCGTGCGCCAAAAACTGGCGGAACGCGTGCGCCGTGGTCGCGAAACCGGTCGGCACCCGCACGCCCTGCGGCAACTGCGAGATCATTTCGCCGAGGCTGGCGTTCTTGCCGCCAACCGCCTCGACGTCGGTCATCCTCAGGTTTTCAAATGGTACGACCAGTGCGGTCGCCTCGAAAAGTGCAGACATGGGGAAGCTCTCGAAAGTGAATGACCAGAGGTGCGACGCTGATGAGCGCTGGCGCGATGCGACAGGTATTGCAGCTCGGTACGCCGCTCACGCGAAGAGTGCCCTTCGCATATGAAGCAAGCGCCGGACCTCAAACTGCTAGCTAAAACTCGATGCCCGCGAAGACTCGTCCCATGCGCGGTTGATCTGCTTGGCTTCAGCGCGGACCCCGCAATTGATTCCATACCCACCCGGGCCAGTTCGCCGGTGCTCTCTTCGAACCCAACTAGAGACGTACACAAGAGGCCCGACTCTCGTGACGGGGCTGATGGGAATGGAGATCGGGAGCGAACCTGTTGCATTGACAAGGGTCGCAGTCAAGTAGGCGCCGAACATGCAGAGGGAGTCATGCGCCAGGTTGATCGTGTCCATGATGCCGAACACCAGCGTCAACCCGGCCGCCAGGAGGAACAGCATGAAACCGAACTGGAGGCTGTAGCGCCGATTCGTACAGTGCGCTCATGGTGCATGCATCCTCCGAACGTTCGCGGCAAGCGTGGCCACCAACTGCGCGGTCAGCTTGTTCGAGAGCTCGTTGGTCAAGCCCCCCGTCTCGTCGAAGGCCCCCTGTGCCCCGGCCACAAGCACTTCATCCGCCAATACATTCGCGCCCAACTTGCTCAGGATCCCTCGCAGGTGTGTGACCGAGCGCAAGCCGCCGAAAGGACTGAGCGATGCGGCCATCAATCCCACCGTCTTGCCGCGAAAAAGGGCGAGGCCGTCGATGCCACCGGCGGGACGCGAAGCCCAGTCGAGCGTATTCTTGAGCAGGGCGGTCACAGAGCCGTTGTGCTCCGGCGATGCCACCAGCAAACCATCATGCTCGACCAGCAGCTCACGAAATCTGAGCGCGGCGGCGGGAAGGCCGGATGCCGCTTCGACATCGCCGTCGTAGATCGGCATCGGGAAGTCTCGCAAGTCGATCAACGTCACATCGGCGCCTATTGCGCGCCCGTGTGCGGCTGCCACTGCGGCAAGCATCTTGTTGTAAGAGGCGCTACGCGCACTACCGGCAAAGGCGAGAATCTTGGGCTTCATGTTGGTCTCTTTGTGGTCCTGATGGGCGTGTGAAGGCCTGCGGAGCCATCCGCAGTGCATGTGACAAGGGGCAGTTCGTCCCGGTAGCACCGGGCAGGAGACGCGGGGGAGGTCTACGGAGCAGGCGGCTCCGTGTATTCGATCTCGCCGCCTGGCAGGAAGAACAACATGGTCACCGTGCCGCCAGTGACAGTTGGGAAGTGCGAGCTGTTCGGAGGAAAGACCTTCCAGCCGGCCCCATTTCCGCAGAACTTCCCGGTGGCATCGACGGGCCCGATCATGTTGATTTCGCCGCGAGGATGTCGGTGGTAGTTGCCCAGGACATTGCTGAGTCGTCCACTTTCCACCGTGAAGCCGTGCGTTAGCGCAGAGGCCTCCGCGATGCGGCCACGGCGATAGTCGGGGCCGGTGATCTCGCTGTAACACGCCCACTCCTCCTCGATCCCAAGGCGAAGGAGCTTCAAGAGCTCCGCATAGCGCTCCGACCGAGGTCCGTAGTGGTCATTGAGCCGTGCCTCGAGCTCGGGACCCAAGGGCTGATCGCCAATGAACGCCAAGAGGTCGTATACCGCCTGCAGCAACTCGGCCTTGTGGGGGCCGGACGGCAGGGAAGTGGCACCTTCGCCCGGTGCTTGAGGTTCGTCTGAATTCATCTTCGGCCTCTGCATTTATGACAGTTCGGCGGAAGCTTAAGAGTTCATCAGAGCGAACGGAAATGAAAATTCAATAGCTGAACATTCCAGACGCTAATAGCTGGCCAGGTCGGTCGTTCCTGCGAAAGCCCGACCGGACAGCCAGTTTCAAGAAATTTGGCGGCTGCCTGCGGCTGGCTGCCCTCGTTGTTCAGGCAACGCAGGGCGTCTAGGCATGAAGAACGCTTATAGACGATCGCAAGAGTTTGATTATCCAGTTTCAGTTCGCGTGATTAAAGTTTCTTTCCGCCGCATTCCCATCCGTTGGATCGCGGGCCACCGAGAGATCCTCAACGATGCAAACACACGCCAGCTCCCCGCCTCGCCCGGCGTCACGATGAACCACGTGAACGGCGAGTTCGTCGCGACCGACATCCGCATTTGCTAATCGAGATCCAGGTCGTCGCCTGGAAGCCGCTTTCCACCGCAACAAGTTTCCGAGTCACACGCCCACACGAGGTCACCCAATGTACAAATACGGACGCCCCCTCAACTTCCAACGCTGGATCGACGACAACGCCCATCTGCTGAAGCCGCCGGTCGGCAACCAGCAGATCTGGAAGGACAGCGACTTCCTCGTCACGGTCGTTGGCGGCCCGAACAAGCGAAGTGACTTCCACGACGACCCGATGGAGGAGTTCTTCTATCAGTTCAAGGGCAATGCGTACCTGCTGATTCTCGATCGGGGGAAGTACGAGCGCGTCGATCTCAAAGAAGGCGACATGTTCCTGATGGCTCCTCACGTGCTGCACTCCCCCCAACGACCGGAGGTAGGGAGCATGTGTCTCGTCATCGAGCGTCAGCGTCCGAACACTGACATTGACGCCTTTCAGTGGAACTGCGCGCGCTGTGCTCACCTGGTGCAGCGCTATGAGGTTCAGTTGCGGAGCATCGTCGCGGACTTGCCCCCGACGTACGAACGCTTCTATGAATCGGACCTGGCACACCGCACTTGTTCGCATTGCGGCGAGGTTCATCCCGGACGCGATGCGACGTCATGGCACCGCACGCTCACCAGCAACCACGCGCTCGAATAGCCCACATGGAGAGAAACTTTCTCATGAAGACGCTCAAGAAGATCGACATGCATGCGCATCACTTCCCGCGCCTGACGCGTGAGGAGGCACGGCTGCTCGACGCCCAGTCGGGCCCATGGTTGCGCATCGACGCAGGCGGCGATCACGGCCAGATCATGCAAGGCGCTCAGCCGTTTCGACCCGTCGATCGCGTGCTGTGGGATGCGCATGCCCGTCTCGAGGACCTCGACCGGCAAGGCGTCGAAACTCAGATCAGCTGCGCGACGCCCATCATGTTCGGCTATGGCGCCGAGCGCCGCGTGGCCGCCGACTGGTGCGCGCGCATGAACGACCACGCGCTCGGGTTCGCCAGCGCCGATCCGTCGCGGCTCAAGGTTCTGGCGCAAGTTCCCCTGCAGGACCTCGAGCTGGCTTGCCTCGAGGCAACGCGCGCCACGCGGGCAGGACACGTGGGCGTGCAGATCGGAAACCACTTGGGCGATCGGGACATGGACGACGAGCAGCTGGTTGCGTTCCTGACGCACTGCGCCCATGAAGGCATACCGGTCCTCGTCCATCCTTGGGACATGATGGGCGACGGGCGGATGAGGAAGTGGATGTTGCCCTGGTTGGTCGCCATGCCGGCCGAGACGCAACTGAGCATGCTTTCCCTGATCCTTTCAGGGGCTCTGGAGCGCATTCCCGCTTCACTGAAGATCTGCTTCGCACATGGCGGAGGGGCATTCGCATTCCTGCTGGGCAGGGTCGACAACGCATGGAGGCAGCGTGACATCGTTCGCGAGAACTGCCCGAAGCTTCCGTCTTCCTACGTCGATCGCTTCTATGTCGACAGCGCGGTATTCGATCATGGTTCGCTGCGCTTGCTGACCGAGGTGCACGGCGCGAATCGCATCCTCCTCGGCTCTGACTATCCGTTCCCCCTGGGCGAGGCCCGCATAAGGACGCTGATCGAGGAAGCTGATGTTCTTTCCGACTTCGACCGTTGCGGAATGCTCTCCGGGAACGCGGAGCAATTCTTTTCTTTGTCAAGCGAACTCACCGAAGCGTGACCCAAATCATGGAAGGCCTCAAGTGACACCTGATCAACTATCCGACGCGGCGCAGTCGCTGCGAGACGCGACTGCGTCCGGACACTACATCGCTCCGCTGCGCGACAGCTATCCGGGCATGACTGCGAGAGATGCCTACGAGATCCAGCGCATCAACATGGAGCACCGCGTTGCCGGCGGGCATCGCATCGTCGGCCGGAAGATCGGTCTTACCGCGCGCGCCGTGCAGGCGCAACTGGGCGTCGACCAGCCCGACTTCGGGGTGCTCTTCGAAGACATGGGCTACGGTGACGGAGAGCCGGTGCCACTGTCGGCGTTGCAGCAGCCGAAGATCGAAGCGGAGGTCGCCTTCGTGCTCGGACGCGACCTGAACACGGCGATGCCGTCCCAGATCGATGTGATGGGTGCGATCGAGTACGCCTTACCCGCGCTGGAGATTGTTGGCAGCCGCATTGCCAACTGGAACATCAAGTTCGTCGATACCGTTGCGGACAACGCGTCCTCTGGCGCCTATGTCCTTGGCAGTACGCCGAGGCGCCTTGCCGAAATCGACCTGCGCCTGTGCGGCATGGTCATGAACCTACGCGGCGAGCCAGTCTCCGTCGGTGCCGGTGCAGCCTGCCTCGGAAATCCGATTAATGCGGTCGTCTGGCTTGCACGGACCATGGTATTGCTTGGGCAACCGCTGCGCGCCGGAGACCTGGTGCTTTCCGGTGCCTTGGGCCCGTTGGTTCCGGTCTCGCCCGGAGATGTTTTCGAGACGCGGATCCATGGTCTGGGAAGTGTCAAGGCCGTCTTCGAAGCATCGAACAGCGACAAGGAGCAGCAATGAGTCATATCCAGAATTTCGCGGAACTGCTGGACGACGCGGCGCACGCCGCTAGACCGGTTCGGCAGATCGATCCCGACGGCCGGTTGTCGCCGGAGGATGCCTATGCGATCCAGGCGGCGTCCATTGCGCGTCGCGTCCAGCGAGGCGAGCGCCGAGTCGGCGTCAAGATGGGTTTTACCAGCCGCGCGAAGATGATCCAGATGGGCATCGACGACGTGATCTGGGGACGACTTTCGAGCGCCATGCAGATCGAAGAGGGTTCTACGGTGAAGCACTCTCGCTTTGTCCATCCGAGGGTCGAGCCGGAGATCGCTTTTGTTCTGAAGAAAGACCTCGCCGGAAACGTCACGGCCGTCGAAGCATTGGCGGCTGTTGAGGCGGTGGCTCCGGCGTTGGAGATCATCGATTCGCGTTACCGCGATTTCAAGTTCAGCTTGTCTGACGTGATCGCGGACAACGCGTCATCCAGCGGTTTTGTAGTGGGGGCCTGGAGCGATCCGCGGCAAGACTTCAGCAATCTGGGGCTGACGATGAACATTGACGGGCGCACTGTCCAGATCGGATCGACTGCAGCCATTCTCGGTCACCCGCTTCGCTCGCTTGTCGCGGCGGCGCGACTGTCTGCGGCGGCGGGCGAGCCGCTTCAGGCGGGTTGGATCGTCATGGCTGGCGGCGCGACGCCGGCGGAGTGGATCAAAGCCGGTCAATACGTCGCCATCGAAGTCGAGGGCATGGGCAGTGCCGGCTTTCATGTCAGGGAATAGACCATGAATACAGCCGTGCTCAAGCTCTCCGGCGATCGGTCTCCACGCACCAAGCTAATGCTGATCGACTGCGTGTCGCGCACGATGGCTGAGATTCTCGAGGTCCCCGTGCACCAGGTTCACGTCGTGGTGGACGAATCTGCCGACGATTCATTGACTGGCGATGGACACGCTGTCGATTCGCCGCAGACCTCCCTGGCCAAGGCAACGGCCATGCTGCTAGCAAACTGAAGGAATCACTGTGACAAGAAAACTGAAGGCCGCGATCATCGGTCCCGGCAACATCGGCACCGACCTCATGATCAAGGTCATGCGCAACAGCAAGCATCTTGAGATGGGTGCGATGGTTGGGGTGGACGCTGGATCCGACGGATTGGCGCGTGCAAACCGCCTCGGCGTTGCCACCACGGCCGAAGGACTGGACGGACTGCTGAAGATGGACGTCTTCGACAGTATCGACATCGTGTTCGATGCCACTTCCGCAAGTGCACACAAGCGTCACAACGAAGTCCTCGCGACGCATGGCATCCAGGTGATCGATCTGACGCCGGCGGCGATCGGGCCGTACGTTATTCCTGCCATCAATCTCGAGGCCGAGAACGCCAGCAACATGAACATGGTGACATGCGGCGGGCAGGCGACCATCCCCATCGTCGCAGCCGTTTCACGGATCGCGAACGTCCACTACGCCGAGATCGTGGCGTCGATTTCCAGCAAGAGCGCCGGACCCGGCACTCGCGCCAATATCGACGAGTTCACGGAGACGACAAAGGCGGCCATCGAAAAGTTGGGCGGCGCCGAGCAGGGCAAGGCCATCATCGTGCTGAATCCCGCCGAGCCTCCACTGATCATGCGGGACACTGTATTCGTCCTCTCCGAATTGGCCGACGAGGCAGAAGTGGAGGCGAGCATCCTGAAGATGGTCGCCAGCGTCCAAGCTTATGTGCCGGGCTACAGATTAAAGCAACGGGTGCAGTTTGACGTGACCCCTCGGGACCAGCCGATCAAGGTGCCGAAGCTCGGTCTGCGCCATGGCCTCAAGACCTCGGTCTATCTGGAAGTAGAAGGGGCCGCGCACTATCTGCCGTCCTATGCCGGCAACCTTGACATCATGACTTCGGCCGCGCTTGCTTGCGGAGACATGATGGCCCAAAGACGTATCGCCAGCGGCATCGCCCGCGGTTTGAAGGAGAAGACGTGAGCAATGGCATTCAAGGGGTGGGGAAAAAGCTCCATATCAGCGATGTGACGCTTCGCGACGGTAGTCACGCGATCCGCCATCAGTACAGCATCGCGCACGTCAAGGCCATTTCGGCCGCACTGGATGCCGCTGGCGTTGACAGCATCGAAGTCGCCCATGGCGACGGGCTGGAGGGCTCGAGCTTCAACTATGGCTTCGGAGCACATACGGACGTCGAGTGGATCTCGGCGGTGGCGGAGACCGTCAAATCGGCGAAGGTCGCGACGCTTCTGCTGCCCGGCATCGGCACGACACACGATCTTCGCAACGCTTTTGATGCGGGGGCTCGGATTGTGCGCGTCGCAACGCATTGCACGGAGGCGGATGTTTCACGCCAGCATCTGGAATATGCGCGCGAGCTTGGCATGGACCCCGTCGGTTTCCTGATGATGAGCCACATGACAACGCCCAGGAAGCTCGCAGAGCAGGCACGGCTCATGGAGAGCTATGGCGCGACCTGTGTCTATGTCGTCGACTCCGGCGGTGCGCTGGGGATGTGCGACGTGCGCGACCGCTTCCGCGCGTTCAAAGACGTGCTGAAACCCGAAACGCAGACCGGCATCCACGCTCACCACAACCTCAGCCTCGGTGTCGCCAACTCCATGATCGCCGTCGAAGAAGGGTGCGACCGCATCGACGCCAGCCTGACCGGGATGGGGGCGGGTGCAGGCAATGCGCCTCTCGAAGCGTTCATCGCTGCCGCGGAACGGCAGGGTTGGAATCACGGAACGGATCTGTATATGCTGATGGACGCAGCCGACGACCTCGTGCGGCCGCTGCAAGATCGTCCTGTACGCGTAGACCGTGAGACGCTCGCACTTGGATATGCTGGCGTGTATTCGAGCTTCCTGCGCCATGCAGAGGCTGCGGCCAGGAAGTACGGCCTCAAGGCCGTGGACATCCTGGTCGAACTGGGTGCGCGAAAGATGGTCGGTGGCCAGGAGGACATGATCGTCGACGTTGCTCTCGATCTGCTGAGGTCTTCGTCGGGCGCCAAAGCCGAACGTGCATAAAGGGGCAGAGACGCACCGTCGAGCCACCGCCGAGGTGGCAGGGGTTCCATCCGCTGTTGCAAGGCATCTCGACGGGACCGACGGACGGCCCAGCGCACGCAACCGCCTGTGTCGTTGATTGACCTCGCTGTCACGCAGGAAGGTGAGGATGCGGTGGCTTGACACGCTCGCGTCGCCGCACCTTTGCCGCAACGCCGCCGACCGCATAGCGGCTAGCCTCCAGGCTGGCCTCCTTCAGCGCGACGAGGAAGAGCTGCATCGCCCCGCGCTGGTCGCGATCGGCTCGCAACGTGTAGCCGACCGTCCCGAAGCTGCCGAGCGCGCCCAACGGCAGCACTGACACCGTGCCGGACTCGACGAACGGCTCGACCGCCGAGCGGGGCATCAGAGCCACCATCGGACGCTTGGCCAGCAGACCGATGTTGGTGAGAACCGACACCGAATGCACGACAGACGAAGGCAGCGCGAGGCCCTCCGCCTCGAACATCGCGCACGCGGTATCGTACGCCACCGAATCCGGTGTCGGGAGGATCCACTCCAGGTCATGCAGATCGCGAAGGCTCAGCTTGCGCCTGCGCATCATCGGATGGTTCTGGTGGACTACGGCGCACAGCGCCTCGTCGTACAGCTTCGCGTGCGTCAGTCGGACACGGTTGTTGCGGGGTCCGGCCAGACCAACCGGCCTCGGCAAAAAGCCGACGACGAGGTCCAGCTCGCCGTTCGCCAGCAGCGGAAACAACGACGCGTTCGTTCCGAGCCGCACTTCGATCGCCACGTCGGAAGCAGCCTCGCGCAGCCGGGCGATCGCTTCCGGCAGCAGAGTCGTCGATGCGGTGAGCAGCGTGCCGACGACGACCTGCCCCGATGCACCGGTCTGCCACGAGTTGACACCGTCGGCCAACCGGTGCACCTCGGCGAGCATCGACTTCGCATGGTGTTCGAACAGCGTGCCGAAGGTGGTGAGCGCGACGCCGCGCTTGCCGCGCACGAACAGCGGCTCGCCGAGGTGGCGCTCCAGCTCGTGGATCGACTTGGTGACCGCCGGCTGCGTCATCGCCAGAGTGCGGGACGCGGCGACGAACGATCCGGCCTCGATGACCTTGTCGAAAACGGCGAGCTGGTGCAGTTTCAGGGTCCGGGCTAGGGACAGGCGGGAGTGCGTGCGGGGGGGCATGTCGTCGGAAATTCAGCCACGAAAGGAAAGCGCGACATAGCTTACTCCGCTGCCGCGGGCCAGCTTGCCATCGTGGCTGTGATCGGTTTGGGCGCTGTGCATAACGCGAGGGAGCTGCGAGCGCGACGCGGCTTCAGCGATGCCGGAACGTCGGCTTGCGCTTGCCGAGGAAGGCCGCCATGCCCTCCTGCTGGTCCGCGGTGCCGAACAGGGAGTGGAACAGGCGCCGTTCGAAGCGGATGCCTTCGCCGAGCGGCGCCTCGAAGGCGCGGTTGACGGCCTCCTTGGCCATCATCACGCTGGGCAGGCTCAACGAGCAGATAACTTCGGCCGCGGCCAGCGCTTCGCCCTGCAGCTTGTCGGCCGGCACGACGCGCGAGACCAGCCCGGCGCGCTCGGCCTCGGCGGCGTCCATCATGCGCGAGGTCAGCACCATGTCCATCGCCTTGGCCTTGCCCACCGCGCGCGGCAGGCGCTGGGTGCCGCCGGCGCCGGGGATGACGCCGAGCTTGATCTCGGGTTGGCCGAACTTCGCGTTGTCAGCGGCGATGATGAAGTCGCACATCATCGCCACCTCGCAGCCGCCGCCGAGCGCGAAGCCGGCCACTGCGGCGATCACCGGCTTGCGGATCGTCGCCAGCGTTTCCCAGTTGCGCGTGATGTAGCCCGTCTTGTAGACGTGCATGTGGTCGAACTTCGCCATCGCCGCGACGTCGGCGCCGGCGGCGAAGGCCTTCTCGCTGCCGGTGACGACGATGCAGCCGATGCCGTCGTCGGCGTCGTAGGCCTTCAGCGCCGCGCCTAGCTCGTCCATCAGCGCGTCGTTCAGCGCATTGAACTGCTTCGGGCGGTGCAGCGTGATGACACCGGTGCGCAAGGCGCCGTGGCCGTGCTCGGCGGTGAGGATGTTTTCGTAGTTCATGGACACCTCGGGAGGCTCGGACCTTGACGTAGCGACCCGGCGCCGACTCGATCGGCTTGTACTTCGCGTTACCGAGCCGCTTGCGCGCGGGCACGGGCTTACCGGTCTGCGCTTGCAGCCACTGCATCCAGTGCGTCCACCAGCTTCCGGGGGTCTCTGTCGCGCCGGCCAGCCATGCCTCGGCGTCGTCGCCCTGCTGGCCGCCGCTCCAGTAGCTGCGCTTGTTCTTCGACGCCGGGTTGATGACGCCGGCGATGTGCCCGCTCGCACCGAGCACGAACTGCGCCTTGCCGCCGACCAGCTGCGTGGTGTAGTAGGCCGAGCGCCACGGCACGATGTGGTCTTCCTTGGTCGCCAGCACGAAGCTGGGCACCGTGATGCGGCCCAGATCAACCGGCGTGCCGCACATCGTCAGCTCGTTCGGTACACGCAGGTTGTTCTCGAGGTACATGTTGCGCAGGTACCAGGCGTACATCGGTCCGGGCAGGTTGGTCGTGTCGGCGTTCCAGTACAGCAGGTCGAAGGCCTCGGGCGACTTGCCCTTCAGGTAGTTGTTGATGACGTTGGGCCAGATCAGGTCGTTGGCGCGCAGGGTCTGGAACACGAAGCCCAGCTCGGCGCCGGCGTAGATGCCGCCCTTGCCGATCGAGTTCTCGCGCGCCTGAATGCCCTGCTCGTCGATGAAGACGCCCAGGTCGCCGGCCTCGCGGAAGTCGAGCAGCGTCGTCAGCAGCGTCAGGCTGGCCACGGACTCATCGCCGCGCGCGGCCAGCACCGCGAGCGCGGTCGAGAGGATGGTGCCGCCGACGCACCAGCCGACCGCGTTGACCTTGTCGGCGCCGCTGACCTCGCGCGCCACCGCGAGCGCCTTGATCGCACCCTGCTCGATGTAGTCGTCCCAGGTCAGCTGGCCGCAGCTGGCGTCGGCGTTGCGCCAGGACACGAGAAACACCGTCTGCCCCTGCTCCGCGGCATAACGCACGAACGAGTTCTCGGGCTGCAGATCGAGGATGTAGAGCTTGTTGATGCACGGCGGCACGATCACCAGCGGGCGCGAGGCCACCTTGTCCGTCAGCGGCGCGTACTGGATCAGCTGGAACAGTTCGTTCTCGAAGATCACGGAACCCTTGGACACCGCGACGTTCTTGCCGACCTCGAACGCGGTCTCGTCGGTGATCGTCAGGCGGCCCTTGCGCAGGTCGGCAAGCAGGTTCTCGAAGCCGACGCGCAGGCTCTCGCCATTGGTTTCCATCGCCAGCTTGAGCACGTCCGGGTTGGTCGCCGCGAAGTTCGCCGGGCTCATCGCGTCGATGAACTGCTTGGCGTAGAAGCGCAGCTTGTGCTTGGTCGCCTCGTCCAGCTCCGAGGCCTCCACGACGTCGCTGATCAGGCGCGAGTTCAGCAGGTAGGTCTGCTTGAGCAGGTTGTACGCCGGGTTCTCGCTCCACTCGGCGGCGAGGAAGCGACGGTCGCCGCGGCCTGCCACGGCGACCGGCTCGCCCATGGCGCCGGCACCCGCCATCATCTGGGTCCAGAGCGTGAGCTGCTGCCGGAAGTAGGTCATCTGCAGCTCGGCCATCGGCCCGACCGCCTCGTTCGGCAAGCCCGGCGGCTTGGGGAACGACTGCAGCAGGCTGTGCCCCGCCTTCACGAGGCCCTGGACGTACTCGTCCGGCATGTTGAACGGTGAGCTCACGTTTTCCTCTTCGGCGCCTCGACGCTCTGCTGCGCGCGCTCGGTGATCTCGGCCATCGCATCGGACTGGGCCTTGCGCGCCCTCCGCGCGAGTTCACTCATCTCGGCGACCGCCTGTTCGTACGTCTCGCGCGCCAGCTCCGCCTGCTTGATGGGATAGGGCAGGCCGCCGCCCTGGGTCAAGGTCTGGATGCTCCCCATGGCGACGCTGGGCAGCGTGAACTGCTCGATCATCTCGCCCAGGTCGCCACATGCGTTGAAAGGGTTTGAATGGACTGTCTTCGACATGGCGTCTCCGCTCGGGGTTGGGGATGGGGTCAGGCGGGGCGGCCGGAGCGGGAGGTCGGCATGACCAGCGCGTCGCCGTCGATCACCACTTGATCACCGACCGTGCACACGGTGCTGAGCGTCACGCGTCGCTTCCCGGGAATCAGCTCCTTGACGGTGACCTTGGCGTGCACCGTGTCGCCCGGACGCACCGGCGCCTTGAAGCGCAGGTTCTGGCCGAGGTAGACCGTGCCCGCCCCGGGCAGGCGGCCGGCGATCGCGGCCGAGATCACGCTCGCGGTCAGCATGCCGTGCGCGATGCGGCCTTTGAACTGCGTGGTCCGCGCGAACTCCTCGTTGATGTGCACCGCGTTGTTGTCGCCCGACGCGCCGGCGAACAGCACGATGTCCGCCTCGGTGATGGTCTTGGCGAAGCTCGCGCTCATGCCGACTTCGAGGTCCTCGATGTCGTAGCCGTTCAGTTCGTTCATTGCGTCACCGATGGAAAGTTTGATCAGGCTGTCACCTGCCCGGATACCGGGCGCTGCACCGGCGCCGTCCGGGGCGTCGGCGCCGGCTTGCGGAACGCCTGGAGCCGCTTCTCGCGCAGCGCCTGGGCCTCGGCGACGCTCTTCTCCTTCACGTGGCCATAGCCGCGAATCTCGTCGGGCACGCTGGCCAACGCCACCGCGGCGGCATGGTTGGCCGCGTTGAGCTGCGCGCAGATGCCGTCGAGCTCCTTGACGTAGTCCTCGATCATCTGGCGCTCCTGCTGGCGTTCCTCGGTCTTGCCGAAGAAGTCGAGCGCGCCGCCGCGCACGCCCTTGAACTTCTTCATGAAGGCAAACGCGCTGCGCATCCAGGGCCCGAACTGCTGCTTGATCAGGTGCCCGGCAACGGGATCCTTCTTGGAGATCGTCGGCGGCGCGAGGTTGTACTTGACGTCGTAGCCGTTCGGGAACATCGCGTCGAGCTGGGCCAGGAAGGCCGGGTCGGTGTGCAGCCGTGCGACCTCGTACTCGTCCTTGTAGGCCATCAGCTTGTAGAGGTAGCGCGCCGCGGCCTCGCTCAGGCCGGTCTTGCCCGGCACCGCCTTGCGCTCGGCTGCCGCGACCCGCTTGACCACCTCGGCATAGCGCCTCGCGTAGGCCTCGTCCTGGTAGTCGATCAGGTCGGGCACGCGCACCGCGAGCAGGCGCTGGGTCTCGCCCTGCGCACCGACCGCATCGACGATGGCGCGCGCGGTGGCCGACAGCTGCGGCTTCGCGACCTTGGGCGCGTGCTTCGCGATCTCGGCCAGCACGAAGGCGCGGTCGACCACCGCCATGCGGCCCCACTTGAAGGCCGCCAGGCTCTGCTCGACGCCGACGCCGGAGTTCTTGATCGCCGTCTCGATCGACTCGGCCTTGAGCGGAATCGTGCCGGCCTGGAAGGCGATGCCGACCATGAAGTTGTTGGTCGCCATCGCGTCGCCGAACAGCCCCTCGGCCAGGCCCTGCCCGTCGAGGAAGACGTTGTCGGCCGTGCGCGTGACGCGGTCGATGCCGGCGGTCAGGTCCTCCACGATCGGGAACAGCACCTTGCGGTTGCTCACCATCTGGCCGGTCGGCGTCCGGGTGGTCGAGACCACGGCGATGGTGCGCTCGGGCAGGCACTTGTCGAGGTTCTTCGGGTCGGTCGCGTTGAGGATGTCGAAGCCGAGGTACAGGTCGGTGCGGCCGTCGGACACCTTGTTCGAGCCGCTGAAGGGCTCGTGCGATACCTTGATGTCCGAGATCACCGCGCCGCCCTTTTGCGCCAGACCGGTCTGGTCGAGCCCGAGGACGTGCTTGCCTTCGAGCCGTGCGGCGTTCGCCAGCGTGGCCACCACGGTCACCGAACCGGTGCCGCCGATGCCCATCACGTGGATGTTGAAGCCGACCCGGTCGTCGATCTTGTTCACCGGATCGGGCAGCGCGCGCTCGAGCACCGGAATGCGGCCCTTCTTTTTCTTTTCCTTGCCGTCGGCGGGTGCCGGGTCGGCCTTCGGCGTGATCGTCAGGAACGACGGGCAGAAGCCCTTGACGCAGGAGAAATCCTTGTTGCACGAGGACTGGTGGATGCGCGTCTTGCGGCCGAACTCGGTCTGCACCGGCTCGACGCTCATGCAGTTGCTCTTCACGCCGCAGTCACCGCAGCCTTCGCAGACGCGCTCGTTGATGACCGTGACCTCGACCGGCTCCTCGGCCTTGCCGCGGCTGCGGGCGCGGCGCAGCTCGGCCGCGCACTCCTGGTCGTGGATCAGCACCGTGGTGCCAGCCACCGCCTCCAGCACGCGCTGCGCCTCTTCGACGCGGTCGCGGTGCCAGACCTCGGTGCCGCCGGCCAGGCCGCTGATGCGCTCGGGCCGGTCGCTGGTGACGATGACCTTCTTGACGCCGTTAGCGAGCAGGTCGGCGACCATCTGCGCGAGTTCCCCCTCGCCCTGGATCTCCTGGCCACCGGTCATCGACGTGTGCGCGTTGCGCAGCAACTTGAACGTGATGTTGGTGTCGGTAGCGGCGCAGTAGCGGATGGCGAGGCTGCCCGAGTGGGCGTAGGTGCCGTCGCCCATGTTCTGGAAGATGTGCTTCTGGTCCGTGAACGGCGCCATGCCGATCCACTGCGATCCCTCGGCGCCCATGTGCGTGCCCATCACGACATTGCGGTCCATCCACATCGCCATGGTGTGGCAGCCGATGCCGGCCGAGACGACGCTGCCATCGATCGGCTGCGTGCTCGTGCTGTGCGGGCAACCCGAGCAGAACCAGGCCGTGCGGCCCGAGGTCGGCAGCTTGCTGCGGGCATGGATCTCGTCGACGCGCGCCAGCCAGGCCTCGGCCGACTCGACGCGCGTCTTGCGCGACAGCCGCCGCACCAGCGCGCGGCCGATCACGTCGGCCTCGAACTCGCCGTAGTGCGGCAGCAGTTCCTTCTCCTCCTCGTCGAACTTGCCGACGATGCGCGGCGCGTTGGTCATGCCGTAGAGCACGTTCTTCGCGAACATCTCGAGGAAGGGACGCTTCTCTTCGACCACAAAGATCTCCTCGAGGCCGCGCGCGAAGTCACGCACCACCTGCGGCTCCATCGGGAACAACATGCCCATCTTGAGGATGCGGATGCCGTAGCGGCGCAGCGCGGCGTCGTCCAGGCCGAGCTCGAAGAAGGCCTGCCGCAGGTCGTTGTAGCTCTTGCCCGCGGTGATGATTCCGAGCCACGCGTCAGGGTTCCCGAAGGTGACGTTGTCGAGCTTGTTGGCCGCCGCGTAGCGCTTGGCGACTTCGAGCCGGCGCGTGTACAGCGACTGCTCCATCTCGATCGCCTCGGCGCGTACGTTCATGCCCAGGTTCATGCGCGGCGTGAACGGCTTGCCGTCGAACGTCAGGTCGGGCGTGACGAAGTTCAGACGCTCCGGAGAGACCTCGGCCGAACTGGTGCCATCAGCGATATTGGTGACGATCTTCAGGCCGATCCACAGCCCCGACAGCCGGGACATCATGTAGCCGTGCAGCCCGAAGTCCAGGATCTCCTGCACGTTGGACGGGTACAGCGAGGGCATGCCAACGTGCATCAGCATCGGCTCGGACTGGCTGCACAGCGAGGAGCTTTTGCAGCTCGGGTCGTCGCCCACGATGGCCAGCACGCCGCCGTTCTTGTCGATGCCGGTGTAGTTTGCGTGCTTGAGCGCGTCGCCGCTGCGGTCGACGCCCGGCGCCTTGCCGTACCACATGCCCGTCACGCCGTCGAACTTCTGCTTGCCGACGGAGTGCAGCATCTGCGTGCCCCACACCGCGGTGGCCGCCAGGTCTTCATTCAGGCCGTCGACGAAATGGATGTTCTTGGCCAGCAGCGCCTTCTGGTTCTTGAGGAAGGCCGCGTCGAGCATGCCCACCGGCGAGCCGCGGTAGCCGGAAATGAACATCCCGCTCTTCAGACCGCGGCGTTCGTCGGCTCGCACCTGGTCGAGCGACAGGCGGACCAGCGCGTCGACGCCGCCCATGTGGACGACACCGTGCTCCTGGGTAAAGGGGTTGATCGTGTCTTGCTTCAATGCCATGAGAGGTCCTGTATTCGGGTCTAGCGTTCGAGTGATTTGGCGGTGCGTCCGGCGCTTCCCCAGTTCTTTTTCCGGACGTGGTGGATCCAGACGCGCACGATCTCCTGCGGCGCGCCAACCACCTCGACCAGTGCCTGCGCCACCTTCTCGATTGGGGCGCGTTTCTGTTTCTCGGTGCGACCTTCAATAAGATAGATCTGCGCGCCTTGTCGCCGCATATGCGTCACCTTCCCATGACGCTCGCGCGCAGCGGTTGCTCCGGGAGCTCGGCGCTCACGTCCTCGTGATGTTCAGACGCCGAACAGCTGTGGTTGATCAGCGCCACGGCCACCGCGGCGATCAGCGCCGGGATCGCGATCACGATGAAGTTTTGCTGCAGCGGCAAGGCCATGCCGACCAGTGTGCCGATGACGATCGGTGCCAGGATCGCGCCAGCGCGGCCGACCCCCGACGCGATGCCGATGCCCGTGGAGCGGATCGCCATCGGGTAGAACTGCCCGGCGTAGGCGTAGGCGACGATCTGCGTGCCGATGGTCGACGCGCCGACCAGGCCGACGACCAGGAACAGCGCCTCGGTCGGCATCTTGACGCCGAGCAGCGTGATCGAAATCGCGGCCAGCAGGTACATCGAGATCAGCACCCTCTTGATGTGGAACCTGTCCGCCAGCCAGCCACCGCCGATCGAGCCGATCACCGCGCCGAAGTTCAACGTCAGCACGAAAGTCAGCGCCGAGCCGAGGCTGTAGCCGGCGCTGGCCATCAGCTTGGTCAGCCACGAGCTGAGCGCATAGACAATGAACATGCACATGAAGAACCCGACCCAGAACATCAATGTGCTGAAGCTGCGGCCTTCTTGAAACAGGTGGCGCACCGGCGCGTTGTCGGCCTTGTCCTCGGCAGGCAGCGCGAAACGGTCGCTTGCCGTTGGCCGGAAGGACGGTTCCAGCCGCGCGATGATCGACTTCAACTCGTCATGCCGCCCCCTCTTGAGCAGGAACGGCATCGACTCGGGCAGCGACTTCATCATGAACGGGATCAGCAGCATCGGCCCTGCAGCGGCGAGGAACACCGACTGCCAGCCGTAGCGCTCGATCAGCCCCTTGCCGAGAACCGCGGCGAGCATGCCACCGACCGCGTAGCCGCTGAACATCAGCGTGACCATCGTCGCGCGGATCTTCTTCGGTGAGTACTCGGTCATCTGCGCGACGACGCACGGCATCACGCCGCCGATGCCGAGGCCGGCAAGGAAGCGCAAGATGCTGAACGTCACCGGGTTGTCTGTCATGCCGGCGGCCGCGGTGAACACGCTGAACAGCACGAGGCAGATCGTGATCGCCCAGCGGCGGCCGATCCTGTCGGCGATGGTGCCAAGGAAGATCGCGCCGAACATCATGCCGAACAGCGCCGAGCTGACCATGAAGCCGGCCTGGGTCGGATCGACGCCCATCTGCTTCATGATCGCCGGCAGCGCGATGCCGGCCACGGCCAAGTCGTAGCCGTCGCACACGATGATCAACGAGCACCAGAACAGCACCAGGCCATGGAAGCGGTTGAAGCGCGCTTCGTCGACGATCTTGTGAATGTCTATCTGTCGCATGATTCTTGTCTCCTTCGAGGGTCGATATTGTTGAAATGCAGCCGAGCGCCGCCGCCGATCGGCAGCGCCGAACCGGTGATGCAGGACGATTCGATGGGTCGGCGTCGGCGTTGGCGCGCCGCGTCGTGGGGCCAGCTATGGCAGGTTGAAGAAGGCCGCGGCGTTGCCGTGCAAGATCCGCTGCTTCTGATCCGCGCTCAGAAACTCGACGCCCCGGACCAATGAACCGATGCTCTGCTCGCCGAGCGGGAACGGATAGTCCGAGCCGAGCATGACGTGCTCGGGGCTCATCACGTCGACGAGCAGCCGCAATGCGCCTGGGTCGAACACAATGCTGTCGGTGTAGAAGCGCCGCGCGTACTCCGACGGCGGACGCGGGCAGTCCTTGCGCACGATGTCACGGTGCTTCCATGCGTTGTCGGCGCGGCCGAGCAGGAACGCGAAGCTGCCGCCGCCGTGCGCGAAGCAGATCTTGAGCGACTCTGGGATGCGCTCCATCGCGCCGGACAGGATCAGCGACAGCATGCCGAGCTGCGTCTCGGCGGCCATCGCGACGAGCCACGGCAGCATCCACTTCTTCATACGGTTGCCGCCGCCCATCATGTCCCACGGGTGCACGAGCACGGGGATCGACTGCTCGGCGCAATGTGTCAGGAAGTTGACGAGATGCTCGTCGTCGAGGTCGCAGTCGCCGACGTGGTTGCCAATCTGCACGCCGACGCAACCCGCCCGTTGCGCGCGTGACGCTTCCGCGCACGAGAGCTTCCAGTCCTGCAGCGGCACTTGCGCGAGTGGCTTCAGTCGCTCGGGGTGCGCGGCGCAGAATGCAACCGCCTTGTCGTTCATCCGCGCCGCCCAATCGGCCGCCTTCTTCGCTTCCCAGCCGTAGCCGAACATCACCGGCGTGGCGCAGACGACCTGGGTGTCGATGCCCTGCGCATCCAGTTCGGTGACGCGAAAGTCCGGATCCCACAGCGCCTGGTACACCGGACGGAACGGCTTGTCGCCGAGCATGATCTGGCCCTGCGACGCGCCGCGTTCTACGGCCAGCCACGGCGCGCGCTCGCGCTCGACCGCGTGCGCCTCTTCGCGCGTGATCACCGGGAAGAAATGCGAATGCATGTCGATCATGTTCAACCTCGCGCGCTGTTGAGTGTCTTGTGCCAGGACTTGAAGTCGCGGCCCGGATGGATCTCGCCGCACTGCGGGCAGCGCCGCTCTTCGGCCGTGGTGGCATAGAAGCGCTCGTACACCGGCGGCAGGTCGGCGACGATGCTTTCGAGTTGCATCTCGTACCGCTTGACGACTCCCCCGCACGCGGCGCAGCACCACTGCAGGGCGTCCTTCTCGCCCTTAGGCCGCTGCCGCTCGACCACCAGGCACAGGCTGCCTTCCTCGGGCCGCTGCGGCGAATGGTGCACATGCGGTGGCATGAGGAAGACGTCGCCTTCGCGCAGGTCGACTCGCTCGTACTTTCCATCGGCCCACATCAGCAGGTAGGCGTTGCCCTTGAACTGGTAGAAGAATTCCTCGACCGGATCGTCGTGGAAATCGCTGCGCTCGTTCGGGCCGCCGACCACCGTGACCATGAAATCGCCGTCTTTCCAGATCTGCTGGTTGCCAACCGGCGGCTTCAGCAGATGCGCGTTGTCGTCGAGCCAGCGCTTGAAATTCAGCGGTAGACCGTGCTTGAGATCCATCATCTCGGTTCTCCCTATAGCGGTTTGTAGGCCACGCCCTTGATCTCGATCAGCAGGTGCGGGTGCGGCAGTTGGTGCACGGCGACCGTCGTGCGCGTTGGGCCTTCGTAGTCGAAATACTCGGCCCAGACCTCGTTGTAGCCACCGAAGTCGTTCATATTGACGAGAAAAGCCTGCGTCTCGACCAGGTCGGACAGGTTGGCGCCGGCGCTGCCCAGTATGTCGCGCATGTTCTCGATCACTGCTCGCGTCTGCGCGCGGATGTCGAGCTTGGTCACGCCCATCGGGTCGACCTCGACGCCGACGAACGTGTTGTCGGGCCGGCGCGAGCTGGTGCCCGAGACGAAAAGGAAGTCGCCAGCGCGCTTGATGTGGGGGAACTTGCCTCGCGGCGTCGCCTTGCCGGCGACGACCGTGGCTTGCTTCACGTTGTCTGTGCTCATAGTGGTTTCCTGTCGATGCTGCGGGCCTACCGGGCCGCACCTGTCGTCGTGAATGTCACCTGGCCGAGCGCGCCGCTGCCGCTGCCGACGCGGCACTGCACGTGCAGACCAGGCCGCAAGGCCTCGGCCGCGGTGGCGCCGCCAGCCATGATCAGCGAGCCCGCGGGCAGGCTCATCTGCGCTCCGTGCAACAGGCGCGATGCCTGCACCACCGAGCGCAGCGGATGGCCGAGGATTGCCGCGGTGGAGCCGACGAGCACGTCGCGCCCGTCGAACTGCACCCGCACACCGGCGTTGGCCAGACAGTCGAAGCGACGTGACCACGGGCCGATCACGACGCCCGCCGACGAACAGTTGTCGGCGACCACGCCTTCGAGGCTGAACTTGAAGTTGCGGTAGCGCGAATCGATGATCTCCAGCGCCGGCGCCACCGCCTCGAGGTAGTCCACCGCCTCCAGGGACGTGAGCGGCGCATCAATGACGCGGCGGGTGACGAAGCAGACCTCGGGCTCGACGCGCGGGTGGATGTAGCGGCTCAAGCTCACGATGCCGCCGTCCTCCTCGATCATGCTGTCGGTCAGCAGCCCCCAAATCAGGCTGTCGACGCCCATCTGAATCATCTTGGCGCGGCTCGTGAAACCGAGCTTGATGCCTTTGTGGCGCTCACCGCGCTCGATGCGCCGCTGGATCGACGCGCGCTGGATTTCGTAGGCCTGCTCCAAGGTGAAATGCCCCGGAGGGAACTGATCCACCTCTTGCCGCTCGGCCGCGGCGCCGTCGAGCAGTGCCGCTGCTTCCTGAATGACGCTCATGTTGCTTGTCCCTTCACTTGTGCGTGAACAACGCGCTCACCGATCCGAGCCCTTCGATCTGCGCGCTGAACACGTCGCCGGGCTCCACAACGACCATCGGCCCCAGCGCGCCGGTCAACACGACATCGCCGGCACGCAGCGGCGTGCCCATACGCACCAGCACGTCGGCAAGCCAGATCGCGGCCGTGAGCGGGTTGCCGAGGCATGCGCCGCCGCCGCCCACCGACACCTGTTCGCCGCGACGCTCCATCACCATGCCGCAGTCGGCGAGATCCAGCTTGTCGAGCGATACTGGCCGCGTGCCGAGCACGAACAGCCCCGACGATGCGTTGTCGGCGACCGTGTCGGCGAGGCGGATATCCCAGTTGGCAATGCGGCTG
Source organism: Variovorax robiniae (assembly GCF_037889955.1). NCBI lineage: Bacteria > Pseudomonadati > Pseudomonadota > Betaproteobacteria > Burkholderiales > Comamonadaceae > Variovorax > Variovorax robiniae. The sequence goes on from NZ_JBBKZS010000024.1 coordinate 66,486, forward strand.
CCGACGACCTCGATCGCCGGCAGCGCGTAGGCCGTAGCCATGATCAGATCGGCCACGGTATGCTTCTCGTGCGGAAGATCGCGGCCGAGCACCAGCGCGATCTCAGCTTCGACCTTCGGCTGCATCAACCGCGACCAGGCGATCTCTTCTCCGTCCGAAACCGCCATGTCGGCGAACAGCGCGCCGAAGTCCGGCGAATCGACGCCAAGCTGTTTCTGCACCGCCTTCGACGTGAGGCCGATCTTGCGTCCGACCAAGCGGCCCCCGGCATCGAGCCGGTGCTGGCTGACTTGCTGCTGCACCTCATACGCCGCCGTCAGCACGTCGCCGTCGAGGGCGGCGGCTTCGATCGCGTCACGCACCGGCGCGATCGGCTGGCCACTGGATGTCGCCTGCCACAACTGGTCGGCCACGGTCTTGATTCGTTGATTCACCATTGCTCTCCTAAGGATCATTGCCGGTCGCTCACGAAGACAAACTCGATCTCGACCAACGCGCCCAGCGGCAGCGTGGTCACGCCGACCGACGTGCGCGCTGGCGGCGCGATGTGCGCGAACTTCCGTTCCCATACTTCGTTGAACTCGCCGAACTGCTCGAAGCGAGTGGTGTAGATGTGGGCCATGCATAGCTGCTCGAGCGTGAAGCCGTAGTCCTGCAAGGCCAGCTCCAGGTTGTCGAAGATGCGATCTGTCTGAACACCGACGCCGCCTTCGACCATGGCGCCGGTGGCCGGGTCGAGCGCAACCATGCCCGAGACGAAGCCGAACGGCCCGCTGCGCACGCAGGGTGTGTACCGGAACTTGGGCGCGGGGATGCGCGCGGAGGTCAGCAGCTCGCGCATGACGCTCTCAAAGTTTCACGCAGATGTTGGTCGTCTCGGAGTAGAAGTCGAGCGACCAGCGTCCGCCTTCTCGTCCGAGGCCCGAGAGCTTGACGCCGCCGAACGGAGTGCGCAGGTCGCGCAGGTACCAAGTGTTGACCCAGACGATGCCGGTATGGAACTGGCGCGCGACGCGGTGCGCGCGCGACAGGTTCGTGGTCCACAGCGTCCCCGCGAGGCCATAGACCGAATCATTGGCGCGTTTCAGGACCTCCTCCTCGCTGTCGAACGGCGCGATGTGGCAGACCGGGCCGAACACCTCCTCGCGCATGCAGCGGGCGTTGTCGGCCAAGCCGGTCCAGATCGTCGGCTGAATGAATACGCCTTCGTCGCGCTGGTCGCCGAACTTCGGCATGCCGCCGCCGGTGACGAGCGTCGCCCCTTCCTCGAGCGCGAGCTTGTAGTACGACAGCACCTTGTCGCGGTGCTTGCGCGAGATCAGTGGGCCCATGTCCACGCCGGGCTCGTCGGGGTAGCCGATCTTCAGCTTCTCTGTGCGCGCCTTCATCGCCTGGACGAAGCGCTCGAAGATCGGCCGCTCGACATAGACGCGCTCGGAGCACAGGCAGACTTGGCCGGAGTTGGCGAACGACGAGCGGACCACGCCTTCGACGGCCGCGTCGAAGTCGCAGTCGGCGAACACGATCGCGGCGTTCTTGCCGCCGAGCTCGAACGAGACCTCCTTCACCCCGTCGGCGACGGTCTTCATGATCGTCGAACCGGTGCGCGACTCGCCGGTGAACGTGACCGCGTCGATGTCAGGATGCGCGGTCAGGAAGGCGCCGGCCGAATTGGCGCCGAAGCCGTGCACCAGGTTGAACACGCCGGGGGGAACACCGGCCTCGTGGAACGCCTCAGCCAGCAAGGTCGCCGACGACGGCGTCTCCTCCGACGGTTTGACGACGATCGTGTTGCCGCAGATCAGCGCCGGGCCGCTCTTCCAGGTCATCGACAGGATCGGCAAGTTCCACGGCGAGATGCTCGCGACCACGCCGAGCGGCTTGCGCACGGTGTAGTTGATCAGGTTGTCGCCGTCGGCAGTGCGCGTCTCGAAGAAGTCGGTCTGCGCGTTCTTTCCGAGGTCGGCGAAGGTGCGCAGGTTCATGATCGCGCGGTGAACGTCGAGTTTCTGCGCCTGCTGCACGGTGCGGCCAGTGTCGGCCACTTCCGCGGCGACGAACTCGTCGAAGCGTCGCTCGATGACATCGGCCACGCGGTGCAGCATCTTCGCCCGCTCTTCCGGAGTGGTCTGTCCCCAAGGACCCTTCAGAGCTCTGCGCGCCGCCTGCACCGCGCGGTCAACGAGCGCAGCATCGGCTTCGTGCACCTGCGCCAGCACCTCGCCGTTCAGCGGGCTGACATTGTCGAAGCGCTTGTCGGTGGAAACAAATTCGCCGTCGACGTAGTTGCGCAGCGACTTCAGCGTGGGCGGCAGGACGTACGGCGTGGTCATTACTGGACTCCAAGGTTGCGGATGTGGAATGCGGAATGCGACGGACTGTAAACAGCGGAGTTAGCCGTGGCTAATGAAACAATGGCTTTCAGCTATAGCCAACGGGAATGGTTGCGCGCCGGTCAGGACGCCGCACGCCATCGCGGGGCCAGGGCAGCAACGCGGCCTTGCTGTCGTCAGCGGACCCTGAGCGGGCCTCCTGAGCCAGCATGGACGCGCTCGTCGTCTCGCGCGTCGCCGAGTACACCGTGCATGCTGGTCGGTGAAGACTCGGGCCATCGGCTGCTCATCGCCCGCGAGGACAGCCAGGCGCTCCAGCACACGGATGCACGTCTGTAGTTCGGCCGCGGGTATTCAGTCGAACAGGCGCTCGAGAACCTTCTCGCGCGCAGCCATCACTCGATCCACGAACGCCTCGCCCTTCGGCGACAGACCTGGCTTTCACAGCGCTGTTGGAAGTCGCACCAAAGCCCGTCATCTTTGCCATCAACGTACTCGCGGAAGGCGCACACAGCTTCGCGCACAAGTCGGTCGACAGCAGGCAACTGATGGCGATGATGGGACTGGTGCGTCCGCAAACAGCCTGAGGGCACGGGATTCGGGGCGGACATCATCGAATCGGGCACCTGCCGGTGCGACTCATCACCGTGCACACCATTGGCCTTCATCGGACACCAATTGGTAATCTGTTCAGACCTTCCCTATTCCCATCGAAGCGCCTCTGATGCGACCCACTTTCGCGCCAACGATGAGCCTGCTGCCCACCGGCAGCATCGGACCGCGTCCAATCGCCTTGGTGACCTCGCTCGGTGCGGACGGTCTCTGCAATGCGGAACCCTTCAGCGCGTTCAGCTTCATGGGGGAGGAGCCGCCCCTGTTCGTCATCGCGATCGACAGCTGCTGAGAGGAAGCCCATCGGCCGCGCGAGCGGAAGGACACGCTGGTCAACAACCTCGACCGCAGGGAGTTTGTCATGAACATGGTGGCCGAGCCGATCGCGGAGCGCATGGCCCGCTGTGCCATCGACTACCCGTCACGCGTGTCAGAGCCGCGGGCCGTGGGCCTGGAGCTTGCGCCGAGCAAGATCGTGCGGGTGCCGAGGATCGCGGAGGCGCCGATCTCCTGGGAATGCGAGCTTTTCAGGACCATCGAGTTCTCGGAGCACCCGACACTGGTCTTCGGGGAGATCGTTTCAATAGCCTTCAAGGAGAAGTTGCTGGACGAGGACCGCATGCGCGTTCATGTCGACCGGTTCGCCCCGTATGGGCGGCTGGGCGGCCCGAACTACGTGCGAACCACGGATCGCGTGCAGCTGCGCGTGCCGACCTTCCTGCCTTCGGTCGGAGCACCGAGGGAGTAGGTCGCGCGAAGTCTGCAGGTCACTCCGAAACCTGGTTCAGGTCGACGGCGGCCCGCTTGAGGCACACGAGGAATCGCTTGCAGGACGGCGCAAGATCCTTGTCCGCCCGGATCGAGAACCCGACGCGCCCCGCGTTGTGCATGGCGGGCATCGAAAGAATCGACAGGCTGCCGACCTTCATCAACTGAACCGCCGCGGCGCGCGGCATGAATGAGAGCAGGTTGCTGTGAAGCATCAGCCCGAGGTTGGCGAGCAGCGACAGCGACTCGACCCTTGGCGTCGGCACCGGGATGCCCGCGTCGTGGAACATCTTCTCGGCCGCCATGCGTGCGGGCGACTCTGGCAAGGGGAAGATCCAGGGGGCATCCGCGAGTTCGGCGACTGCGACATCTTCCCTCCCGGCGAGCGGATGGTCGGTACCGCAGACCACGCTGAATTCCTCGCCATAGAGCGCCTCGTGCCTGATCGGAAGCGAGGTGAAGAGCTGCGAGTCCCGCTCGGGCAGCCGGCCGACGACGATGTCGATCTCGCCCGTCATGAGCTTAGGAAACAACTGCGCGGCAGTCCCCTCCTTGATCGTGACGAGCACGCCGGGCGCTTCGTCCTGCAATTGCGCAATCGCCCGCGGAAGCAGGACGGCCGAAGCGGCGATCAGTGTTCCGACAATGAGGTGCCCCGTGTCGCCTTTCCGGAAGGCTTGAACCTCGTCGGTCATGAATCGAAGCTCCGCGATCAACGATCGCACGCGACGGCCGAGCATGACTCCGAACTCGGTGGGCGTGACGCCGCGGTTCGATCGGTTGAACAGTTCTTCATCGAAGAACGACTCCAGCTCGAAGATGGCCTTCGAGATGGCGGGCTGCGTCAATCCGAGTTCATTGGCGGCGCGAATGAACGATCCGGTTTCGAGCACCCGCGCGAAAACCATCATCTGGCTGAGCTTCAGCTTTCGACTCAGGTTGATCGTGGAGATCGGCCTGGCGTTGATGCGTTCGTTCATGGTTCAAGCTCCAGTCTGATTCTGGGTTGCTAGCGAGGCATCGATGCGCCCTGCGCGCGCGAACGAGCTTGGCGAAACGCCGACCGAACGGCTGAACGCCGCGCTGAAGGCACTTGCCGATTGGTAGCCGATGCCATGCGCGACTTCCCCAAGCGAAAGGCCGTCGTGCCACAGCATGTCCTTCGCCAGGGCCATGCGCCAACGCAGGACATACTCCATCGGCGGCACCCCCAGCACTTGCATGAAACGGGCGGCGAACGCGGCGCGCGACATGCCCACTTCTTCCGCGAGGCCCTCGATGGTCCAGCGTCGCGCGATGTTTTCGTGAACGAGGCGCAGCGCCTTCGCCATGCGGACATCCGCCAGGCCCGCAAGAAGCCCGGCGAGCGGAGCGATGGCGTCCTCGTGCACCGGACGCCAGCGCAAGGCCTCGATCAGCATGACCTCCACGAGGCGGCTCAGGATGGCATCGCCGCCCGCCCGTTGCGTCGAACTCTCTTCGCCGATGGCACGCGCGACCCAGGTTAGCCGCTGCGCACCGGGATCGTCGGCCTTGATGTGGACCACGGTCGGCAGCAAGCCGACGAGGAGCGGCGCATTCGTCGGGTCGAACACAAAGTACCCGCCCAACATTCGCACGGCCGCCTTGTCCTTCTGAATGCCGTGCCGGATCTCGCGGGCCGGGGCGGCCTCGGCGATGCGCATGGTGGGCCGCCCCAGCGCTTCGAGGTCGCTCCCCATCCGGAAGCCGGGCGTTGCGGGCAACAGCACGTAGTCGCCCGACTCCATCAGGAAAGGTTCTGCGGATTCGAGGCTGAGCCAGCAGGCACCTTCCAACATGAGGGCAAAACTGGGCTGGCCGTAGTTGGGGTACTGCACCGCCCAACTGCCCGAGCCGCTAACGAACTTCGACAGGACGGTCTGCGGACGAAGCAAGGCAACGATCGCGGCCAAGGGGTCCGAATGTAGACGATCTCGCATGATCGATAGACTAAACGACGTTGATCGTCTTGGTCAAGCCACCTAGCATCAGTCCCTTCTATCGACTGTCTATCTATCTTCGAAGGATCGAACATGAAAACCGTGCTCATTACGGGGTGCTCTTCAGGTTATGGCAAGGCGACGGCGGAATACTTCCTCGAACGGGGTTGGAAGGTCATCGCCACGATGCGGCAACCCGATCCAGGTCTGTCCGGGCACGACCGCTTGCGCGTGGTCCAGCTCGACGTGACCAACGGTGCCAGCATCGACCATGCCATACGGCACGGCATCGCTGCCTTTGGCAAGATCGACGTGATGGTGAACAACGCCGGCATCGGCCTGTTCTCAGCTTTCGAGGTCACGCCCACGAAGACGATCCGAGAAGTCTTCGAGACGAACACGTTCGGCACGATGGCGATGACGCAGGCCGTCATTCCACACATGCGCGAGCGCGGCGAAGGGACGATCATCAACGTGACATCCAGCGTCTGTTTCGCCGGGATGCCGTTGGTCGCGCCGTACGCCGCCAGCAAGTGGGCCATTGAAGGTTTCACCGAGTCGCTATTCTTCGAACTGGACGCGCTAGGCATTCGCGTCCGGCTCGTCGAGCCCGGCTACGGTCCGGGAACGGCCTTCTCCGCCAATGGCATGGAACGCATGAGCGGCCTCGTCTCTGCCCCCTACCAAGCCTACGCCGGGGAACTCCTGGCGCAGTTCGAAAGCCCGGACGCCGCGACCGTCGCGCACCAGGTCGCGGCAGCGGTCTTCGCCGCGGCGACCGATGAGACGGAAAGACTGCGCTTCCCCGCCGGCCCCGACAGCGAGCACCTCGCCAACGCGCGGTGGAACAGCACGGACGAGCAGTTCCTTGCTGGCATGCAGTTGATGCTCCGCTCGAAGGTTTGATTGCCTCGCCGAAATGCAAATGAAACTACCCGATATATTCGCGTGCTCGGTCGTCGCCTTGTCGGCCGCGCTGATTGTGGGATGCGGCTCACTTCATGAGACGAAGACCACCGAAGCGACTTCGGTGCGTACGCCAGAGGAGGTGCGCAGAGAAACTTAGCGCGGGGCCAGAGGCCCCTTCATCTCGACCGGTGGTGGCCTCGCGCTGGGCGGTGGCGGATTGCGCGGCTATGCTCACGTTAGCGTACTTCAGGCCCTTGAGGAAGCCGGTAATCGGCATCGAGGTCGTGGCGGGCGCCTCCGTAGGCGCTCTCATCGGCGCACTCTATTCCAGCGGCAAGAGCCCGGCGGAGATCAGGCAGCTGGCAGAAAAGTTCGACGTCGCAACCCTGACGGACTGGCACATCAGCCAGATATATCAATCGAGTGATCACTCTTGGAGCACCGATACGCAGCGTGTGCGGACGGAAAAGCTAGCAGTTTGATGCTTGCGTCCGCAAACCGTCGTTTTCTTCTCTATACGCTGGGGCAGGACCGCAAAGGACGCGCACCCGCCCAATGCTTTGGCAGCGGCTAATGACCGCTTCGAGCCAGTCAGTTGACGTTCGATGAATGAGGCCTCGAGGGCCGCTCATGGCCGACTGCCGAGTTCCATTCGCGACTTGCCACCGACCGCTCACGCTGCGGGTGCCAACGTGTTCGATTCGCTATCATGAGATCGCGCCCTATCCCCCTCGTGCGGCAGTTGCGGCGTACCCGGCTGCGTTTAACATAAATCGGATAGCTTGCCTCGCGACTGAAGCCCCGAATAGAAATGTCGTTGTTCTCGTCCATCTCTTGGATCCGAGGTACAGCGACGGAAAAACCCACGGCAACTATTGCCATCTCATTGCGACACACAGATCGAGCTCATGGGATGATTACCCTGTGCTTGGCCTCGCATTGAAGTCTGGTGTCAAGCCAAGTCGTCCTTGAGGACTCGCGCAACGATCCGCCCCTTTCCCCAGTACAAGTCATGGATGCGCTCCTTGAGGTTGCGCAGCGCCTCAGAATCAACGTTTGAGAAGTCGACGATGACGGCGAGTGGCGATCCGTCGTCGGCCACGTGTTGTAACTCGCTGAAGGCGGGAAAGCCAAACTTCATGAGAAAGGTGCCGATCTCTTCCTCTGAGACCCCGCTCTCGACATTTCCCAACCAGAGCCGTGCCATCTCAAGGTCCTCGGGCTCAATTGACGTCGAGAAATGATCGACATGCCTTGATCCAGCGCAAATGTGACCGGGTCAAAGCGGGGGCGACGCTGCCTCCTCTGCCGTTCTCCGCTCCATCCAGAGCCCGTAACCGTCAAGCCTCTGCATCGGCAACGGCTCGTCCCACGCTGATCGAAACTCGTGTTCGTGCCAACCGAGTTGCGCGAAAAAATTCCGCGCGATATTTGTCATGCAGGCACAGGTAGGGACTCAGGTAAGAGATGCCGTGCGTGCATTCGGGAGGTGCGCTCAGCAACTCCTCCGTGGACCTCAGCTCTCATTCGGCTACGCAGCGCTTGCACGCGAACTCGTCGGAACGAGCAATCTGGCAGAGGTCGTGAGGACATTGGGCCCCGATGATTGCAGAATCAGTTGGATTTCCTACACTTCCGTCATGACCATCACCCTGATTTGCACATACGTTGCCTGGGCTGCGCTGCTGCTTGCAGCGCCCTATGCAATTGCGGCTGCAAGTCAGGCGCATCGTCAGCTGATGCCAGCACATTCCTAAGCCCGGCGGTCCGCTCTCTCCCTTCAGCGCAACCATCCACCGCCGGGCACAAACGCCGCGCGTTAGCGGACGTCGTTTTCACACGGCGTTCGCATTCGATGGAGTGCAGCTATGCATGCAATTGTTCACGGCGAGCGCACGCTCACCGATCTTGATTTCGCACGTCTGACGAAGCTTCTAAGCCTGCACGGTCCCCCCGCTCTCGCAGATTTGCTCGCAAGCGCGGAGGTCACGAAGTCCCGTGCAGTCGACATCGATGTCGTCACGATGTACTCGCGCGTCGAAGTGGTCGACGTGCGCACCCGTAGGCGCCAGGTGCTCACGATCTGCTATCCGGGAGATGCGGTGCCCGCTGCCGGCTGCATCTCGGTGCTCTCGCCAGTTGGTGTCAGCATCCTCGGCCTGAGAGCCGGCGACATCGCCAAATGGCTTACGCCCACCGGCGAGGAGTGCGATTCCGAAATCGCCGCCATCCAGTACCAGCCTGAGGCTGCGGGCGACTATTCCCGTTAGCCCTTCGACCACCCTAGGTCGACCGATGGCTTTCGCACGAGCCGTCCGCATCAACACCCGCATTCCGTAAGCCGCGAAGTCATGCCTTGAAGGCTGGCACTAGCCATATCGAAAAGGATTTGCCTTGACCCCTCACTCCATTCTTGCTGTGACCGATTTCTCGCCGCAGGGAAACTATGCGCTTGCTCGCGCAGCCCTTCTCAGCGCAGAGCACGGCGCACGGCTCAAGCTTGTCTACATGGCGTACCCTGGCGAGGCTCCGCCGGTGGATGCTGCCACCCGGCTGGCGCGCTACGCCCAGCGGCTGAGCGCGCGCCACGGCATCCGAGTGCGTGCAAAAAGTCGGCTCTCGTACAGCGTCGAGGAACTCCTCCCCGAGGTGAGATGTGCAGACCTGGTGGTCTGGGGCGCAGCCTCGGTGAGGAGCTTGCGGTCCTTTTTCATGGGCCAGCCGGTTGAGCAGTTGCTTCGAACCGTCAGGCGGTCCGTTCTCGTAGTGCGGCGCGAGGCCGTTCATGGCTACCGCAGCGTGATAGTTGCGGTCGATTTTACGGAGGCGTCTCGCGGGCTCGTCGAACTTGCCTTTGCCTTGAACAAGACGGCCCAAGTCGAACTCTTTCACGCGGTCAGCACAGCCAACGAGGGAAAGCTTCGGTACGCCGAGGTCTCGGATGACGCTATCAAGGCCTACCACATCGAGTGCCGTCGCTACGCGCAGGACAGGATGTTCTGGCTAACGGACTCGTATGACGCGAGGCGCAATCGTGTCTCGTCCGCGGTCGGCCACGGCGACGCGGCCCGACAGACGGTCGTGCAACAGCAGAACAGTGGCGCCGATCTCATCGTCGTTGGCAGGCAACCGTCATCACGCCTGAGCGACCTCTTCTTCGACAGCACCTCGAATCGGATTCTCGAGTGCTCGCACGCCGACGTACTCGTGGTTCCTCACAACCAAGAGCCGGCTTCCAGCGCCTTCGCCTTGAAGAGGCTTTCAATGGAAGCGCCCGCGATGCGTCGGGTCAGGGCCGGCGCGCCAAATCCACCGCGCTTTCCCAATCCAGCCGCATCGATAGGCGAAGCTTAAAGGCTTCAGCCGAATCGGCCGGTTTCGGAAAGCGGCGACTTGCCGATTCGAGATACCTGTCCACTGAAAGGAGTAACCGCATGCAAGCACTTTTCTTTCAACCGCCATCCCTGCTTTGGGAACGGTGCGTCCAGTACGAACGCGTGAAGTGGTTTTTGTTCGAATCCCTCGAGCGCGAGCGAAGGCTCAACGTGAAGGCGCTGTATGCGACGCCACCGTTTGCCACCCTGGCGATGTTCAGCGTCATGCATCCCCTTCTCTTGCTTCCGTGGGCATGCCTGGCCATTTCCTCGATGAAGCTTCACCCGGTCCGTACCCTCCACCCAGTGCAGGCAGCAAGTTGACCCGGTGCAGGCGGCGTTCGGCCTTGCACGCGCAGCAATGTCGAGCGCACCGTGTACACCGCCATCTGCTGCTGGGTCACCAAGCGGAGGTCGGTGGAGCCCACGCGGTAGCGCGTGTTCTGGAATTAGAGCACGCGTTGCGCCTCGCGTATCTGCGCATCGATGATGGGCTCGCGCTGGCGCAGCGTGGCCTCTTCCGCGAGCGCGGCCTCGACTTCGTTCAAGGCCTTCATCGCGGTCTGCGCCCATGCGGCAGCGGCCAAGTTCTGCTCAGCCGTGCGCGCGTCGACCTGCGCCTGCGAGGCGCCGCCTCGGAACAAGGGAACCAGCATGCTCAGGCCCGCGCCGGAGATCGGATTGCCGCGGTCCTTCAGCACGTCTCCAGCGGGATCTCGATCCAGAGTTTTGCCACACCCGAGCGGACCAAGGCTGAGATCCGTGCAGAGGTCGGACGGGTGGGGGAGATAACGGGCGGCGAGCGGATGCTCGACGGGTTTCGGCGGTAGCAGCGCTTCACCGCATGCTCCCCAACTTTGGGGTCAGCGACGCGATCGCCAGGCACCGAAGCGGATAAACCCCCGGTTAGCCTCAGGTGGTGCGGCCTCCGATGAATTGGGCCGCAGCCAGCAAGCATGCGCTGTTCACGATTGCCTCGGCCTCTTCGGGCGCAGGCCGTGCAGGCCCGCCGGCCGGCCAAGAATCGCGAATTCAAGATGTTTCGCCAGATGATCGAACTGGTGTGCTTCCTGCGCGTGAACCTCCTCGAACTCACCGACATCGCCGTGCAGCAGAGCCTGCGCCGCAGCCAGCAGCTGTTTCGAGAGTCCACGTAGAAGGTAAGGACGACGCGCGAGCATTCGGACGGCGCTGCGCGCGCAAGTCCGGCTCGCGCGGGACGTGCTGCGCGATGGCGCCAAGCGTGTTCGTGCTCGGTGTATCGAAGCCGATCGGCTGCTCACCGAGATACTGGATGTGCCTCACAAGAGCTTTGCGTCGGAAGTGAGGAAGGTGCTGTCTACCGATCACCAGCGTGTCAAGGCGTTCCTGGGAGGCCTGCAGTCGCTGCCTACGATGGCCGAGCCGCCCTCACCCGACGTCCTCGATCGCAACGCGGCGGTCTGAGGGCCCAGGCGCCGAGGCAAGATTCGGCAACAATAGGACCGCCTATGCTCCAAGCCGCCGATACCCGCCAGCGCGGTCCGCTGACCGTCCTGCGACGGGGCCTGCGACATCTCTGGACCGATACGCCTCATCCCAGTCCGCTGGTCGACCAGCGGCTGGCGAGCGCCTACATCCTCGACACGCGCGACCAACCTTACAGCGCCGGCGTGGCCGCCGCCATCTTCTGGATTACCTTCCTTCTCCTGACCGGCGACAAAGGGACGCTGGTCTGGGCGGTGCTGGTGCATGGCATGCAATTGAGCATGTACTTCCACCTCCACGGCGAGCAGCCCGAGGGCTATGGTCTGGAGCGGGCCTTTGCGATCCGCCGCCGGCTCGAGTCGCGCATGCTGATTCCCGGCATCGCCTGGGCACTGGCGCCGTGGCTCTTCTTCCCCAGCGGGCACCTTACCTACATCGTGCTGATGTACTTTTTCATCAGCACCGTGACGGCGGTCTCGACCGCCGCGCTGGCGCAGTGGTGGCGCGCGGCGGTATTGTTCGCCGTGCCGGGCTATGTGAGCTTGTCGGCGCGGCTCATGCTGGAAGGCGACAAGCTGACGCTGCTGATGGGCAGCCTGGCGCTGTTTCAGCTCTGGGGCACGCTGCACTACACGCTCAAGCAGCATAGGCTGATCGTGCAGTCGCTGGAGAACGGCTTCGAGAATACGCTTTTGACCCAGGAGCTATCGCGCCAGCTGAAGCAGGTCGCGCAGCTGTCGGCGCAGCGCACGCGCATCTTCGCCGCCGCCAACCACGACTTGCGCCAGCCTATGCACGCGTTGTCCATATTCATCGACGCGCTGCGCCCCGACCGTCCGCCGACGCCAGAAACCCTGCGCTACATGCGCGACAGCGTGGACGCTCTGCGCACCTCGGTCGACGCCCTGCTGGACATCGCGCACTTCGACGGCGACGCGCAAAAACTGGTGCCGGAGCCGGTGCGGTTGGCGCCCCTGTTCCAGGCGTTGGCCGGCCGCTTCACGGTCGCGGCCGGGGCCAAGGGGCTGGCATTGCGGTTCGTGCCCACAGAGGCGGTGGTGCAGGCCGATGCGCGGGTGCTCTCGCGCCTGCTGGGCAACCTGGTGGACAACGCCATCAAGTACACGCCGAGCGGCCGCGTGCTAGTGGCCGCGCGGCGCAGCCGCAACGCCGCGGGGCCCGCTTGGCGCATCGAGGTGCGCGACTCTGGCGTCGGCATCGACACGCAGCATCGCGAGCAGGTCTTCGAGGCCTTCTTCCAAGTCGACAACCCCGGCCGCGACCGTAGCCGAGGCTTGGGACTGGGCTTGTCGCTGGTGGCCAGCATGGCGCGCATGATGGGGTCGCGCATCGCCTTGCGCTCCGAGACAGGGCGGGGCAGCACTTTCAGCCTGGTACTGCAGGCCGCGCACGCCGCGCCTGCCGCTTCAACCGGTTTTGCGCCGGCACCGGTGGGCGCAGTCGAGGCGCCGCGCCGCGTGCTGGTGCTGGACGACGAGGAGCCGGTGCGCCGCGCCATGGCCACCCTGCTGCGCGGCTGGGGCCATCACGTGGCGCTCGCGGCCAGTCCCGACGAGGCTTGGCAGCAGCCCGGCCACTACGACCTGCTGCTAGGTGACCTTCGGTTGGGCCGCGGCCTGTCGGGCTTGGCGGCCGCCCAAGCATTGCATGCCGTCGGCAAGGTGCGGCGTGTGGCCATCCTGACGGGCGAGACGGCGGTGGCGCACCGAGCAGAGATCGAGCGCGCCGGCTATGCGCTCTTATTCAAGCCGGCCGACGCGCGCCACCTGAGCGCGCTGCTGGCGGGCAGCTAGCTGCGCACAGAGACGTTGGCGGTTTTGTCGCACTCAATACGGTGCGCTTCTCGGACAGGCGTCTTTCGCCAAGCGCCACAAAAATGCACGAAAACCGAGATCACCCCTACGAAGACGCGCGATGCCGCTCGGCCTCTTTCGCATGCTCAACCGTCACGACGACTTGCTGGATTGAAAGCGGCCCCCTGAGTTCGACCTCTCCGGCGAGCACGCTGTCCAGCGCGGCGCGTCCTTTCTTCCCCGCCAGCCAGGACGATGAAGCGCTGACCGACCCGCCGCCGAACTTGGCATGAAGGGCGGTGGCCGCCGCGCGGCTGATCGCCGCGAACGCAGCGTGGTCCTCGGCGGCCGTGGCGGCGCGCACCACTGTGCAATAGGCCTCGAGCTTTTCGGTTTCGAGTCGCAGCCGGCGTGCCTTCGCCTCGCCTTGCGCTATATGCCCGAGGAGCGCGGCGCCATTCGAGGTCGAGAAGACTCTGATGTGGCGCCCCTCTTCCCAACTCGAGTCGCCCCGGGTCATCACCTGAACGGCTCGGCCGCGGGCCTTGGAGGCTGTCTGCGCTGCGGCCTGCGCTGAGGAGGCCTGCGACATGTCCCACACGAGCAACGGCGCATGTAGTGACCCGTGCACAGCCCACCGTCCATCGATGTTGAGAGAGCGGATGTAGAGCGCTGCCGGGCCGCCGTGATCGCGATGCTCCAGCAATGCCGAACCGTGTTCGGCAAGTGAAAGTAGAAGGTATTGTTTTGGCAGCATCGCGGGAATTCTTTGATCAGGCTGCGATTGTGGCGCTGCAGCTCCCGCGGTTGGCCGGTGCTACTTGGGGCGCCCGTCCCAATCCACTGCCACCAGGTCAGTCCACGTACTCTGCGTCTGGGCGCGCAAGGATAGCCGCCCCGTTCGAGATCTGGCTTTCCGATCTTGGCCGGCATCGCTTCATCCCAGCCTTGGAAAGGCTCTGGCCATGTCGCCACGGCGTGACCAACTTGCTTCCGTGCGAGATGACCCAGGCCAAGCCTTGAGGCCATAGAACAGTCCGCGGATTCACCTAGAAGCCACAAGGACTCCAGAGCGCAACTCATCCGTGGAGAAGTCCACTGGAGTCTGATTCTTGCGTTGTGTTGGACGCCAGTGGCTGGGCGTACGACATCGCAAGCAAACGCGCTTCGACCTGCCTGAAGGCCTCGGTGCTCACCAGGCGCTGGATCTCCAGCGAGGCCTGCAAGAGGAAGTCTTCGCCATCGGGCTCTGAGCGCTTGATGCTTTCGCAGAGAGCGAGGTAGGCCTTGAAGCCCGCAATCTCGCGAGTCGTGTAGCCACGCAACCGCGAGAACAACGTCCAGTCCTCGTGCTCGTAGGCGACCACTTCTAGTGGGCTCCACTGCGTCGGGCTCGAGACCTTCTCGGCACGCTGGACCCTGTCGTACAAGCGAACCAATTCGCGGATCATTGGGCTCGTGCTCCAGCGCTGAGCCAGTTCCCCGGGCAGCGCATCGAGGTCCAGCGGCTTCATCACTTCGTGGACTTGAAGTTGACCCGATTTCGCGGACACCCGATCCTTATGGAAGAAGGCGCACGACCCCACCAGTTGAACCGCTCTCGTGCGCTACCTACTCACCAGTCCGTAATTAAAGCGACAAAAACTTGGACTGGTGGTAATCTCTTGAGTCATGAAACGAGACGGCCGCACACTCGACCATGCAACGCTCGAAGAATTTCGTTTGTTGGCGTTGCGCCGGGTTAAGGAGGGCGAGAAGCCGTCGGCCGTGGTGGCCTCG
>NZ_JBBKZS010000025.1:0-73600 GCF_037889955.1 Variovorax robiniae
CTGGCGGCAGTTGCGCCATGTCGATCCGGGGGGAAGCGGTGTCGCCGAGCATGCTCGGTATGTTGCACGAGTGGGGACGTGCTGCGCATCCGCAGATGCGATGTCAACGGCAGCGCGGGGCGGTCATCGCCTAGCCCTCAAGTTCGGCTGATGACGCTGAGCTCGCCCAAGCGTTGCCATGGCAGACCAACCGCCAAGGCTTCGAACTGCTGCGCGGTCAGCTGCAGCGTTGCGGCCTGCCCTGGCGCACGCTCCAACCATACGAAGCGACCCGCGTGCAGACGGCGCGTGGCGCACCACACACCGAATCCATCGTGCACGAGCAGCTTGATGCGCGAGGCGCGAAGGTTGGCAAACAGATAGCCGTGGTGCGCATGCGCCGAACCGACGGTGTTGACGACGATGTTGAGCAACCGGTCGGCGCCGGCACGCATGTCTTGCGGCTGGGTGCATAGCCACAGCGAATCGATGCGGATCAACGACAGGCTCCTCAGGCGGCGCACAGCGCTTCGGCCAAGGCGCGCAGTTGCGCGGCGTACAGCGCGCCTGCGCTGGCAGCGCACTCAAGCTTCACGTGCAGGCCGCCGCGCTGAAGCTCGATGCGGATCTCGGGCTGGGATGTTGGGGCGGCGACCAAGGACTCAGACCGCGGCAACTCCACAGGGAGGAACTGCAGAGCAGGCGCCACACCATTGGTCGCAGGCGTCGCAGCGCTCATGCGCTTGAGGCCGCGGCCCGTGAGCCATTTGCGCACGACGTTGGCATTCAAGCCATGTGCGATGGCCACGGCCGAGACCGACGCGCCGGGTTGCCGGCACTCTGCCAAGACCCGCGCCTTGAACTCGGCGCTGTGGACCCGGCGATTGGAGCTATTGGGATGCATAGGTGTCCGCCAAAAATAGGTGGACGCCATCCTCTGAGGGTGCCGCGGCAGGCGCAAGGTGGGACCGCCGGACGCTCACTGTCCGGCGGCTCGGCAGCGGTTGGTGTCCTCTGCCGTTGGCTCGTTGAACTCACGCTGTGATGTTCGTCGCAGACACTCAGATGGAGTGAAGAGCCGGCGCCCATTCCAACGCCGAATACAGGTCGGAATCGGCCCGAATGAAGTTGTCTACAGACGAGCTGCGTACGAGTCGCCAGCATCCTCGACCGCATTGACGGACGACAAGTTGAGCGTCGATCGAAAGCTACCACGTGTACCTGGCGCCCAGCCTCAGGTTGATGGTCCTGTACCCCTGGCCACCCCAGTGGCGGCCCACGTTGCCCCAAGCTGTCCAGCCACGCGCCAGATCCGTGTTGAGGCCCATTGTGATGATCAAGGGCATCGACTTC
Organism: Variovorax robiniae; assembly: GCF_037889955.1. Lineage (NCBI taxonomy): Bacteria > Pseudomonadati > Pseudomonadota > Betaproteobacteria > Burkholderiales > Comamonadaceae > Variovorax > Variovorax robiniae. The sequence goes on from NZ_JBBKZS010000025.1 coordinate 1,333, forward strand.
AGAGCCGGCTCCGGTCGTCTGAACACGCAGCGGCCTGAGATAAGTGGATTGGCTGCGGTTTAATTTTTTCTATCTTCAGGCTCTGCAGGCCCCTGCCAGGCCGCCGGAGGCGCCCCGGTTGAGCCATGTACTCATGGCTCAACCCATCAGGCAGCCTCCTTCATTTCAGGCAGCGTTGTGAAGTAGACCATGTCGGGCGTTCGCCCGTCGTGAGACTGATGCGGGCGGCGGGCGTTGTAGAAGTCGAAGTAAGCCGCCAGGTGCTTGCGCGCGGCGCTGACGCTGTCGTAGGCCTTCAGGTACACCTCTTCGTATTTCACGCTCTTCCACAACCGCTCGACGAAGACGTTGTCCCGCCAGCACCCCTTGCCGTCCATGCTCTGGCGCGCGCCAATGCGCTTCACCTCGGCAACAAAATCGGCGCTGCTGAATTGACTGCCTTGATCAGTGTTGACGATCTCCGGCGTGCCCCAACGGGTTGCCGCCTCGCGCAGCGCCTCCACGCAGAAGTCTGCCTCCATCGTGATCGACACGCGATGAGCCAGCACCCTGCGGCTCGCCCAATCCAGCACCGCCACCAGGTACACCCAGCCGCGCGCCATCGGGATGTAGGTGATGTCCAGGGCCCAAGCCTGGTTGGCCCGCTCGACGGTCGATGTGCGCAACAGGTATGGGAACACCGGATGCGATGGATGCGTCTTGCTCGTGTTGGGCTTGCGGTACAGCGCCTGGATGCCCATGCGTTGCATCAACGTGCCCACGTGCCGCCGCCCCACATCGATGCCCCGCAGGCGCAGCAGATCGCGCAGCATGCGACTGCCGGCGAAGGGGTGCTCCAGATGCAGCTCATCGATGCGACGCATCAACGCCAGCTCGCTGTCGGAAATCGGCTCGGGCTGGTAATACACCGTCCCCCGGCTGATGCCCAGCAGCTCGGCCTGGCGCTTGATCGGCAGCTCATGTCCGCGCTCGATCATCGCTTTGCGCTCAGCAAGCCGGCCTTGCTGAGCGCGCCTTGCAAAAAATCCTTCTCCAGCGTCAACTGCCCGATCTTGGCGTGCAGTTCCTTCAGGTCTACTGGCGGCGTCTCAGGCGCCGCCGCGCCCCCGAAGACGCCCGCGGCACGCTCGATCAACTGCCGTCGCCACTCCGTCACCTGATTGGGGTGGACGTCGTGCTTGAGCGCCACCTCGGCTATCGTCTTGCCATCGGCCAGCGCCTCGATCGCCACCTTGGCCTTGAATGCCGCTGAGTGATTGCGGCGGGGTCTTTTGCTCATGTCGTCTGCTCCTGTCATCCGGGCTCTGTCCTCGCCCATGGGAGCAGCCTATCCACTTTGCAGCGTGTTCAGATTTGCGCGGCCGGCTCTTTCCACTCGTGTGCTCAGCCTTTCGCTCGAGCATCTCCAACTCACGTTGACGGTGGCCAAGGTGATTGGACAGCCACCTCCCGCAGGCGTACATTCGCCCTCCGCGGCGCTCACTGCCGACGACCAGGTTTCTGGCGCCCGAGCCCCGTGCCTCGGCCCACAAGAAAAACTGGAGGTGGAGCATGCGAGCCGTCGTAAGCACGTTCTGGACGTTGGTTTGCGCAACGTCCCTCATGGGATGCCAAGTCATCAGCTTTCAGCCGTCTGAAGCTGAGCGCAACGTGGCTTTCCCCTTGGCGTTTTGCACTGATGGAAACCTTGAGTTGGCTGAAGTCCGCAACCGCGGTGACGCAACACAGGGGAAGCAGCAGTCAACCGAACCTGGTCAAGTTGTTCAGGGGCTGGGCTTCAGCAAAGATGACGTTTGCGTGAGCCGTCCCAATGACGCGACGCCGGCCGTTAAGGTTGATCTGCCGTACGAGCAAAAGGTGCGCCGCGTTCTCGAAGAGCCTTTCTTGCCGACCTCCGCGAAGAACGGAGACCGCCGCCCCGCCCTTGGCATCGCGTTGTCGGGAGGAGGCAGTAAAGCCTCCGCCTTCGGCGTCGGCGTTTTGGCGGGGTTGGCCGACCACGGGATGTTGGATACCGCCGACTACATCAGCTCGGTGTCGGGCGGATCCTATGCGGCCTATTTCTACTACTCACATCGGATTTTTCCGATGGTGCGCGATCGTCCGCAGCACGAATTGGAACAGGACACCTCCACTGCGGCGCTGTTTCGGGATTGCATACAGGTTCCCAAAGAGGCGCGATTGACCGGAGGAGTGCGCAAGAAGATCGAAGGCCACGGCATCTGCGAGGGACTCAGCCTGCTGCCCATGGGCAGCGCGTCCGTGAATGGGTTGCCTTCAAACCGCTACCAAGCCTTTTTGAGGTGCCAGCAGGACGTTCTCTATCCGGGCAGGTGCTCCAACATCACTGACCGCGGCCTTTGGGGCAGCATGGGCCCTCGGCCTCTCCTAGGGACCATAGCTCTCATTCCTGTGAATCTCATCTCTGGCGGGTTGTTCGATTGGGGACTCAACATTTCGCAAGCCGCCCACACGTACCGACGAGGCATTGGAATGGCGTATGGCACAACGGTTGCGAACGTGCAGGAGTTGGCTCCCGATGGACAGGCAGGCATCAACGATGGGCAGACTGGCTTCAACAAGCCGGTGGGGTGCACTGAAGGATCCAATCTCTATGCGATGGATTGCCACAGAGGCGTGTTCCTCGCCAGCCCGCAGGCAATGACCTATCCAGAATTGCTAGCAGGCCTTCACAAGGCTAAGGGAACTAGTAAACCATTGCCCTTCTGGATCATCAATGCCACCGCGGCAAGGTCCAGGAGTGTGCGTAGCTGGTGGGCTCCATCGAACAAGGACGTCGACAGTCGGGATTTGTTCGAGATGACCGCCGTGTCCCACGGGTCGAGCCGATGGGGAGTTGTGTCGGCGCCAGCCTCGTTGCACAACATGAACGTTCTGGACTCCGTAGCAGCCTCTGCAGCGTTCCTTGACGCCAATCAGTTCGTGGTTTCCGGCCCTACGAAGGGAGTCATTGGAGTTGGCATCCGCTTTGCGAACTTGGATTGGGGGAGTGACATCGCCAACTACAACGTTAGTGATGGGCGCCGCAGTGTTCATAAGGTTCTGCCATTTCCGCTGAACTATGCGGACGCATTCGCCAACGAAGGCATGGGCAAGCACAGGGGAGATGAGGTCATGCTGGAGCGGGAGCGGATTGCCTTCATCAGGCTCATCGACGGCGGCAACTCGGAAAATTTCGGCTTGTTTGCATTGATTCGGCGAGGGGTGAAAACGATCGTCGTTTCGGACGCAGGTCAGGACATCGATGGACTCTTCGAGGACTTGTGCGGCTTCAAGAACAGGTTAAGCAACTTCAAGCCAGAGACTTTACACATGGGTGCCGGCCCCGGCTCAAAGATGACGATGCATGTACCCGGCCTGAGTGAGTTCGATACCCATTGCGGGATGATCAAGCCTGAACGCGACGAAGACGCTGGTGAACCTCCGGGCAAGCGAGGCGGCTACTCGGTACGCGACTGGCGCCTGTCGTTTCCAGTGCTTCTGGGTTGCATTCGCTTGAGCAAGCCAGAGGATATTTCTCAGCCATGCAGCAACTTGAAAATGAAAAACGACATTCGTCTACTGATTGTGAAGCCAGCAATCGATGTGGAGCGGGTTTTGTCTGCCCAGACGAACAAGGGGCTACCGGAAGACGGTTTGGCAGGCCCGCCTGACAACGAGGTGAAGCGTTGGACCGTTACGAGCTGCTCTGTGCCTGGCGAACCGGCTCGAATCGCGGCTGAGACGAGTGCAGCCCAAAGGAATGATTCGTCGCTGCTGAACTGCGAATCCCTTCAGTACCTTCTCATTCGCTGGGACATGGAAAAGGGGCCGTGCCAAGGGTTTCCCCAGCATAAAACCTGGACCACAACGTACGACTCTTCGCCGGTGGTCTACAGCGCATATCGAGAGCTGGGCCGCCAATATCTGAGCCAGGCGGCCAAACTGTTGAGTCAGCTGACAAAGGACGATCCTGACGGAGTGCAGATGTTCGAACGATTGGCCCTGCTGCAGGGACAAAAGGAACCTCTACAGAGGGGATACGCAAGGTTGGGCGATTCATCAACGAATTGCCTAAGCGCAGCAAAGGGGCCCTGGCCTCAGCCCGAAAGCCAGCTCGAACGCAGACCTGTTGCCCAGTAATCGGTCGGAGCGCGCCGAATCGCTACAACAGAATTTTTGCAGCCCACTGTTGCGTAGCGACTTGGCGGGGCGGGGAGTGCAGTAGTGGATTTCACATCTTGCCGACCTGATGTCGAAAAGCTAAGTTTCGCCGCCCCCACAAAAAGGAAGTACTCAAACATGTTTGGATTGTTCAAGCCGAAGCCGCCCGCAGACGTCATCAAGAACGAGTTGCAGCGACTGGCGCCAACCCTTTTTCCGGGTGGTCATCAGCAGATCACCGACACCGGAGAAGCGATCTCGACTTTGCTCAACGGAAAGATTCCGCCAGAGTCGGCTGCCAAGCTCTTTGCTTCCACAAAGTATCTCGCCCATACCGCGGCCGACAAGAGTCGCGAGCGGATCGTCGCGTACATGGTGCGTCAGGCGATGGGCTTGCTCTCGGAGCAAGATGCTGGGCAGGTGTACGACCTCTACATCAGCGAGGACGGTGGGGCGGCAGGAATTCGCATGTGGCTCTAGATTGCGGCCTTGGCTCTTTTGTCGGGGCGAAGACGGCAGCGTAGCTACTTCGCCCCGAGGCCCGCAGTGACTGTCGGCGCCGATTCGATATTGACCACCCGGTGGTTCATTTTTTGGGCCGGCGCCAACATCCATTCCAATCCGGGTGTCGTCCCGCCGTGTTCAAAACCTTCATCCAGAAAGGACCCTTGTGACCACTCCATTTGCCTTGATCCAGCCCAGCAGCCTGAACCAGGGCTCGATACCTGGAGCCCCGTTCTACAAACAGTTCTTGGCTCAGGGGGACTCATGGTTCTCGATTGGAGCACTACCGTTCTCTGCGACCACGAATCTTCTTTATCCCTCGGGTCTGGACAAGCGCGCCGGGGTGGTGAATTGTGCGGACCCCGGATTCACCCTCGAGAAGATGCTTGACCGAATGTCTGACCCGGTGTTTCAGCAGCTGCTGTGCGGCGCCATGGAGTACCAGTGGGACGGGATACTCATTTCTGGCCTGGGAAATGACGTCATTCACGCGCTCTCAGCCAAGGCTTCAGAGCCCCAGGAAAGGCGATTGCTTGCGACTGCCGTTGAGTGGGGTGACAGCACTTCACCGTCTCGGTATATCAGTGAGCTCGGCTGGACCGCGTTCGAGAAATACGCCATGGCCCTCTACCAGGACCTCGATCGGATGCGTCACGCTTCAAAGCTCAACAAGGCGACACCCATCATCACCCACACGTACGATTTGGCAACACCCCGCAACGCGCCGGCGGGTCCGAGTGGCCCCTGGCTTTACAAGGCGCTGACTGCCTACAGCGTCCCTTCGTCGGATTGGTGCCCCCTTGCGGACGAGTTGCTCGGTCGCCTGTCCGACCTGATCTGCGACATATCCACGAAGATTTCAGGGATGCATGTCGTCAAGACGCAAGGCACCCTGACGCCAGCCCCAGAAGGATCGACGGGTAAACAAGGACATTGGGAGAACGAGATTCACCCCTCTCCAGCCGGGTACCGACTCCTGGCCAAGAAATTCAGTGCTGAGCTTCAGCTTCTGTTCCCTTGAAACTCGATCGGCGAGCGCGAGCCTAGGTTGCATCGTCGGAATGCGTCCGGAACCGCAAATTTCATTGGGCCGGCGCAACCTTTGAGTGTGTACGGCCGGCCGGCTATCGCCATTACGGTGCAGCGTCGTCACGTTCCGAGGAAGCCGATCGGTGACCGGAGTGCAGCATCTGCACGTTGAGGCTTCCTGCGCCTCGGTAGCGTTCATGCAGCCCGCGGGCCGCGCTTTGCGGGTCGCTTGTTGAGCTTCTGACTTACCGCCGCAATGGCTTGTGCCAAGGCCGTGCGCGCCGCACGATGCGCGGCCTTTTCGTCGGTCAACTGCTGGCTCGCTGCGCCCAGCTTCTCCTCTAGCGCATGGCCATGCGCCTGCGCGCTGGATAGCTCCGCCACCCTCTCCTGCAGTTCCTGGCGCAGCTCGCGCTCCACCCTCCTCGCCTCCTGCAAGGCTGCAGATAATGACGCCCGCTCGGTAGCAGACGCGTCCTCGAGCTGCGTGCGCCGCTTGACCTCCTTGGCCACCTGCGCCTCGAGCGACTTGGCGCCTTGACGCGCCCGATCCACCTCCGCCAAAAAGTGTTTTTCGTGCGCAGCCTCACGCGCCCGCAAAGTCTCACGCTCCTGCCGCCAGGCGGCCTCACGGGTCTCGAGCAGTCGGGCCTGCTCGCCGCGCAGCGCGTCGCTGGCCTGCCGAAGTCTTTCGACCTCCGCGCGCAGGCTCTCCGCCTCTTTCGTGGACCGATGGCGCAGCTCCGCCAGTTCCTGCTGGGCGGCCGTGAAATCCGCGCGCAACGTGGCGCAGGCTTCGCGCGATTCGGCAAGCGCCCGCTCGAGCGCCGCCTGTGCAATGGCGACTTGCGCCTCGCGCTGCGCGAGCGCGGCCTGGCCCGCCAGCAGTTCGGCCCTCCCCTCCTCCAGCGCCAGGCGCGCTTCGCGCACGGCCTCCTGGGCCAGCGCTCGTGCCGATTCCTTGGCCTGCTGCCAAGCGCTGCGCAGATCGGGTGGCAGGTCGTCTTGCACGGGTGTCGCCACGCCGGCCACGCGCGCGGATAAATCCACGAACCACGCATCCAGCAGCGGGCTGATGGTGTTGGGCGAGCCGCCGCCCAGTTCGACGCGCAGCCGCTCGATGGTGGGTTTCAGGCCCCGCGCGAGCAGCGCGTCGGCCGCTTGCGCGACCTCCTCGGCCTGCACCCCGCGCGGGCCGCGGCGTCGCGTCACGGCGGTCGGGGACCTCGGCGGCGTCGCTCGGACGCCGGCTGGATCAGGGTTCATCGACAGCCTCCGATTGGGGTCGATAACAGGGAATTATGGTGCCCAATTGCTGCAATTGCATCAAACACCATATGTATTGCACTGAAATCATACGAGTAAACCGCCTGTGCGAACACGGGTGCGCCCGCCGGTCCGAAAGCGCGCCCCAAACGGTGAGGGCTTCATGGATCGGAGCGGGGTGCATGCGCCTGGAGGTCGCGGACGACCGTTTCGGGTGGAGTTGCAATGCGCCAGACGCGGCCAAGGGGGCTTTCGCTAAGGATGAGACCCTTTGAGCCAAGATTTCCTGCTCCGCAAATGTCGAGAAATGGTCCACGTCGGCGGTGCCAAGCAATGCTTCGCAGCGCACGCGCTCTAAGTCCAGATCGTCGAGTCCAACGGAGTGACGCACTCGCAGGCCGAGGTACTAGACCACCGATGTGCGCGGGGCAGGCTTTCGCACCAGGGCACGCAGCACTTCCAGTTGCGAGAAACTCTGAAAATCCGGTTTTCCCGGCCGCCTCCCCTGCCCTATTGCCCTGGCGTGATTCAGCCTGAGCCAGCAACATTGCTATCGTGATAAGAAGACTTATCGCGATAGAACTATTTGCGCATCCCCAAGTTTCGACCTGGTCCAAGAGCCGAGGCCTCGTCTGAGTTCAAAAAACCTGCCACTCAGCCTGAGATGCAACCCCTCTGCACGGTATTTGATCGACCGTGCCAAGCCTCCGAATGGCGCCTGGCGCAACATCGAGTTGCCTCAACTTCGGTTGAGTCGTTGATTGAACCCTTGCTAGCCCTCCTCGCCCTGATCCATGGGACAACGGGCCAGATCTTCAGGCTACGCAAGGTAGCCGGTCACCAACTTCGCAACGCGCATGTCGATGCCATGCCCAAGGCCGGGAAGCACATCCAGGGTGACTTCGGCGCCGAGCTGCTGCAACACGGGCGCGACCTCCAGGCTGAATGCGGCTCGGATGACCGGGTCGTCCGCGCCATGGATTAGGTGATAGCGCACGTCCGGCGGCGCGCGCCGCACAGGCTGAGCGAAGCGACCGGCGAGAGCGATGACGCACAGGGCCTGCGTATCGCCCGCTTGCGTGGCTTCGAGCGCCATGATCCCGCCCTGCGAGAAGCCGATGAGCGTGGTGTTGTCTGCACCGAGGCCGCTCGCGAGTTGCCATCGCGCGATCGTGTCGCGAAACAGGGGTAGAGCTTGCTCGACGCGCTCGGGCCGGTTGTGCTCCGTCACGCCCGCCACCGAGAACCATTGGCGACCTGCACCCGGCCCCGTCGGATGCGGCCCATCGACGCTGACCACCATCGCGTCGGGACGAGCCTTCACGATCAATTCAGCAAGCGGCACCAGGTTGCCGGCGGAAGAACCAACGCCATGGAACAACAGCACAAGATGGGCCGCGTTCTGAGGCCGGGCGACGACGATCGATACATCGGTCATGCGATTGCCTCGCTGGCTTCGAGCACAAGCTCTCGCCCTAACACGTAAGACTCCATGGCCAAGACGCCGTGGCGGATGCCACCGTCGAGCACAGTCGCCGGCAATGTATGGCGTGCTGCTCCAAGCGCAACCAGCAGAGGCAGGAAGTGCTCGGCCGTCGGATGAGCGCGCTGGGCGTGCGGTGCACGCTCGAGTGCGTGGATCAACCCTTCGCGATCATCGGACAGGACGCGCTGCCGGATCCAGAGTGAAAACTCCCGTGCGTATGCCGCCTCGCTTGCGGTCCCTGCGCGAAATTCGTAGAGGTTGTGCGTAAGGCTGCCGGAGCCGATCACGAGCACTCCCTCCTCCGCCAGGGGTGCCAGTGCTGCCCCAAGCGCGTACGCTTCGTTGCCGTCCAGACCCGCGGGCAGCGAGACCTGTATCACGGGCACATCTGCATCGGGGTATAGGTGCAGCAGCGGTACCCAGGCGCCGTGGTCAAGGCCTTGTCGCTCGGCAAGCGAGGCCTCGATGCCAGCGTCACCCAGTACCGCGGCGACACGGTGCGCCACTTCAGGCGCGCCAGGCGCGGGATAGCGCATTTGATACAGCGCTGGGGAAAATCCGCCGAAATCATGAACTGTCTCCGGCTGCGCGGCTGCGCCGACTTCGACGCCGCGTGTCATCCAGTGCGGTGACACCACGACGATCGCACGGGGCTTGCCAAGCGCCTCGCCGAGGGCGCGAAGTTGGGCCCCGGCGAGCCCGGGCTCCAGCGCGAACGTCGGCGCGCCGTGCGAGATGAACAAGGTGGGCAGGGTTGTCATGAGATGGGTCTCCACGGCACAGCCGCAGTCAGGCTCCTTGCGTGATGGCACGGTCAATCGAGCCACGGCCGCCGCCACTGACGGCGAGCGCCAGAGCAACACCGAGCAACGCCAGAGCGAACTCATAGCCGTTCTGCGCCACGAACAAGCCCTTGCCGATGTGCACGCTGAAGATCGCCACAAGCATCGCGAATGCCAACGACACCGCAGCCGGCCGGACCAGCAGCCCAACGATCAAAGCCAACCCGCCGAAGAACTCGGCGGCCCCGGCAAGCAACGCCATCAGGTAACCCGGCGCCAGGCCGATCGATTGCATCCACTGGCCGGTGCCTTCCAGGCCATAGCCACCGAACCAGCCGAAAAGCTTTTGTGAACCGTGCGCGGCAAAGATGATGCCCGCCGTCAGGCGCAAGGCCAACGTGCCCCAGCCTGCTTTGGTGGCGAGCAAACGCCGAAGGAAAGAATTTGATTGAGTCATTCCTGATCTCTTCGTGTTAGCTGTTGCGAATCCAGGTGGGTGCGATGCTGGTGCCCAGACCGGCGCCGTAGCCCAAGTAGATGTTCAGACCGGCGAGCGGCTCCAGGTAACGGGCATTGCTCAGGCCGCCCGTATCGATGACGTCGAATCCGACGCTTTGTGCAAGTGCCTTGACCGCTTCCTTGGCGGTCTTGTCGTCCGAAGCAACCAATACCGGCACCTTCTGACCGCTCAACTCCGGCCCTGCAGCCAGCACCTGGGCAAAGACGGTGTTGAAAGCCTTCACCACGTGCGCGGCGGGGATGGCGGCGGCGATGGTTTCCGCAGCGCTCGTGGTGTGGCCGACGGTCAGGCTCATGAAGTCGGCCGACAGCGGATTGGTGATGTCCACCACGGTCTTTCCAGCCAGATCGCCAACACCTTGCAGTGCGGTCACTGCGTCGGCGAAGCCAGTGGCCACCACGATGACGTCCCGGTCATTCGCGGCACCTGCGCTCGGCACGGCCTCTGCCCCGTATTGATTGGCGAGGGCTTGCGCCTTGGCGGCATCACGCGCAGTCACTGTCACCTGATGGCCCGCCGCGGCAAATTGCTTGACGAAGCCGGCACCCATGTTGCCGGCGCCGATTACCAATACCTTCATTCATTTCTCCTGAGAGGTTCACGTTGCTGCCAGCGAATGCGGCAGCAATGAACGGACTGTATTGATTAAAAAGAGCGAGATAAACTTCCTCTTTCAAGATAGACAGTTCAGAAAATCGGATCAATGGACAAGTTCCAGGAGATGCGCGTCTTCAGCGCGGTGGTCGACGCCGGCAGCTTCGTTGCTGCGGCGGCCTCGTTGCCCGCCTCGAAGGCAGCCGTCTCGCGCTATGTCTCAGAGTTGGAGCAAAGGCTCGGCGTCCGGCTTTTGCATCGCACAACCCGCAAGCTGTCGCTTACCGAAGAAGGTGAGGTTTTCTATTCGCGGTGCCGCGAAATTCTGTTGAGCATCGAAGCGTCGGAGGCTGAAATCTCCACCCGGGCCGGCAGCGCCAGCGGCCTGTTGAAGATCAGCGTGCCCCTGAGCTTTGGTGTCAAGCATTTGGCGCAGTTGTGGGCGAGCTTCATGACCGCTCATCCCCAAGTTTTTCTCGACGTGAACCTGTCGGATCGCGCGGTCGACCTGGTGGATGAAGGCTTCGACCTGGCCATACGCATTGCGCGATTGCCCGACTCCTCGCTGATCTCGCGGAAAATCGCATCCACCCGCTTGGTCTTGTGCGCGTCACCCCGTTACCTGCGGCGACGAGGCAAGCCGCGGGATCCTGCGGCGCTGCGCGAGCACGACGTCATCGCCTACACGCTGCTGGCGATGGGCGATCAATGGAGCTTCGAAGGGCCAGACGGTTCCGTCAGCGTCAAGGTCGCGCCCAAGCTTCGAAGCAACAACGGCGACACCTGCATCACCGCAGCCCTGAGCGGAGGCGGAATCATCCTGCAGCCGACGTTCCTGGTCAGCGAGCACATTGCCGCAGGGACTCTGGTGGAGTTGTTGCCGCGCTTTCGTTCGATCGAACTCGGCATCTTTGCGCTCTACCCCAGCCGCAAGTTCGTGGCACCCAAGGTGCGGCTGCTCATCGACCACGTATCGAAGGCGTTTGCCAACGCAGAGTGGTTGACGGCTGACTGATGCGTGGGGCGGCGGACCAAGCGATCCTTCTCTATTTCGATCGACACTCAGGCCGACGCCTCACGCGACCAGTCTTTCCTGCAATGCGCCTTTGATCGCGACCTTTCGGTGCGAGGTCCGAAGAAAAAGCGAGATCCCACGACGAGGATTCTTGACTGCATGGCACGCCCAGTGGCGCACTTTTGCAAACGCAGCAGCGGACACTCCTACCATCCGTTGACACTGCCCACATAGGCCCAGATCGCCTCAAGTTCGCCCGGTTTCAGGATGCCGCCCCACGCCGGCATGGCGCGCTTGCCCTGCGTCACCGACTCGACGAAGCGAGTCTTGTCGTCCTTAGGAAAGGTTCGCAGGTCATAGAAGGCGCTGCTGCTCACGGCCAGGTTAATGCCGTGGCAGCGCACGCAGTAGCTCGTATACGCCTTGCGGCCAGCCTCGGGTGTGGGGGGCACGGGCGCGTCCTGCGCCCGGACGTGGCTGGCCGCGCCCAGAGCGACGGCCAGCACCGCGGCTCGAATCAGGGCGCTCGCATGTTCCTTCATCGTGGCAGCGCGAAGGTCCACAGTGAACTGCCAGCCGGCACGTTGGCCAGTTCGGGATCGCCCGCCAGCGCGCCATAGACGGTGGCCGCGCCTGACATGATCGTGATGTAGGTGCGTCCATCTTTTTCCCACGCGATGGGGAGACCGGTGATGCCGCTGCCGGTCTGGAAGCTCCACAACTCCTTGCCGTCCTTCGCGTCGTAGGCCTTGAACTGGCCGGTCTGCGTCCCGGTGAACACCACCCCGCTGGCGGTCGTCAGCACGCCCGCCCAGTTGGGCGACTTCAACAGCACCTCCCACACCTTCTTGTTCGCAACCGGATCCCAAGCGACCAGCGCGCCGCGGTTTCCGTCAGGTGGGCCGACGAAGCCTTCGAGCTCAAGACCGAGCCACCAGTTGGGACCTCCCGGCCGCTTCTGCTCGACGTACTTGATCTTCATGCCCAAGTCGATGGTGTTGAAGAACGCGAGCTTGCGGCCGGGGTCGTAGCTCATCGGCATCCAATTCTTGCCGCCGTAGGCACTCGGCCAGACCTCGACCGCAGCGGCGCCAATGGCGGTCTTGCGCACGTTGGCCGTCATGGGGGTGTCGATCGGCCGGCCACTCACCGGGTCGATACCGGTGGCCCAGTTGACTGTGCGCGCGAACTGCTTGGCCGACAGCATCTTTCCGTTGGTGCGGTCGAGCACGTAGAAGAAGCCATTGCGGTTGGCTTGCATCAGCACCTTGCCGCTGCCGGTGCCCGGCAAGTCCGCCAGCACCAGCTCGTTGGTGCCGTCGTAGTCATACGGGTCGCCGGGGCTGAACTGGAAGTGCCACACGACCTCGCCTGTACTCGGCCGCAGAGCGAGCACCGAGCCGACATATAGCGTGTCCGTGCCCCGCATGGCCGCGTTCCAGGGCGAGCCGTTGCCCACGCCCCAGTAGACCAGGTCGAGGTCCGGATCGTAGGTGCCGGTCAGCCAGGTCGGTCCGCCACCGGTCTCGGCCATGCCGGGCTTCCAGGTGTCGGCGCCGGGCTCGCTGCCGGTGGCTGTGGTCCACCTGTGCCACTTGCGCTCGCCGGTCTTCAGATCCCAGCCGTCGAGGAAGCCGCGCGTACCGTATTCCCCACCTGAGATACCAGTGATCAGTACGCCGCCAGCGATCAGCGGCGCGTGGGTCATGCTGTAACCCTGCTTGTAATCGGCGGCCTTCATCTTCCAGACCTGCTTGCCGTCCTTCATCGACAGCGCGACCACTTGGGCATCCAGCGTCGTGCGGTAGAGCACGCCGTCGAGCACCGCCAGCCCGCGGCTCTGGATGCCGCAGCACAGGTAGCCGTTGATGTCTGCCGGAAGCTCGACGGGCACCTTCCACAACTGCCGCCCGCTTACCGGATCAACTGCCAGCGTGTGCGAGTGGGTGGCGACGTACATCACGCCATTGACGATCAGCGGCTGGCTCGAAGCATTGGCCGAGTTGTCCAGACTCAGGTTCCAAACCGGGACCAGTCCCTTCACGTTGCCGGGCGTGATGGCGCTCAGCGTCGTGTGTCGCTGCTGGCTCCAGCCCAGCCCGTATGTCAGCACATCGCCAGGGGTGGAAGTGTCCCGTTGAAGGTCGCTCACGCTCTGCGCACTGGCCATCGCTGAAGCGATGGCCAGCACAACGGCGAAACGCCAACGGTGGACCCCGACGTGAAAGGCTTGCATGCTGTCTCCTCGTTTGTGAGAGCGCACCTGATCCATTCAACTGCCGCGAAAGTGCGCGGAACAAGTCGCGCGCGGCGGCGCCACGAAATCGTCCGTCTTCCTCCGAACCAAAGCTTCTTCGCGCCCGATTCCTCGCAGCGCAGGCGCGCGCATTGTCGCGCGCGATGGGACGCTTCGCCAATGGGTAGCGAGGGCGCCGATGCAATCCCCGAGTCGCCGGCGCGACACCCGAATACTTTGTCCCGAGCTTGTTGGTTCTACAAGCGTCACCGGGTACCTGATCGAAGAGAAGGCACCAAAGCAGCCATCCGCTGCAGGCGATCGCCATCCGCCATTCGCCATTCCCAATATCTATGCGGTGTATTCGTCGATTTCTATTGGCGGATGTCATCGAGCGAATGATGATCTGGGCCATCGCGTCGTTAGCGACGCGCTGAGATTCCCGATCCCAGCGACATGGATGCAAATCGGACCTACGCCCCGAGCGCTCGCCAGTTGCGTCAGGTTCGCTTCCCATTTTTGGCTTGCAGGGCGTGCAGCAATTGCGGCGTCAGCTCGTCACGCGGCTGCCCGCAATGTCACGGGTAGCGCAATCAATCACACCGTCAGGAGACACGCAGCGTGACCCATTGTTCCTCCACTCGACGCCTTCGCGTTGCACCTTTCTGCCGCGGAGTTGTGTCGCTCGCGCTTGCCGTGGTTTCGTCGATCGCCTCCGCGCAGGCGCCAGGTGGCGCAGCGCGCTTCGCAACGGATGTCGAGAAGCTGATCACCACGGACTATGCGGGCGTCGAAGCCATCTACAAGGACATCCACGCCCATCCCGAACTGGCGATGGAAGAAGTCAATACCGCCAAGAAGCTGGCTGTGGCGATGCGCGAACTCGGCTTCGAGGTAACAGAAGGCATTGGAAAGACCGGCATCGTCGCAATGCTGCGCAACGGGACCGGCCCGACGATCATGGTTCGCACCGAGCTCGATGCACTGCCGATGGAAGAGAAGACCGGCCTCCCCTACGCGAGCAAGATCAAGACGAACTACAACGGCAAGGAGACGTACGTCGCACATTCCTGCGGCCACGATCTGCATATGGCAGCGTGGGTAGGCACCGCGAAGACGCTCGTCGCGTTGAAGGACCGTTGGAAGGGCACGCTGATGTTCATCGCGCAGCCCGCCGAAGAAACTCTCAGCGGCGCGAAGCCGATGCTGGCGGACGGCCTCTTCACGCGTTTCGGCAAGCCGGATGTGGCATTCGCGCTTCACGCCTGGCCGATGGCAGCCGGAGAGATCGGCCTCAACTCCGGTCCGGTGCTCACGGGAAGCGACGCATTCGAGGCCCGGTTTTTCGGCCGCGGTGCGCATGGCTCCGCGCCCGACAAGTCGATCGATCCGGTGCTGATGGCCTCGCGCTTTGTCGTCGACGTTCAAAGCGTGGTCAGTCGTGAAAAGGACCCCTTCCAGTTCGGCGTTTTCACCGTTGGCTCCATTCAGGGAGGGACGGCCGGCAACATCATTCCGGACGCTGTCGACCTTCGCGGGACCATTCGCAGCCTGGACAAGACCGTTCGCAACAGGATGCACGACGGCATCCGGCGCGCCGCGAAGGCAACTGCGCTCCTTGCAGCAGCCCCCGAGCCCGAGGTGAAAATCATCCCGGGCGTTGACTCTGTCGTGAACGACGCCGCCATAGTGAACCGCACCGAAGCACTGTTGAAGACGGCATTCGATCCCACAAGGGTCAAACGCATGCCGCCGGCCACGCCAACCGACGACTTCGCCGAGTTCGTGAGTGCGGGCGTGCCGTCCATGTTCTTCTTCATTGGGGTACTGGATCCGAAGGACGTGGACGCATCGCGCCAGCCCGGCGGCAAGCCGCTGCCTATTAATCACTCACCCTACTTCGCACCGGTTCCGGAGCCATCGTTGAAGACGGGCATCAAGGCGATGAGTCTTGCCGTGCTTGGTGCCTTGACGCAATGATTTGCAGCAAGACAAGGCCCGCAGCGTCGAGCTGAGGCGGAAACGTACCCGAGGAAGTAGATCTTGAGCGAGCATGCCGTGACAGTCCTGATCAGCCGCAACGTCAAGACGGGCTGCGAAGCAGACTATGAACAAGTGACCAAGACGTTGATGGACGCCGCGGCCCGCGCGCCGGGCTATTTGGGCGCACAACTGGTTCATCCCGGTGACGACCCGGAAGTCGAGGACACGATGTATCACGTCGTGCTGGCATTCGACCAGCAGTCCAACCTGAACTCGTGGCAGCATTCTTCAGAGCGCAGGCAAGGGATGGCTGCGCTAGCGCCGTTCATCGAAGGCGAGCCCAGTTTCAAACCGATGTCTGGCTTGGGGCTGTGGTACCAAACCCGACCTTTAAGTCCGCCCCGATGGAAAGTAGCGGTGGTGACTTGGTTGGGGATTTTCCCGACGGTGTATGTGCTGTTCCTGCTGACAGGGGACTTGTTGAAGTCGTGGGCGCTGCTGCCCCGCACAGTCATCCTGACGCTCGCCGTCGTGGGGGTGATGACATGGATCGTGGCGCCTCAGCTCACCAGACTTTTCAGGCCTTGGTTGGTGTCACATCGCTGAAGCCTTGATATGGCCCGAAAGGCGGAAAGAGTCGCACCGCCCGCCTGGCAGCCCGAAATACCACGCAATGCCGATGCGCGACGGTTGTTCGTACCGATATGCGAGGGTCGGTCGGATACCCGCGGGTATGGGGCCACCGTTGATCGCGACAAAGCCACAGACGCGATGGGGCCCATGCCCGTGCAACGCCCCGGGCCAGTTGGGGTTACCGCAGGCGCTCTCGCCATGCAGTCGAGGCGTCGGGCTACGGGCATGAGGGCGTCGCGCTATTCGTAGGCGCCAAGGCACGCCTGCATCGCTGCCAACAATCTGGCGCGGTGCGGTGGGATGAGAACGAACACCTCCGGGTAAGCGCTGCCCCCGAAACGCGGCATAGGTCGTGCGAACTGCCGCAGAGAACGACGTGATTCCTGTGTGGCTCGAAGGTAGACGCGACCATGCTCGCCGTGCCTCTGCCCCAGCACAACAAGTGTCGCAAGGCCATCCTCTTGCGACAGTTCAGTGTCGCAAGGTCATGTCATGCGACAGCAAGCGGACGTGTAAGTCGTTGATTCTTCACGGGGAGCAATGCTGGCACGGCATTGGCAATGTCCACAGCGGGACACCACACCGCCACAACCGCAGACGAGGACAAACCACGGGGGCCGGGTCTTTCAGTCCTGACCCTCGGCCGCCGCATTGATCAATACACCAAGGAGACAAATGAACACCACTACGAACAGCGCACTGCGTCACACAGGACTGGCTGCCATTCTTTGCGCGGGTCTCATGACATCAGCGTACGCCGCGAATGGGCTCGCCGAAGACCCTGACCAATCCGACATCGGCTGGCAGTCCTTCAACCAGGACTATGCCGGCCAGCGCTTCTCGGCGCTCAAACAGATCAACACGAAGAACGTAGCGAACCTCAAGGAGGTTTGCAGGATCGAACTCTCCGATGGCGGCTCGCTTCAAAGCGGTCCAATCCTTGTGGACGGGACGATCTTCGTCACGACCGCGCTGGATACCTTCGCCGTTGACCCGACCAACTGCAAGCAGATCTGGAAGGCCACTCGCAAGCCAGTCGCGCACATGCCCTTCGTGGTCAATCGCGGCGCGACATATTCCGACGGAATGATCATCCGAGGTACGCCCGACGGCCATCTTCTGGCCTATGACGCGAAGAACGGCAACGTGGTCTGGGACAACCAGATCACCGATACCTCCTATGGCGAATTCGCCTCCGCCGCACCGCTGGCCTGGCAGGGTGTCGTCTACATGGGTGTCGCCGGCAGCGATTGGGGTATTCGCGGTCGAGTGCTCGCCATCGATGCGAAGACAGGCCGGGAACTCTGGCGTTTCAACACCATTCCACGTGGCAAGGACGTGGGTGCCGAGACCTGGAAGAACAAGGCCTCGGCCCAGATCGGCGGCGGCGGTATCTGGGGCGCCTTCTCGCTCGATGTACGCGAGGGCGAACTCTTTGTCAGCGTGGGCAACCCTGCACAGGACTTCCGTGCCGACCTTCGGCCGGGCGACAACCTCTTCACGAACTCGTTGGTGGCGCTGGACGCCCGGACTGGAGGCCTGAAGTGGTGGTATCAAGCGGCCAAGAACGACCCTTGGGACTACGACCTGGTATCCGCTGCCGTGCTGTATCAGACGAATGCCGGCCGTCGCGAGATTGCTGCGGTCGCGGGCAAGGATGGCTATATCCACGCGGTTGATCGCCAGACGCACAAGACGATTTTCAAGACTGCCGTCACGACGCAGTTCAAGCAAGACCCGGCACCGACCCGGGCTGGCTCCAAGCATTGCCCGGGCAATATCGGAGGCGTGGAATGGAATGGCCCCGCCTATGACGTCAGCATGAATCAGCTGACGGTCGGTGCCGTCGACTGGTGCTTCATCGCCACGCAAACCGACCCTGATTTCGTACGCGGACAACTGCGCTATGGCGGCAAGGTCGTGCCGGTGCCGGGCGAAAAGGCCACCGGATGGATTACTGCTGTCGACGCCGACACCGGTGCCGTCAAGTGGAAGTACCACACGGAAGCACCCGTGGTCGCGGCAGTGACGCCTACTGCCGGCGGTGTAACTTTTGCAGGCGACAGCCGGGGCGCCTTCCTGGCGCTGGACAGCGCGACCGGAGACGTCCTGATGTCCAGGCAGATGGACGGTGCCTTGGGCGGCGGCGTCATCACCTACTCCCAGAAGGGCACGCAGTACGTTGCCATCACCACCGGCAACATCTCGCGGCTGACCTTCGGTGGGGACGGCAATCCGAGCCTGGTCGTGTTCGGACTGGCGGCGCCATGATGCCGCGCAACCTGGTCGCGGCGGCACTTGCTGCCAGCCTTGTCATGCTCCCCCAGGCCGAAGCCCAGCAGCCTGCCGCGCCGACGGCAAGCGAGCCGGCGGCAGCGCCTGGGGAGCCGGACCTGGCCAAAGGCAAGAAGGCCTACCAACGCTATTGCAGCGTGTGCCATGGTATGCGTGGTGAGGGAGCGCTCGGTCCTGCCCTGCAAGGCATCTCAAAGCGAATGACGCAGGAAGACATCACGCGGCAATTGATGGAACCGCGAGGCTCCATGCCGAAGATGTATCCAACGCCCATCGACGACAAGATCTGGGCCGACATCCGTAGCTATCTCATGCAGTTGCCCTAGTACGACAAGCGCGCCGGCGCCCCGCCGCTTGCTTCGCTACGGATTGCGCCGGTGCGAGTGAACCTCGCACGCACTTCAAGGAACAACGATGGCACTGGACCCAGAAACCCTCGCCCTGCTCAGCCGCAATCCATTGCCGCGGTCTTGAGGTCGACCCGGAATGGATTGCATCGCGAAGGGAGCGGCATGCCCTGAGCGCAGAAGATCCGGTGCACGGGTCATCCAAACAACACCCAGACAGTATTTGAGGAATCAATCAATTCAAGTATCTGGGCGCGGGTACAGGGACACCGTTGCGAGGCGCCTCGATACAGGCAAAGCTGGTCGCCTTTGAGGCGTCGCCGCCCAGATATTTCGGGATCGCTGGATACGTGCAGATGGGACGCTCCATCGCGATCGCACTCCCCGCTGGATCCGAGTACCGCGTGGCAATCACGCTGTCCGGAGCGCTGTTGTTCTCCACCCAATCGACGAGCTTCAGGATCACGTCGTGCTCCTTGTCCTTGGGGACGAACGATGAGTAAGCCTGACCAAAATCTCCCAAGCCGGCCCCTCCCGTAATGCTGCTGCAATGTCCCATTCCGGGGACTTGGTAGAAACGGAAGAAGCCTTGGGTATCGGCCAGCGAGCCGCTTTGGGCTTGCACCACGCGCTCGTAGTATTCGATGGGGCTGGAGAACGGAACACCCGGATCGGCTGTCCCGTTGTACATCATCAACTTGCCTCCCAATGACTTGAAGCGCGACAGGTTCGCGTCGTTGGCATTCAGGATGGGGGCCAGCACGGAGTCGACCTTGTCCATGTCCTTGTCGAAGTCGAAGTTGGTGTATTGCCAGTCAGTTCCCAGAGCCCACTTGAACATGTAAAGCTGTTGCAGTGGCCATGAAACGGTGTCGCCCTGGAACGCAAGTCCGAAGACTGCGCTTTCCGATCCGAGAACCAGGCCCGAAAAGATTCGTTCGTTGGTACGAGGATTGACCGGGCCATTCCAGGCGCTCTTCAGGGCCGTGAGTTGCGGTTTAGTGAGACACGCGTCCGTCTCGGTGCCGCTGCACTTCGGCAGGGTTTCCGGATCGAAGGTGCAACGTCGCGGATCCGTGAGGAATTTGTCTGTCGGCGCGCCGCCGTCGGTTCCGACGCAAGCGGCGAGAACCTTGCTGGTGATCATGTCGAGCTTTGCCTGCGAGAGCTTTGCACCAGGGGCGTTTAGCGTTTGCAGATTGCTCAGGAATATGGTGTGAAGATGGGTGCGGTTGTTCGCGGGCGCCCCTGCGAGGATTCCGTTGTAGTCCTCGGGGTAACGCTGGGCTATCGTCAGCGCTTGCTGGCCGCCCGTGGAGCATCCCGAAAAGTAGGAGGTCTTGGGCGGCGATTGGTAGTAGGCGGTCGTCAGTGCCTTCCCGGCGAGCGTCATCTCGTGGTTGGCGCGGTATCCGAAGTCACGCCAACGCTCGGGATGATCAACGAGCTGGTTTGGGTCCGGTGCGGTGCCGAGATCCGTGTTGGCGGCCGCGAAGCCGCGCTTCAGGCCCTCTGCAATTCCGGTGTTGTATGCGATGGATCCCGCCCCGCCGCCGTTGCCCGTGCCAAGGAAGCGGCCGTTCCAGTTCTGGCGGGGGAGCCACAGCTCGACGTTGACGTTCGAGTCAGCGCTGGGTTGCATCGTCATGGTGACTCTGCAAAAGGCCGGCAATCCAGTCACTGGCGCCGGCTGACCGGGTGGGGTGAAGTCGCCGGCAGGAATGGCAACAGCAGACTTGACCGTTCCGCCGGCGAGCTTGGTGCTTGCGAGACTCTCGCATGAGACCTTCTCGCTCGTCGATGTTGGCAGCGTCCCGCCATTGACTAACCCGCCCCCACCGTTGCCATGCCCACCGCCGCAGGAAGCGGCCATGAGAGCCGCAGCTGCCGCGGCGACGGTGGATGCCAGACGAAGACCGAGGCCCTCGGCTTGATGTTCGACGACGCGACGCGCAGGATGTATTTGGGTCATTCTTGTCTCAGCTGAAGATATTGAAGAAGCGAAGCATGTCGCCATCGCCATCGCCAGACGCACGCGCATGGCAGCGGCATTGGCCGAGCGGGTTCCTGGAGGCGGAGGGCTGCCTACTAAAGCTGGTGCACCCCGGTAGGAGCGCAGGTCGCACGACTGTTTCGTTGCCCTCGGCGTCAGCGAGAGCTGCTGCAACCGGGCCAGCGCCTTGGCGAGATGGCCCGGTCGGAGCGCGGTCGCTAGATCGGATACTGCTGTACCGAAGGCTCGATCGTGATCCATTTCAGCTCGGTGAATTCATCGATCACGGCTCGGCCATCGAAGCGGCCGTAGCCGCTGTTCTTCGTCCCACCGTAGGGCGCCTGCGCCTCGTTCTGAACCGTGGATCCGTTCACGTGGCATGCCCCGGTGTCGATTTGGAGGGCGACGTCCAGAGCTCGCATCACGTCCTTGCAGAACACCCCCGCGGAGAGCCCGTACGCCGTATCGTTCGCCACGCTGACGGCTTCATGATCGCCATTGACCCTGACCACTGTGGTGATGGGACCAAAGGTCTCCTCGTCGTAGATCGCCATGTCGCTGGTGACGTGGTCGACGATCGTCGCGGGCATGGACGCGCCATCGGCATGACCACCGCAGGCGAGCTTGGCGCCTTTGGAGAGCGCATCGTCGATCAACGCATTGAGTCGAGGTCCCGACTGTTTCGACACCATCGGACCGATCACGCATTGCGGGTTCTTCATCGGGTCGCCGGCAACGAGGTCCCTCGCACGCGCCGCAAACTTTGAAACGAACTCGTTGGCAATCGCTTCGTCGACGATGATGCGCTCGGTCGACATGCAGATCTGTCCCTGGTAGAGGAACGAGCCGAAGACGGCGGCCTTGACTGCCTCATCCACGTTGGCGTCCTTGAGCACCACCAAGGGAGATTTCCCGCCCAGTTCCAGCAGGCACCGCTTCAGGTGTACTGCTGCCTTCTGCGCGATGATGCGTCCCACGCGAGTGGAGCCAGTGAAGTTGATGCGTCGGACGGCCTTGTGAGCAATCAGTGCGTCGATCACCTCGGGAGCATCCTTCGGGTCGTTGGTCAGGAAGTTGAGCACGCCGGCCGGCAGCCCAGCATCCATCAAGGCCTCCGCGACGAGCATGTGGGTCCGCGGGCTGGCTTCGGACGCGCGAAACACGACTGTGTTGCCGCACATCAGCGGGTACGCAATCGCTCGCGCGGCCAACACCACAGGGCCGTTCCAGGGGACGATGCTCAGCACGACACCGACCGGTTGGCGCACCGTCATGGACATTGCTCCGGGCTTGTCGGTGGGGATCGTCTCGCCCTGGATCTGTGTGGTCAGTGACGCGGCCTCGCGAAACAGGTTGGCCGCAAGGACGACATTGAAGCCGGCCCACAGGGCGGGCGAGCTGACCTCGGCCGCCATCGTTTCGATGAACTCCTGCGTGCGGGCTTCCAGCGCGTCTGCCGCCTTGAGGAGAATCCGACGACGCTCGGAAGGCGGCGCGTGACGCCACGTCTTGAAGGCGGTGCTGGCCGACTCGGCGGCCCGGATGGCATCGTCCACGCTACCGGCAGCAGCGCGCGTCACGACGTCTCCGCTGGTGGGGTGATGACGCTCGAAGGTGGCGCCGCCTTCGGCTTCGCTTTTCAGGTTGTCGATGAGAAGTTCGGATTCCATGATGTGCGTTCCAGATCTGGATTTCGGAGAATGAAATGAGGGGGCGAGCAATGTGTCCGACGAGTTCACGCGCTCTTGCTGAGGATCTCTGCCATGCGCTCGCCGATGAGCGCGCAGGTCGCCATCGTCGCGACGCCGGGGATGCGCGGCATGATGGAGCTGTCTGCAATGCGCAGGTTGTGCACACCATTGACTCGCAGCTTGGCGTCGACGACGGCCCTTGCGTCCTTGCCCATGCGGCATGTACCAACCTGGTGGAAATAGGTCGTTGCGCCGTCTCTCACGAAGTCGTCCATTGCCTGACCCGTGAGCTTCTTTCCCGGAGCGACCTCGCGCTTGGCGAAGTTGCGCATCGCCGGCGAATTGCCGATCTCGCGGCAAACCTCGATCCCGTAGGCAAGCGCCTTGACGTCGTCGGGGTGGCTGAGGAATCGCGCGTCCACCAGCGGTCGATCGGCGGGATTGGGCGACCGAAGCCTGACTTCGCCACGGCTCTTGGGCGCCGTCAGCCCAGCACACAGCGCCCAGCTGGTGGGCGGTGGTGAATACTGCTTTGCCACGACCTCGCTCGCGTACGGCAATTCGATCTGCACCAGGTTCAAGTCCGGGGTCTGCAGATCCTTCTGGCTCTTGATGAAGCCCGACGCGTTCGCAGCACTGTTGCGATGGGGCACGTGCTCGTTCGGCTCCCAGATGCAACCGCCGTGCAATATATGGTCCTGGAAGTTTTGCCCAACCTCTGGGGCATGAACGAGCGTCTTGATGCCATGCGTGCGCAGTTGTGCCTCATCGCCAATCCCGCTGAGCATCAGCAGCTTGGGCGTGTTGATGCCGCCCGAACTGAGGATGACTTCGGACTTCGCCTGGATGCGAATGGGCGCCCCGTCGCCGCGGCGGACTTCGACGCCAGTGACCCGAGTGCCGGAGAAGACCAGTCGGTCAACCTGCGACTTCACTAGCACCGTGACGTTCTTGCGCGCGAGAACCGGATAAAGATAAGACCGCGCCATGCTTTGGCGCCGCCCGTCGCGAATGATCTGGTTCATCAGCGCGAAACCGCCATCGCCTACCTCGCGTGCGCCGTTCAGGTCGTCCAGTACCGGCATGCCCAACGAGCGGCAGGCAGCCAGCATAGCCAACGCAGCGGGGTGCGGATCGTGTGCAGGTTGGCACCACACCGGGCCGCCCTTGCCGCGGTAATGCGCATCGGGCTTGCCCTGCCAGTTTTCCATGCGCCGGTAGATGGAGAGACCGTGCTCATAGCCCCAGGCGGCGTCCCCACTCTGTTCGGCCCAGTGCGCGAGGTCATTCTTGAAGGGGCGCGCCCAGATGGTGGCATTGATGCTGCTCCCGCCGCCCACCACCTTGCCCATGTGTTCGGGGATCGCCCGGTTGTTCGTGCTTGGCGCCGGAAGCGCCACGTCTTGCCAATCTCGTTCCGTGCCCAGATTCGTGAACCAGAGGCCCGGGTCCATCACGGATGGCGCCGTGTCCCAATCACCAGCCTCGATCATGAGGATGCTGGCGCTTGTCTTCGCGGCCAAGCGTCCAACAAGTGCTGAACCCGCACTACCCGTTCCAACCACGATGTAGTCGTAGGCCTGTTGCAAGGAAGCCGATCGCTTGGCCTGGTTCTCGCGCACGGCGTCCAGTTCGTCGGCGAGCGCTGCCAGCCCCGTGGTGGCAAGCCCGGCCGCAGCGGCGGCACGGATGAAGCCTCGCCGGTCGAGCTTGCCCGCGATCAGGGCGCGTTCCAGCCGGTCCAGTTGCGCATCGTCTGTCGTTCTTTGAGAAGCATAGGGAAAGGGTCGCATGCGGTTGTCTACCTTCGGTTTCATGGTGAGAAGTTCACTCCTTGAATCCGCCACGTGGCGCGGCTCACAGGAAGGTCACGAAGGTATGTGACGCGGCACTTCGCCAGAAATATCGGGTAAACCCGCCTCGCCGAATCTGTTCCGTTTCGGAACAGATATGCGGTCTTCAAGCCAACGGAGGCTACTTGCGACGGCCGATTCGGCGATAGATCAAACCTCGCGAGACGCCCAGCTTTCTGGCTGCCTTGGCGACGTTTCCGCCATACCGGTCTAGTGCTTGCTCGATGAGATGCTGGCTGCAATCACGCAGATCCAAGTCCGGACTCTCGTCGCCTGGCTGACGCGATTTGCGCCGGGGCTTCGGCCGGGCAATTCCCACGGCTGTATCTCCGGACAACCGCTCGCTCGCCGCATCATCTGCCTTCGCTAGTGGAAGCGCTTCGACCTCGCGTTGCGCGACCGTCAGCGCCGCGTCTTGCCAGCCCTGCACAAGGTTCCGGTGTCCATCGACGGCCCTCATCTCGGCACGTGCCCACACCATGAGTCCGTTCGAGAGTAGCAGGAAAGCGGAATCCGTTTCGGGCAGTGAAGCAAGCTGCGAAAAGCTCGCGCCCATCGCGGCCTCGGCCGATATGCGCTCATCGTGTGCACCCGGTGTCGAAGGCAGCCCCAGGAGCCGGGCCGCAGTGCCATTCATCCACGCAAGCTCGCCTTTCTGGTCGATGCCGACAAGCGCTGCAAAGTGTGAATCGAGCAGCTTCGCATCGACCTGAAAGCGAACGACGAGATGGTTGGCGGACTGCGAGATCAGCAAGCGGTTCTCGATGCCGGCCGCGTACAGACCAACCACGATGGAGGCTTCGAAGCGAAAAGGAATCGCCTCGCTTGAGATGTCCAGTACGCCCGCAACCCTGCCTTGCGTGTCGCGAACTGGAGCCGCTGCGCAGTGCATTTCCTTGACCGAGTCGAAGAAGTGCTCGCCGGCGAAGACAGACACCGCTTGGCCAGTGCGCGCCGCCACGCCTGGCGCAGTAGTTCCCACCGCTTCCTCGCAGAGATTGACACCCGTGCGGGTCGCGATGGGCATCAGCATCTCATGGGCCCGCCCTACACAAGTGGCCCCTATCAGGACGCCGGTTGGATCCGTGAGCATCGCGGCACACGATGTGGTTCCCAGCACGGCTTGCAATTGCGGGAGCTCGTCCAGCCATGCAGTCATCAGGTCGCGATGCTTCTGCAGTGCGAGATGGGTCCGGCTGGTCGATACCGGCTCGAATTCAACTTTTTCTGCCGGGTTCGCGTGGAAACGCTGGCAGCGCGCCCACGACTCGTAGACGGCCGCGCTCACGATGCCTGAGGGCAATTCCCCCTCTTCGAAATAGCGCTGGCGCGCCAGGGCGATGCGCTCGCTCCTGGTATTGAAGAACAACGATGGCCCGGGTGCTGTCATGTGCGCAAACCGTCTACGCCGGGTCGCCCACCTGCGAACGATGTCCGTGCAGCGCCTCAAAGATGGGCGAGTCGCTGAACCGGAACAGATCGAGCGTCGATTCGCTTGCTGCATCGCAGCGCGCCGTGAAAGGCGCCCACGAGGGAACCACGAACATGTCGCCGCGCCGGACGCTCCACTGCTTGTCGCCCACGGTGACGCTGCCGGTCCCTTCGAAGACCTGATAGACCGAGGACCCGACTTCTCGGTGAGTCAGCGTGGAGGCGCCTTTCCTGACACGGTGCATCTCGGTGCGCATGGTCGGCAGCACATCGCGCCCGTTGCTGGGGTTCGTGAATCGCACGGCCGCATGTCCCGGACTCAGCGTCGCCGCATGGCCCTCCTCTTCCAGCGCCAACTGGTCGGCCAGCGCACGGTCGGTGTCGACCCAGCGATAAGCCAGCAATGGCGTGGCCGACGGCGCGTCGGGTTGCGACAGCGGACGCAAGCCTGGGTGCCCCCACAAGCGCTCGGAGCGGGAGAACTCCGGCGTGGTCATCTCGACCGTGCCGACGCGCTCGCGCCCGAACTCGAAGAACTGCGATTCCGTGTAATACGAAAACGGAATGTCCAACCCATCGATCCACGCCATAGGCGCACTGGCCGCGTTGTGATGGGCATGCCAGTTCCAGCCGGCTTGCGGCAGGAAGTCGCCCCGGGACATCCGCACCGGATCACCGTTGACGACGGTCCACACGCCCTCCCCCTCCACCACGAAGCGGAACGCATGCTGCGTGTGCCGGTGCTCCGGCGCGTTCTCGCCCGGCATGAGGTACTGGATGGCCGCCCACAGCGTGGGCGTCGCGAACGGCCGTCCGCCCAAGCCCGGATTGGCCAGAGCAATGGCGCGCCGCTCACCGCCGCGGCCCACGGGCACGATGCGGCCCGCTTCGCTGGCCAGTTCCACGAGCCGGTCCCACCGCCACAGGTGCGGCATGGCCTTGCTGCGCGGGCTCTGTGGCATCAGATCGCCGATCTCGGTCCAGAGCGGGACGAGCAACTCGCTCTCGAAACCACGGTAGAGCTGTTCCAGTGCGGGACTGGGATCGGGCTGGCCTTTGGCGGCAACCGCCTTCAGGCGCACGGGGGACGGCATGGCTTCGACGGTCATGGTTGTGCTCCTTGCGCTTATTCGGCCGGGCCGATGCTGAGCGTGATCTCGCCCACGCCCGCGACGCTGCCCTCGATGCTGTCACCCGGTTGCAGTGGACCGACGCCTTCCGGTGTGCCGGTAAAGATCAGGTCGCCCGGCTGCAAATGATAGAAAAGCGAGAGATCCGCAATGATCTCGCGGATGTTCCAGATGAGCTTGTCGAGGTCGGACTTCTGGCGGGGCTGGCCGTTCACCGTCATCTCGAGTGCGCCCTGCTCGAGCACCGTCCCTTCCATGGGCACCACCTCGGAGACGACCGAGGACTCTTCGACGTCCTTGCCCAGGTCCCAGGGGCGCCCCTTGTCGCGCGCCACGAGTTGCAGGTCACGACGTGTCATGTCCAGGCCGCAGGCATAGCCGTAGACCAGCTTGTGCGCGTCTTCCTGCGACACGCGGAAGCCCGGCGCGCCGATGACCAGCACCAGTTCCATCTCGTGGTGATAGTTCTTCGTCTCCGGCGGATAGGCCACAGTCGCGCCCGACTCGACCAGCGTCTGCGGGGCCTTGGTGAAGTAGAACGGCCGCTCGACGCTCTTGTCGACGGGCTTGCCCATCTCGACTGCATGCGCGTGGTAATTGCGCCCGACGAAGAACAGGCGGTTGATGGGCAGTCGCTCAGTCTTGCCGCGCACGGGCAGCGATTTGACGGCAGGAGGATTCCAGAGATACGTGGTATTGGTCATGGGGTGTCTTTTGTGGTTGATATGAGTTGGGGATCAGGCTTGGGTGTGTGCCTTGCGCGAAGCCGACGCAGTCACTTCCGAGGCCCTGGCCAGCCGCGCCGCGTGCTGCACCGATGCAGACTTGCGGTGATCGATCAGCATGACGGCGAGCATGCCAATGGCGCCCGGTATCGCAATGGCGAAGAAGTTCTGCTGCAGTGGAAGCTTCAGGCTGACCAGCACGCCGATCACGATGGGCGCCAGGATCGCGCCGCCGCGACCGATGCCCAACGCGAAACCCAGGCCGGTGGAACGGATCGCCATCGGATAGAACTGACCGGTGTATGCGTTTGCCACGATCTGCGTGCCGATGGTCGAGGCCCCTGCCAGCGCCACCACGATGAACAGGAGTTCCTGCGGCATGGCAAAGCCCAGCAGGCTGATCGACACGGCAGCCAGTGCGTACATGGAGGCCAGCACGGTCTTGATGTGGAACCGGTCGGCCAGCCAGCCGCCGCCGACCGCGCCAACGATTGCCCCAGCGTTGAGCACCAGAACGAATGTCAATGCCGAGCCCAGGCTGTAGCCCGCACCGGCCATCAGTTTGGTCAGCCAGGAACTGAGTGCGTAGACCATGAAAAGGCACATGAAGAACGCGGTCCAGAACATGATGGTGCTGAAGCCGCGACCTTCGGAGAACAGTTGCCGCGTGGGGGCGCCCTGTGCCTTGTCCCTCGCCGGCACGGTGAGCTGGTCAGTGGCCTGCGGCGTGTAGCTCGGCTCGACACGCGCAGCAATGCGCTTGAGTTCCTCGTGGCGGCCCTTGGCGAGCAGGAACGGCATGGACTCAGGCAGCGACTTCAGGATGAAGGGGATCAGCAGCATCGGCGCGGCAGCAGCGAAGAACACCGACTGCCAGCCGTAGCTCTCGATCAAACCCTTGCCCAGCAACGCCGCCAGGATGCCGCCCACCGCGTAGCCGCTGAACATCAACGTGACCAGCGTGGCGCGCACCTTCTTGGGCGCGTACTCGGTCATGTGGGCAACCACGTTGGGCATGACCCCGCCGATGCCCAAGCCGGCCAGAAAGCGCGAGGCGGCAAATAGCAGGGGATTCCGTGTGAGCCCGGCAGCCGCCGTGAACACGCTGAACAGGGTGATGCACACGACGATGGACCAGCGCCGACCGATGCGATCAGCCAAGGTGCCAAGGAAGATGGCACCGAAGGCCATTCCGAACAGGGCCGAGCTGACCATGAACCCCGCCTGCGTGGGGTCCACGCCGAGGTCTTTCATGATGGAGGGCAACGCGATCCCCACGACCGCGAGGTCGTAGCCATCGAAGATGATGATCAGGGCGCACCAGAACAGCACGAGGCCGTGGAAGCGGTTGAAGCGGGCATCGTCCGCGAGTTGATGAACATCGATTTGGCGCATGGTGTTTGTCTCGTTGGGATTCTTCAAAGGGGACTGTCGTCAGGGTCTGGTCACTGCTTCGACATCGGTGTGGCCAGATCGGCCAGGCGCTCGTCATCCACGGGTTTGCGCTGCTCGATCAGGCGTCGCGCAAAGCGCAGGTCGCGCGCTGCGTTGTGCCCGATGGCAGCCTGCACCACGTCACCCGCCAGGTAGAACAGCACGAAATTGCCGCTTGCCTCGTCGCAACGCCGCACCACGCGGTGCGCGGCGGCCGGCATGCCGTAGATCTGCAGGTTCATGCCGTACTGGTCGGACCAGAACCAGGGCAGCGGCTGGTAGTCCACGGTATGGCCGAGGGCCGAGCGCGCGGCGGCAATGCCCTGCTCCTGCGCGTTCTGCCACGACTCCAGCCGCAGCCGGCGCCCGGCCCAGGTGTTGGGTGCCACGGCGACGTCGCCCGCGGCCAGAATGTCGGGGTCGGAGGTGTGGCAACGGGCATCGACGAGCACGCCGCCATCGCATTCCAGGCCAGCCTCGCGCGCCAGTTCGTCGTTGGGTACCAGGCCGATGCCCAGCACGATCGTGTCGCAACGCAACGCGCTGCCGTCGGCGAGCAGAACTTCGGAGCGGCCGTCAGCGGCCCGCGCAAAGCCGCTGACACCCGCACCCAGCAGCACGCGTGTACCTTGTGCACGGTGCAACGCCAGCAGGTGTTCGGAAATCTCGGCCGGCACGGTTCGTTCGCACAGCCGGCTCTGGGTCTCGACCACGACCACCTCGGCGCCCTGCTGGCGCGCCGTGGCGGCTACCTCCAGGCCAATCCAGCCGCCGCCCACCACCACCACGCTGCGCCCAGCGCCCAGCGCCGGTGCGAGCGCCTGCGCATCCTCGATGGTGCGCAGGGTGTGCAACGGCACCTGGTCGACGCCAGGCAGCGTGAGCTGGCGGGCACGGCCTCCGGTGCACAGGATCAGCTTGTCATAGGGGACGGCCTCGCCATCGGCCAGCAAGACCTGCTTGGCCGCGCGATCGATCCGAAGCACGCGGGCGCTTGGCCGCCAGTTCAGCCCCAGCGCCTCGAAGGCTTCGGCCTTCATCAAACGGGTGGTTTCGGGGAGTGCCGCGCCCGACAAGACGGCTTTGGACAGCGGTGGTCGTTCGTGTGGCGGATGCGCTTCGTCACCGATCAGCACCAGCCGGCCCGTGAAGCCTTCGGCGCGCAGGGTCTGGGCGGCCCAGCCGCCGGCCTGGCCTGCGCCGATGATCACGATGTTCTGGATCACGCTGGCGTCCGCGCATGCGGCGGCCGCGACCTCCGGTCGCTCTGCAGTCATGGGGTTCTCCTTGGGAGCGGTGCGTCAGTCGAGGGCGAGCCAGACGCGGCCGCCTTCGATCTTCACGGGATAGGAGCGGATCGCTTCGGTCACCGGCGCGCAGGTGGGCTTGCCGTTGCGGACATCGAACTTGCCCTGGTGCAGCGGGCATTCGATTTCATGGCCTTCGAGAAAGCCTTCGCACAGGCGGGCATGGCCGTGCGTGCAGATGTTGTCGGTGGCGAAGATCTCGCCTTCGACGCTGTACAAGGCGAGATCCTTGCCAGCCACGATCATGCCGATGACATCATCGGCAGGCACGTCTTCGACGGTTGCTGCGTCGGTCCAGTTCAGTACGGTCATGGCGTGCCTCAGATCGGATAGATGATGGAGTTGGGGATCATTTCGCTGTCATAGATGACCTGACGCGAAGAGAACTTAAGCCCCGCTTCGGTACGCACAACGACATCGATATAGCGGCCGACGTTGAACACCGACGACAGCTCCGAGAGCTTGGTGCGAAACACCGCGTAGTTGGCTTCGCATTCGAAGCGATCGGCCTCGGCCTTCTTGACGACCGGCGCGCCCACAACGTGGCGCTGGTAGTACGGGTCGTGGAACAGGGTTTCGCGAATGCCGTAGACGCGGTCCTTGAGCATGCCCTTGCTCTCAAACGAGAGCGTGGCCAGCGGAAAGCCGCGCTCGTAGTTTTCGCGCGGTTGCAGGCGATAGCTGCATTCGTCAGTGAAGAACTCCGGCCAAGCATCCCAGTCGCCCGCGCTGAGGGTGCTGGCGTAGTTTGCGTAGAGCTGGTTCAGTTCGAAGTGGTCCTGGAAGTTCATGATCTCAAGCCTCCATGACCTTGCGCCAGTATTCGTACATACCGCGTATCAAAGTCTCGGTCACCATGTGGTCTGTGTCCCCGACCTCGCGGCCGCCGAGTTCGGCGAGCGTGCGATGGAAGGGCTTCTGCTCGAACCCCTTTTGGGAAAGCTCGATCACTTCACCGTCGTCTGCCGACACGAAGCCGGCGGGGCCGAAGAGGTTGGCTTGGCGCAGACGCCGCTGCGTCATGGCTTCGTCATCGTCTTCGAAGCCGAAATGCGTCCACACGAAATCGAAGGCGCCGGGGCCGCTGGGCTGGATGTGCCTTGTCGAGACACTATTGACTTGCTGCTGGAAGATCACGCTCGGGAACAGCGTCATCATCACCGCCGTCGGCCCGCCCCACCAGGGCTCGGGCACGATGTCCAGGAAGCGGTCGTCGTTAAGCTGCATGCTCTCCTTGAAGCTCGACACCTGCGTGACCTGATCGGCCTTACCGCTGGTGCCGCGCGTCGAGATCATCGCGGCGTGGCGGTGGTGATCGTCCATTTTCAGCTGCGACTTGTTGTCCGCGCGCCAGAGGCCGAAAGTCACGAACCAGGTATGCAGCAAGCCAGGATGGTACGGGTCCTTGATGTTCTCCTGCATCAGCTTCCAGTTGCCTGGAATGCGCTGGCGGTTGTAGCCGAGGATCTTCAGCTTGCGGCCGTTGAAAAGACGATCGAAGTAGCCGAGGATCGTCGGGCCCATGAAGTCTTCGAGCGATTCGATGTCGGGATCGAAGGACGCGAAGACCACGCCTCCGCGCACTGCAACCCTGAGCTTGTTGAGGCCGTGATCGGCGGGCTTGAAATCGGCCGGCATGCCGCCGTTGATCTTGCCGTCCTGCTTGACGCCACGGCGGAAGGGTACGCCCTGAAGGTCGCCGTTGAGCGAATAATTCCACTGGTGGTAGGGACAGGTGAATCCTTCCGCCTTCCTGTTGCCATGGCGCTCGCGGCAGAACTGCATGCCACGGTGGGCGCACACGTTCTCGACCACATTGATCCCGCCCTCGGCGTCGCGGATCATGATCACCGATCGCTCACCGACAACCGTGCGCTTGAAGTCGCCGGCTTCGGGGACCTCGGCTTCCAGGCCGACGTAGCACCAGTGGCTCTTGTAGAACAGACGCTCGAGTTCGCGTCGATGTTGATCGGCCTCGGTGTAGGCCATGAAAGGTATGCGGCTCGTACCCTGGTCTGCCCAGTGGATCTGCTGGGGAAAGACCGCTGTTGCGTCATCCATGTTTGTCTCCTGTGTCGTGTTGTCTCACGACCGGCGTTGTGGGGTGAGCGAATGATCCTCGTTCCCGGACCATCGTTCAATAGAATGCGGGCAATACACAAAATTGATTTGGCGAATGCGAGGACACGATGGAACTCAATGAAATCGACCTCAACCTGCTGGTTGTGTTCCAGCAATTGCTGATCGACCGGCGCGTCTCGAAGGTGGCGACCAGCTTGGGGCTTTCACAGCCTGGAGTCAGCAATGCGCTGGCGCGGCTTCGCAAGCTCACCGACGATCCCCTGTTCCTGCGAACACCCAAGGGCATGGAGCCGACGCCCTTCGCGGAACAGCTCGCCGAACCAACGGCCCGCGCCCTTCAGGTCATCCACGCAGCTATCAACCAGCGTTCAACCTTCGACCCGGCAACCTCGAAGCGCGCCTTCACCGTGGGCATGACAGACATCGGCGAAATCTACTTCCTGCCCAAGCTGATGAAGGAGCTTGCGCGGATCGCGCCGGGCGTCTCGCTCAGCACGGTTCGCAACACGTCAGTCAACCTGCAGGACGAGATGGAGGCGGGCCACGTCAACCTCGCGATGGGATTGCTCCCGCAATTGAAGGGCGGGTACTTCCAGCGCCGACTCTTCAAGCAGCGCTACGTCTGCATGTTCCGGATCGATCACCCCCTCGACAAAGGCAAGATTTCCCTGACCGATTTCTCTGCGGCCGAGCATGTCGTGGTGATCTCGGAAGGCACCGGCCATGGGCAGGCCGACGAATTGCTCCGACGCCAGAAGGTTGCCCGCAAAGTCGTCCTGACGGTGCCGCACTATGTCGCGGTGGGGCACATCCTGCACGATTCCGACTTGGTCGCCACCGTACCGGAGCGCCTTGCACGGGCGTTGGTCACACCCTTTGGCCTGTCGTACGTCAACCACCCCGCGAAACTCCCCGAGATCACGATCAACTTGTTCTGGCATGAACGCTACAACAAAGATCCTGCGAATGTCTGGCTGCGGGCTCTAGTCACACAGTTGCACGGCGAGGGGGCCGGCAAGCAATAACCGGCCGCCCCATCGGCGCAATCTTGCCTCCGCGAATCCGGGACAGGTGCACGTAAGACAAAGCACCTGCCGAAAGTCGCTGCCACATTGTTGAAATCTATGCGCTGTATTCAGCACATTCGATTGATCGATGTTTCGCGCGGCGCAATGATCGGCTGTTCCATTTAACCCGGCTGCGCGCATCGGCGAGTCGATCCGTCGCGCTCGCGCGGGACCCCTTCAAGCGCGCTGGGCAGCGCCTGCATACCCTACCCAGACCTCACCTCATGAAGCTCTACTCGTTTTTTCGCAGCGGAACCTCCCACAGGCTCCGCATCGCCCTCAACCTCAAGGGCTTGACCTATGAGCAAGTCGCGGTCGATCTGCGGCGTGAAGAGCACCTCGGCGACGCTTATCGATCCATCAATCCCCAGCAACTCGTCCCGGCGCTGAATGTCGATGGCATGACGATGACGCAGACGCCCGCGATCATCGAATGGCTGGAAGAGCGCTATCCGCAGCCGCCACTGCTGCCGCAAGATCCGCTTGACCGCGCGCATGTTCGCGCGCTCGCCGCAATAATTGGATGTGACGTGCATCCGGTCAACAACCGGCGCATCCTGGAGACGCTGAAGCATCGCTTCGGGGCTGATCAGGCAGCGATCGACGAATGGTGCGGCACATGGATCAGCAGTGGATTCAGCGCGTACGAAGCCTTGCTGGCGGCCGGCGTTTCGGACCGAGGCTTCTCCTTCGGCAATGCACCGACGCTTGCCGACGCCTATCTCATCCCCCAGATCGAAAGCGCGCGACGCTTCAAGGTGGACTTGGCGCAGTGGCCGCGCCTGCTTGCGATCGATGCATCGTGCGGGAAGCTCGACGCCTTCCAGCGCGCTGCACCGGCGGCGCAGCCTGACGCGTCGTGATAGAGGCCTGCGACGCCAAGTCAGCATCGCGAACGATTTCCCATCATCAAACCTACTTGGCTTCTGTCACCTGTAGTCGCATCATTGCTGACCATGCCCAGTCCTGACGAACATGACCGAGTGGACTTTCCCCGATCACGAGCGATACACCATCTGCTCAGCTGAGGCCGCCCAACGAAACGCCTCCGGTTCGCCGCTCATTGAGTTGCCCGCTCAATGGGCCGGGCTGCCGGTGGGGGCGTATCCGATTCTGCCGAAGCTTGAGAGCGGCGCCGCGTGTGTGAGCGCTCCGATGTTGCTGATGGCTACGCGCGGACGCGGTCGGCGATGGTATCGGTTCGAACATCGCACTGTCGAGCTTGCCACCGCGCCTGGCATGATCGAACTCTATGGGCGCGACTTCCAGCGGAGCGGCGCGCGTTGGGACGGTGAATCGGGAATGACAGTCGGGGTGTTTCTCTCGCCCGAACGGGTACACCGCCTAGCGCCTGAACTGCATGGCTTCGATTTGAAGACGATGCACGAAGTCTTCGATCCCAAGTTGCAGTGGCTGGTGCAGGAGCTGGTAGATGAGGCTCTGCGGGGAGCGCCTGGCGGTGCGCTCTATGCGCAGGGTCTATCGAGTGCGCTGATCGGCCGACTTGGAGAGCATTACGGCGCCCCAGTCGCCGCCGCCCCCCCGGGGCAACTCCGCGACAACAGCCGCCGGCGGGTGCTTGACCTCATCGAGGCCAATCTCGCGATGGACCTGAGTGTTGAAGCGCTGGCACGCGAAACAGGCTTGAGTCCGCATCATTTTGCGAAATGCTTCAAAGCGAGCATGGGGTGCACCCCGCATCGCTACGTGCGGGAGAGGCGTCTGGATCGCTCTCGCACACTGCTGAAGGACACGGCCATGTCAATCGCGGAGATCGCGCTCACGCTCGGCTTCGCCGGTCAATCGCACTTCACGCAGGCTTTCCGCGAAACCTTCGGCGTCACGCCTGCGACTGCGCGAAAGTCCTGATCTCCCACCGGTGGTCTTCGACAACGCACAACCGTTTTTCGAAAGACCGCTCAAGCGCCCAGTCCTAACCTCGGTACTCATTCCATTCACCGAGGAGATACCGTGACCTTGAAATTTCGCACGCACCGGATTGCCGGGCTGTTCGGAGCCGCTGCGCTCGTCCTGTCGGCCTGCGGAGGCGGCGACCATTCCCCCGTCTTTGTGTCCACTGCGGCTCTGCCCCAAGTGGCACCCGTCTGCAATGACGGCCTGAAAACTTCATTCACTCCAGACACCAACACCACGGTGTTGTTGGTCAAGTCTTTCAAGGCCGGAGACTCGCTGGCCCTGTCGGGAACACCGTCGAGCCCCGCGGCTCCAGTCCTGACCACCGACATGTGCCTGGTCAAGTTGGTGATCGGTCCGGGAAATCCAGGTGCCGCCGGAGCGCCATCGACTACCAAGGGTGTCGGCATCGAGGTCTGGTTGCCAGCTCCGGGCAACTGGAACGATCGCATACGAGCCTTCGGCAGTGGTGGGTTTGCGGGTGGACGCCACACGGACATCACCCGCATCGGGTATGAGGGCGCATCGTTCCAGCCATTGCACCTGGCTGCCGTGGCCAATGGCTACGTAGTCGTCGTGTCAGATCACGGCAAGACCTCTGCACCGTATACCGGCGGCTCCAACGGATCGTTTCTCATGAATGCCGACGGCTCGATCAACAAGGTCTCCTGGCAGGACTTTTCGCAGCGTGCCATTCATGAAATGGCCGAGAAGTCCAAGGCCTTGGTCCAGTTGTACTACGGGAGGGCACACAAGTTCGCGTACTGGGACGGCTTCTCGACCGGCGGTCGCCAGGGCTTCAAAGCGGCACAAACATACCCGGGTGACTACGACGGCATCCTCGCGGGCGCCCCGGCTTTCAACTGGACGAACTTCATCACGAGTGAAATCTATCCACAGACGGTGATGCTGAAGGAATTGGGAGGACCTATCGCTGCTGCGAAGCTCGACGCAATCAGTGCGTCGGCAACGAAGGCATGCGATCCTCAATCTCTCGGGTTCGTCCTGAACCCCGCGTCGTGCCGCTACGATCCATCCAGGGATGCCGCTGCGTTGTGCACGACTTCTGCAACCTTGACCGGCGCGGCAGGAACCAACGGCGACACGAACAGATGCCTGAGCTTGGCCGAAGCGCAAGTGGTCAACAAGATCTGGTACGGCCAGACCCGTGACGGTACCGCGCCCGATCCGCTCATCGACAACGCAAGCGGCACCGCGCCAGCATTGGGGCAGTTGTGGTGGGGCTTGACGCGCGGTACCAGCCTGACGAGCCTGGCCGGGAGCACCCCCTTCCCGATCGCGACCGAAGACCTTGCCCTGATCTTGGGGTCGCCGCTGTACGCGCAGACCGTGCCCGCGACCTTTTCCAACGCCACCGGCGCGCCGGCAGACAAATGGAAGACCCTGTCTTATGCCGATCTCACAAACGTGAATGCGCAAGGAGTGGCCTTGCAGTCGTCGTTCAGCAACATCAACACCGACAATCCGGACCTGAGCGCCTTTCGCAACAAGGGTGGCAAGATCCTGACCTATCACGGCTTGGCCGACGAACTGATCACGCCCAGTGGCTCGATCAACTACTACTCGCGCGTGGCGGCGACCATGGGTGGCGATGCGGAAGTGCAAAAATTCGATCGCCTGTTCCTCATTCCGGCGATGGGCCACAACACGATATTCAAAGTGAGCGCAATCGATGCTGCGACGGGCACCGTCACGGCCTCCACGAAGGTGCCGCTGCCGGCCTTGCCGATCAACGGCAGCAGCTCTGATCAACTGTTCACTGCGCTGCGCCAATGGGTCGAGAACGGCACGGCGCCGAACCGCCTCGATCTCAGTTCGTCCGATGGTTCGGTCTCGCTGCCCATATGTGCCTATCCGCAGCGCGCCACGTACAGCGGGGCTGGATCGGCCAAGGCTGCGGCCAGCTACACCTGCGGGTAGATCTGGCGCAATCCACGTCGACCAACGGCGCGGAAGGCAATTGCGAATCGTCTGGGCGCTACGCCTCACCGGAAGCGTGGCGGCATCGAGGCGTTGAAGCACGGCCAACCTACCGTTTTCCCTTTAACGCCTAGCCTTCGCTGTCGCACGCGACACCCTAAGTGTCGCAACGTGTCGCACGCGCGCCGCTCACGACACAGCTAAGTCATTGATTTTAAAAGAAATGCTCCTGGGCATGCCATCTGCACTGGATTAGGCACAGCAGACAACCCAACCCCAGGAGACTTGCACCATGACCACACTGTCAGTTTGCAGCGACGCAGAACATGCCGCCGACGTCGCGAACTCGTTTAAGGATGCCATGCGCCGGGTGGCCTCCTCGGTCACTCTGATCACGACGCGCGATGCGGATGGCTCGCCTCACGGGATGGCGGCGTCTGCAGTGATCCCGGTATCCATGGACCCGCCGGCAATCCTGATTTCCGTGAACCGGAACTCAGGCTTGCATTCGACCCTGAGCACACACGGCCGCTTCTGTGTCAACCTCCTTGCTGGGTCGCATCACCCTCTGCTCGGCGCGTTCGCCCAAAGCTCACGGCGCGCGGAGCGCTTCGTCACTGGCGATTGGGAGGACAGCAGCGAAACCTTGCCCTTCCTGACATCTGCGCCTGCTGCCGTCACCTGCGAAGTCGACCAGCGCATCGACTACGCAACGCACACCCTGTTCATTGGCCGCGTCACGGACGTACATCTGGCTGACGAACACCTTGACCCCCTTGTCTGGTTCAACGGGTCAGGTGTCGGTGTATCGGAACGCTGCAAGCCATTGCAAGAGAAGCTTGCCGCCTGATTGTTTTCGTTCCCCGCTCGGCAACCGCCGTGCTTTTTTAACCGCTAAAGGAGACTTCATGAAACTCGGATTGTTCGGCATGCCTCTGCATCCACCCACTCGGTCCAATACGGAAACCTTCAAGGAAAACACCGAGAAGGTCATCTACGCGGATGAGCTCGGCTTCGACGAAGTCTGGCTGGGCGAACACATGTCCTGCACGACGGAGCCGATCTCATCCCCGCTGATCTTTCTGGCATCCCTCATCCATCAGACGAAGCGCATCCGCTTCGGCACGGGCGTCATTGCGCTTCCCAACCACCATCCTGCGGTCGTCGCCGCTGAGGTTGCGCAGTTCGACCACATGAGCCAGGGCCGGCTGCTGTTCGGCATCGGCCCGGGCGGCCTGGCCAGCGACATGGAACTGTTCGAAGTCCTAGACGGCGCATATCGCACCGAACGCATGATGGAGTCGATCGACACGATCCTCAAGATCTGGTCGCAAGATCCGCCGT
Organism: Variovorax robiniae; assembly: GCF_037889955.1. NCBI lineage: Bacteria > Pseudomonadati > Pseudomonadota > Betaproteobacteria > Burkholderiales > Comamonadaceae > Variovorax > Variovorax robiniae. The sequence goes on from NZ_JBBKZS010000025.1 coordinate 40,099, forward strand.
ACGTCATCGACGGCAAGCACTGGAAGATCTCGCTGAAGGACATGGTCATTCCGGAACTGGGCGTCGGCTTCATGCCCAAGCCGTTCCAGAAACCACATCCGGAAATCTCGATGACGGCGATGTCGCCGTTCTCGGACAGCGTCAAGACCGCTGCCGCACGCGGCTTCGGTGCGATGAGCGCGAACTTCTGTCCGGAGTACGTCATCGCCAGTCACTGGAAGAAGTACGTCGAGGGCTGCGAGCTGGCGGGTCGCGAACCGACCGGCCACGACTGGCGCGTCGCCCGAAACATCATCATCGCGGACAGCGACGCCGAAGCCCGCGACCGGGTGATGGATCCGGCCGGCAGCAACTACTACTACTTTGACTACCTGTGGCGCGTGCTGAAGTCGGTCAACTACACCGCCGTCATGAAAGACGATCCCAAGCAGCCCGACGACGCAGTCACGGTGGAGCAACTGATCGACAGCATGGTGGTGTACGGCTCGCCCAAGACCGTGGCCGACAAGCTGGTGAGCTTCCGTGAGCGTACGGGGCCCTTCCATGGCTTAATGATGGCTTCCATGGATGGGATGGGCCGCAATCGTGCGTGGGAATGGGAGACCATGCAGCGCCTTGCGCACGAGGTGATGCCGACATTGCGCAAGGCAACCTCGACGCCTGCCAAGGAACTCTTGGCCGCGTGACGACGATGGGGCGAAGGATGCAGAATCCTTCCATAAAAAGGGCCCGCCCCAGGCCCCTTGCAGGAGACATCGCGCTGTGGACAAAGTTTTTCCTCCGAGCGTGCTACGCCCCGTCGCAGCACCTGCTCTTCTCCAGGACGCGTTGCTGGATGGCACTAGCGTCGCTGCCTCGCAGGAGCGGTGCCTTGCGGTCCACAAGCTGACCCCGGACCAGGTGGCGCGTCCTTGTGTGCTGACTTCGGTGGAACTCCAGGATCACCGTGAGCCGATCGCAGACCTGCTCGCGCTGTCCCAAGGAGAGGTTCAACGTCTCTTTGAATTGCTGGCCGAGCAGGACTACGTCGTGATGCTGGCCGACCCCGACGGAGTCGCGCTCAGCTTTCGATCGACCGAACTAGTGCTGGACGCGTGCACCAACGTCGGGGTGCTTCCGGGATCCATCTGGGCGGAAGACAAGCAGGGCACCAACGGCGTGGCACTTTGCATCCAGGAGCGGCGCGCCTTGTCCGTGGTGATGCAGGACCACTTTGCGTCGAGCCTGGCCGGAGTGAGCTGTACCGTGGCCCCTGTGTTTGGTGCAGCGGGCCAGTTGGCCGGCGTGCTGAACGTCACCACCTTGCGCGGATCGGATCGCGCAACGCAAGCTTTGGTCCGCCAAGTTGTCACCGCTTCGGCCCGCCGGATCGAAAACCAGTTCTTCGATCGCCGCAATGCAGGCCACACCATTCTGCGTCTCTCTCGCCACGGAGATTTCTGCGACGCGGCCGCAGAGTCGCGCATTGCAGTTGATCCTTGCGGGAGGGTGCTCGATGCAACGCCGCTGGCGCAACGGATCCTCGTACCGAACGGCGAGAGCCTGATCGGCTTGTCGCTCTCGGAGATCCAAGGTCTGGATCGATGGGCCAAGACCCCAGACTGCGGGGATGTCGCGTTCCATCTTCCGAACGGTAGCAAACACTTTTTCCGCTTCGAGCAGCCGAGAGTGCGCTCGTCCCAACAACGCGCGACTACGCCCGCACGTGTGGCTGTTCCACTGGACGCGACACAGCCCACGGCAGAGGAGATCGTGGGCAACGACCCGGTGGTGCGCGATGCCATGAGCGTCGCGCGACGCTTGATCGCTCATCGCGTGCCCGTGTTCCTCCAAGGTGAAACGGGCACCGGCAAGAGTGCACTTGCCAGGGCGCTGCACATGGATGCCGGCGGCGCCCCCGACAAATTCATCGCCATCAACTGTGCCGCAATCACCGCGGAACTGATCGAAAGCGAGCTCTTCGGTTATCGACCAGGCGCCTTTACCGGCGCGGCACGCCAGGGCTCAAGAGGCCGGTTGCTGGAAGCCGACGGAGGCACCCTCTTCCTGGACGAAATCGGTGACATGCCTGTGGCGCTGCAAACAAGGCTCTTGCAGGTTCTCTCGGATGGTGAATTCACGCCGGTCGGCGCGACCCGGCCTGTGCAGGTGCGCTTCGCACTGATTGCTGCCAGCCTGCATGACGTTGCCGAGCAGGTTCGCGAGGGCCGCTTCAGGGAAGACCTTTACTTCAGGCTTGCGGGGGCGACTGTATGCCTGCCCGCGCTGCGCCATCGCGATGATCGCCGGCAATTGATCGAACGCGCGGTAAAGGTCGCTGCACAGCGGGTCGGAAGGCCCGCTCCGCTCGTCGACGAAGACGCCATGCAAGCCCTGATGTCGCACAACTGGCCCGGCAATCTGCGCGAGCTTCATCACGCCATCAGGTTTGCCGTCGCGATGGATACGGATGGAAAGATCGACATCACCGAGCTTCCTCCGCCCTTGGGAAGAAAGCCGGGATCACCCGCGCCGGGTGCGCAGCCGGGCGGCAAGCGCGCCGCCATCGAGCAGGCGCTCAATCGGTGCAACTGGAATGTTTCAGAGGCGGCAATCTCGCTTGGGATCTCGCGCGCGACCTTGCACCGCCACTTGCACGAGTTTGGTATTCATCGGCCTGCCTGAACAAGATCACGCAGGAGCTGGAGCGTCTGTTCCAGCGGCTGGGCACTGGTGTCGATCTGCGTATCGGCCTTCGCATAGAAGGCCTCGCGTCCCGTCAGGATTCTGCGCAAGTCGTCCATGGCCTCCTCGTTTCCCGCCATAGGTTGCAGATCGCCTTGTCGTGCGACGCGGCTCATGTGGTCCTCGGGCTTTGCGCGGAGCCACACCGTGCGGCAATGACTCAGGAGCACACTGAAGGTGGCGGGTTCGGCCACCATACCGCCCGGCGTGGCCATGACGAAATCCGAATGAATCTGAAGGGTTTGCTCGAGCGCGCGCCTCTCGTAGCGGCGGTAGGCGTTCTGCCCGTACAGGTCATGGATTTCACGAATGCTGTAGCCCGCGAGTTGCTCGATTTCAGTGCTGAGTTCAATGAACGTCACACCGAGTTCAGCGGCAAGCATGCGGCCGAGTGTTGACTTGCCCGCACCACGCAGCCCGATCAACGCAACGCGGTTGAGGTTGTTCGCGCCGTCCGTCGCAGCGCCCAAGGCCTGCGTCAAGGCCAGACGAGCGACATGCAACTCCGACTCGCTGCGCCCGCCGAGAAGATCCCGCAACAGCAGCCACTCGGGTGTCAGGGTTGTGACGTCTCCGACGAGTTCTGCAATCGAACAGTCGAGCCCGTGGGCGACCTGATCGAGGATCAATAGCGAGGGGTTCGCCCGACCGAGTTCGAGGTTGGCGAGATACCGCTCGGATATAGCCGAAGCGAGCGCGAGTTCCTTGCGGGTGACGCCGCGACGCGATCGCAGTGTGCGCAAGCGTTCCCCGAATTCGTCGAGGTAGGGTGATCGCTCGTCCGCCAGGTCGCTGAGTGGCGCGGCTGCGCTTCGATCGTTCATGTTGGGATGAGAGGATGCAACGAAGAGGAACCGGCATTGTGCAGGCTCCTCTTTGCAGTTTCGACAGTCGCCTCAGGTCACTTGCATGTGTAGCTCGCCGCCGCCGTCTGCGCACCGGCGCCGTCGTATACAGCCTTCAGCGGATAGATGCAGAGTGCCTGAGACACGTTGCCATTGGACGAAGTCACATCCACCCTGCCCGGTACCGTTGCGCTTTCGACCCATGCTTGCAGGGTCGTGAACATCTCGTCGCGCCCGATCGCCGATTGCGGCATCGGAATCGTGGGCCCACCGACCAGTGAGCCGTTGTGCTGCATGCCCGGGACAAGGTAGAAGCGGAAGAACGACTGGATCGCCGGGATGCCACCCATCCCTGCAGCGACACGGTTGTAGTAGTTGATCGACCCCTGCGGGGCAATCAGGTTGTCCGCAAGGCCGTGGTACAGCAGGATCTTGCCCTTGCGCGCGTTGAACGCGCTGAGGTCGGCGCTGTCGGTATTGATGTTGCTGAACGAAGGCTGGAGCAGGACGCCCTGGAACGCTGCATTCGTCAGGGCGGCGTAGGTCAGGGTGGTCCACTTGTTGGCGCCGTTGCCGGATGCATTCAGGAAGTTGGCCTGGGCGTACGTCGGATCCTGCAATTCAAGCGCGGTCAGGTCCGTCGCGATCGGGAACGGGTTGGCACCCACCAACGCGGCAAGGGAAGATCCGCGTGTCAACCCGAACCAGAGTTGATTGCTGCCCGTCAAGTACGGGCCTGCTGCATTGTCGAGGGCGGGATCGGGTGCGGTGCCATCTGCCGTCTGCCCATACCACATCTTGTTGAGCGCGGTGGCCTCCGCGAGGTTCGCGCAGCTTGTATCGGTACTGGTCCCAACGACGCCACCGTTGCCGGCCACACCGCTGCACAAGACGGCCGCATCCTTGGTCGGATCGTATCGGCATGAGAGCGGGTCGAGCACATAACCCAGCGTCGCACCGCCGCAGGCGTTGACCGCGGCCGTGCTGATGGCATTGATCTTGGCGGAACTCATCGTCGCGCCCAGGTCCTGCTTCATGACGATCTGCGGATAGAGCTCGCTCGTGATGAACTTGTTCCAGTTGATCGCCGGGGCGCCGACCGTGATGCCGTCATAGTCGTTCGGAAAGACCTGCGCAAGCTTCAGGCCCTGACGCCCGCCCGTGGAATAGCCGTCCCAATAGGCGTAGCGTTGTGTCTTGCCGTAATAGGCCTGTACCAGCGCCTTGGTCTTCTCCGCCGTTTCATGCAAGCTTCTCTCGGCAAAGTCGCGCCACAGCACCGTGTTGATGGACCCGTCAGGGTTCATCGCGAACGAGCCGTTGCCGCCGACGTGGCCATTGTCCGAAGTCGAAACCGCGAAGCCCTTGCCGACTGCGGCGGCAAGGATGTTCAGCCCGTCACCGGTGGCGATCGACGTCAGGCTCGTCTCCGCCGAGCCGGACCAGCCGCCATTGCCGAATGAGCGGATCCGCTCATTCCAGTTGGCAGTTGTGGGCAACAGGATCTGGATGCCGATACCTGCTGAAGTCGATGGCGCTCCTGCGGGGCCGGGGTTGCCGGGACCCACCAGGAGCTTCACCAGGCACAGGTCCGCCGGCGCCTTCGGCGTGTTGGCCGTAGCGGTGCCCGACAGAAGCAATGATTCGTTGGCCTTGAAAGCCTGCACCAGCAAGACCGATGTATTGGCATCGGGCTTGAATCCGGTCTTCAGGCTGTCGTCGCACTTCAGGAGCGCGACCGGCGCGGGAGCCGGCGCCGGTGCAGGCGCCGGAGCGGGTGCCGGCAACGGAAAGTATCCGCCGCCCCCACCTCCTCCACAACCAGCGATCAGCGCTGCGGCGCCCACTGCGCCGAGGGTGAGAGAAAGAGATCGCCGCATCGGGGCATCTTTGTGGGGAGTGGGTTTAGGGGCTCGTTCAAGGGTCGGCATGGCTGTTGGCTCCAGTTTTTTAAGAATCGCGGCAGATGAACAATCGTTCACCTGCTGACTCGCACCTTAGGATTTCAGCGCTGTTCGCGCTTTCAGGAACCCGTCGCGATCTATCAGAATCTTGCTGACCTCGGGAAAACCATGAACTGTTGTGCATCCCATTCGGAACAATCATGCGTGCATGGATTGCCTGGATCTGGACGACCTCCCCCATTCGAACGACCCAACCGAGGTTTTGGCGTCATCCCCTGCCTCCTCGTCGTGCCTCCCGGTGGTTGTCACAGGAATCCCTTGCGAGGCGGAGCTCATGGACGACTTCCATCCGGTCGCCCGGATCTTCGTGGCCCATGAAGGACGGGGGCGCCGTTGGTACCGGCAAGGCGGCGAGACGCTGCAAATGCGCACCGAGCCGGGAATGATCGAGATCTACGAGAAAGGCTTGGCCTTTGACCATTGCCGGTGGTCAGGCGAAGCTGGTCGGTGCGTGCTCGTCGAATTTGCGGACACGGATGTGCAGTCCATGACGTACGGGGATATGCCGCGGCTTGCACTGCGCACCCGGCACGAGATGTTCGACAGCCGCATCAGCCATACAGTCTTCGCCCTTGCCGGCGAAGCGCTTGCCGGCCATCCTAATGGCCGCTTGTATGCGCAGGGCTTGTCGGTTGCGCTTCTGGGGTTGATGAGCGGGAGCTACGCGGCACCTGCACCGCGGCTCGGAGTGTCTTCCGGCCGTCTTGGTGCTGTGCAGCAGCGACTGCTGCTGGATGTCATCCATGCCGAATTGGGTGCAGACCTTTCGCTGAAGCGCCTCGCGGACGAAGTCGGCCTCAGCCCTTTCCACTTCGCGAGGACCTTCAAGGCGACGTTTGGACTGACGCCCCACGCGTACGTGCAGGACTACCGGATCAAGGCAGCGATCAAGTCACTCCAGACGGATCACGCGAGATCGATCGCCGACATCGCGATTGCATTCGGATTTGCAAGCCAGTCGCACATGACCGAGCTCATGCGGCGGAAGATTGGCGCGACGCCACGTGAAGTTCGGCAGCGGGCCTAGGCGCGGATCAGAATCTGCCCAGTGACCGTGCCATCGCTGTTCGCAAGCGCAATGATCCGCCGGTAGATCCGGCGCCGGCGCTGGCATGTTTGGAGCGGTGCCAACTATCGTCCGCCGGAACGTGAGGACCGCTTGGGAGCGCTCAACTTCTCCGGGACATTCGCCCGGTTCAATCCGACCATGCCGCCGATCCGCGCTGAAAGCGTCCGTGCCGCCTCACCAAGCGCCAAGGTCACTTCGGGGATCGACTTGCGCTCGACCTGATCGAGCCTTTCGGCATAGGGCACAGTGAGGGCGGCAATCGCATGCCCTTGCGTGTCCAGAATTGGAAAGCTCACCGCGTAGAGGCCGCGGACCTGCACACTCGGAATGGATTCGTAACCCGTCGATCGAACCGAATCGAGGATGCTGTCGATCTGCGGGTCGGCCTGGTCCGGCCGCCGCGCCAAGGACTCTTCGACCCGCAATGCGCGGGTTTCGTCGTCCTGGAACGCCACGAGGACGCGACCCGAAGCCGAAATCAGCACATCGATCTCCGCGCCCGCGCGAATTGCAAAGCCCATGCCGCTGGGCGTATCGACCTTGAACAGCACCACCTGCTTGCCCTGTCCGTACACCGTCAAATGGCAGGACTGATCCAGCTCGCTGGCCAGTCGCTGCATCAGCGGCGCGGCCTCCTGCAGAAGGCGTTGTGTCGGCGAATTGATGTGCGCCAGCTCGAAGAGCTTGGTCGTGATCGCATAGGTGTTTTCGTCGACCAGCGTCACGTAGTTGCGATTGACGAGGCACGCCACCATCCGGTAGATCTCACCCGTGGTGCGCCCTACGCGCTGCGCGATGTCCTTCTGCGAAAGCGGCTGATCGCTGCGGCACAGCACCTCGAGAATGTCGAGCCCCTTTTCCAACGCCGGCGCCGAGTAGGACCGACCCTCTGCTTCCGCCACCGTGGTGACTTCGTTCACATCATCTTTCATCGTGTGCTCCGTTGCTCCGCGCAACCACCGCATTTTGACGGCTTTCGATTTCCGGGACGCGATCACGCAGACCGTTCAGTTCTGCGGCGTCGCCTGCGCCGCTCCGTCGGAGAGCAATGCACCGATGGCGTCGGCGTCATAGCCAAGTTCGGCCAGCAGGCCTCGGGTGTCCGCGCCGCGCGGCTGCGCTGGCGAGCGGCGTGCCGGGTAGGCATCCTCGAAGCGAATGGACGACCTGATCGCCGCCGTCCGGCCCTCCGTCGGGTGCTCCTCGAAATCGATCAACCCCACTGCTTCGAGGTGCGGATCTCGCGGCAACGAATCCAGCGTGTGACAGGGCTGCACGGCAATGTCCGCCGCGCGAAGTATCTGAAGCCATTGCTCGGTGGTCCGACTCGTCAGCGGAGCACCCCGGATCTCGAACCACTGTGCAACGTTCTTGGCGCGCGCGGCAACGCTCGAAAAGCGCGGGTCGTCGAGCAGTTCCTGACGATCGGTTGCCTTCAGAAACGCGCGCACCTGCGGATCGGTGTTGATGGTGAACGAGATCCATCCGTCCGCAGTCTGGATGGGCTTGTTATGTGGGCTCAAGAGGCGGAGGTCGCCGGGCGGTCCGACCGGCGGATCGAAGCTCTGCTGCGCCAAGTGTTCCTGGAGCACAAAGGCGGCCATCGTCTCGAACATGGGCACTTCGATGCTGCAGCCAGCACCACTTGACTTGCGCTCGACGACCGCTGCGAGGATTGCGCCCGCGGCGATCTCGCCAGCCACGTGGTCGCAGATCAACAGAGGCACATAGGCTGGTGCGCCATCGCGGGCCAGCATCAAGCCGGCCATGCCCGTGGCGCCTTGGACCACGCTGTCATAGGTGGGCAAGCCCGAGTACGGGCCGTCGGTGCCATAGCCCGTGATCAGGCAGTAGATCTTGTCAGGATGCCGGGCGCGCACGGTCGCTGCATCGAGACCCAGTCGCTCGAGCGCCTGTGGACGCATGTTGGCCACAATCACGTCAGCTGATGCGATGAGCTTCTCGATGGCTTCGCGCGCACCCTTCTTCTTTAGGTCGAGGCAGATGTTGCGCTTGCCGCGGTTGAAGTGAAGGTATGCGCCCGAATGCTGGCCGGTGGGCGACAGTCCGCCCAGGCCACGCATCAGGTCGCCTTCAGGACTCTCGACCTTCACGACCTCTGCGCCGTATTGGCTCAAACGCCAGGTACACACCGGGCCAACGACAACGCTGGTCAAGTCCAGGACGCGCACGCCCTTCAGGGGTTCGAAGCTCATTGGGGATCTACCTCCATATCGACGGCCAATCGGTTGCGATCGTCGAAGGCCCTGAGCCGCCAACGTTCGCCGACACGATCGGCAGCCAGCGTGACTGGTCGATCGCAGAAAAGCGGTGCGAGGTGGCGCACCTTGATTGCAGCGGGAATCACATCGAGGTCGAGGCGCAGGAACTCGGTGAGCAGCAGCGTCGCCAAGCCACCGTTGACCACGAGATCGGGGAATCCCTCCTGCTCACGCGCGAAGTCCCGGTCGATGTGAATCTTGTGCGAGTTGAAGCCGAGCGCCGAATACTGGAAAAGCAGCGTTTCGTCCGGCGTGAGCGTCTTCACGTGCCCTGCCTGGACCGGCTCCAGGGCCGCTGCATTCGTTTCGCCAATGGCCTTATTCGCGGCGGACAGCAGCAGGTAAGTCTGGGTCTCGATCAGCGCAGGCTCGGTTATCTCGGAGATCCGCAGTTCATGCAGCAGCGTCACGATGGCCATCGGTCCTGACGCATTCGGCTTGTGGACCACGCTTTGCACAGCACTGCTTCGCAGCACCGTGGCCCCGATCGGAATGTCGCTGATGAAGGTGACGGAACGGCCACCGAGCATCAGACGAGGAAGTCCGAAGTCCGGCATCGGCACGCCCAAGCCCGGAAACCCATCGCTGCGCAGGTCCGAGCGGCGTGTATCGGCACCCATCAACAGGAACTGCCACCCGCGCGGCAACGATGCGCCCGGCAAAAGTTTCGCGGGGTCGAGGTCCAGCATCGCGGCGACGCGCCGTGTGCCAGACAGTCCGCATACCTCTTCGCGGACGACCGCTTCAGTCTCGTTTGTCTCAAGCATGACGTTCTCACCAATGCATATGTTTGTTCATGGGTGAAGTTTAGATGCATCCTTTTGGCTTGAAAACGCCAAATCGCCGTCCTAGGTGTTTACACCTATGCATGCTTGACTTCACCAGTGAATCGCCTAAAGTCCATTCCACACTGCAATTTCAGTGTCCCTTCGGCCTCTATACATCAGACAAAGGACCCGTCATGAACTTCAAGTTCCACCACATGAACCTGTGCACCGATAGCCTGCCGCGGCTCACAAAGTTCTATCAAACGCTGTTTGACCTCGGCACGATCCGCGACGAGGAGCACTCCCGCGTGAACGCTGAAAGCACCACGACCGGCTACAACGGCAAGGTCGATTTCCTGACCGATGGCGACATCGAATTCCATTGGGCCGAACGTGACCTGGACACCGGCTTCAAGATGAAGCAGATCGTCAACCCGATGGCACGCGGCCACTTCTGCTTCCGCACGGATGACATCAAGGGCTTCATGCGCCGGTGTGACGAGCTCGGCCTGCGTTATTCGGACTACGGGCGCTGGGCTATCGCTGGCTGGCATCAGGTGTTCCTGCAAGACCCGGACGGCAACGTGATCGAAGTGCACCAACCCAACGTGTTCAACTGACCTCCGATCTCGAAAATCCTCAGGAGACACACCGTGAAAACCAAGACCTCTTTCGTCAGCTCCAATCTTTCAGCACCATCCATGACCGGACGTCGAGACATCCTCAAGCAACTCGCATCCGTGGCCGCCACCGCCCTGGTGCCCGGTGCTGTCACGGCGCAAGCCGCTGGCAAGTTCAATCTCAAGATCGCGATTTCGCTGCCGGACAGCCATCCCACGCCTGTCGCATTGAAGGCAGCGTGCGCGGAGATCCTGAAAGAGTCCGGCGGCCGCCTGACGATCGAGGTCTATTCGAATGGCCAACTCGGGAGCGACACTGACACGCTCTCCCAAGTCCGCTCCGGCGCCATCGACTTCATCTGCACGGCCGGCCAGATCTATGCCAACCTGATTCCGGCGGCCGGGCTCAGCTCCATGCCGTTTGCCTTTTCCGACTATCCGACGGTCTGGAAGGCAATGGACGGTGAGCTCGGTACGTACATCCGCGGGACCTTCGACAAGGCGAACCTCGTGCCCGTGGGCAAGTTCTATGACCACGGCTTCCGTCAGATCACCAACTCGGCCAAGCCGATTACGGCTCCGAAGGATCTCGTCGGGATGAAGATCAGGGTGCCTGCAACGGCGTTCCAGACCTCGCTGTTCAAGGGCCTGGAGGCATCGCCGACGACTGTCCCGATCGGCGAGCTCTACACGGCGTTGCAGACGAAGGTTGTCGATGGCCAGGAAAACGCTCTTCCAACCATTGATTCTGCAAAGCTCTACGAGGTGCAGAAGTTCCTCACCTACACCTCGCACACCTGGGAATACTTCGCGCTGATCGGCAACAAGCGCAACTGGGCAGCACTTCCTGAAGACCTCCGGACGCTGGCGACGCGCGTGTTCGACGCCAATGCACTCAAGCAGCGCACCGCGCACGACGCACTGACCGGCACGCTCGAAACAAAGCTCAAGAGCGCCGGCATGCAGTTCAACAAGGTGGACGGCAAGCCGTTCCGCGACACCCTTGTCAGGACGGGCTTCTACACCGACTGGCAGAAGAAGTTCGGCCCCGAAGGCTGGGCCATTCTCGAAAAGTACAGCGGCAAGCTGGCCTGACACCAAGCAGCGCCGCCAGGGTTTTCCATCCTGTCGTTCCACCCGGGCTCATGGCGGCCAGGGCGGGTTGGCGGGAGCGTGCCCAAACGCGCATCTGACAACTCGAAATACTGGAGACGAATCCGTGGATCCAACCAACACCTCCGTGAGCCCGCACGCGGCGCTCGCGCACTCGGATAGCGCGTGGAAGCGAGCGGTCTACCAGGCCGATCGCGTCCTCGCTTTTGTCACCGAGGTGCCCGCCGCCCTGCTGGTTTTGATCGAGATCCTGGTTCTGTTTTCAGGGGTTGTAAGCCGCTACGCCCTTCATCAGCCCTTGACGTGGTCCGACGAGCTTGCAGGGATCCTGTTTCTCTGGCTGGCCATGCTCGGCGCGGTCATCGCACTGCGCCGCTCCGCTCACATGCGTATGACGGCACTGGTCGACATTGCATCTCCCGGTACGCGCGCGTTCTTGGACCTTTTCGCAGTGGTCGCGGCTGCCGCATTCCTCCTTTTGGTAGCTCATCCCGCCTACGACTTCGCAAGCGAGGAAGCCATCGTTACCACGCCATCGCTTGGCATCTCGAGTGCCTGGCGCGCCGCTGCATTGCCCTGCGGCGTGATCCTGATGTGCGTTGCTGCAGCCATCAAACTGGCCGCAGTGACGGATGGCAAGCGACTCGCGATGGCGGTGGGCCTCACCTTGGCTGTCGGCGCCGCCCTCTACTTCATCAGCCCGGCCTTCGCGAACATCGGGAACTTCAATCTGCTGATCTTCTTCGTCGTGATCGTCGGGCTGCTCGTCCTGTCGGGCGTACCGATCGCATTCGCATTCGGCCTCGCCACCTTCGGGTACATCGCGCTGACCACGACCAAGCCGGTGAACGTCATCGTCGGGCGCATGGACGAAGGCATGTCCCACCTGGTGCTCCTGGCCGTGCCGCTGTTCGTGTTTTTGGGCGTGATCCTGGAACTCAGCGGCATGGCAAAGGCCATGGTCCGATTTCTGGCGTCTCTGCTTGGGCACGTTCGCGGCGGGCTGTCCTATGTGCTGATCGGCGGTATGTATCTGGTCTCCGGTATTTCAGGCTCCAAGGCCGCCGACATGGCCGCACTCGCACCCGTGCTCTTCCCGGAGATGCGCAAGCGTGGAGAAAAAGACGGTGAAATGGTGGCCCTGCTTGCCGCGACCGGCGCGCAAACCGAGACCATTCCGCCCAGCATTGTCTTGATCACGATCGGCTCGGTCACGGGCATTTCGATCGCAGCGCTTTTCGCGGGCGGTCTCGTTCCGGCTCTGGTGCTCGCCGTCCTGCTGTGCGCGGTGGTGTGGTGGCGCGTCCGCAAAGTCGATGTGTCCCACATCGTGCGAGCCACCCGGCAAGAGATCTGGAAGTCCCTGATCTTTGCACTGCCCGCGCTGGCCCTTCCTTTCATCATTCGGGCCGCTGTTGTTGAAGGCGTGGCAACAGCCACCGAAGTCTCGACGATCGGCATTGCCTATGCCATCGTGGCAGGCCTTTTGGTTTATCGCCAGCTCGACATGCGGAAGCTCTGGCCTGCTTTGGTGGACACCGCGGCGCTGTCGGGTGCAATCTTGCTCATCATCGGAACGGCAACCGGGATGGCGTGGGCGTTGACGCAATCCGGCTTCTCGCGTCAGTTGGCTGAAGCAATGACTCAACTTCCAGGTGGCACGGCAGGCTTCCTGGCGGTCTCGATCCTTGCATTCATCATCCTTGGCAGCGTGCTCGAGGGGATCCCTGCCATTGTCGTCTTCGGCCCCCTCCTCTTCCCGATCGCAAAGCAGTTCGGAGTCAACGATGTCCACTACTCGATGGTGGTGGTGCTTGCGATGGGCATCGGCCTGTTTGCCCCGCCATTCGGGGTGGGCTACTACTCGGCTTGCGCGATTGCCCGCGTCAGCCCGAGCGCCGGTATGAAACCGATCATGGGCTACATGCTGGCCCTGCTGGTGGGAACGGTGATCGTTGCCGCGGTGCCCTGGCTGTCGACGGGCTTTCTGAAGTAGACGTCATGCAAACCATATTTCTGACCGGCGCCACCGGATACATCGGCGGCACGATCGCGTCGAAGCTTGCCGAAAACGGCTATCGGGTACGAGGCCTAGTGCGCAGCGCCGAGAGCGCAGCGCTCCTCGCACAGCGCGGTATCGAACCCGTTCTTGGCGGGCTGGACGACGTCGAACTGCTTGTGAGCGAAGCACGCGCCGCGGACGGCGTGATCAACACCGCCAGCGCTGACCATGCCGGTGCCATTCATGCATTGCTGGTCGGTCTCGAGGGATCGTCGAAAGTGCTGGTGCATACCAGTGGATCCAGCGTGGTGGGCGACGACGTGCGCGGCAGCCGTCGCTCGGACGCGGTCTTCGATGAAGACACGCCATTCGTAGTAGCTCCTGGCAAGCAAGCCCGCCGCGAGTTGGACCTCTTGATCCTCGGAGCGGCATCGCGCGGTGTGCGTTCGGTGGTCATCTGCCCCAGCCTCATCTACGGCGTCGGCAGCGGGATGAACCGAAACAGCGTGCAGATCCCAACCCTTGTCACCAACGCTCTGGAACAGGGCATCGTCCAAACGGTCGGACCCGGGTTGAATGTCTGGTCCAACGTGCACATCAGCGACGTTGCCGACCTGTACCTGCTGGCCATCGCCAACGCGCCCGCTGGCTCGTTCTACTTCGCGGAGAACGGCGAAGCGTCGTTCGGCGAGATCGGCGAAGCGATTGCCAGGCGCCTTGGTCTCGGTCCCTCCCAAGCCTTGCCGCCAGACATCGCGGTCGCGCGTTGGGGCCAGGCCAAGGCGTACTTTTCGCTAGGCAGCAACAGCCGGGTCCGCGCAGTGCGCGCGCGCCAGCAACTCGCTTGGTCGCCACGGCATGCATCCGTGACCGACTGGATCCTGAACGACATGCCCGTCGACGCTCCGTCGACAACCCCAACCCCATGAATTGAGAATCCCATGCTACTTAAAGACAAAGTGTGTGTTGTTGCCGGCGCTGCCTCGCTGCGCAGCATCGGATACGCCACGGCCGAACTGTTCGCTGAGCACGGCGCGAAGGTCGTCGTGGTCGACCTGTCGATGACCGACCAGGTTCTGGCCGACATCAAGGCATCCATCGAGAAGCACCTTGGGCACAGCGCCTCGGTGCACGGATTGAGGTGTGACATCAGCAGCGCGTCAGACTGCGAGCGGCTCATGAAGGATGTCGTGTCGCTGCACGGAACAATCGATTGCCTGGTGAATTCCGCGGCGGTGGTCCAGTCTCACTCGATGCTCGACATCGGAGAAAAGGAACTCGACCTCATGATGAACGTCAATCTGAAAGGCGCCTTCCACCTTTGCCAAAGCGCCTTGAGGGTCTTCCAGCCTCGCAGCTCTGGTGTGATCGTCAATGTCGCCTCGGTCGCAGCGCAGCGCGGTGGCGGACTGGTCGGCAGCGCGCACTATGCGGCCTCAAAGGGCGGCGTCCTGAGCTTGACCCGAAGCATTGCGCGCGAGTTCGGTCCACTGGGCATTCGAGCCAACGTCATCTGCCCATCGATGACTGAGACCGGCATGGTGGATGGCATGTCCGACGCCAAGCATCAGGAAATCGTGTCTGGAATTCCGCTGCGTCGAGCGGCCAAGCCGCGCGAAATCGCGGGAGCCTGCCTGTTCCTCGCATCCGAGCTGTCGGCCTACGTCACCGGGGCCACCCTCGATGTCAACGGCGGCAGCCATATCCACTGACCGTCAAGGAAGACCTAAATGATCCTGGAAGTTGCCGACATTCGCATCAAGCCTGGGCAGCAGGCGTCGTTCGAAACGGCGGTTCAGTTCGGGCTGGACACTGTCATCGCCAAATCGAAAGGGTTCAGGAGCTACCAAGTGCGCCACAGCATCGAGTCTTCTGACCGGTATGTGCTCATGCTTGAGTGGGACACACTGGAGGATCACACCATCGGGTTCCGCGGTTCGCCGGCGTTTGCTGAATGGCGAAGCATCGTTGCCGACTTCTTTGCACAACCCCCTTTCACTGAACATTTCAACCTCGCTTTCAAATCGGCAGCGAACGTCGGATGAACTGCAACACAACGACACCCCTTCCCCGCGGTCGTCGTTACTCGCGCTCAATCTTCACCCTCGAAGAAAGAAATTCATGACCCAGCAATCTCATTTCCTTCCGTTTGACACCTTGCAGCAGGTGCCGCGCGGCAACGGCATTGTCAACTACCTCATCGCCACCCGAAAAGTGGGCGCGAGCGCGATGCATACCGGCATCTCAAAGCTGCCAGTAGGAATCTCTGCGCCTCGACACTCTCACAACAGCGAGGAGCAGGTGACCGTGCTGGAGGGCACCGTCAAGATCAAACTGGGGGACCGCGAAGCGATCTGTCAGCGCTTCGACTCCACGTTCATCTCCGCGGGTGTCGAGCACGAACTTGTGAACGTTGGCACGGATACGGCCTACGTCCTGGTCGTTTATGGGTCGCCGGACGTCAACCGCACTTTTGCGACAACAGGTGAAACGGTAGGCATTGGCTCAGAAGGCGATCGGTTCCTCGGATAGGCACATGCGGTCGCCAGACTCCGCAGCTTTCCAGCTGACTCACCTCTCAGGTGGTGACATCGGCTGGGCTAACCGAAAACGCCGAGTTGCGCGCTCCCATGCGGCGCTACGTCGGAGCTACGGCCGGGCCACCAAGCAGGGCTGGCTTGGCCAGAACGCGGGCCGCGGCTTCTACCTTGGCTTTCCGAGTCACCGTGGTGCGCATGCAGTCGGATTACCGAATGTCCCGGAAGGTCTCTTCACAACGAAAGCTTCGCTGTTCTGGAATCCCGCGCCGCAGCAGGAGCAGTTGGCGGCAGACGGCATGGAATTCTCAAAGGTTGAGCACGAAACATGAACTCGAGCAAAGCCAGCGAAGCCATTCATCGCATTGTCGTTATTGGAGGTGGTGCTGGTGGACTCGAACTTGTCACCAGGCTTGGCAACAAGTTGGGGCGCAAGGGTCGTGCGCACATCACCTTGATCGACAAGGCCCGAACCCATTTTTGGAAGCCACACTTGCACGAGATCGCAGCTGGCAGCATCGACGTCAACATTCACGCAACCAGCTATTTGGCACAGTCGCACTGGCACGGATTCCGCTACGGGATTGGCGAGATGGTCGGCCTCGATCGAGTGAAGAAGGAAGTTCAAGTTGCGCCCGTGCATGATGACGAGGGTGTCCCGATCACACCGGCGTACACGAGGGCATACGACACGCTGGTCATTGCGACGGGCAGCCAGACCAACGATTTCGGGACGCCCGGAGTTGCGGAGCACGCCATTGCGCTCGAAACGCCAAAGCATGCGGAGCGATTTCACAGTCGTCTAGTCAATGCCTGCATTCGAGCCCACGTCCAGGGAACCGATGACGATCCGCAACAGGTCAACGTGGCCATCATCGGCGCAGGTGCGACTGGTGTCGAACTGGCGGCCGAACTTCACAGGGCAATGCGGACTCTGGTGTCGTATGGGCTGGACAGAATCGACCCTGAACGCGACATCCGAATTCATCTGATCGAAGCCGGGCCGCGGATCCTCCCTGCGCTTTCTGAGCGCATTGCCAACGCAGCGGCCCAGTTGCTTGGCCGCCTCGGAATACAGGTCCGCAGCGGTACGCGCGTCACCGGGGTGACCGCCGAAGGTGTTCAACTCGCCAACGGTGAATTCCTTCCAGCGCAGTTGGTCGTCTGGGCCGCAGGCGTAAAGGCCGCGGAGTGGATGCGAGGGCTTGCGGGGCTCGAGACCAACCACCTCAATCAACTCGTTGTCCATCCGACACTTCAGACGACGCGCGACCCTTCGATCTTTGCGCTTGGCGACTGCGCCGCGGCCCCATGGCTTGGCAGGGAGGGCAATGTTCCCCCGCGCGCGCAGGCCGCCCATCAACAGGCGTCGCACGTTGCAAGTCAGATCAGGCGTCAGCAGCTTGGACAGCCGTTGCGGCCGTGGCAGTACCGTGACTTTGGCTCGCTGGTGTCACTTGGTGAGCACCGGACAGTCGGCAACCTGATGGGGGGACTGATCGGAGGCAATCTTTGGGTTGAAGGCCTGTTTGCCCGCGCGATGTACGTGTCGCTCTACAAGATGCATGAAGTCGCCGTACACGGTGTCTGGAAGACGGCGCTTGGAACCGCGTCCCGAGCGTTGACTCGCAGCAAAGAGCCGAGAGTGAAGCTTCATTGACCACGCATGGAGATGACTGTGGACCGTTGGACAGAAATGGAACTGCTGGTGCAGACTGCTGAGTTGGGCAGCTTGTCGCGCGCTGCCGAGGCGTTGGGGTTATCAAACCCGGCTGCCAGCAGGCACTTGGTGGCGCTGGAAGAGCGCCTTGGTGCGCGGCTGATTCAGCGCAGCACACGACGACTGACCCTCACTGAAGTGGGTGAGAATTTCTACCGTAGTTGCAAGAGCGTGATGGCCGACTTGAATGACGCGGAGGCCACCGCGAGCGCTACCGCGCTGAATCCTACTGGCACGCTACGCGTCACTGCATCGCTCTCGTTCTCCGTTCATCACATCGCCCCGCTGCTGCGCGAGTACACCAACCGGTACCCCAATGTCACGGTGCACGTTGAGGCGGCCAACCGCTATTACGACCTGATCGACAACAACATCGACGTCGCGATCCGCACGCGTGAGTACGAGAACGACTCGAACATCACGATTCGCCGGCTCGCGACCACGCGTCGCATCCTGGCCGCGTCGCCTGGCTATCTCAACGCATTTGGCATGCCGCGCAGTGTCGAGGAATTGGAGCAGCGGCCGATGCTGCTCTACACCTATAGCAACAACCCGAACGACCTCGTCTTCCATCGGGGTGGCGAGACCCGAAGCGTCAAGATCAAGGGCCTGCTCGAGTCGAACGACGGCCAAGTCTTGCGCACTGCCGCGCTCGACGGATTGGGCATCGTGGTACAGCCCAAGTACATCCTC
The DNA here is from genome assembly GCF_037889955.1 of Variovorax robiniae. Taxonomy (NCBI): domain Bacteria; kingdom Pseudomonadati; phylum Pseudomonadota; class Betaproteobacteria; order Burkholderiales; family Comamonadaceae; genus Variovorax; species Variovorax robiniae. Next base: position 58,435 of record NZ_JBBKZS010000025.1, read on the forward strand.
TACGATGACTTGGTCTCAGGCCGGTTGGTGTCGGTGCTCGACGAGTGGAACCTGCCCCAGCTGAGCATCAACCTGGCCTTTCAGAGCCGGCGCCATATGTCAGCGAAGGTCCGCACCTTCATCGACTTTCTGGTCGTGCATTTCGAGCAAATGAACTATGACCGCAAGTGGACCAGTTTCGACCACCCAATGACAGAGCGATTGGCGACCGCAGAAGCAGAAACCACTACGCAGTAGCGATGCCGGCGCCGCGTGCTGCGGCACGGATGACTGCGGCGTAGTCGAGCTCGGCATCGCCCTGAGCGGCAGCAGCGTGCAGCATCTGGCCGACACTGGCAGTCAGCGTCAGTGGCACATGGAATTGCGCGCCGGCTTCGAGAATCAGCCCTACGTCCTTCTGCATTTGCTCGACGGTAAAAGTAGGCGTGTAGTCGCGTTCGCGCAGTTGCGCCGCCTTGGCCTTGACGATGGGCGAGCCGACCGCGCTGGCGCCGATTACATCCCACATCTGGCGCCAGTCGAGGCCGCCTTTCTCGCCCAGGATCAGGGCTTCCGACAGCATGCCGGTGGTGGCGGCAATCATCAGGTTGACGATCAGCTTCATGAGTCGCGCCTCGTCGCCGCCGCCAACGTAGAACTGTGTAGGCCCGAAAGTCTGCAGCAATGGCTTCACGCGCGCATAAGCGTCCGCAGGACCGGAGGCCATCACCGTCAGCTGCGCCACTTCGGCCATCTTGTTGTTGCCTGACACGGTGGCACGCACGTGCGCGACTTTGTTGATGGCACACGCGGCTGCCGCCTTGGCACTGGCCTGTAGCGAAACGGTGCTGGTGTCGACGTAGACGGTCCCGGCTCCCGCATACCGCGCAACCTCATCTGCGACCGCGAGCAAAGCCGCATCGTTCGGCAGCGAGGACACCACCACCTCTGCTTCGGCGACGGCGATTTGCAGCGAGTCCTTCAACGTCAGGCCAGCATTGATGGCTCCAGCCTGCGCAGGTTCGTTGCGGTCATAGACCGACAGGATGTGACCAGCGGCCGCGAGATGGCGCGCCATTGGCAGACCCATCTTTCCAACTCCGATCATTGCGATATTCACGTTGCACCTCTTTGTTCGTGTGTCTTCGAGAATGGTGGCTTGAGTGTCAGACCGTACAGCCGGCTTCGACGCCTGGCGCCTTGGTGACCACCTGCACGGGCTCAGGAATCACGTAGCCGTAGCGCGTTGCGGTGAGTTGAGCAAGGATGCTGACTGCGATCTCGGGTGGCGTACGGGCTCCGTTCTTGATGCCTACCGGCCCGTGCAGGCGTTCGAGTTGCTCCTCCGTGACGCCGAAATACTCTTTCAGCCGCTGTTTGCGTTTGGCCTGATTCGCGCGCGAGCCGATCGCACCAACATAGAACGCCGGGCTGCACAGCGCCTCCAACAGCGCGAGGTCGTCGAGCTTCGGGTCGTGGGTGAGAGCAATGACAGCGGTGTGACCGTCCGGCCGCTGATCGGCAACAACGTCGTCAGGCATCCCGCGCACGAGCCGAGCGCCTTCGATGCAGAAGCCCTCGGCGTACTCGTCGCGCGGATCGCAGACGATGACTTCGTAGTCCAAGGTACGCGCCATTGTTGCGATGTACTCGGTCATCTGCCCTGCTCCGATCAGCAGCAGCCGCCAACGCGGCCCGTGCGTTGTCGCAAGCGTCGTCTCGGTGAGTTGGAGCACGTCACCCTCGCCAGCGCCCGACGCTTTCAACATGGCCTCGCCTGTGTGCAAGCGCAGTTCGCGCCGTACGAGCTCACCGCGCGCAAGACGCTCGACGAGTTCGGCCAACCTTGACTGCTCGCCGATCGGTTCGAGCACGAGTTCCAGTGTGCCGCCACAGGGCAGGCCGAAGCGCGCCGCTTCCTCTGCGCCGACGCCATAGCGCACGATCTCGGGCTTCGCGATTCCAAGCGCCCCGTGCCGAACCTTTTCGATCAAGTCGTCTTCAATGCAGCCGCCCGAGACCGATCCGACGATCCGCCCGTCGCCGCGCACAGCCACAACCGACCCGATCGGCCGGGGCGCGGAGCCCCACGTGCGAGTGATCGTGCCCAGCACCACGCGATGGTCATCTTCGCGCCATGCGAGCACCTGCTTGAGAACACTTAGATCGACGTTGTCCATGGGGGCCGTTTCAGGGAAGAAAGCGCCTACCGGCGCGGTGCCGCGTTTCGAACTGCCTAGCGCGTTCCGGGCGATTGCCGTTAGCCCACGCGTGTGCAGCATGCACTGCACCAATCGCGTGGACTCACGACCATCCGGACGTCGCCTTCAGCGCTCTGCGATCAGGTTGAGAACCCGTTCCGGCGTCAACGGAAGGTAGGTCGCACGCTTTGCACCGAGCGGCGCGAGCGCGTCGTCGACTGCGCTGGCGATGGCGCCCGGCGCATGCATCCGGCCGCCTTCGCCACCACCTTTCATACCGTAGGGCGTGAAGGGCGACGGTGTTTCGTGATGACCGAGGCGCACCTCCGGCACCTCCATGGCTGACGGGATCAGGTAGTCCATCAGAGACGAACTCTGAATCTGGCCCTCCTCGTCGTAGACGTACTCTTCGAGCAGCGTTTGGCCGACGCCTTGGGCCAGTCCGCCGATCACGTGACCATCGAGCGAGCGCGGGTTCACGACGGTACCGCAATCGTGCACGGCCACATAGTCGAGGAAACTGATCGCGCCGGTCTGCACGTCCACTTCCACCACGGCGATATGCGCCGCGTGCGCCATCATCGGGTAATAGACACCCAGATCGCTGCGGTCGGCAGTCGGGAGCGTCGTGTACGGATGGTCGAACACCATGTCGGCCTCGAAGCCACTGTCGATGTCGTCTGGCAACTGGTGCTTGAACAAGCGCGGCATGATGGCGATCTCCGCCAGGCCCAACCGCTTGCCAGCATCGCCCTTTACCTGAACGCCGCCGTTGACGTACTCGAGGTCGTTCTCGCTGATCTCCATCATGTGCGCAGCGACCTTCAATGCCTTCGCCCGTATCTTCGCAGCGGCTCCTTGAACGGCACCGGAGATCATCACGGTAAATCGACTTCCACCCGGGCCACTGGCCGGAAGTCCCTTGGCCGTTCCCGCGTAGCTGAAGCTCACGTCATCCGGGTTGACGCCGAGTTCCTCTCCCAGCACCTGAGCCACCACCGTCTCGGGACTGTTGCCCCAGAACGCGGTGGAATAGAGCGTCGCCGATACGGCACCGAGTGCATCGACGCTGAGCGAGATGCTCTCGGGAACGCTCGACACGCCCATGGCCGGACTGCGGCGGAAGAACCACCACTCGTTCGCGGCGTAGACGCTGCGCTCCTGGCAGGTCGTCACACCGATACCGATGTAGCGACCTTCAGCTCTGCCCTTCGTCTGCTCGGCACGCCAATGATCAAGCTTGCCAAGGCCGAGTGCCTCCCGCAAAACCCCTTCGTAGTCGCCGGAGTCATAGACGTTCCCCCCCGGAATTTTGAAGGGGAACTGCGATGGCTGGATGAAGTTGCTACGCCGGAGTTCGATCCGGTCGAAGCCGTGCTCCCGAACCGCCTTGTCGACGATGCGCTCCATCGCGAAGTTATGAACCTCGGAGCCAAATCCCCGATACGCGCCCTGCTGGCATTTGTTGCTGAGCACACCGCGGGCCCGGTACGAAACCGCCTTAATGTTGTACGGGCCGATCACCTGTGACATCGCGTTGCCGTGTGTGCCGAGGCCGAATTGGAAGTACGCGCCGTAGTCATCGATGATGTCGAACTTGATCGCACGGAACTCGCCTTCCTTCGTCATCGCCAACTCGATCTCGTACTCGCGCTCGGAACCGTGGTGGTCACAGCTGACTGCGTGATCGAGTCGGTCTTCGACGTACTTGACCGGCTTGCCGAGGAACTTCGAGCACATGCCCGCCGTGATGGCCACCCGCACTGCCCAGAACTTCGCACCAAAGCTGCCCCCGGCTGGCATCGGTATCAAGTCCAGCTTGTTGCTCTGCACCTTCAGAGTCCCCGCAACGAGGAATGCGAAGTTGGTGAGCGCAACCGAATTGGAGTTGATTGTCAACATCCCGGTGGCTGTGTTGAAGTTGGCGACCGCGCCCACCGTTTCCAGCGGCTGTGCCGATGTCCGGCCCCAGCGAATGGTCTCGCGCACCACGATGTCGGCGCGGGCGAACTCGCCATCGACGTCACCAAATGACAGCGTGCTGTCCAGCGCCACGTTGGATTCCATCTTCTCGTGGAGCAACGCCGACCCTGGAAGCATCGCGGCCCGGGCATTCGGAACCACGGGCAGCGGCTCGTACTCGACGTCGACCAGTTCCCGCGCATCCTCGGCGATGTAACGGCTCCGGGCGACGACCACCGCCACTCCCTCGCCGACAAACCTGACCTTCTCGTCGGCCAGGACGCGCCATTTGTGCAGGTTGGGCTCCGGGTTGAAGTCCGGCATGAAATCGCAGAGCTCCGCGGCCTGCTTGCCCGTAATGACGGCGACCACACCGTCAAGTTCGAGCGCGCGCGACGTGTCGAAGCTCAAGATGCGAGCGTGGGCCACAGGGCTGCGCACGACGGCGACGTGCAGCATGTTCGGAAGGTCGAGGTCGTCGACGTAGCCTCCTTGCCCCATGAGGAACTTGCGGTCCTCAACTTTCGGAATGGATCGCCCGATCCATTGCAGTTGCTTCATACCTTGCATGCTCATCACTGTGTCTCCTTTGCTGCATTGCGCAGCTCCGAAGCCGGAACGCCGGCCTTCGCAGACCATTCTTCGCCGCGCAGTCTGCCGGCTGCTTCCATCACCGAATCAACGATGTGCTGATAGCCAGTGCATCTGCAAAGATTGCTCGCGATCGCCTCGCGAGCCTCCTCGCGCGTCGGATTGGAATTCGTCTCCAGGAACTCCGTTACGCGCATCAGCATGCCGGGTGTGCAGAAGCCGCACTGAAGACCGTTGCAGCGCCAGAACGCCTCCTGAACCGGATGGAGTGCCGTTCCATTGGCCAGCCCTTCCACGGTGTCGACTCGACTGCCGTCGACCTGCACAGCAAGCGTGATGCACGAGCGCGCGGACTTGCCATCGATCCGGACGGTGCACGCGCCGCAAACGCCATGCTCGCAGCCGGTGTGTACCCCGACGAGGCCCAGGTCTCGGCGCAGGACATCGCAAAGAAGCGATCGACTCTCGACGCTGACTGCCTGCTTCGTGCCGTTCACCACCAGGATGATGTCGTGCTTTTCAGATTGGCTCACTTTGGTTCTCCTCCATTTGCACGCGCGACGGCGGTGCTGATGACCCTTGCCGCATAGACGCGGCCGATGTTTGCGCGGTAGGCTGCGGACCCGTGCATGTCCTCGCTGCATTCGACGCCCTCGAGCGCTGCGGCTGCCGCCTTTTCGATGACTTCCGGCGTTGGTATCTTGCCGAGCAGGAACTGTTCGGCCTGCGAAGCACGCAGCGGCTGGCTTGCGAGGCCGAAGAGGCTGACCGCCGCGCGACGCACCGCCCCGCCGGCGTCCAGTTCGATGATGCTCACGGCTCCGGCAACGGCGAAGTTGCCATGCGTTCGTGCAAACTCTGCGATTGCATAACCCGCCGACTTCGGGATCGCAGGAAACTTGACCGCTGTGACCATTTCGGAGGGTCCCACTGCCGTCATGAACGGACCAAAGTAGAACTCGGTTGCAGGTACCTGGCGTTGGCCAGACGACCCCGCGATCGTGAACAACGCATCAAGCGCCACTGCAACGGCTGGAAGCTCGGAATGGGGATCGCCATGCGCGAGGTTTCCGCAAACCGTGCCACGATGACGGATTGTCTCGTGAGCGACAAGCTTCAGCGCTTCAGGCAGGAGCGGACACACACGCCTGGCGACCTCGCTGCCTTCCACTTCGGAATGGCGCGCCGCCGCACCGACCACGACACCGTCAGCTTGTTCTTCCACCCGATCCAGATCGGGGATGCGCGTGATGTCGATCAGATGCGTGGGCCGAGCGAGCCGCAGGTTCATCATGGGAATGAGACTCTGTCCTCCGGCCAGTATTCGCGCGCCGTCGCCGTGCTCATCCAGCGCGGCGACAGCGTCTCCGACAGAACTGGCGCGCACATATTCGAACTTGGGTGGCTTCATCTTCTGCTTCCTCTGTGGGGTGTTGTTGATGGATGGACAGGCACTTGCTTGCTGCGTACACCCGGCGCCTGACTCGGAACATGAACAGGTGTCATTTGTCTCCTCTGTGCTGCGGTTGAATGATCAGGTGACGTCCTGCGATTGCCCAACCGACGCGTGGCTTCGCTGATGGCCGCAACGACGTCCTCAAGGGCTCTGTAGGTGTGGCCCGGCACGAAGGTGTCGACATAAGGAAGCGCGGCAGCCATGCCACCCACCAACGGCTGGTAGCCCTCGGCTGCCTTGCGCGGATTGATCCAGATGATGTGATGCGCCAGTCGCGACAGTTCGTGCATGGAACTCTCGACCAGCCGGACGTCCTGCGTCTCCCAGCCGTCGGAGACGATGACCACCACCGCGCCGCGTGCAACCCCGCGTCGACCATGCTGATCCACGAAGTCGGCGAGTGCCCGCCCGATACGAGTTCCTCCGGCCCAATCCGGGGCGATCTCCAAGGCGCGCTGGTAGGCGGCGCTCGGGTGTTGACTGCCGAGAACCTTCGTCAGTCGGGTGAGCCTGGTCGCGAAGACGAACGCTTCAGCTTTGAGCGCCTGCACCGCGCCCCGCATCAGGTGCAGGTAGAGCCTGGCAAAGGACTCCATCGATCCGGAAACATCTGCGATCAGCACCACCCTTCGTGCTCGCATGACACGCTCGTTCCGGACCAAGATCAAGGGCTCCCCAGCCGTTCGGCAAGACAGTTGGATCGTGGCACGCACATCGACTCCGCGGCCCTTGCGGCCACTGCGCGTACGCGACGTGCAACGAAGCGGAGGCATGACGCGAAGCTGTTCGACTGCACGCGCCAGCATGGCCAGTTCAGCGGGAGTGCAAGCCGCGAAATCCTTTACTGCCAGACGCTCTTCGGCGCTCATCCTCAGCACGGCATCTGTGGGAATGTCCTCACCAGAGGACTCGCCGGAGGGATCGCCGGCTGCGGCGGCCGCTTCGGTGAGCAAGTCGTCCGGTTGAAGCGCTGGGTCTGATTGGGATGCGCCAGACATGGCGTCCCCGGTTTCGGAAGACCCGGCATCACCATCGCTGGCGGACTCCTCCGGCTTGTTCGTCGTGACCTCGTCGGGGCGACGCTCGTCGTCCAGCGTCTGCGCGTATGTGGATGCTTCCATGAAGCACTGCTGGAAGACCCTGTCGAATGCGGCTACCTGCTCGCGTGCTGTGAGGAGGGTCACGCGCCCGATCCAGTAAAGCTTCTCGACCGTATCGGGCTCCGCAAGAGCAATCGCATTGGCAAAGCGCGCGCTGCGATCGGGGTCAACAGGAACGCCTGCGGCATGCAGACGGTGCCCGAAGGCGCCAATCAGTCGCCCGAACAAATCGTTCGCTGCGCTCAGCTTCCGGCGATCCATGCGAGACCTCGATCGCGTGCGACGTCTTGATCCTCCCGGTACTTCAGGACAGATGCGAGCGTCTGATGGGTGGTTTCGGCGGTCAGGAGCGAGATGCCGAGAAGCTGCGCAGCACGCGCCCAGTCGATGGCCTCTGCCAAGCCGGGCGGCTTTTGGACGTCCAACTCACGCAGGCGCTGTACGGCGTTGGCTATCTGCCCCGCCAGCACGGGTGGCGCCTCCGGCACGCGACGCCGAACGATCCGGGTGGTGAGATCCACGTCCGGATAGTCGATCCAGTGGTAGAGGCAACGGCGCTTGAGTGCGTCGTGCAGATCCCGCGTCCGATTCGACGTGAGTATCACCACGGGAGGTACAACTGCCCGAATGGTGCCGAGTTCGGGAATGGTGATAGCTGCCTCAGCCAGCATCTCGAGAAGGAATGCCTCGAACTCTTCGTCGGCACGATCAACTTCATCGATGAGGAGCACCGCCGGCGTGGGGCCCGGGTGCTCCAGCGCCTGCAGCAGAGGGCGTCGGAAGAGATACTCTCGCGAGAACAGGGAATGCCCATCCAGCGAATCGCCGCGCGACTCTGCGAGCCGAATATCAAGCAGCTGGCGGGGATAGTTCCATTCGTAGAGGGCTTGACTGGCGGTGATGCCTTCGAAACACTGGAGGCGGATCAACGGTGACCCCAAGGTGGCGGCGAGCGACTTGGCAGCCTGTGTCTTGCCAACGCCCGCTTCGCCTTCCAGCAGCAGCGCTTGGGGCAACCGCACGGCGCAAAACAGCGCTGCAGCGAGGCCTTGTGCGGCGAAATAATCACGCGCTTCCAGCCGATCGCTGAGGGTCCTCACATCCGGAACGAGTTGTGCGACGGTCACGCCAGTTCTGCCTTCCTCTTGTGATGCAGTTGAGGGTGCGCGTGTCCAACTGCTATCGAGTGAACCACCAGATTGCTGCTGCGAGGATGGCGATGGCCGCAGACAGGAACCCCACGCGCTTGAGCACGGGACCGAAGGCGGCGCTGGCGAGGTCGAGCGGCTCATTGGCCAATGGTTGCGGCGCGACCGAATCGGGTGCGGCGGCCGGGACGGCTGCCGTCGCACCCGCCATGGCCGCAATCGTCATAGCAGGAGCGTGGGTTGGCGCGGCAGCCACATTTCGCGAACCGATCACTTTCCCGAGATTCGCTGCGAACTGAGCGACCAAGTGCTTGGAGACGTCGACCATGAGGCCACGGCCGAACTGTGCCGCCTTTCCCGTGATGGTGAGGTCTGTCGAAATGGTCGCGGTCGTCGACCTCGGCCCATCCGGAAGCAATTGCACGGTGATCAGGGCTTTTGCACCACCGGCGCCCTGCTTCTCCTTGCCCTTCGCTTCGATCTCGACGGTATGCGTGGATTCGTCCTTGCGCAAAAACGCGCCCTCACCAGCGTAAGTCATGAGCACGGGGCCGAGCTTGACCTTCATGTCCGCAGTGAACGAATCGCTGTCAAAGCCGGTCAGGCTGGCCCCGGGCATGCAGGGCGCGACGGCTTCAAGGTCCAGCAGTGTGTGCCACGCGGTGTCGATGTCCGCAGGCACCACAAATGTGTTGTCGAGCTTCATTGATTTCTTTCGCTGGAGAGTCGATGCCACTTGGTTGAACGATCGGCTTTCAGAGGCGTCAGCTTGCGCATGTCCCTCGTGTTGGCAAACGTCGCAACCAAGGCGCGCGCGATGCCGTCCTCGTTCAGATTTCGCACCGATGTCTCCTGATTCCGTGAATGCTTCGAACTATAGAAATCGCGTCGCAACGCACCAAGGGGGCTGGGTGGAAACGTCGTTTCCACCGGCAGGAAAACGAAGGGTTTTCCCTGAATCGCCGCGCGACCGTGCGACAAGACGTGCACGCATGAAGGTCAAACCAAAGCCCGCAGAATCCGGGCCTCACCAAAGGGCGCCCCGACGCTTTTCTTCAAACGGTTCACCGCAGAGCGTGGCCACAAGCTTTCATGAAATGACCCACCACACAGCCCCTCGATCCCTTGCTGGAATGTTGCCGCTCGTCGCCGTCCTGACCGCCGTGTGGGGCACGAACTGGGTGCTCTTCCCGCTCGCCGTACATGAAGTCTCGGTCTGGTCATTCCGTGCCGTGTGCCTGTTGGGGTCAGGCGCGCTTCTGCTCGCAGTCGCTCGGGCGAAGGGCATGTCGGTTCACGTGCCTGCGCCGCAGCGCAAACCTCTTGCCATCGCCGCACTCGCTTACCTGGTCATCTGGAACGTCGGAAGCACCTATGCGGCGATCCTCATCCCCTCGGGTCAAGCCGCGGTTCTCGGCTTCACTATGCCTTTGTGGGCGACCCTGATTTCGTGGCTCGTGCTCGGTGAGAGACCTTCGGCGAGGCTTGCGTGCAGCGTCGCTCTGGCAAGCGGTGGGGTTGCGTTTCTTGCCTTCGCAGCTCGGGACAGCTATGCGTCCGCGCCACTCGGCTTCGTGCTGGGTCTCGCGGCGGGCATTGGTTGGGCATGCGGCACACTGCTCCTCAAGCGCGCGCGGCTCACGGTCGCCCCTATCGTCTCGACCGGATGGCAGTTGCTGATCGCCGGCATCCCGATCTTGATCGTTGCGCTGGCGACGGGCTCCTACACGCCCTTCGTTCCGTCGTGGACCTCGATGATCGTGATCGCGTACATCACGATCGTGCCGATGGCCCTGGGCAACATCGCGTGGTTCTCGATCGTCGACATGATGCCGGCCTCGGTCTCAGGGCTGTCCACCGTCATGGTTCCAATGGTGGCGATGGTCACCGGGGCCATCGTTCGGGGCGAGCCGCTTGGCCCTCTTCAGCTCGGGGCGATGGCGTGCTGCGGTGCCTCGCTGCTCTTGGTGCTTGTAAGGCCGCAAGCCCCAGCAGCCGTTGGTCCCTGATCGCGCAGAGGCAGAAATTGGAAAACCAGGACGCGCTGGACGTGCATCGGAATCAGTCCAATCGTCCTTCGACCGCATACGCCGCGAGTTGGTCGATAACGTAGCGCACGCGCGGACTCAGGTGCGCCTGTCTGGGCCACACCGCGTGAACCTCGACACCCACCGAATAGGATGGCAACACCGCCTTCAACAACCCCTTGGCAATCGGCCCGCGCACGAGCGACATGGGCATCTGAATGAACCCGAGTCCACCAATCGCGGCAGCCACCATGGCTTCACCGTCACTGAGGCGGTGCGTCGCAGGCGGCCTGAAATGTTTCTCGACGCCCCCATCGAGCACGAACCAATCAAGCGGAGGGCCCTTGACGGAACCGACGATGCACCGGTGTGCGCGGACTTCGGCCAAGCTGCCCGGCTCTCCGTGCGCGCGGAGGTAGTCAGGTGAAGCGCAGATCACGCGCTCCTGCGTGACGAGGCGCCGCGCGACAAGGTCGCTGCTGTTCGGCAGTGCCCCGAAGCGGATTGCCAAGTCAACGTCTTCCTTTAGCAGGTCGCTTGTGGAATCTGTGAACGTGAGCGTGAGGCTCAGGCCCGGGTGTGGACGCGTGATGTCGATGAGTGCGGGCAACAGCACATGCCTTCCGAACGCCACCGGCATGTCGATGTGGAGTCGTCCGCTCAGGATCTGATGGTTGGATGACAGCGCGGCCTGGGCTGCCGCGATCTCGTCCATTGCAGAAACGCACGCTGCGAGGAATGCCTCGCCGTCGGCTGTGAGTTTAGTAAGCCGCGTGGTTCTGTGAAACAGCTTGAAGCCCAAGCGGTCTTCGAGACGAGAGATCGCCTTGCCCACGGCAGACTTTGTGAGGCTCATTCGCTTCGCCGCCGCGGTAAACGTGCCTGCACGGGCAGCGGTGACAAAGACAGAAACGCCAGACAACGGGTCGCGATCGAGTGATGTATCCATCAGGGCTACTCAGAGAGGAATTTGCAAGTGATTATTGACGCCAATTCTTCACTAATATTGACGTTTCAGGCCGCGGAGTACCGCGAGCCCCGCTAATCATTTATAGGAGCACCGCATGCCCGTCGTTCGTGTGAGCTGGTTCGAAGGCAAGGACCACAGCCAGAAGGAAAAAGTTGCAGCCGAGATCACGGAGAGCATCGTTCGCCACACCGCGACGGATCCCAACTACATCTACGTCATCTTCGAGGATGTGAAACCCTCTGACTGGGCCGGCGCCGGAAAGCTGTACGGCAAAGCTCCAGAACAAGCCGCTGGCTAGCGTTGGCGACACTGCCATGACGATACCCACTAAGCCGGCGCTGGAGGCCTTGGGCAGCGACTTCACGTTTCCAAATCAGATCGATGGCATGCCGCAAAGGTTGTCAGACTTCCAGGGACTCGGAATCGGCTCCTTCGTCACGAACGACGGTGTCAAGCTTGCATACTGGGAGGCGGGAGAAGGCAGGCCGCTGATCTTCGTCCCGGGATGGTCGGGCAATGGCGCCCACTACTTCAATCTCATGTACTTGCTGGCCAAGCATTACCACGTGTATGTGCTCGATCCCCGCAATCAAGGCCTGTCACAGGAGGTCGAATACGGGTCAAGGATCGCACGTTTCTCGATGGACCTCAAAGAGTTCGGCGCTCATATTGGAGCGGGATCTGCCGACTACGTGGGCCACTCGATGGGAGCGGCGATTCTCTGGAGCTATATCGACCTGTTCGGCACCGCCGCGCTGCGCAAGGTGACCTTCGTGGACGAGCCCATTTCGATCTACTCGCACGACGACTCGTCGGAGACGGAACGACTCGAGGCAGGCGGCACGACCACTTCGGCGGAACGGATGGTGCAGCCTTCACAGCCGGAGGCCCTGTCAACAAGCTCATCACGGACATGAAGCCTTTCGAGCGTGCACATGCGTTCGACTCTCCGTACTTCGAGAATTCGCAGCGCTTCGCGAGCGCGTTCATCAAGAGTGATCCGAAAGCTATGGGGCGCGTGCTCTTTGATCACACCGTCAATGATTGGCGTGACGTTGTCCGGCACAAGATAGACATTCCTGCAGCCATTTTCTCGGGCGAGGAAAGCAACAACTTGCCTTGCCAGCAGTGGGCGCAGTCGGTGATCGCGGACGCGAGGCTTTACAGCTACAGTTCTGCCGAGCAAGGCGATCACTTTCTCATGTTCAAGAACCCCCTGAAGTTTGTCGAAGACCTCCGGGCGTTCCTCGAACGCTGAGGACAACTCGCCGCAACCACTGCTGCTACTCCATGCGAATGATGATCGACGGCTGTACCCCCGCACCAGTGTCGATGGATCAATAGGAGCGCCATGTCCGACACCATGAAGGCCGTCGTCATTTACAAAGCGGGCGGCCCGGACGTCCTGAAGATTGAACAGCGCCCTGTGCCGACTCCACGCCCTGGTCAGGTTCTGATTCGAGTGGAGGCTTTCGGATTGAACCGATCCGAACTGTTTACCCGGCAAGGCCATTCCCCGGGTATCGTGTTTCCTCGGATCTTGGGAATCGAGGCGGTGGGCACGGTGGCAAATGCGCCCGGTGGCGAGTTCCGGTCCGGCCAGACCGTTGCGACCGTCATGGGCGGGATGGGCCGGAAGTTTGACGGAGGCTATGCCGAATTCACCGTGGTGCCTGCAGGCCAAGTGCGAGCCATCAATACAGACCTGGCCTGGGCCAAGCTCGGCGCGCTGCCCGAGATGCTGCAGACGGCGTGGGGTGCGCTCTTTCGAGCGCTTCGATTGGTAAAGGGGGAGCGACTGTTGATCCGCGGAGGAACAACTTCGGTGGGCCTCGCAGCGGCCGCGATTGCAAGGGCGCACGGCGCCGAAGTCGGCGCCACTTCCCGATCCAGCGCTGGCGAGGCTTTATTGCGTGAGGCTGGCGCGCATCGCTTCTTCCTGGACGACGGTGCCATCTCCGACGCCGTGCGACACAGTTGGGACGGCGGGGTCGACAAAGTCCTCGAGTTGGTTGGAACCACGACACTCAAGGACTCGTTGCATTCGACGCGCGAGGCGGGCATCGTCTGCATGGCGGGAATGGTAGGAAACGAATGGTCGCTCGCAGACTTCGCACCTATGGACGTCATCCCCACCTCGGTCTCGCTGACCACCTATTCCGGCGCCGTGGGTGACTTCATGGCGACTCCCTTGCAAGATCTGGTGGACCAAGTGTCGGCCAGGGCCCTTCCGGTGCCGGCAGGGCGAGTCTTTCACATCGACGACATCGTGGAAGCCCACCGCACCATGGAGAACGGCACGGCTGCTGGAAAGATCGTCGTGACGACTCGTTGATACCGTTGTTCGCGCTTTAAGGGGAAACCCTTTGTTTTCCTGCCGGTGGAAACGATGTTTCCGCCAGGGACCCTTGGTGCGCCGTGACGCGATTTCTATAGTTCTCCGCAGTCAAGGAATCAGGAGAACCCGGTGCGAAATCTGGACGAAGACAACATCACGCGTGCTGTGATCGCGATGCACGCTGACGCCAAGGACGCGCGGGTTCGAACCCTGATGACCAGCCTGGTGCAGCACATTCACTCTTTCGCCCGCGAAGTGGAGCTCACGGAAGAAGAATGGTTCAAAGGCATCCGCTTCCTGACCGAAGTAGGACACATCACGACTGACGTTCGCCAGGAATTCATCCTCCTGTCCGATACGCTCGGCCTGTCGATGCTCGTGACCGCCCTGAACAACAAGAAGCCCCAGGGCTGCACCGAGGCAACCGTGTTCGGCCCGTTCCATGTCGAAGGATCGCCCTTGGTTCCCCTTGGCGGGGACGTTGCCAACGGCGCCGAAGGTGAGCCCTGCTTTGTTCGTGGCAGTGTGATCGGCACCGACGGCCAACCTGTGCCAAACGCCGAGCTGCAAGTGTGGCAGGCCGATGCCGCTGGCAAATACGACGTGCAGTACGCCCGCGACGGTGGAGATCATGAACATCGCGCCCGTGGCACGCTCATCGCCGACGCCCAAGGCAACTTCCATTTCAAGACCATCCGCGCCGAGGCCTATCCAATCCCGCACGACGGGCCGGTCGGCAGGATGCTTGAAGCACTGGGCCGCCACCCGTGGCGGCCCGCGCATCTGCACTTCTTGATCACGGCCCCCGGCTTTGACCGGCTCATCACACACGTGTTTCGCAACGGCGATCGGTACCTCGATTCGGACGCCGTCTTCGGCGTGCGCTCATCTCTCATTGCCGATTGGATCGAACACCCGCCCGGTGCGACCCCCGATGGAGGCACCAGCGACGTGCCCTTTTACACGCTGGACTTCCGCTTCGTGCTGAATCCTGCGGCAGCGAACGTTGCTGCGCCGCAAACTGCGGGCGTGGCATCTCCCCGCAGCGCTTCGGCCTGATGTCCATGTCGAGTCCGACCCGGGTGCGGTGCCGGATCCGGATGCGCACCGAAGGTGCCGCATTCAAGATTTTCAGCATTCGGCCGCCGCTGCTCGTGCGTCGCACCACCAACCTCTTTGGAGCATTCGAATGATCTTCGTATTTCACCTCGTGGACCGCGCCGACGCCGGCGAGCTGCGTCTGCGCGTGCGACCCGAGCACAAGGCTTACCTTGCTGCGGTCGCATGTCGGCGCCGGTTGAATTCTGACCCACCCTGCCGGTTGAACTTTGACCCGGGGACGGAGGCCGGCATCGTGAACGCCGACTGTGGATAACTGTAGCTCGTTCCCCCTT
>NZ_JBBKZS010000026.1:0-63148 GCF_037889955.1 Variovorax robiniae
CCGGTCTCGACCGGTCCTGCTTGATCTGTCATTGAACTCTCCGAAAAAGGGAGAGCTGACCTTCGTCGATCAGGCCGCCTCAGGCAATGACGGGGAATCTCGGACACTCACCCCACGTCGATCGACCCGGCGGCGGCGCCAATCTGAGTCTGCAACTTGCCCAATGCCTTGCAGGCACGGAAAGCAACGCGTGGGGCAAGAAATGGCTCGAATCATTGAATCTGTGGGGCGACAGTGCTTTTTCGCGTGTCCTTTGCTTCAATAGCCAGTCCTATCTCGCAGCGCTCAAGCAGGCGACGGAGGAAGACAACAGAGATCAAAGGGCGGCTGCCGCTCCAGACGCCGACCCCAGCCTGCCGCTTTTGGACAGTTTGGCCAGCAAGCTCAAGTTCATGGCCAGTCGCGTGGCATTGGGAGACAAGGCGCTTGCCTTCATGGAGGCATTCCCGTCCATTTCGCAAAGCAGCACCCTGCGCAAGCTCGCTTGGCCTGCACACGTCATGACTCTGATGAGCGTCAAGATGGTTCAAGGCATCAACAGCCTGCCAGTCGCTGGGAAGGAAGCGCAGTTGGTTCGCTACATGGCGCTCTCGGGCGCGGCGACGCTGGGAAGCACCATAGCGAAGGAATCCGAACGCCTTGGCTTGCGCGCCAACGATGTACGCGCCGCGCAAATGGCAGGACGCGCGATCAAGTTGGGCACAGTCGCCAGCGCCCAAAAGGGCAATGCTGGCAGGGCCGCCATGGCTCGTGCCACGCGCGCTGCGCCGGGCACGCGGGCAGCGATGTTCGCGGGCTTATTTGATTTGGGTGCAGCCTTGCTCAAAGGCGGTCAAGTCGCCGTCAATGCCGATGGCCGAGCGGCCACAGAATTGGTTGGAAATGTTCTGCAGGGAATCGGTTCGATCGCAGACTGGCGCGCTAAGGCCTACGAAGAAGCGATCTTCAAGGGGGTCAGGGGCGTCAATGTGTACAAGGATCCGGCATTGGTGGCTGGACTGGATGCGTTGAACGTAGCCCAACTGCGCTCGCTGCAGAAGATGGCTTTTAAGTTCTTGCTGCCGGCGGCGATGATTTCGGTTTGGTTTGATGGGATGGATGCGAAGTTGTCAATCCAGCGAAATCAAGATGTTCTAGCGATTGCGCAGATTGCGAGCGTTTTTGGAACAGTGTTCACCATCGCCGCAACTGCTGTTGTTGCGTTCGATATATCCGTGGCTGGAATCGCCGCGGCATCTTTGGGGGCTGTGTTGGGGTTGGTTGGCGCGATATTGGTGATCGGATCCGTGCTCGCGATCGCTTGGCTCAAAGAAGGGGAATGGGTCAACTGGCTCACAGATTGCCCGCTCAACAAGGCAAAGAAGCCCAACCACGCTAACCTGCAAGACACTTTGCAGAAGTTCGCCAACGTTCGGGCTGAACTACAGCCGAAGAGTTGAGGACTCACTATGTTCCCCAACGAACATGTTTATCGTCGGGCGCGTTCGCGCTCGGTGGCAGAAGGCCGCAAGTGCATTCAGGCTGACGGTAGCAAAAGGCTTTGGTTGACGAATGAGCCAAGTGAGGTCGTCGATGTCGACTTGCCTGGACGCTGCGCCTACGCACAAAACGACGCCTACCTAGAACTGTGCAACTCGGGATGGGAGCAACAGTGGAAGGCTGGGATAGGGACAGTATTTGTACTGCTGCCCTGCCTGATGATTTTCTGGGGGTTCTATGGATTCGCTGTGCTTCCATTGTTCACCGGCGAGATGATCTTTCTATGGTTCGGCGCCTTCGACGCGCGCTCAGTTTTTGTCTGGTTCGGTTGGCTTCTCCTGTTCCCTTTGTCCTTGGGCTGTGGTGTCTTGCTGTGGCTTTGGTTCGACATCATGGGTGTCGGCACATGCTTCTTTACCTATGCGCGTGGTCGTATTCGTTTCAATCGCCTGACGCGCAAGGTCTACGTGTTGCGGCCCAAAAGCTGCGGCGGCAACGGCGTCTTGGAATGGGATCGTCTGTGTGCGATTTTGGATATGGACGGGTATGACCTTCTAGCCCGAAAAAATGCCGCTCCCGGCAAGGCAGCGTATTACTCATTGATTTTGTATTCGCCTCCCGCCGATCCGACGGACCCGCAAGCGCAAGGGGAAGACGCCGTATTTGTGGGGCCGACGTTGCAAATGCAGCAGAAAGCTTCCTCCGTTTGGGAATACATTCGTTGCTATATGGAGTACGGCCCTGGTCGCGAAGGTGTCCACAAGTATCTTCCGCAGGAATACAGTACGTTCTGCGGCAAGCCCAGCAGGAGTCAATACAAGCTGGAACAGCGCCCGGGTGTGATGGAGACCGCTTACCACATGCTCAGCCAAGTCACCTGCTCATGGCCGAGATTCCCGAAGGAATGGCAGAGTGACAGCGGCATCGGCGAGCCGGAGGAAAAGCCCGTGCAGACCGGCGCCGTGATGACGGCCATGGCCTACCGGGCCGAAGGCAAACTTAGCAAGGCGGACGAGATCGAATTGCTGACCCATTGGGGTACCGAAGATGCTTTGCGTGAAGCAAAGGCTGGTGCTGGTCGGTAGGCCGCAGAAAACGCCGACGCCGAGAAGTCGCAGGCGTCGCGGCCACAACAATCAAACAGTCAAGGGAGCAGACAAAAAAATGGACAGACCATTCATCCTGTTGGGCGATAAGACCAACCACGGCGGTGTCGTGATCACCGCATCTGAGAACACCTTCACAGACGAGAAGCGCGTGGCGCGCATCGGCGACTTGGTGAAGTGTCCGATTCCGGGGCACGGGATCAATCCGATCGTCACGGCGAGCCCCTATGTCGAGATCGATGGGCGACGCGTGGCGCGTCACCATGACACGACCGCTTGCGGCTCGCTCTTGCTGGCCAGCCAGTTCGATTCCTCTTCGGAATAGCCGCCTCGACGCGCTCTCCATTTTTCTTCTTTCATGTTTTCGCGAGTGATCAAGCCGGCGCTGCTGGTGATGGCGGCGTTCGGCCTCGTCTGGGGGACGATGTACGTCTACTGGCAGTCGACGGCGCGCATGCCGAGTACGGGTGATGTGGTGGGTTGGCTGCTGGTGGCGCCGCTCGCCTTGGTGTTGAGCGCTTGGGGCGTGAGCAAGGTGCGAGCCGGCGTCGCGGCGGCTGCGTCGAACCCGGCTCCGAAAGCTGCGGCGAAGGGGCAGGCCCCGGGGGGCGGCGCCACGCTAGGCGATCCCCACAAGACCGATGCCGAGGAGGCCCGCTTCCGCCTCAGCGTGCTCGCGTCCAGCCTGCGCTCGCCGGGCGGCGCCTCGGCGGACGAACTGGCCGCGATGCTGGCGGAGGGGAAGAGTGTCGGCCCCGATACCGAGTTGAAGAACGACGCAGGTTTTCCGATCTTTGCGGCTCGCATCGCGGACCTTGAAGTGGATGAGCTGCGCGACGATCTGGCTGAGATGCGATTGGCCAAGTCCGCCGAGATCGACGTGGCCATGCTGGCCGACGATCGCCTTCGTTCGATCCAGGCGATGAGCGAGACGCTGGCCGACTTGCTGCCCCAGGCAGACGAGATGCTCCTTGCGACGCAACCGCAGTCAATGTCGCCGGGCAACGGCAATCCATCGAGGTCCAGGAGCCCCGTCGAAGCCCCGGCCCTCCGCATCTCCCTGTTGCTTCCGGGCGAGTGGACCGAGCAGGAGCGACTGCTCGCGGCGCAATGGGTGCAGCATATCTGTGCCGGCGAGAGCCCGTCGCATGCGTGGTCGGTCGACTACCTCCGCAACGATGCTGGCACCACCGGCTGGACCTTGATCGATCGCATCAGCCTCGCGCTCAATCGGGAGCCGCAGAGGCCTGCGCTCTGGATCGTGGTGGCGGCGGAGTCAACAATCTCCGATGCGTGTGTGGCGCAATGGGATGCACGCGGCACCTTGTTCTCGACGGCACGCCGCAATGGGCTGATGCCGGGCGAGGCCAGCGCCGGCCTGCTGCTGACCGGAGTGAAGGATTTGCGTTTTGCCAGCGCCGAGGCGCCACAAGTCGCGCGTCCCGTATTCGGCCAACTCGAATCATCGGCCGACGCTTCCACCGTCTCGCGCGCCACCGCGCTAGCCGAACTCGCCGGACGCCTGTCCGAGGCATCCGCGATCGAAGCCACGACCATCGAGTGGGTTGTGAGCGATGCCGACCATCGCGCATCACGCGTGACCGAAGTGGCTAGGCTCCTGCAAGACCGCCTCCCCCATGTCGCATTCGACGAGAACAACCTGTCGACCGGCATCACCTGCGGGCACATGGGCGCGGCGAGCGAACTGGTCGGCCTGGCGCTGGCGTGTCACCTGGCAAAGGAGCACCAGCAGCACGTAATGGTCGCATCGGTGTCCGACCCGTTCGCGCGGGGTGCCATGCTGGTCAACATGCCGGCCGCGCCTGCGGAAAAAAACCCCATCAGCGCTTGAGCACGTCCTGCGCGGTCAACGGCGGCGCGTTGTTGCCCCAGGCGCCGCGGATGTAGCTCAGCACCGCGACCACCTCGTTGTCGTCCAGCGCCTGGCGGAAGGGCGGCATGCCGTAGGGGCGCGGATTGCCCGCGGTCGCCGGCAGGAAGCCGCCGTGCCGCACGATCTGGATCAGGTTGACCGGCGAGTCCATCAGCACCACGCGATTTCCTGCGAGCGGCGGGTAGGCGCCGGGCGCGCCTTCGCCCTTGTCGCCGTGGCAGTAGGCGCAGCGCTGGTCGAAGACTTTCTGGCCAGTGGCCATCACACCAGGGTCGCGGCGGATCGCTTGAGCCGGCGCCTGCGCGGGAGCGGCGCCGGGGCCCGGCAATGCCTTCAGGTAGGCCGCCATCGCATGAAGGTCCGCCTCGCTCAGGTGCTGCGTGCTGCGATAGACCACATCGGCCATTGGCCCCATGACCGCGCCGCGTGCGGACCGGCCGGTCTGCAGCAGCGCCACGATCTGTCCTGCGTCCCAGTCGGAGACACCGGCCTCGCGCGAGGAGGTCAGCGACGGCGCATACCAGTTCTCGACAGGGATCGATCCGCCTGAAAGTCCGCGCTCCTGCTCTGTCGCGCCGAGCACATTGCGCGTGCCGTGGCAGGCGATGCAGTGGGTGAGGCCTTCGACCAGGTAGGCGCCGCGGTTCCACTCCGCCGGTTTCGAGGCATCGGGCGCGAAGGGCTCGGGCTTGAAGGACAGCGCGCGCCACACGGCGAGCGCGGCCTGCGTGTCGTAGGGGAAGCGCAGTCGGTGCACGTCGTTGGGGCGCGGCGATGGGGCCACGCCTTGCTGGAGGTAGGCGTAGATCGCGTCGGAATCCTCGCGCGTGACCTTGGTGAAGTTCGGGTACGGAAAGGCCGGGTACAGCAGGCGGCCATCCTTCGAGCGGCCGTTGTGCATCGCGCGCCAGAAGTGTGCAGCGTTCCAGTCGCCAATGCCATGCGTCTTGTCCGGTGTGAGGTTGCTCGAAAACACGGTGCCGAAGGGCGTGTCGATGGCGACGCCGCCGGCATAGGGCTCGCCGCCGCGCGTGGTGTGGCAGCCGGCGCAGTTGCCGGCCAGTGCCAGGTAGCGGCCGCGTTCGACTTGCTGGGGTGTGGCAGTGAAGCTGGCGATCGAGGCGAGAGGTTCTTCCCCGCGAAGGTTCAGTTGCCACACCACCACCGCAAGGGCCGCGAGCAACAGCGCGAGCGTCACCAGGATCCATGCAAGGCGCCGCATCACTTCGCCTCCATCCCGCCGCAGCGCAGCGGCAACGGCGCGGGCAACGAAGCCGCGGGCTTGTTGTCGGCAGGCATCGGTTGCAGCGCGATCCAACTGGCCACCGCGTTGATGTCGGCGGTCGTCATCTTGCGGCCGATCTCGGCCATGCAGTCCGGCGCGAGCGCATGCCGGTCCTGCGTGAGCCAAGCGCCAAGTTGCGAGGACACATAAAGGCGCGGCAGGCCGACCAGCGGGGGCAGGGCAGGCTGCACGCCGGTCAGCGTGGCGCCATGGCATTGCACGCAGGCCGGGATGCCGCGCGTCGCATCGCCTTCCAGGGCCAGTTGCCGGCCGCGCTTCAGCGTCGCGTCGCTGGCATCGGTGGTCTGCGGGACGGGCGGGTAGGGCAGGTCGAGCCCGGCAAAGTACTCGGCCATCTCGCGCAGATAGTCGTCCGACAGGTGTCGCACCATCCAGACCATGTCGCTGTTGAAGCGGCGGCCGTCGCGGAAGCTGCGCAACTGGTTGTAGAGGTAGCCGGCCGGCTTGCCGGAGAGGCGAGGGAAGTAGCCGGCGCCGGTGGTCGCTCCCTCACGGCCGTGGCAGGCGATGCAGGCGGCCACGCGCTGGGCGATGGTGTCCGGAGGCGAAGCCGCCATGGCCGGGGCCGCCAGGAGACTGCTGGAAAGGAGAAACGCACCGACCCACCGCAAGAGATTTGACATGGCATGACTGTGGCCTGAACCGGCCCAAATGAACAGATGCAGTTTCTGCCGGATCGGGCATAGCAGATAGAGTCGGCGGCCATGGATTCCGCATCGCCTCTCAAGCGCTATGAAGCCCTCGCTGCCGACATCGAGGCGTCCATTCGCAGCGGCACGCTGCGCGTCGGCGACCGCATTCCGTCGGTGCGACGCACGGGCGAAAGCCGCGGCGTCAGCGCGTCGACGGTCTTCCAGGCGTACTACCTGCTGGAGGCGCGTGGCCTGATTCGCGCCAGGGACCGGTCGGGCTACTACGTGGCGGAGGGCGGGTCGCGCGCGGCGCCGCCGGAGGCTGAGTTGAGCTCGCAGCCCGATGGCGAATCGGTGGCGCTGGACATCAGCGAGCATGTCTTCAGCATCCTCGAGGCCAGCATGACGCGCGAGGTCGTGCCGTTCGGCTCCGCCTTTCCGAGCCCGCTGCTGTTTCCCCTGCCCCGGCTGGGGCAGATCCTGGCGTCGGCCGCGAAGAAGCTCGACCCCTGGAGCACGGTGGACGACCTCACGCCCGGCAGCGTCGCCCTGCGCCGGCAGATCGCGCTGCGCTACCTGGCCAATGGCGTCAATGTGCAGGCCGACGACATCGTCATCACCAATGGCGCGCTGGAGGCGCTCAACCTGTGCCTCGGCGCGGTCACCAAGCCCGGGGATTCGGTGATCGTCGAATCGCCGACTTTCTATGCCGCGTTGCAGGCGCTGGAGCGGATGGGCTTGCGGGCCATCGAAGTGCCGACGCATCCGCGGGAAGGGATCGAGCTGGACGCGCTGGAACAGGCGGTCGTGCGGCACAAGCCGGCGGCATGCTGGCTCATGACGACCTTCCAGAACCCGCTCGGCAGCCTCATGCCCACCGCCAAGAAGAGGGCGCTGGTCGAACTGCTCACGCGCCATGGCTTGCCCTTGATCGAAGACGATGTCTATGCCGAGCTTTACTTCGGCGACAAGCAACCCGTGCCCGCCAAGGCCTTCGATACCGAAGACCTGGTGCTGCACTGCTCGTCCTTCTCGAAGAGCCTGGCGCCCGGCTATCGCATCGGCTGGGCCGCGCCGGGGCGCTTTGCCCGCGACGTGGCCCGACGCAAATTGACGACCACGCTGAACACCTCGGTTCCAACGCAACTCGCGCTCGCGAGCTACCTGGAGCGAGGCGGCTTCGACAAGCACCTGCGCAAGCTGCGGCAGACGCTGGCGATGCAGCAGGCGACCTTTGCGCAGGCGGTCGGCCATCACTTTCCCGAGGGCACGCGCGCGACCCGGCCGCTGGGCGGGTACTTCATGTGGGTCGAGTTGCCGCAGCAGGTGAATGCGCTCGAACTGCATCGACGTGCGCTCGCCCTCGGCATCAGCATCGCGCCGGGGCCGGTGTTCTCGGCGACGGGTGGCTTCGCCCATCACCTGCGCCTCAACTACGGCCATGCATGGGATGCGCGCAGCGAACGTGCGCTGGCCACGCTGGGCCGGCTCGCGGGCGAATGCGCGAATGGCGGATGACGCGCCGCCGCATGACGCTCCCCGGCGGGCGGCGCTACAGTCGGCCGAATGCGCAAGCACCTCTCCACCACCACAGGCATCCAACGATTGAGCTACGGCGCCGCGGTCGGCGTTGCGGTGGCGCTGATCCCGTCACCGCTCATCAACGGCATGGCGCGCGGGCTGCTCGGGTGGGTGGTGGGCGTCGCGGTGTATCTCGCGCTCGCCTGGTGGCTGGCCCACAGCTTCGATGCGCAGCAGACGCGGGAGCGTGCCCAGTCGCTGGACCAGCCCAACCTGATCCTGCTCCTGACCATGCTGACGGTGATCGCCTTCAGCGTCGCCGCGATCGCGATGCTGTTGCAGCAGGTCAAGCTGCTCGCCGGGCTGGAGCGGGGCGCGCACATCGTGCTGGCCATGGTCGCCCTGGCCGAGTCATGGCTCATGATCCACACGATCTACGCCTTCCACTACGCGCACCGCTACTACCAGCAGGAGAAGACGCGCAAGCCGGACAACCACGGCCTGGACTTCCCCGGCACCGCGCCGCCCGACTACGCCGACTTCATGTACTACTCCTACGTGATCGGCATGACCTCGCAGGTCTCCGACGTGCAGATCCTCTCGCCGGCGATGCGGCGCATCACGCTGATCCACAGCGTGCTGTCCTTCGCGTTCAACATGCTGGTGCTGGCGTTCAGCGTGAACGTGGTGGTGGGGGCGTTGTAGCCGCTACGCCTGCTTCACGGCCGCGCCGCCCAATGGCAGCTTGACGATCCCGGTCGACAGCGCCACGCCGCAGACGATCACCGCCGCGCACAGCAGCATCCACATCGTCACCGGCTCGTGCAGGAACACCGCGCCGTACACCACCGCGAACACCGGCACCAGGAAGGTCACGGTCAGCGCGCGGGCCGGCCCGGCCTCGGCGATGAGCCGGAAGAACAGGATGTAGGCCACCCCGGTGCAGAAGATGCCGAGCGCCGTGAGCGCCAGCCAGGCATGCAGGCTCGGCATATGCGAAGGCCAGAGCCAGATGGCCGGCAGCACAAGGAACAGCGTCGCGCCGATCTGGCTGCCCGTGGCCGTGGCCAGCGACGGGATGCCGGCGAGGTAGCGCCGCGTCGCGCTGGCCGCAATGCCGTAGCTCAGGCACGCGCCCAGGCAGGCCACCACGCCCAGCAGTTGCGCGCTCGCCGAGTCGCCCGGGCCACCCGTGTGCGGCGCCTCGCTGCGGCTCGCCAGCAAGGCCACGCCGATGAAGCCCACCGCCAGCCCCACCAGCCGCGAGTTGTCCGGCCGGTCGCGAAACCAGGCCCATGCGACCAACGCGCCGAACATCGGCACCGTGGCGTTGAGCACCGCGGCCAGGCCGCTGCTCAGGCTCAGCAACGCAAAACAGAAGAGCGCGAAAGGCAGGCCCGAGTTCGCCACGCCGATGAGCAGGATCGGCTTCCAGTGCTGTGCCAGCGCCGGGCCCTGCCGCGTCAGGAGCAGGATGGGCAACAGGAACAGCGTGGCAATGCCGACGCGCACCGCGGCCGTCGGCAGTGCGCCAAATTCCGCCGCGCCGATGCGCATGAACAGGAAGGACGCGCCCCACAGCGCGCCCAGCAGGACGAGGTCGACAACCCAGCGGCGAGATTTCTTCCGGGTGGCTTGGATCACAGGGCGCCCTCGAGTGCGAGCAATGCACTCTTGCGTTCCAGCGAACCCGCGTAGCCGGTCAACCCGCCATCGGCGCCCAGCACGCGATGGCAGGGCACGATCACGCTGATCGGATTGCGCCCGACGGCCGCGCCCACCGCGCGCACCGCCGTGGGCTTGCCGATGCCTGCGCCCAGCGCGCCATAGGTGGTGGTCGCGCCGGGCGCGATGGTGCACAGCGCCTTCCACACGGCCTGCTGGAAGTCGGTGCCATGCGACAGGTCGAGTGGCAGGTCGAAGTCGGCGCGCTTGCCGGAGAAGTAGTCGCGGACCTGGCTTGCGGCCTCGCGCAGCATCGGATGCGCGTCGTCGGTTTGCCAGCCGCGCATGTCGGGCAAGTGCTTCTGCCCGTCGAACCAGAAGCCGGCGAGGCCGTTGTCGGTGGCGGCGAGCGTGATGCCGCCGAGCGGGCTGTCGATGTGGGTGCAGCGGACGGCTGCGGGGTTCTTGAATTTCATGAGGGTGCTCGATCAGGTTGAGGCGCTCGTTGCGGGCGCGATGGTGTTCGTCGAAGTTGTCGAAGCCGGAGGCGGTGAATGCCAGGCACGCAGCACCGCATAGCTGCGCCAGGGCCGCCAGCCGAGCGAGGCTTCGTGCGCGGCTTTGGCGCCGGTCACGCCGAGCGCCTTCTGCAAGGCCACGTCGCCAGCGGGAAAGGCATCGGGCCAGCGCAGCGCGCGCATCGCGATGTATTGGGCGGTCCAGTCGCCGATGCCGGGCAGGGCTTGCAGCGCGGCCAGCGTGCTGGGCACGTCGGCGCCGGCATGCAGGGCCAAGCGGCCTTCCGCCACTTCGCGCGCCACCGCCTGCAACGCGGCCTGGCGTTGCCTGACGATTCCGAGTTGTCCCAGCGCATCACCGCTCGCGGCCGCAATGGCGGCCGGCGTCGGGAAGAGCCGCCCCAGTCCCTTCACCGGCGTCTCAATCGGCTCGCCGAAGGCCGCGACCAGCCGCGCGCCCAACGTGCGCGCCGCCGCGACAGTGATCTGCTGGCCCAGCACGGCGCGCACCGCAAGTTCGAAGCCGTCCAGCGTGCCCGGCACACGCAGCCCGTCGCCTTGCGGGAAGTGCGCATGCAAGGCGGCGTTGATCGCAATCGGGTCGGCGTCGAGATCGAGCATGCCGCGCACCCGGCTGATGACCACTGGCAGCACCGCGGCCAGCGAATCGCTCACCGACAGCAGCACCTGCTCGCGCTCGGCATCGAAGCGCAATTGCAGCCAGCCCGCATGCGTGCGTCCACCCTGCACGATGCGCAGCGTGCGCGCGAGTGTGCCGGCCGAAACCACCTCGACCTCACCCAGCGCCCGGCGCTCGAAGAAGCCGAGCATGGCCGCCTCGTCGTACGGTGGTCGATACCCAAGCCGCACCTCGATTGGCCGGCCCTCGCGGCTGCCACCCGCGCGTCGCAATGCACTGGGGTTGAGCTTGTAGTGCGCCAGGAAGGCCGCGTTGAAGCGCCGTACGCTGGCAAAGCCGCTGGCCAGCGCCACCTGCGTCATCGGCAAATGGGTATCGGCGATCAGTTGCTTGGCTGCGAGCAGCCGCCGCGTCTGCAAATACTGCAAAGGCGACACGCCGAACTGCGCCTCGAAGATGCGCCGCAGGTGCCGGTCGCTGACGCCCAGCCGCTCCGCAATCTGCGCCGCGCCGGGCCCGTCCTCGGCCCATGCATCGGGCTCGTCGATCAGCCTCGCGGCCTGCAAGGCGAGGATGCGGGAGGCGTCCTCGGTGGACCAGCTTGCGGCGCGTGGCGCCAGTTCGGGCCGGCAGCGCAGGCAGGGCCGAAAGCCCTCGGCTTCGCACTGCGCCGCATGCCGGAAAAACAGGCAGTTCTCGCGCCGCGGCAGCTTCACGCGGCACACCGGCCGGCAATAGATGCCGGTAGAAGTCACTGCCGTGAAAAATGTCCCGTCAAAGCGCGCATCGTGCGTCTTCATCGCCAGATAGCAGGCATCGCTTTCCAGGGCGGTTGCGGAGGGGTTTGACATAGGGGAATGATACGACTCTCCCACTCTGCGAGTAGCCGTTTTCGGACATCATCCTCGCGAACCAAAGGCCTAGAATCCGCCGTTCGCTTTTTCAAAGATCAGCCGGGAACCATCCATGCAACTCAGCGCTTCGATTTTCAAGGCCTACGACATTCGCGGCGTCGTGCCCAGCACGCTCAATGTCGACGTGGCCGAGGCCCTTGGCCGCGCCTTCGGCAGCGCGGCGCGCGCAGCCGGCGAAAAGGCCGTGGCCGTGGGCCGCGATGGCCGCCTGTCCGGCCCCTCCCTCAGCGCCGCACTCATTCGCGGCCTGGTGGCCACCGGCGTCGAAGTGATCGACGTCGGCGCCGTCACCACGCCCATCCTCTACTTCGCCGCGCACACGCTGTGCACCAGCGGCATCCAGGTCACGGGCAGCCACAACCCGAAGGACTACAACGGCTTCAAGATGATCCTCGCCGGCCGAGCCATCTACGGCGACGAGATCCAGGGGCTGCGCCTCACGATGGAAGCCGGCAATGCCGTGCTCGCCCCTGGCGGCAGCGTGCGCGAGGTCGACGTGGTGCCGGCCTACGTGCAGCGCATCGTCGGCGACGTCAAGCTCGCGCGGCCGATGAAGATCGTGGTCGATTCGGGCAACGGCATCGCGGGTGCCACGGCCCCGGCGATCTTCCGTGCGCTCGGCTGCGAAGTGACCGAGCTCTTCAGCGAAGTCGACGGCAACTTCCCCAACCATCACCCTGATCCTAGCAAGCCAGAGAACCTGCGCGACCTGATGGCCGCGCTGAAGGCCGGCGACGCCGAACTGGGCCTGGCCTTCGACGGCGATGGCGACCGCCTCGGCATCGTCACCAAGGACGGCCAGAACATCTTCCCGGACCGCCAGATGCAGTTGTTCGCCGAGGACGTGCTCTCGCGCGTGCCGGGCGGCGCGATCATCTACGACGTGAAGTGTTCGCAGCGCCTCGGCCCCGCGATCGAGGCGGCCGGCGGCGTGGCCATGATCTACAAGACCGGCCATTCGCTCATCAAGGCGAAGATGAAGGAAGTGAATTCGCCCCTCGGTGGCGAGATGAGCGGCCACATCTTCTTCAAGGAGCGCTGGTTCGGCTTCGACGACGGCACCTACGCGGGTTGCCGCCTGCTAGAGATCCTGAGCAAGAGTCCCGATGCCAATGCCGTGCTCAACGGCCTGCCGACCAGCTTCTCCACGCCCGAGCTCAACGTGGCCTGCGCCGAAGGCGAGCCGCATGGCTTGGTCGATACGCTGGTGAAGACGGCGCGCTTCGATGCGCCCGCAAAGGTCTCGACCATCGACGGCCTGCGCGTCGACTGGCCGGATGGCTTCGGCCTGATCCGCGCCTCCAACACCACGCCGGTGCTGGTGATGCGCTTCGAGGGCCAGACCGATGCGGCGCTGCATCGCATCCAGGACACGATGCTGACGCTGCTCAAGACCGTCAAGCCCGACGCGAAGCTGGCTGAAGCCGCCCACTGACCGCAACGAACAAGAAGAAAAACACCCACAGTGCGTTCGTTGTCCCTGCGCCTCTATGGCGTTGTTACCTGGCTCATGCAGCCATTGCTGCGCCGGAAGCTCCGCCGCCGCGCCGTCGCCGAACCCGGCTATGCGGTCGCGGTGGAAGAGCGCTTCGGCCATTACCCCACCACACCCGGCGGCACCGACTGGTGCTGGATCCATGCCGTCTCGCTCGGCGAGGCGCGTGCCGCGGGCATCCTCATCGAGGAGCTGCGCCGGCAGGCGCCGGGGATTCGCCTGTTGCTGACCCATGGCACCGCCACGGGCCGCGACGAAGGCGCCAAGCTGCTGCAACCGGGCGATGTCCAGGTCTGGCAGCCCTGGGATACGCCCGCTGCCGTGGCGCGCTTCCTGGACCGCTTCTCGCCCCGCATCGGCGTGCTGATGGAGACCGAGGTCTGGCCCGAGATGACGGCCGCCTGCGCCGAGCGCGGCATTCCGCTGGTGCTGGCCAATGCGCGGCTCAATGCCAAGTCGCTGGCCTCGGCCGAGCGCCTGGGCTGGCTTGCGCGTCCCGCCTATTCGTCGCTGCGCGCAGTGTGGGCGCAGACCGAGGCCGACTCGCATCGGCTGGTGTCGCTGGGCGCCAAGGTGACCGGCATCTTCGGCAACATGAAGTTCGATGCCGCGCCGGAACCGCGACAGCTTGCGACCGCGGCCAACCTGCGGGCCAACCTGCCCAAGCCGGTGATCGTGTTCGCGAGTTCGCGCGACGGTGAGGAGCAACAGTTGCTCGAAGTGCTCAAGCGCTTCGGCGCGACCGCGCCGGTGCCGCCCGAGCACACGGCCATCCGGTCGATCTCCAAGCGCGTGCATGACGTGCAATGGATGATCGTGCCGCGCCATCCGCAGCGTTTCGACGAAGTGGCTGCGCTGGTTGAGGCCAACGGCTTCAAGGTGGCGCGCCGCAGCGCTGCCGATCAGGATCAGGGCGACGCGGAGATCTGGCTCGGCGATTCGCTCGGCGAGATGGCGCTGTACTACGGGCTGGCGCATGTGGCGCTGCTCGGCGGCAGCTTCGAGCCGCTGGGTGGGCAGAACCTGATCGAGGCGGCGGCCTGCGGCTGTCCTGTCGTCATGGGCCCGTCGACCTTCAACTTCGCGGAAGCCGCAGAGCTGTCGCTGGCTGCGGGCGCATCCTTGCGTGCCAACGACATGGAGCAGGCGGTGAAGCTGGCGGTGCAACTGGTGGCCGACCCGGTCAAGCACGAGGCGATGGTGCAGGCCGCGCTGGCCTTCTCGTCATCGAACCGAGGCGCCGCGCAGCGTACGGCGGAGGCGTTGCTGGCGATCGCGGAGCCGGTCGAGGCGGAGCAGTAGCCTAGGTGAGGCGCGGCGGATCGCCGAACACCTCCCTCGCCCAGTCATCGAAGGCGTCAGCGTCGGTGACGCCGCCCATGCCCCACCAGCGGCCGAAGCCCTTGAGCTCGTCAAGGGTCGCGTGGGTAGCCTGGTGGAAGATCAGCATGATCTGGGCGGCGTGGGTGCCCTCGCGGTAGAGCTGGTTGGCGAGTTCGGAGACCCGGCGTCCCGCGCGCAACTGTGCGCGCACGAACGCGGTTTTCTCGGGGTAGTGGCGGTCTGGCGAGCGGTGCGGTTTCACGGCGCGATTCTCTCCAAGGGTGCCTATCGACGCATGAGGTGATCTGCTACCGCGCGGTAGGCCGGCAGCATGACCGGGTCCGTCACGGCGTTGGCAGCCTGCGGCGACGAGGCGAAACGCGCGATCACGACCTGGGCCTTGGGATCGATGTAGATGGTCTGCCCGTGCACGCCGCGGGCGGCGAACACGCCGTGGTCGTCGTTCGAGACCCACCACATGTCGCGATAGCTCCAGCCGGGCAGGGCGGCATAGCCGGCGCGCGCGAAGACCTCCTTGTCGCCGCCCTTGCGGATGGTGTCGACGACGGCCTTGGGGAGGATCGCCTGGCCGTTGAACTTGCCGTCCTTGCGCATCATCTCGCCAAAGCGGGCCATGTCGCGCGCGGTCAGGATCAGGCCGCCACCGGCGAACTCGTTGCCGCTGGGGTCGACTGCGATCATGGCGTCGCGCTCCATGCCGAGCTTGGTCCAGAAGCGTTCCGAGAGCAGTTCGCCAATCGTCTTGTTCGTCACGCGGCGGATCAGCCAGCCCAGCACGTCGGTGTTGACGGTCTGGTAGCGGAAGGCGCCCGCGGCGGCATCGGGGTCCTTCTGCACGGTCCTGGCGAACTCGTAGAAGCTCTGCGGCCCGCTGTAGCCGGCCGGGCGCGGCAGCACGCCGCCGGCACGCGCATAGGTCCAGATCTCGGAACTGGTGTCGGCGTAGTTCTCGGAGAACTTGACGCCGGTGGTCATGTCCATGACCTGCCGCACGGTGACCTCGGCGTAGCCAGAGTCCTTCAGCTCGGGGATGTATTGCACGACCTTGGCGGCGGGGTCGAGCTTGCCCTCGGCCACGAGCATCTCGCCCAGCGTGCCGATGAAGGACTTGGTCACCGACATCGCGATGTGGCGCGTCTGCGGCGACATTGCGCCGTAGTATTTTTCGTAGACGATACGGCCCCGGTGCAGCACGACGATGGCGTCGGTGTAGTTCGCGGCGAGCGCCTGCTCCCAGGTCATGGTGGCGCCGCCGTTGGCGGGCTGGAAGCTGATGCCGGCGATGTCCTTGCGCTCGGCGCGCGGCAATGCGGCGACCCTGCCGTCGCCGCGCCAGATGTCGGAGGCGGGGATGAGCTGGTTCCAGTGCGCGAAGGACCAGCGTGTCGCCGGAAACTTGTAGAAGCTGCCGTCGACCCAGTGCACGGTCTTGTCGGGCGCGGGCGGCGAGCCCTGCATCCAGCCTAGGGCGATGGGGTCGCTGGCTGCGGGGTCAGGCGGTGCCGCCGGTCCCTGCGCGATGGCGGCGCTTGCCATGAGGGCCGTGATGGCGGCGGTGATCGTTCTTTTCATGTTTCCTCCTTGCGTGTCGGACTGGCCAGCAGGTACCCGCCATTCCAGGCGGGTGCCGCGACTTTGCCACCAATGCGCGTACTTTCGTTTTCGTTGACGCGTGGCAAGGCTGTGTCGGGCACAGCGCAGTCCGTCGGGCGAACGCACGAGACCCAACGGGAGCCATGCGCTCAACGGAGGAAAGGCGCCGCAGGCGCCTCGATACCGCGCCTTATTCCGGCAAGGCGCGCGCCAGAAGCGCGGCGACGTCCAGCTTGCGCGTGTCGATCGCACCGACGACACGGCCCCATTGCGGGTCCAGGCGCGTCGCGATGAAGCCTTCGGAGACGGTCTCAGGAGCGGTCTTGCGCAGCAGCGTGGCCTGCGCCACGAGCACCAGCCGCTGAGTGAACTGGCGGCCCAGCGCTTCAAGCTGTTCGGGCGGTTGCATCAGCATCTCGCCGAGGGCCTTCAACTCACCGAGGATCCGCGCATCGCCCCTTGCATCGGCGGCCAACTCGTGCAGCAGCGCATGCGCGCCTTCCGGATCGCGCCCGATGCCGCGCATCACGTCCAGACACATGACGTTGCCCGAGCCTTCCCAGATCGAATTGACCGGCGCCTCGCGGAACATGCGGGCCATCGGGCCGTTCTCTACGTAGCCGTTGCCGCCGAAGATCTCCATCGCCTCGCCCGACACCTCCACCGCGCGCTTGCAGACCCAGAACTTGGCTGCCGGCGTCATCACGCGCTTCCAGAAGCGCTGGCCCGGCTCCTCGCCGTGCTCGAAGGCTTCGGCCAGCCGCATCGACATCGCGAGCGCGGCTTCGCTTTCCAGCGCCAGGTCGGCCAGCACGGCGCGCATCAGCGGCTGCTCGACCAGCAGGCGCCCGAACACCTTGCGCTTGCGCGCGTAGCCCACGCCCTGCGCCACGGCCTGGCGCAGGAAGGCGGAGCTGCCGACGACGCAGTTCAGCCGCGTGAAGGTGGCCATTTCGATGATGGTCGGGATGCCGCGGCCTTCCTCGCCCATCAGGATGCCGAGTGCGTCCTGGAACTCGACTTCGCTGCTGGAGTTGCTGCGGTTGCCGAGCTTCTCCTTGAGGCGCTGGATGCGCACCGGGTTCTTGCTGCCGTCCGGCCGCCAGCGCGGCACGAAGAAGCAGGAATGACCGCCTTCCTGAGTGCGCGCGACCACGAGGTGCGCATCGCACATCGGCGCCGAGAAGAACCACTTGTGACCGCGGATCAGGTATTCACCCCCGCGCCCGCCCAGGCCCACCGGCGTGGCGGTGGTGGTGTTGGCGCGCACGTCCGATCCGCCCTGCTTCTCTGTCATGCCCATGCCGATCCAGATCGACTTCTTCTGGTCCATGGGGATGTCGCGCGGATCGTATTCGTTGCTCATCAGCTTGGCCGCGTATTTCTCCCACAGCGCCGGTTCCTTGCGGATGACCGGGATCGCGGCCTGCGTCATGGTGGCGGGGCAGAGCACGCCGGCCTCGACCTGGCCGTTCAGGTAGAAGCCCGCGGCCCAGGTGGCCCAGCGACCGCGCTGCTGCTCGTCGCGGAAGGGCAGCGAGATCAGGCCTTCGCCGCGGTAGAGCGCCATGAGCTGGTGCCAGCTCGGGTGGAAAGCGACGCTGTCGATGCGGCGACCGCGTGCATCGAAGGCGTCGAGCTCGGGCTTGTACTTGTTGGCATCGGCGCCGAGCTGCCAGGTCTCGGCCTTGCCCAGCGTCTCGCCGAAGGCCGTCATCTGCGGCACGGCCCAGTCGGCGCCTGCGCGTGACAGCGCCTCGCGCAGGGGGGTGTCGGTCGTGAACAGGTTGTAGTCTTGCAGTTCGTCGAACTGGTTGCTGACCTCGTGTGTTTGCCAGGACATGCGTTGCCTCGATGTTGTGATGGTGCTGGGACAAGTCTAGGGAAAAACGCCCTGGGGAATGTTCAGGTTCGGGCCTCCGGATGCGGTGGCGTGCCGCTGGCGTTTCCCAGGGCGTGAGGCAGGCGAAGACGAATGGCGCGGCGGCTTCTGGACGTGTGTATCGCAGCGCTTGTTCAGGTTTTTCCCGCGCCGCACTGCGACGCAACGCGCCCGAGGTAGCCATGCAGCGCGTCGCGGCACTGTCGCTCCAGCAACGCGAGATCGGGCTTGTCAGCGAGGCGGATGTGCGTGGCGGCCACCAGTTCATAGAGGATGGCCTGGCTGACCTGCGCGGCCTCCTGCTTCGGAAAGGTGGGCGGCAGGCCGCTGCTGGCGTCGAAGGCATGGACCCATTCGTCGATGAACTGGCCGTACATCTTGCGATAGGCCTCGGGACCCGAGAGGTGCCGCTCCAGCAGGAAGTGCACACCCCATTCCCGCGGTCGCTCTCGCACGGCGGCGAGCTGTGATTCGAGCATGGCGTCGACGATGTCAGGCAGTGGCCGTCCGGCGTTCTCGTTGACGGCATCGCGCATCGCCTGCAGCAGCGCCTTGGTGCGCAGGTGGATGCAGGTGCGGGCCAGTTCGTCCTTGCTGGCGAAGTATTGGTAGAAGCTGCCGAGGCCGGTGCCGGCCACCATGACGATCTCGCGGATCGTCACGCGGGCGTAATCGCGCTCGACCAGCAGTTGCACGAAGGCTTCCTGCAATGCGCGCGAAGTCTCCTTCGAGCGCGACTGGAGCGGCCTTCTTCGCTTGGAGGGGGCAGGGGGTGATTTCATGCGGGGAATGCGACAACGGCGACACGGATGGCCCGAGGCAGGCCACTAGAATTTTTTCATCCTTCCACCGGCCTCACTCACGCAGGCCCCATCCACGAGATCCATGACCCATCCCGCTTCTTCATCCGGCGCCTCGGCAGTCTACGTGCGGGAGGGCGAGCTGTGGCTGCCCACCGATCACTCGCGCGGCCCCTGGGATCCGCGGGCGCAGCACGGCGGCGCGCCTTGCTCATTGCTCGCGCACATCGCCGAGGGCGCCGCACCCGGCCCGGGCTGGCGGCTGGCGCGCCTGACCGTGGAACTCATCAAGCCGGTGCCGGTGTCGCCGCTTCGCACGCAGTTCAAGGCGGAGTCGGCGCGTTCGACGGCGCGCGTCACCGTCGACATGTTCGCCGGCGACGCGCTGGTCGCCCGCGCCCATGCGCTGCTGATGCGCATCGACCCCTTGACGCTGCCGGGCGACTTGCCCGCTGCCTTGACGCCCGTGCAACTGGACCGGCTGCCGGCGCAGAGCAGCGAGCCCGTGCGCATTCCGGGCTTGCCGGAGGGCGTGTCCTTCTATCGCACGGCCATGGAAACGCGGGTCGCGCAAGGCGATACGACGCGGCCCGGCCCTGCGGGCGCCTGGTTTCGCACGGCCATGCCGGTGGTGCAGGGCGCACCGACATCGCCTGCCATGCGCGCTGCCGCAGCGGCGGATTTCGGCAACGGGCTGGCCTGGGTGCTGCCGGTAAGCCGCTACCTGTTCTCCAATGCCGACATCAGCATCCACCTGTACCGGGAGCCGATCGGCGAATGGATCGGGCTGCGCTCCGAAAGCCAGGTCCATGGTGATGGCGGCGGCATCGTGAGCTCGCACCTCTATGACGAGCAGGGCATCGTCGGCATTGCCGTGCAGACGCTGGTGCTGCGCGAGCGCGCGCAGGCGCCAGCGTAAGGCTCTCGCGATCCCTGGATCGCCTACTTCGCAGTACGTGCCGCCCGCGCGGCGATGCTGGAAGCGCAGCGACCGATCGCCAGCACGATCAGGACGTTCAGCGCCACGTAGACCGCGGCAATCAGCGTGACCGCAATCAAGGCAGCAACAATCATCTTTTTCCTCCCCTAGCGCGCCGGCACCAGCCGACACATGAAGCTGAGCAAATGCTCCTTCCTGCGGCGAACGAGGTGGCACGCACACGGCAACCCGATGTCTGCTTGCGTCCGCATGCCATCGATTGGCCGCAGATGATGATCGTGCGCCTATTTTTGATTTCGCGCAGATCTCGGGGCACTGGCCGTACGGCGGCCCTGCCGCCATTCCCGTGCGCTTCGACTCAGCGTGTCGGCGGATTGAGGATCACCGGCGGCGGAGGCGGCACCGGCATCACCGGCGCCTGCGGATTGAACGGCTGCTGCGGCACCACCGGCACCGGCGTCGCACCCGGAATCGAATTCGCCGGCACCGGCACCGGGCTGATCGTCGCGGCCGATGGCACGGTGGGCGAAGCGGCGGCCCCCGGGCTGCCGGCTTGCGCCAACACGGCATTGATCGGTTCCATGTCCGTGCGCACCAGCGAACCATTGGCCTGGCGCAGCTTCAGGTTGCCCAGCAGCACGCCGTAGCGCGCCAAAGCCAGGTCGCGCTTGGTCTGGTAGAGCTGGCTCTGCGAGTTGAGCACGTCGATGTTGATGCGCACGCCGACCTGGTAGCCCAGCCGGTTGGCATCGAGCGCGCTCTGGCTCGAGGCCTCGGCCGCTTCCAGCGCCTTGACCTGCCCCGCGCCCGACACCAGGCTGAGGTACACCGAACGCGTGGCCTGGTTGACGGTGCGGCGCGTCGCATCGAGGATCGAGCGCGACTGGTCTTCCAGGGCCAGTGTTTCCTTGATGCGGTTCTCGGTTGCAAAGCCGGCGAACAGCGGCATGTTGAACACCACGCCGACCGTGCCCGCATTGATGCGCGACTTGCCCAGTGCCGTGGTCGTGCCCTGCGGATTGTTGGTGACGTTGTAGCCGGCCTGCACGTCGAGCGTGGGCTTGTGGCCGGCCTCGGCCTTCTTGACTTCGAGCCCGGCCACGTCGACGCCGAGCTTGGCCTGGATGATCGCCGGATGGATTTCCTCGGCCTGTGCGACCCAGGCATTGACGTCCGCCGGCAGCAGGGCGGGCAGGGTCACGGGCGCGGCCAGCGGCGTCGGGTTGGTGCCGATCCGGCCGACCAGCTCATCGAGTGCGATCTTCTTGATCTGCAAGTCGTTCTCGGCCGCGATCTCCTGGGACACCCCCAGGTCGTAGCGGGCCTGGGCTTCGCGCGTGTCGGTGATGGTCGCGGTGCCGACCTCGAAGTTGCGCTTGGCCGAAGCCAGTTGCTCCGACGTGGCGGCCTTCTGGGCGCGCACCAGCGCCAGCGTGTCCTGGCTGGCGAGCACGTCGAAGAAGCCCTGGCTCACCCGCACGATGAGGTCCTGCTCGGCCGAGGTCAGCACGGCTTGCGCGATCTCGGCCTGGCGCTTGCCCTGCTCGTAGGTGGCCCAGTTGGCGGGGCGGTACAGCGGTTGCGTGGCATTGATGCCGCCGGCCTCGGTGTTGATCTTGCGCGTGACGTCAGCCTGCGGCGTCTCGACATTGATGTTGCTGTGCACGGCGCTGCCCGACAGCCCCACGGCCGGCAGGATGCCCGCCTTGGCCTGCGCGGCGCGGGCGATGCTGGCGTCGTACTGCGCGAGCGCCGCCTTGTAGGTGGCGTCGTAGCCGCGCGCGGCGTCGTAGAGTTCGATCAGGCTCTGGCCATGAGCCGGCAAGGAGAGCGCCACAAGCAATGCGGCAGGGAGTGGGAGCAGCCGGGGCCAGAGGGGCATCAAATGTCCTGAAGAAAACTAGTAGCGGGGAACCGTGGGGTCGTGTTGAACCGACCAGGCATTGATGCCACCGGCCACATTGGCCAGCGCATCGAATCCGTTCTGGGCCAGGAACATGGCCACGCGCTGGCTGCGCGCGCCGTGGTGGCACAGGCAGGCCACACGCTGGGCCGGGTCGAGTTCGGACAGGCGGCCCGGGATCTCGTTCATGGGAATGGTGAGCAGCGTGAAGCCGGCGGGCGTGACGCTGGCGGTCTGCCATTCCCAGGGCTCGCGCACGTCCAGCAGCACCGGCGCGGCGGCCGCGTCGGCGGCGAACCAGGCGGCCAGGTCGGCGGGGGCGACTTGATCGATCATCGCGTCGTGCTCAGAAGGCGAAGCGCGAGGGCTCGGGGAAGTTCAGCAGGCGCGGCGCCACCGTGTCCCAGGGCTGTGCGGTGCTCCACTGGCCTTCGCCGGTGCGCGTGACGATGTGCATGCGCATCATCGGTTCCTCGCCGACGATGGCCGCAAGCCGGCCGCCGATCTTCAGCGAGCCCAGCAGGTTCTGCGGGATCTTCGCGACCGAGCCGCTCAGCACGATCACGTCGAAGGTCGGACCGCTGGGCAGCGGCTTGGAGCCATCGGCCACGCGCACTTCGACATTGCTCACGCCGTTGCGGCGCAGCGTCTCGGCGGCGGTGGCGGCGATCGCGGGGTTGATCTCCAGGGTCAGCACGCTGGCGGCGCAGTTGGCCAGCAGGGCGGCCATGAAGCCGGAACCGGTGCCGATCTCGAGCACGGTCTCGTGCTTCTTCACCTGTAGGTCATTGAGCGTGCGGGCCTCGATCTTGGGCGCCAGCATGATTTCGCCGGGCACGCTGCCGTCGCCGAGCGGCAGTTCCATGTCGAAGAAGGACAGGGTGCGGTGCGCTTCGGGCGTGTAGTCCTCGCGATGAATGTCGTTGAGCAGGCCGAGCACGGCCGGGTCGTGCACGTCCCAGGGGCGGATCTGCTGCTCGATCATGTTGAAGCGCAGGTTTTCAAGCGTGGGGTTGGCGTGGGGGTTCATGATTTCTCTCCGTCGAGTCGGGACAACTGCTGAATTTTAGGTGGCCCGTTCTTAAGGTTCGCTGACGTGCCTTGCCACCTGCGCCTAGCCCAATTGGCCAGGTCATCCATGTAGCAGTAGACCACCGGCACGACGACCAATGTCAGCAGCGAGGAAGTGATCACGCCGCCGATCACGGCCTGGCCCATCGGCGCCCGCTGCTCCGCGCCTTCGCTCAGCGCAAAGGCCAGCGGCACCATGCCGAAGATCATCGCCAGCGTGGTCATCAGGATGGGCCGCAGCCGCACGCGGGCCGCGAGCAGCAGCGCGTCGGCGCGGTCCAGGCCGGGCACGGTGCTGCCGTCGTCGGCCAGGTGCGGCTCGCGCGAGCGGATGGCGAAGTCGACCAGCAGGATCGCGTTCTTGGTCACCAGGCCCATCAGCATGACGATGCCGATGATCGAGAACATCGACAGCGTCGAATGGAACATCAGCAAGGCCAGCACCACGCCAATCAGCGTCAGCGGCAGCGCAGTCATCAGCGCCAGCGGTTGAAGGAAGCTCTTGAACTGGCTGGCCAGGATCATGTAGATGAAGATGATCGCCAGGGCCAGCGCCGACACCGCATAGCCGAAGGACTCCTGCATGTTCTTGGTCGAGCCGCTGAATTGGTAGCCGTAGCCGGGCGGGAAGGCGATGCCGTCGAGCGCGGTGCGGATGTCGGCCGAGACCTCGCCGGCCGAGCGCATGTCGTTGTTGGCGTTGATCGAGACTTCGCGGGCCAGCGCGCGGCGGTTGATCTGGTTCGGGCCGGTGGATTCGCGCACGTCGGCCACCTGTTGCAGGCGCACGATGCGGCTGCTGCCGTCGGCGTTGGCGCCCATGGTGGTGCTCACGAAAGGGAGGCGGGCCAGGTCGCCGGGCGTGTTGCGCACCTCGGGGGCGAGGCGCACGTTGACGTCGTAGGTCTGGTCGTCGG
Source organism: Variovorax robiniae (assembly GCF_037889955.1). NCBI lineage: Bacteria > Pseudomonadati > Pseudomonadota > Betaproteobacteria > Burkholderiales > Comamonadaceae > Variovorax > Variovorax robiniae. The sequence continues at coordinate 23,621 of NZ_JBBKZS010000026.1, forward strand.
GCGCGCGCCAGGTGCCGACCGTGGTGCCGGCCACCAGCGTGCGCAAGGCGTTCGCGATGGAGGCCACGCCCAGGCCCAGGTCGGAGGCCGCGTCGCGCTTGACCACCACGCTCACCGTCGGCTTGTTGGGCTTGAGGCTGGAGTCGAGGTCGACCAGGCCGGGGATGGTGCGAATGCGCTCGGTCACGAGCTTGGTCAGCCGCTCCAGCTCCTGCAAGTCCGGGCCTTGCAGCGAGAACTCGATCGGCTTGTTGCCGCCCACCGAATCACGCAGGCCGACGTGCGTGACGGTGATGCCGGGCACCGTACGCAGCTTCTCGCGCAGCACGGCCGACATCTGGTCGACGCTGCGATTGCGCGACTTGCGATCGACCAGCCGCACGTAGACGCTCGCGTAAATCTTGCCCTGTGCGTCGCCGGTGTTGATGGTGGTCAGCGTGTAGCGCACCTCGGGCATGTCGTGCAGGATCGCGTCGACCTGCTTCGCCTTGGATTCCGTCACTTCCAGCGAAGAGCCGACCGGGGTGTAGAAGTTGATCGCCGTCTCGGAGAAGTCGGCCTTGGGCACGAACTCCGTGCCCAGCAACGGCACCATGAAGATGCTGCCGATGAAGATGCCGAGCGAGGCGAACACGGTCGTCAGCTTGTGCTTGAGCGACCAGCGCAGGATCGACTGGTAGCCCTCGGCCAGCTTCTCGGTCGCATCGTCGAACCAGCCGGTGACGCGGCCGATGGTCTTGTCGTAGAGGGTGACGGGCTTGCCGCGCTTCTTGCCGTGGTTGTCGATGGCCGGGTCGTGCCAGAGGCTGGAGAGCATCGGGTCCAGCGTGAAGCTCACGAACATCGAGATCATCACCGCCGCCACGATGGTGATGCCAAACTCGTGGAAGAACTTGCCGATGATGCCGCCCATGAAGCCGATCGGCATGAACACCGCGACGATCGACAGCGTGGTGGCCAGCACCGCCAGGCCGATCTCCTGCGTGCCGTCGAGCGCGGCCTTGTACGGCGCCTTGCCCATCTGCACATGGCGCACGATGTTCTCCCGCACCACGATCGCATCGTCGATCAAGAGGCCCACGCACAGCGACAGCGCCATCAGCGTGATCATATTGATCGTGAAACCGAACATCTGCATGAACCAGAAGGTGCCGATCAATGCGATGGGCAAGGTAAGCCCGGTGATGACCGTGGAGCGCCACGAGTTCAGGAACAGGAACACGATCAGCACGGTGAGCAGCGCGCCTTCGATCAGCGTCTGGCGCACGTTCTGCACGGCCACGCGGATGGAGCGGGAGGCGTCGCCGATGGGTTCGAGCTTCACGCCGGACGGCAGTTGCGGCTTGATGTCGGCGATCGCCTTGACCAGGCCGTCGACCACGCCGATGGTGTTCTCGTCCTGCGCCTTCTGCACGGAAAGCAGCAGCGTGCGCTGGCCGTTGTAGAGGGCGAGGGTGTCGATTTCCTGCGCGCCGTCGGAGACGCGCGCGACCTGGTCGACGCGGATCGGCGCGCCGGTCTTGCGGGCCACGATGATCTTGCCGAAGTCCTCCGGTCGCTCCATGCGGGCATCGATCTGCACCACGCGGTCCTGCTCCAGCGAGCGCACCGCGCCGACCGGCAGCGCCTGGTTCTCGCTGCGCACCGCGTTCACCACCTGGTCGGCGGTCACGCCGAGCGACTCCATCGCGCCCGGATTGAGGTAGAGATTGATTTCGCGCTTGGTGCCGCCCACCAGCGTGACGGAGCCGACGCCGCGCACGTTCTCCAGTCGCTTCTTCAGCACCTGGTCCGCCCAGTTGGTCAACTCGATCGCGCTCGGCGCCCGCTTGGCTTCCGGGTCCGGCAGCACCGCCACCGACCACACGGCACGCGAGGCCGGGTCGAAGCGCAGCACGCGCGGGTCCTTCACCTCGTCGCGGAACAGCGGGCGAACGCCGGCCACCTTCTCGCGCACGTCATCAGCCGCCTTGCGTCCATCCACGTAGAGCTGGAACTCGATGATGACGACCGACTGGCCCTCGTAGCTGCGCGAGGTGAGGTTGTTGATGCCGGCGATCGAGTTGACGCCTTCCTCGATCTTCTTGGTGACTTCGCTCTCGACGATCTCGGGCGAGGCGCCGGGGTATTCGGTGATGACCACCACCACCGGGAAGTCGATGTTCGGGAACTGGTCGATCTGCAGGCGCTGGTACGAGAAGGCACCGAGCACCACCAGCGCCAGCATCAGCATGGTGGCGAAGACAGGGTTGCGCAGGCTGACGCGAGTGAACCACATGGGGCGCCCTCGATCAGGGCGCCGGGCGCGCGGCGCCCGATGCGACGGGGGCCGTTGGCGCCGACGCAACCGCGGCCGCGGAGGCCGGTGCCGCGGGGGCCGCGGGCGTAGCAGCGGGCGCTGTGGATGCCGCAGGGGCAGCAGCAGGCGCCGCCGAAGCCTCGGCCAGCTTCACGCGCGTGCCTTCGCGCAGCGGACCGACCGTGCCGGCCACCACCAGTGCGCCATCTTCCACGCCCGTCACCGCCACCAGCGTCTGGCCGTTGACCTGGCCGCGCAGGCCGGTCTGCACCTGGCGGTACGCGATGCGGCCGTCGACCACGATCTGCACATAGGGCGCAGGCTTGTCGATGCGTACAGCGGTGAGCGGCAGCGCCAGGGCGGTAGTGCGGCCCACATCGATCGTGCCCTGCGCGAACAGCCCCTGGCGGAAGCCGGTGTTGCTGTCCAGGCGCAGGTAGACCAGCACGCTGCGGCTGCCCGCCTGCGCGCTCGGGTTCACGCGCACCACGCTCGCGCCGACCTTGCGCTCGGCAGATGCGGTGCTCGCCATGCCGGCCGTGCTGCCTTCGATTTGCAGCGACGCGCGCTGCCCCACGCGCACCGACACCGAGTCGGCCGCCGACAGCGTCGCCTCGACCTCGATGCGGCTCAGGTCGACCACTTCCAGCACGCGGCCGTCGATGGCCACGCGCTCGCCGGGCTGCGCGAGACGTGCCGCGACCTGGCCGGAGATCGGGCTCTTGAGCACGGTGTCGTTGAGCGACTTGCGCGCGACGTCGACCGCGGCGAGGGCGGCCCGGTGCGTGGACTGCGCCGCGTTGAGGGTCGATTGCGAGGTGTCGAGCGCGTTGCGCGAGATGAAGCCCTGGTCGACCAGCGCCTTGTTGTTGTCCAGCGTGCGCTGCGCCATTTCGGTCTGCGCGCGGGCTGAATCGGCCTGTTCCTGCGCCTGCTGGACGCGGAAGTTGTATTCGGTGGGATCGATGCGCGCCACCACTTGCCCGGCCGTGACCGAATCGCCTTCGCGCAGCGTGAGCCCGATCAATTCACCGGCCACGCGCGCCTTGACCACGGCCGAATCGACCGCGCGCAGCGTGCCGGAGACCGGCAGCGTCTGCATCAGTTCGCGCTGCGCAACGCGAACGGTCTCGGCGGGCGTCAGCACCACTTCCGTCTCGGCTGGTTTCGCAGCGGCGGCGATGGCCGCCTGCTGGGCCTTGCGCGCAGAGAGCGCGCGCAGCACGCCGGCACCGATCAATACCAGCACCAGCGCGGCAATCACCCAGCGCAGCCAGGTCTTCTTCATGCGCCGCTCCCGGAGGCCGGCGTGCAGAGGCCGTTCAAGAGGGTTTCGGCTTGCAGGGCGATGTACTTGTCGGCGTCGAGGTCGATGCTCGGCGCCATGCAGATGTTGCTGGAATGTTTGGACAGCATGAGAAAGATCATGGGCGCGACGATGGTGTAGACCGCCATGTCGATGTCGAGCGGCTTGAATTCGCCGCGCTCCACGCCGCGCCGGAACATGCGGCGCAGCAGTTCGTGGCCGGGCATCACCACCTCGGCCTGGTAGAAGGCCGCCAATTCGGGGAAGTTCTTGCCCTCGCTCATCATGAGCTTGGTGATGCCGGACAGGCGCGTGGCCCCGATGCGTTCCCACCAGGTGCGCATCACGTGGCGCAGCATGTCTGCCGTGCTGCCTTCGAAGGCCTCGAACTCCTTGTTCCAGTCGGGGAAGTGGCCCGACAGGTTCTCGCGCACCACGGCCTTGAAGAGCTCTTCCTTGCTGGGGAAGTAGAGGAACAGCGTGCCCTTGGAAACGCCGGCGCGAGCTGCGACTTCCTCGGAGCGGGTGGCGGCAAAGCCTTTTTCGACGAACAGGTCGAGTGCGGCGTCCAGCAGTTCGCCCGGACGGGCTTCCTTGCGGCGCTCGCGCTTGGCGCTGACGGTGCGCAGCTTGTCGGCAAGAAAGCTGGAGGTCGGCATGAAACAGTTAATGACTAGCGGGTTAGTAATGTAGTGACCGACGCCGCCAGCGTCAAGCCGCGACAATGCCGGGCTGTGTCTTTTGCGACATCCGGGACTTCCAACCATGTCTTCTTCGATCGAATCCATCGTGCTGGGCGGCGGCTGTTTCTGGTGCACGGAGGCGGTATTCGACCGTGTGCAGGGCGTGACCGACGTGGAATCGGGCTATTGCAACGGCTCGGTGATCAACCCGAGCTACGAGCAGGTCTGCACCGGCCGCACCGGGCATGTGGAGGTGGTCCAGGTCGAGTTCGATACCGCGCAGATCTCCCTGCGAGAGATCCTGGAGATCTTCTTCGTGATGCACGACCCGACCACGTTGAACCGGCAGGGCAACGACACCGGCACCCAATATCGCAGCGGCATCTACACGACGACCGAGGCGCAGCGCGAAGTCGCCCAGTCGGTCATCCGCGAGATCACCGAGAGCAAGGTTTACCGCTCGCCCATCGTCACCGAGGTGGAACCGCTGGCCAACTACTCGACGGCCGAGGCCTATCACCAGGACTACTTCAAGAACAACCCGAACCAAGGCTATTGCGCCTTTGTGGTCGGGCCGAAGGTCGAGAAGTTCCAGAAGACCTTTGCGAGCAGGGTCAAGCACTGAACACGACGGTCATTTCCTCGCTGCTGCCCGTGGTCCTGCTGATTGCGGCGGGCTATCTCGCGGGCAAGCGCGGCTGGATCGGCGGCAAGTCGGTGAAGGACCTGTCGAACCTGATCTTCATGCTGCTGGCGCCGGCGCTGCTGTTCCGCTCGATGAGCACGGTGCACGTCGAGCAACTGAGCCTTCGGCCGGTGGCCGCCTACTTCCTGGCGGCCGGAATGATCTTCGCGGCGACGATGCTGTGGCGCGGCTTCAACCGCACGGCGGCCGTGCTGGCGCTGGCCAATACCTACAGCAACACCGTGATGATCGGCATCGCGCTCGTCGGGCTGGCCTACGGGTCCAGCGGCATGGTGGTGCTGCTGACGCTGATCTCCCTGCATTCGCTGGTGCTGTTGACCAGTGCGACGGTGGTGCTGGAACTGGCGGTGGCGCACGAGAACGCAGCGCAAAGCGGCGGCCGGCAAGACCGGAAAGCCATGCTGCGCACGGTGGGCCGCGCCTTGCGCAACGCCATCATTCACCCGGTGCCCTTGCCGATCATCGCGGGGTTGCTGTTCGCGCAGACCGGCTGGACGCTGCCGGTGGCGATCGACACTCCGATCAACCTGCTCGGCCAAGCCTTCAGCCCGGTTGCGCTCGCGATGGTGGGCGTCACGCTGGCACTGACGCCCGTCGGTCAGCACTGGCGCGGCGCGCTGGTGCAGGCCCTGTTCAAGAACGTCGTGCATCCGCTGCTGACGCTGGGGTTGGGCTGGGTGCTGGGCCTGCGCGGCCTGCCGCTGGCCGTGATGGTGGTGGCCGCCGCGCTACCGATCGGCGCCAACGTGTTCCTGTTCTCGCAGCGCTACCACGTCGCGGAAGAACTGGTGACTGCGAGCGTGGTGGTGTCGACGGTGCTCGCGCTGGTCACGCTGTCGGGCGTGATGGCGCTGATGGGCTACCTCTGACGTCGACACCTCAAGGTGCGAGCCGTTCCCGCAGCCACGCGCCTTCCTGAAGGCGATAGCGCAACCGGTCATGCAGCCGGCTGGCGCGCCCCTGCCAGAACTCCCAGCGATCCGGCACGAGCCGATAGCCGCCCCAGTGCGGCGGCCGCGGCGGCGAGAGCAGGTGCTTCGCCGCGATCACCGCGGCGTTCTTCACGAGCACCTGCCGCCCCTCGATGACCTCGCTCTGCGGGCTGGCCCAGGCGCCGATGCGGGAATCCAATGGGCGGCTGGCGAAGTAGGCGTCGCTCTCGGCGCCATCGACCTTCTCGACGCGGCCCTCGATGCGCACCACGCGCTCCAGCTCGACCCAATGGAACTGCAACGCGGCAAAGGGGTTGCCCGCGAGCTCCTGGCCCTTGCGGCTCTGGTAGTTGGTGAACCAGACGATGCCGCGCGCGTCGTAGCCCTTGATCAGCACGATGCGGGTCGATGGCCGCAGGTCACCAGCCACCGTCGCCAAGGTCATGGCGTTGGGCTCGGGCACCTTGGCGTCGATGGCTTCGGTGAGCCAGCGTTCGAACTGCTTCAGCGGATCGTTGGCGCTGGCGTTTTCGTCGAGTTCGGCGCGCTCGTAGCTCTTGCGCAGGGCGGCGAGGGAATCGTTCGGTGAGCTCATCAGGCGATTGTCGCGCCGGACACCGATACTCCGCCCATGACCGACTCATTGCCCATCGTCATCGTGCTGGCCTCCGGACGCGGCGAGCGCTTCGTCGCCTCTGGCGGCAGCGGTTCCAAGCTGCAGGCCCTGCTGGCCGGCAAGGCCGTGCTGGCGCACACGCTGGCAAATGTGCAGGCAAGCGGATTGCCGTGGCACCTGGAGGACGCCGGTCATCCCGGCATGGGCGATTCGATCGCGGCGGCCGTGCGCCACACGCCCGATGCCGCAGGCTGGCTGATCCTGCCCGGCGACCTGCCGCTGGTGCAGCCGTCCACCTTGCGCCAGGTGGCAGCGGCGCTCGAAGGCGAGACGCAGGCGGCGCAGCCCTTCCATCGCGGCGAGCGCGGCCATCCCGTGGGCTTTGCGCGCGCGAATCGCGAGGCCCTGATGGCGCTGGAAGGCAACCTGGGTGCCGCGCCCGTCCTCAAGGCGCTGCGTGCCTCCGGCAAGGTTGCGGACATCGAGGTGGACGACATCGGCATCCTGACCGACATCGATACGCTTGACGCCCTGGCGCGTGCCGAGGCGCTGTTGGGGGAACGCTGAAGCAGTCTTTCGCGGGCTGCGCATCCTCGGCGCGCAGCTCGCGAGACTTGCTCAGTGCCTCTCTCTCATCCCTTCGTAATGATCGCGCAGGCCGTGCGCGGGCCCGAGTTGCCGGCCGGCTGGGTCTTGAAGTCGTCCGGGTCGCGATGCACCACCAGCGCGCGGCCGACCACGTTGTTGGCTGCGCCGTCGGTCAGGGAGATCGAATGCACCTCGACATTGAAGCGCGCGACGCCGGTGCCATCGGCCACCAGGCTGGGCAGTTCGCCAGCGTGGCTGCCCGGCGCCTCGAACTTGCCGTGCGTGCCGCCGGCCGGATTGAAGTGGCCGCCCGCTGCCATCGCGTTGTCGGCGCAGTCGCCTTTTTCATGGATGTGGAAGCCATGTTCGCTGCCCGGCGGCAGTCCGCTCACTTCGCCTGCGAGGCGCACGCCATGGCTCAGCGGCGTGAAGGTTGCCATGCCCTTGGTCGGGTTGGGCATGATGGCCCCCGTGGGCGCAAGGTTGGCGACGGCACGGGGTTGGCCCGAGCCCATGCTGCCGCATCCGGCGAGCAAGGTGCCGGCAAGGGCGATGGCGAGGGTGGGCAAGGCGGCGAATCGACGGGTCATGTTTTCTCCGGAAGCTTGGCACCAGTATCGGGCCGAGCCGCGCGCGGGTAAAGGCGCGGCCATACAAGCCCCCCCGCCATCACGGGGCCTGTCGGCCGATCGCCATCGTTCAGGCGCCTTTCCTGCCCATCGGATAAGCCACCAGCGGGCGGTTGTTGAGTTCCTGGATCTTGCGGTTGTTGTGCGGGTAGTGCTTGCGGAACTCGTCGAGCTGCGCTTCGGACATGCTCACAGGCTCCTTCAGCACGTACCACTCGACGTTCTCGGCCAGCGGCGGCGTGGTCAGCGAACCGAGGTAGTGGTAGTAGGCCTTGTTGCGCGGCAGCAGCGAAGAAATGTCCGAGGACGGCAACTCGCCCTTCTTGCTCTTGCTGATCGCCTGTAGAACCCTGCCAGCCAGCGCGTTGGCGGCACCCGGGCGGTACATCACGCCGACGACGGCAAGTCGACCATCGGCCGCCTTGAACACGAAGTGGCCTTCGAGTGGTGCGTGCTCGCCGTTGATCGTGTGCTCGCTCGCGGCGTGGAAATGGAACTGCGCCATCTTGAAATGGCGTCCGCGGATTACGGCATCCGGGCCGTCGACTTCCACTTCCACTGCATGGCCGTTGTCCTCGACTTCCAGCTTGCTGCGCGTCTTGCCCATGCGAATGGCCTGCGGTTCCTTCGCGTCGCCGGTCGTCGCCTTGGACGTCACCACGTCGATGGGCGACTGCGAATTGCCATGCACGGCCTTCCACTCTTCCTGGTTCTCGTAGTCGATGGGCTGGGCATGGGCCATGGGCGCGGCGAGCGTGGCGGCCAGCGCGATGTGGATGAAACGACTGTTCATTTGATTGAATCTCCCTGAATGAATGAAAGGCACTGCGCCTTGGGGACGTGCCTGCCGAAACGCAGGCACGTCCGGTTCCGACAAACCTCAAATTGATGATCGCAGAGAGAAAGCGTCGGCTGCGATCCGTGTCAGCCCCATGCGTTGCCTGGCATCCACAGCGGCTGCCATTGCTTGCCCGTCCTGTGAAGTAGTTCTGGTCGCGCTCGCAGTCAGGTCGATGCGGCCGACAAATCGTCACCCGCCATCCGCACCAGTCGCGCCAGCGCCGCATCGTGGATGCCGTGACGACGCAGTTCCAGGAAGGTCTGCCTTGCGTAGTCGATCGAGGTGCCGTAGCGTCCCGCCGCGCTGGCGAAGATCTCCCGATAGCGCGCCTCGGCCAACTCGCCGGTGAAGTTGGGACTGCGCCGCGACAGGGTGAAGGCCAGCGCGCGCACCTTGCCGCCCGGCGTATTGCAGTCGAGCCAGCGCGGGTCGTACACACCGGTCGGCATCTCGCGCAGCCACAGGCGGCCGAGCGTTTCCAGCCCGTCGGCCGCCGGAATGCGGAACACCATGCCCTGCACGCTGCCGCCCGAGAGCAAGCCGAACACCAACCCCGGGTTCGCAGGCGTGCCGCGATTGACCCGGCTCCACATCTTGAGCGCACGGTGCCAGCCGTGCACCTTGGCGGGTCGGCGCTCGGCATGCTCGAACTCCTGCTTCCAGATCAGCGAGCCGTAGCCGAAGATCCAGAGGTCGTGATGGCCGCCCCATTCCACGATCACGCGGTCCAGCATGGGCTTCGGATCGCGCAGCGGCTTGGGCATCGGGTCGAGCCCCGGAGGGCCGGGGTCGGGCACGGCTGCACCTACAATTTGCGGTTCATGGTTCACCGCGCCATTATTTACTTGCCCCTCAACAACGGAGTTCGCCCGATGGCATCCCCCAGCGACGACGATAGTCAACAAAATCTCATTCTCGGCATCGCAGTGGGCGTCATCTCGCTCGTGTTGTTCCTCGTGATCGGCATTGCGCTGTACGCGAACGGCAAGGCGCACAAGGCCAAGCCCGCGGTTGCGGCGGCCACTGCGCCCGTCGTGGCCACGGTCACTGAAACGGTGGTGGTCGTCATTCCGGATGGCGCGAGCATTCGCGTCGAGAACGGCGTCGTGAATTTCTACTTCGCCACCGGCAGCACCGACCTCGCACCGGGCGCCGCCGAAGCGCTGGCCGCCGTCATCCAGGGCATCCAGGGCGGCAAGCGCGCCGTGATCTCCGGCTACCACGACACCACCGGCGACGCCGCCATCAACGAGCAACTCGCGAAGAAGCGTGCCGAAGCTGTGCGCGACGTGCTGGTCGGCCTCGGCGTGCCGGCCGACAAGCTGGAACTGAAGAAGCCCGAAACCACCGAAGGCACCGGCAACAACGCGCAGGCACGTCGCGTGGAAGTCAAGCTGGTGGACTGATCCGGATTTGCGCGCTACGCGCAAGAGCGTATCGATGAAAAGCCCGGTAGCACCGGGCTTTTCTTATTGCTTTGGTACGATGATTGGCCATGACCACACACCCCACAGTTCTAGAGGTCACCGAGCGGATTCGCGTGCGCAGCAAGCCCTTGCGCAGTGCCTACCTGCAGCAACTGGCCGAAATCCGTGACCGCGATCGAGGCTCGGATCGCATGGGATGCGCCAACGTCGCGCACGCCGTGGCCGCCATACCGGCCAACGACAAATTCAAGGTGGTGAGCGAACGGGCGCCGAACATCGGCGTCGTCACAGCCTACAACGACATGCTCTCGGCCCACGCGCCGTACCAGCACTACCCCGACATCATCAAGAACGAGGCGCGCAAGCTCGGCGCGACCGCGCAGGTGGCCGGCGGCGTGCCGGCCATGTGCGACGGCGTGACGCAGGGCACGCCGGGCATGGAGCTGAGCCTGTTCAGCCGCGACATCATCGCGATGAGCACGGCCGTGGCGCTCACGCACGACATGTTCGATGCGGCGCTGCTGCTCGGCGTGTGCGACAAGATCGTGCCAGGCCTGCTGATCGGCTCGCTGCACTTCGGCCATCTGCCGACGGTGTTCGTGCCGGCGGGGCCGATGCCTTCGGGCATGTCGAACACCGCCAAGTCGAAGGTGCGCGAGCAGGCCGCGCAAGGCCTGGTCGGACGCAAGGGCCTGCTCGAGGCCGAGATGGCGGCTTACCACGGCCAAGGCACCTGCACCTTCTACGGTACGGCCAACAGCAACCAGATGCTGCTGGAGGCGATGGGTCTGCATGTGCCGGGAAGCGCCTTCATCCAGCCCGCCGATTCGATGCGCGAGGCCTTGACGCGCGAGGCGGTGCGCACCGTGCTCGGACGCGCCGCGGCGCAGGCCTACGACTGCCCGCCGATCGGTGTGATGGTCGATGAGCGGGCCATCGTCAACGCGATGGCCGCCTTGCTCGCCACGGGCGGCTCGACCAACCACCTGATCCACTGGGTTGCGGTGGCGCGCGCGGCCGGCATCCTGATCGACTGGGATGATTTCTCCACGCTCTCCGATGTGATCCCGCTGCTGGCGCGCGTCTATCCGAACGGCGTCGCCGACGTCAACGAGTTCCAGGCCGCGGGCGGTCCGGGCTTCGTGATCGGTGAACTGGTGGAAGCCGGACTGATGCACGCCGATGTGATGACCGTGCGCGCCGGTGGCATTCGCGAATTCGGCGGCATCCCTGAACTGGCGGACGCTGGCACTGCGAAGCTGCGCTGGAATGCAGCGGCGCCGCTGGCCAACGAAGCGATCACGCGACCGGTCGCCAAGCCCTTCAGCGCCACCGGTGGCCTCAAGCTGCTGAGCGGCAACCTGGGGCGCAGCGTGATCAAGGTGTCGTCGGTGCCCGATGACCGCCATGTGATCGAGGCGCCGGCGCGCGTGTTCGATTCGCAGTTCGCGTTGCAGAAGGCCTTCACCGCGGGCGAACTCGATCGCGACGTGGTGTGCGTGGTGCGCTGGCAAGGCCCCCAGGCCAATGGCATGCCGGAGCTGCACAAACTCACGCCGCCGCTGTCGGTGTTGCAGGGCAAGGGCTTCCGCGTGGCGCTGGTCACCGACGGTCGCATGAGCGGCGCGTCCGGCAAGATCCCGGCCGCGATCCATCTCTCGCCCGAAGCGGCTGCCGGCGGCCCGCTGGGCAAGGTGCGCGACGGCGACCTGATCCGCCTGGACGCCGTGGCCGGCACGCTGGCCGTGCTGCTGCCCGAAGACGAATGGGCCGCGCGCGAAAACGCCGTCCAACCTGAATCCCAGCGCGATGCCGATGGCCGCGGCCTCGGCCGCGAACTGTTCGCCGGCATGCGCCGCAATGCTTTGACCGCAGAAAAAGGAGCCTGTACATGGCTGTGAATGAGACATTGACCGCGCTCCAGGTGATGCGCGACGCGCCGGTGATCCCGGTGATCGTGCTGCACGACGTGGCCCATGCCGTCCCGCTGGCGCGCGCGCTGGTGGCCGGCGGCATCCGCATGCTGGAAGTGACGCTGCGCACGCCACAGGCGCTGCAGTGCATCGAGGCCATCGCCAAGGAAGTGCCCGAGGCGGTCGCCGGCGCCGGCACCATCCGTAGCGCCGCCGATGCGCAGGCCTCCGCGCTGGCCGGCGCGAAGTTCGGCGTGAGCCCGGGCTACACGCGCGCCGTCGGCAAGGCCTGCCACGACCTCGGCCTGCCGCTGCTGCCGGGCGTCGCGACGGGCAGCGAAATCATGATGGCGCAGGAAGACGGCTTCACCGAGCTCAAGTTCTTCCCCGCCATGCAAGCAGGCGGCCTGCCGATGCTGAAGGCCTGGCAAGGCCCGTTCGGCGACGTCACCTTCTGCCCCACCGGCGGCGTGAGCCTGGCCAATGCGCCGGACTTCCTGGCGCTCTCCAACGTCGCCTGCGTCGGAGGCTCATGGATCGTGCCGACCGACGCCATCGCCAAGGGCGACTGGGCGCGCATCGAGACGCTGGCACGCGAAGCGAGCCAACTGAAGCGCTGACGAAGTGCACATTTCATGGCGTCAAAATGACCGCCATGGAAACTAAAGCCAACTCACTCAAGGTCATCGCGTTCGACGTTTTCGGCACGGTCGTCGACTGGCACGGCGGCATCACGGCCGAGGTGGCGCAGGTGCTGCCCGAGGTCGATGCCGATGCCTTTGCCATGGCTTGGCGCGCGGGCTACCAGCCGGCGATGCGCGGCGTGATGGAGCGGCTGGCCGCGGGCGAGGGCGGCTTCACCCTCATCGATGAACTGCATCTGGCCATCCTCGAGGACGTGCTGCGCGAGTTCAAGGTCGACCGTCTCGACAAGGTCCAAAAGCGCGACCTGAACCGCGCCTGGCACCGGTTGCCGGCCTGGCCCGATGCGGTCGAGGGGCTGACGCGGCTCAAGCGCAAGTACACGATCTGCACCTTGTCGAACGGCAACATCGGCCTGCTCACCGAGATGGCCAAGCGCGCCGGCCTGCCCTGGGATTGCGTGCTGTCGGCCGAAGTCTTCAAGGCCTACAAGCCCGATCCGCGCACCTACCTGGGCGTGGCCGGCGTGTTCGACCTGAGCCCGGGCGAGGTCATGCTGGCCGCCGCGCACCACGACGATCTGGAGGCCGCGCGCAGTTGCGGCTTGCAAACCGGGTACATCGAGCGGCCCCTGGAGTTCGGCGCGAAGCGCCCCAAGGATGTTTCGTTGCGCGAGAGCAACACTTTTCACGCACGCGATATCAACGCGTTGGCGGACCTGCTGGGCTGCGAATAGCTCGCCCGGACCCCGCACGCGTGGCAAGGCGGCACGCCCGTCCCGGGCTGTGCCAAACCCCGGCGCCTCGGCCGCGCACCTGACGCCACGCCAAACCGCCGGCCTTCAACCGCTGGCGTACCCCTACGAACGGCTGCAGTTCGCCTGTACGCCTGCCTAAAACCGCACTCTCCTCCGATGGCGTCGATGCCTTTGGCCAATTGACAAATCAATTCGGATCAATGGCGAGGCCTGCATGGGCAAATGCAAACGATTCGGAGATTTGGCCGGGGGAATAGCGTGACCGAATCACTTGCGCTCCCAGACGCGGCACGTTGGCGGCACATTGGAATGAATAAATTGCAATTGTGCGAATTGAATTAACAGTTTTCGCAATTGAGAAATCACAACCTTTGGTTGTGATCCTTTAGTTGTCATGATTTACTTGGAGGATCGAGTTTCGAGCTATTAACGTTTTTCTGAGAATTGTCAATGAATAAGAATCATCGTGTCGTCTGGAATGAATCGCTCGGCACCTATGTTGCCGTCCAGGAGACCGCCAGGGGGCGCAGCAAATCCAGCACACGCAGCAAGCTGTCGCACGTGTTGCTGGGCGCCGCAGCGCTGGCGAGCGGACCGGCCATGGCGCTGGACGTCACCATCGCGGAAGACTGGACCAGTGCAAAGAACAGCAACAAGGTCGGCGAAACCGTCTTCACGTCGAGCGGCACCAACAGCCTCACCGGTCCCGCCAATTTCCAGACAATTCCGGCCGGCTACTACATCCCCTGGGCCGATGCGATATCGCAGGGCTATGCCACCGCCCCGAATGTGGCGGGCAAGATGCAATTGGTCGTCGGCGCGAAGAATGCAACGGCCACGGTGCCCGATCCGATCACCGGCAATCTGCAATCGCTGCCGGTCTACAGCGCGTCGTCATTCACCCAGGGGCCGATCGGCACGGCCTTTGTCAACGCCTATTTCGTCAATGCGGTGCAGATCTTCCCGAAAGACGCGCCGGCCTATGTCGACCTGCGTCTGGCAACCGTCCAGAACGGCACGCTCAATGTCGACCTGGGCAGCAGTCGCCTCGACCTGAATGCCGCCAAGCAGACCGCGCTGGTCTACGTCGACGGCACCACCGCCAACAGGACCGAGGCGGTGTGGCAGTCGGGCAACTACGTGAGGTTCGGCGACGCCTACCAGATCACCGCCTCCCCGGCACAGACGGCCGCGCGCGACCAGACCTTCGATGCCGTGGTCTACAACGGCACCTTCAACGTTACGGATGCCAGGGGCACGACGACCTCGCACACGGTGACCGACCTGGCCTCGCTGGCACAGTACAACGACTGGCTGGTTCAGGAGATCCAGGCTGGCCGCATCGACTACTCGAAATACGACGCGAGCGTGAAGCTGGCCTACGGCGCGTCGCCCGTCAGCGTGCACATCATGCCGACCGGCAGCGATACACCGCTGCCGCCCAACGATCCGCTCTACATCGACGCCGGCAGCCGGGCCTTGCTGCTGGCGGTGGGCAAGAACGCCACGGCACGCATCGCCAATCCGGCGGGCACCACCGTGGAACTGGCGGATGGCGACGCCTTGCGCGGCGATCAGGGCGCCACCGTCGTCAACGACGGCCGGGTCGCCGTCACGGCGGGCACGGCGCGTCCCTTCGTGGTCCAGAGCGGCTCCCAGGGCGTCAACAACGGCGTGGTGACGGTGGGCTATGCGTCCACGGCGGCCGATGCCTCGGCGCCGGGCGTGGTCTACATCGGCGGCAACAGTTCGGTCGACGGTGCGGGTTCGGTCCTGACCAACAAGGGCATCTTCAACGTCGGCGCGGTCAACACCGACACCCGCGCGCTCACCGGCTTCTCGCGCATCGACGTGACGAACCAGGGCACCTTCATCAACGAAGGCGCGATGAACATCGGCGCCAACGATTCCGAACTGGCCAGCCCGGTGCTGGGCGTGATGGCGAGCGGCGGCAGCAGGGTCGTCAACACCGCGACCGGCGTCATGTACCTGGGCCGCGAGGCGGCCGGTTCGATCACGCCGGGCAGCCTGGCCGGCAGCATGGCGGCGGGCGGCACCGACACCTCGGTGCGCGCGGGCGGGCAGGCCGTGGTCATCCGGGACAGCAGCCAGTTCGTCAACGATGGCTACATCGGCATCGGCAGCGGCATGCAGGACGCCACCGGCCTCCTGGTGCAAGGCGTGACATCGGCCAGCGTGGTGAACAACGGCACCATCGACGTCGAGGGCGCGCGCGAGGGCTCGCCGCTGGAGAACCGCGGGATCTGGGTCCAGGGCGACACCGGCAGCTCGATCATCAGCAACGCCGGCACCATCAACCTGCTCGGCACCAACGGCGTCGGCCTCAAGGTCACAAGCGGCGGAAAGGCATCGAGCACCGGCACGATCAACCTCGGCACCTCGAGCGACAAGGACCTGCCCAACTATGGTGTGTGGGCGGAGGGCACCGGCAGCACGGTGACGCTCGGCGGCGCGGTGAACCTGAGCGGCGACAACGCGATCGGCGTGCATGCCCGGGCGGGCGGCACGATCGACGTGAACGGCGGCACGGTCACGTTCAATGACGGGCAGCGGCAGGTCGGCTTCTTCGCCCACGGCGTGGGCTCGGTGGTGAACATCAACAATGCGCCGGACGGGGGCGCGCTGGAGGTCTCCACGAAGAACTCGACGCTGTTCCGCATCGAGGACGGCGCCACCATCAACAACGCGACCTCCGCGCCGCTGGTGGCCTCGGGCGAAGGCTCGACCGCGATCCTCGTCACGGGCGTGGGCTCGACCGCGAACCTGGACAACATGGACCTGACCGTCTCCGGCAAGGGTGCCACGGCGGTCAAGGTGGAAGGCGGCGCCACGGGGTCGATGACCGGCGCAGCCGAGGTCCTTTCGTTCCGCGACGACACGATCGCCGTCTCGGTCGACAACAACAAGTACGACCTGGGCGGCAACATCGTCGGACAGGGGGCTTCCAGGTTCACCAACACCGCCAACATCACGGTGGACGACACCGCACTCAACGTGACCGTGTTCCAGGTCAAGAACGGGGCGGAGCTGAGCAACGCCGGCGACATCGACCTGGCGAATGGCACCGCCATCGAGATCACCGGCGCCGGCTCGCGCGTGACGCCGATCGACGGCAAGGCCGGCACCATCACCGTGCACGACGGCAAGGCCGGCATCTGGGTGCACGGTGGCGGCACGCTGACGACGTCGGACACCATCACGGTCGACAAGGGGGCCTCCGGCGTTCTGATCGGCACGGATGCAGGGCGCGTCGTGCTGACGAAGGACGCCTCGATCATCGGGCTCGGCGGTGGCTTTGGAAATCTGGTCACCAACCAGGGCAAGGCAGGCAACACGCTGCTGGACGGCACCTTCCTTGAAATGAAAGGCAGTGGCGCTGCGCTCTTGACCGAGAACAACCTCGACGCGGCCTCGCATGGCACGATCCTCGTGAGCAGCAACACGGCCGGCAAGGGGCTGGCGCTGACCCATGCCGATGGCACCGCCACGGACGGCGATCTCAGCGTCGGCAATGCCTTCGACATCAGCGTGACGGGCAATGGTTCGGGTGTGTTCGCCAACACGACCGGCGACCTGACCGTGACGAGCAAGTCGATCAACGTCAGCGGAACGGGCCAGGGCGTGCTGGTCAAGTCAGCCGACACGGTCCTGATCGGCCAGGAGGCCAACATCGTCGGCACCGATCCGGGTGCCGTGCTGGTCCAGGGCTCGCCCAAGACGCTCGTCAACCACGGCACGCTGCAGGGCGTGGCGGGCTTCAACGCCGTCGTGCTGGACGACAGCGGCCATGCCTTCGAAAACACCTCGGGCGGCAATGTCACCGGCAATGTCATGATGGGCAACGGCACCAACACGGCCTTGCTCGCCGACAGCTCGATCACCGGCAACCTGGTGGGCGGCACGGGGCAGGACACGGTGACGGTGCGCGGCAACGCGGTCCAGGTCACAGGCCTGCTGGATGGCGGCGTGGGCAGCGCGCGCGACACGCTGGTCCTCGACAACGTGCAGATGCGCTACGACAGCGCGACCAGCCCGATCCGCAATTTCGAGAACGCCAGCCTGACCAACGGCTCGGTCGTGACGCTGAAGACGGCGCTCAAGCTGGACGACAACCAGGCCGACACCGGCATCCTCAGCATCGACAAGAGCAGCACCTTGGCTACCGCGACCGGCGGCGCCTTCGCGCTGAACAACAAGCTCGCGGGCACCGGCACGGTCGTGACCGATACCGCGGGCCAGGCCTTCGACTTCACGAGCAACGTCGGCAGCGCCTTCGCGGGGACGGTCCAACTCGGCAACAGCACCTTTGCGCTGGGCGGCGCCAACGCTGCGGCCCTGCAGAACGCCACGCTGGAACTCGGCCCGCAGAGCATCACGACGGTGGCCGATGGCGAGCAGAAGATCGGTGGACTCAAGTTCAGCGGTGGCACCGCGCTGTTCAATGGCACGGTACCTGACTACAAGGTCGCCGTGAGCTCGATCACCGTCGGCACGCTGGATGCGAGCGGCGGGGGCACGGTCCGCGTCAATGTGCCGGTGCCCTACGACGCCGTGACGCCGACCGTGGACACCCGGGCTTCGCTGATGGAGCAGGATGACGCGAACATCGGCCTCAAGCTCGTCAATGCGGCGTCCACCGTGGGCACCGGTGGCAACCTCGTCTTGCGCGACCAGGGCGGCCAGCCCATTGCGGAGAAGCGCACGCTCGACATTGCCCAGGGCGGCGTGGTCGTCGCGAAGGGCGACTACGACTACCGGTTGGCTGTCCGTCAGGACGACGGCCTGTACGTCAACTACGGCCTGACCTTGCTCGACCTCCAACAGGGCCAGACACTGACGCTGCAGCAACGCAGCGGTGCCACCGGCGCCGCTGCCGACCAGTCGGCGCGGATCACGGGCACCGGCAACCTGGCGATCGACGCCGGCTCCGGGCTGGTGTCCTTGTCGAACACGGCCAACGACTACAGTGGCCAGACCACCGTCGTCGGTGGCGCGCTCCAACTTGCGGCCGACAACGCCCTGGGCAACACCAGTTCGCTCAACCTCAAGAACTCGACGCAGGCCCAACTCGCCGGCCACACGCAGGCGATCGGCCAGTTGCAGTCGGACGCGGGCTCGATGCTGGACTTTGGCGGCGGCACGCTCGACATCGCCAACGGCGGCCGGGTCGATGGCGGCATGACGGGCACGGGCCAGCTCGACATCAACGGCGGGACGCTGGCCGTTTCAAGTTCTAACGCTTCCATGACGGCGGCAAGCTTCATCGCCCCGGGCGCCGTGGCTTCGATCAAGCAGGTGGATGGCCTGGGCAGCGGCGCCATCGCCGACGCCGGCACCCTGGTCTTCGACGGCGCGCAAGGCACCTTCGTGAACATGGTGGGCGGTGCCGGCAACGTGGTCAAGAACGGCCCGGGCGCGGTGACGGTGAACGACAACGTGCAACACACCGGCCGGACCGACATCAACGGCGGCACGCTGATCACGCGCGGCAGCTTCGGTGGCGTGGGCGCGGGCGAAGTCACGGTGGCCCAGGCCGGCGTGCTGTCGGGCACGGGCACGGTGAACGGCCATGTGACCAACTACGGGACGGTGGCGGCCTTCAATGCGCTGGGGGCGATGCCGAACCCGGGCAACAGCGTGTTCACGCTGGCCGGCGGCTTGATCAACAACGGCATCGTGAACCTGGCGGGCCCCGTCGGCAGCACGCCGGGCAACAACCTGGTGGTGCAGGGCGGCTATGTCGGCAACGGCGGCAGCCTGGTGATTCGCACGGTGCTGGGCGGTGATGCGTCGCCCACCGACAAGCTTGTGATCGACGGCGGCAGCGCCACCGGCTCGACCGGCTTGGTGGTGAGGTCCGCGGGTACCGCTGGCATGCAGACCCGGCAAGGTATTCGTGTGGTGGAAACGCGCAATGGCGCCACCACGACCACTGACGCCTTTGCGCTGGACACGCGCTCGAGCGGCTACCGCTTCGGCAGCAACGCAATCGCTTCCGGCGCATTCAACTATCGGCTCGTGCGCGGGGGAGACGGTGGGCAGGTGCAGGATTGGTACCTCGTGAACACGTCCAGTCTCATCGCCTTCAGGCCGCCGGGCGGCGGCGGTGATTCGGTGCAGCTTCCCGCGTATCGCCCGGAAGTCGGTGCTTATCTGGCCAATCGGCAGGCTGCGTTGCAGATGTCCGTGCACACCTTGCACGAGCGGCAAGGCCAGGCGCCCGGACAGGAAGGCAAGGACCTCAAGGCATCGAGCGACAGCAACGGATGGCTGCGCGTGGTGGACTCGTTTGCCAGTCGCGACGGGGCGAGCCCGTTGTCCACGCTCGGCAGCCGCACCTACATCCTGCATGGCGGCGCGGACCTGGCCCGCTTCAACGTCGGCAGCGAAGGCAGCCTCCGGATCGGCGCGATGGGCATGTACGGCAGGACGCAGAGCAGTTCGATCAACGCCGACGGCAGCTCGGCCAGCGGCTCGGTCGACGGCTTCAACCTGGGCATGTACGCCACCTGGTACGGCAACCGCGACATCCTCTCCGGCCCCTATGTGGACGCGTGGATCCTGGGCGGCTCGTACAAGAACAAGGTGCAGGGCCTGGGCCTGGCGAAGGAGTCGTACCACTCGCGCAGCATCACGGCGTCGCTGGAAGCCGGCTATTCGTTCAAGATCTTCGACGACGGACAGCGCCAGACCTATATCGAGCCCCAGGCGCAACTGATCCTGCAGGACCTGCGCGCCAGCAACCACCTCGAGTCGACGAACACGCTGGTGTCGGGCCTGAACGTCAGCGGCCCCACCACGCGTATCGGCGTGCGCGTCCACGGCAACACGGACAACGACGCGGGCAACAAGCTGATGCGTCCGTTCGCCGAGGTGAACTGGTGGCGCGGCACCGCGGCCGACAAGTCGATGATGTTCGATTCCGATCGCATCGTCGATCGCATGCCCAGGAACCGCTTCGAAGCCAAGATCGGCCTGCAGGGCAACCTCACGAAGAACGTGAGCGTCTGGGGCAGCGTGGGCGGGGAATTCGGCGCGCGCAACTACACGGTTGGCAAGGCGCAGGCCGGGGCGAAGTACAGCTGGTAGGCGGCGCGCGCCCGCGCAGGATCAATCGGCGATGAGCTTTTCGATCGTGCGCAGGTTGCGCGTGGTGGTGCTGGCCTTGTATTTCTGCTTGGCCAGGAGCTTGGCGACGGGGGTGTCGGTGCTGCTGCCGCGCGGGCATTGCCAGTAGAGCACGCCCTTGCCGGCTTGCAGGCGTTCGATGGCGGGGTCTGGTTTTCCGGCCAGGCCGGTCAGTTCGTCGAGCGCCTTGGCGTCGGAGCTGAAGACGACGTAGGGATGGCGCTCCTCGTCGATGCGTTCGAAGGGCCAGGCAGCCGCCACGGCCGCGAGTTGCGCCTGCGTCTGCAGCACGATCCACGCGTCATAACCGAAGCGCTCGCGCAAGGCGACTTCTATGCGCCTCTTGAGCGTCGCGGCGGCGCCGCTGTCGTCGAACAGCACGTTGCCGCTGGCGAGTACCGTGCGGACATTTGCAAGGCCGAGTGCTTTTTCGAACAGCGCCTTCAGGTCGGCGCTGCGGATGGTGATCCCATTCACGTTCACGCCACGCAGCAGGGCGACGTGGCGTGTCATGACGCAGGTGTCAGCGCAGCCCGCCGCCGGCAGCGGTTTCGGCGCGTTGGATGAGTTCTATCTTGTAGCCGTCGGGGTCCGTCACGAAGGCGATGACCGTGGTACCGCCCTTGACTGGACCGGCCTCGCGCGTGACGTTGCCGCCATTGGCCTTGATCTTTTCGCAGGCCGCGTAGGCATCGGGTACCCCGAGCGCGATGTGGCCGTAGGCGGTGCCGAGGTCGTAGCTTTCAGTGCCCCAGTTGTAGGTCAGCTCGATCTCGGCCTGCGCCGGATTGCCTTCGTAGCCGACGAAGGCGAGGCTGTACTTGTATTCGGGGTTTTCGGAGGTGCGCAGCAATTGCATGCCGAGCACCTGGGTGTAGAAGTCAATCGAGCGCTGGAGGTTGCCAACGCGCAGCATCGTGTGGAGGAGTCTCATGAACGCGATTATTGCGCTCCACCAGTGGCCCGGCAAAGCCGGTTCCACGGTGTTTCTGGAAATGGACCGCTTCGCTATGCGCCAGGTTGGCGGGTGGCAGTCCAGTGCGCGAGCTTGCCGGCGTGCATCGTGCCCATGTGGTCGGCCAGCGCATGGGCCTCGGCCTCGTTGTGCGTGACCAGCATGGCAGTCTGGCCGGCGGCGCGCAGGATGGTGCGGACCTCCGCGACCAGGCGCTCGCGGGTGGCACCGTCGAGGTTGGAGAAGGGCTCGTCGAGCAGCAGCAGGTCCGGCGACGGCGCCAGCGCCCGGGCCAGCGCCACGCGCTGCTGCTGGCCGCCTGAAAGCTCATGCGGATAGCGTCGCGCGGCATCGGCCAGGCCGACCAATGCCAGCATCTCGGCGATGCGTGCCTCGCGTTCCGGCGGGGCCATGCGGCGGAGGCCGAAGCCCACGTTGTCGTGGGCCGTCAGGTGCGGAAACAGCGCGTACTCCTGGAACATCATCCCGACGCGCCGGCGCTCGGGCGGCAGGTGCGTGGCGGCCGAGGACAGCAGCGTATCGCCCAGGCGGATGCTGCCGGCGCGCGCCGGCTCGAAGCCGGCGATGGCGCGCAACACCGTGGTCTTGCCGCAGCCTGAGGGGCCAAGCAGGCAGCCGATGTGCCCCTGCGCAACCGAGAGCGAGAAACCCTCGACGATGGTGTGCAGGCCATGCGCGCCGTCGTACGCAAGCCGCAGGCCCTCGATGTGCAGCGGCGCGGTCATGGCGCTGTGCCTCCAGTGGGTTGCTGCAACTGCGTGCGGGCCAGCCACGCGACCGGCAGCAGGCCGGCCAGCACGATGGCGAGTGCGGCCACGGCACCTTCCTCGTAGGTGCCGCGCGCAGCCTCGGCATAGAGCAGGGTGGCGAGGGTGTCGAAGTTCGCCGGGCGCAGCAGCAACGTGGCCGGCAGTTCTTTCATCGCATCGACGAAGACGAGCAGCGCGCTCGTCGCCAGCGCCGGTGCGAGCAGCGGCAGATGCACGCGGCGCAGGGTGCCGGTGGCTGTCTCGCCCAGCAGTCGGGCGGCCTGTTCAAGCGCGGGCGGAATGCGGCTGAGCCCAGCCTCGATGCCACCGACCGGCATCGCCAGGAAGCGCGTCGTGCAGGCGGCCACGAGCACGATGCCGGCGCTCATCAAGGGGAGGTTGCGCAGGCCCAGCACATCGGCGAGCGCGTTGTCGAGCGCGAGCGCGGGCGTGAGCAGCCCGATGGCGAGCACGGTGCCAGGCACTGCATAGCCCAGCGTGGCGATGCGGGCCGCACTTGCGTTGGCGCGCTGCAAGTCGCCGGCACGCAACGCGCGCGCACCCCATGCGACCACCAGCCCGCAAGCCAGCGCCGCCATGGTGACGCCGGCGGCCAGCATCAGCGTGTTGCCCAGGCTGCCAAGCAAGGCTGCCGACATGCCGTGCCCCAGCCGGAAGCGCTTGATGCATTCCCACACGAGGTAGAGCGCCGGTGCTGCGAAGCCGATGACGACGGGCGCCGAGGCCGCGGCGGTCGCGGCCCAGGCCGCCGGGCCATGCAGGCGGCGTGGCTGCATCGCGCGCATGCGCTGGCCCGATGAAAAGCGCTGGTGACGCCGGCCGTGCCGCTCCAGCAGCACCAGCAGCAGCACCGCCAGCAGCATCGTGCAAGCGATCTGCGCCGCGCCGGCCAGGTCGGAGCGCGTGATCCATGTGGTGTAGACCGCGACGGTGAGCGTGTTCACGCCCAGGAATTCCGAGGCGCCGATGTCGTTGATGGTTTCCAGCAGCGCCAGGCTCAGGCCCACGGCCAGTGCCGGCCGGGCGAGCGGCAACGCGACCCGGAAGAAAGCCTCGCTGCGCGTCGCACCCAAGGTGCGCGCCGCTTCGAGCAGATGAGCCGGCTGCGTCATGAACATGGCGCGCGCCGTCATGTAGACGTAGGGATAGAGCACGAAGCCGAGCACGAACACCGCGCCCGGCAGGGAGCGCAGGTCGGGCAGGCGGAAGTCGCGCGGGCTGTCGTAGCCCAGCAGCCAGCGGATCGCGCCCTGCACCGGGCCTATCGGGTGCAGCAGGTCGAGGTAGGCGAAGGCCACGATGTAGGTCGGCATGGCCAGCGGCAGCAGCAGCGCCCAGTGCAACACGCCGCGGCCCGGGAAGTCGCAGGTCGACACCAGCCAGGCGCAGCCGGTGCCGATCAGCAGCACCAGCAGGCCCACGCCGGCCAGCAGCAAGGCTGTGTCGACGATCGCATTCGGCAGCACGTACTGCGCGAGGTGCGCCCAATGCGCGGCCTTGCCGTTCAGCGCAATCCACAGCAGGGATGCGATGGGTGCGAGCACGCCCAGCGCGATCAGCAGCGATGCCGCGCGCCAGGCCGGCCCCACGGGTTGCAGTCCGCGCGGCGCGAGCCACGTCGGCAGAGCGGTCACCCTGGACTGTTCTCCAGCGTCACTGGTCGAAGGCGACCTTGTCCACCAGCGCGCTGGCCTGCTTGCGGTACTTGGCGATCTCGGCCACCGGCAACGGGTCGACCGTCAGTGCGCCGACGCTGTCGGCGATGATCGGATCGAGCGGCACGCCCTTGCGCACCGGGTATTCGTGGTTGGTCTGGGCATAGAGCAGCTGCGCCGGCTCCGAGACCAGGAACTCCAGCAGCTTGACCGCGTTGGCCTTGTTCGGCGCGTTCTTCGCGACGGCAGCGCCGCTGATGTTGACGTGCGTGCCGCCGCTCTTCGGATTGGAGAAGGTCGGGCGGATCACCTTGATGGCGTCGCCCCACTTGCGGTTGTCGCTGCCTTCCTTGGCGCTCTTCATCTGGCCGACGTAGTAGGAGTTGGCCAGGCCGATGTCGCAGATGCCGCCGAGGATGTCGCGCGCCACGTCGCGGTCGCCGCCGGTGGCCTTGCGCGCCAGGTTGGCCTTGACGCCGCGCAGCCACTGCTCGGTGTCGCGCTCGCCGTCGTGCGCGATCATCGCGGCGACGAGTGCCGTGTTGTAGGGATGCTGGCCGGCGCGGATGCAAACCTTGCCCTTGTACTTCGGGTTGGCCAGGTCTTCGTAGCGGAAAGTGGTGAGCTTGAGGTTCTTGTCGGCGTAGAGCACGCGGGCGCGCATCGAGAGGGCGTACCACTGGCCGTCGGCGCCGCGCAGGTTGGACGGCACGGCCGCATCGAGCGCGGCGGATTTCACCGGCTGCGTGACACCGCCGTCGACCAGGTCGAGCAGGTTGCCGATGTCCACCGTCATCAGCACGTCGGCCGGCGAGCGGGCGCCCTCGGCCTTCACGCGTTCCAGCAGGCCGTCCTTCACGAACACCGTGTTGACGTTGATCTTCGTCTGCGCCGTGAAGGCGGAGATCAGCGGCTGGATCAGGCCGGCCTCGCGCGTGGTGTAGAGCGTGAGTTCCTCGGCGGCGCTGGCCGGAGTGGCGAGCAAGGCGCCAGCCGCTGCAAGGGCGAGGCAGATCAGCGCACGCGGGGTGCGGGGCGAACGGGTCATGGTTCCTCCGGAGGGCAGTTGTTCTGATGGGCATCAGTGCCGCGCTGGACGCTGATGCGAATCATTATTAACTGCGTTTTCCCCGGTCCCGCGCAAGGGCCTTCGCGCCCTAAGCCCTTTCAGCGCTTGGGCAGTTCGAACACCAGGCAGGCGGTCGTGGCATGCGCGTACAGCGTGCCGTCCGGCCCGAACAGCCGGGCCTCTGCCGTGGCGAGTTGCTTGCCGCAGTGGATGACCTTGCCTTCGGCACGCACACGCTCGATCTTCGGCGTGAGACCCTTGACGTAGTTCACGCCGAGTTCGGCCGTGGTGTAGCCGCGGCCGGGCGGCATCATGGTGTGGACCGAGCAGCCCAGCGCGGAGTCGAGCATCGTCGCGACCCAGCCGCCGTGGATGGTGCCCAGCGGGTTCAGGTGCTGCGGCAGCGGCGTGCCCTGGAAGATCGCGACGCCGGGGCGGGCCTCGATGATGGTGAACTCCAGCGTCTTGGCGATGGCGGCATAGGGGATCTCGCCGGCCAGCATCATCTGCATGACTTCGAGGCCGGTCTTGCCTTCGATTTGATCGGGCCGCGCCAGGCCAGGGCCGGGGCCCGCGTCGAGGCGGGCAATGACTTCGCGCTCTTCGGCGAGCCACTGTTCCAGTACGTTTCTTTGCGACATGGTCTTTCCTTTACGGTTGCATATGCAATGATTGTAGCTACAATCAACGCCATGACGCAAATTTCCAAACCCCAAGGGTGTACGAATTTCAAGCTCCGCCAGTTGGGCCGCGTGGTGTCGCGCCACTACGACGCGCACGTCGCGGCGAGCGGCCTGAAGACTTCGCAGTACTCGCTGCTGTCGCATGTCATCCGGTTGGGCCCGTTGCGCCCGGTCGACCTGGCGCGTGCCATGAAGGTCGATGCGTCCACGCTCACACGCAACCTCAAGCCGCTGGTGGCCGCCGGTTGGCTGGTGCAGGGCGAGGGCGCCGATGCGCGCAGTCGCCTCATCGCCGTGACCGAGGCGGGGATTGCCAAGCGCAAGGAGGCGCAGGTGCACTGGCGCGAGGCCCAACTGGGCCTCAACAAGATCCTGGGCGTAGAGCGCGTGATCGCGCTGCACCAGCTCATCGACGAGTCGCTGGCGCTGCTCGGCGACGAAGAACCCGCCGAGCAGCCCGAGCACGTCGGCTGAGCGTTCCGCCCCTTTCTCCATTCATTCAAGCAGGGACCCCATGTTTGCCACCCAACTCTCCGCCTGGCTGCAACGTCGCGGCATTCACTACGGCTGGATCGTCGCCGCCGTCACCTTCCTGACCATGCTGACGATGTCGGCCGCGCTCGGCCTGCCGGGCGCGATGCTGAAGCCGCTGACCGCGGAGTTCGGCTGGAGCACGGAACAGATCTCCTCGGCGCTGGCGCTGCGCTTCGCGCTGTTCGGCCTGATGGGGCCGTTCGCGGCGGTGCTGATGGAACGCTTCGGGCTGCGTGCGGTGATGTTCGCGGGCCTCACGCTGGTGGGCACCGGCATGGCCCTGGTGACCGTCGCGAGCCAGTTGTGGCAGCTGTTCGTGCTCTGGAGCCTGTTGCTCGGCTTGGGCACCGGCATGACGGCACTGGTGCTGGGCGCGGTGGTGGCCAACCGCTGGTTCGTGGCGCGGCGTGGCCTGGTGGTGGGCATGCTGACCGCAAGCGCGGCGACGGGTCAGCTCGCCTTCCTGCCCTTCGCGGCCTGGATGATCGAGAACTGGGGCTGGCGTTCCGCCGTGGCGCCGCTGTTCGTCGGCTGCGTGAGCATCGCGGTGTTGGCGGTGTGCCTGGTGCGCAACCGTCCGTCGGACGTGGGGCTGCTGCCGTATGGCGAAGCGCCCGGCACGCAACCGGCGACGCCTGCCGCCGCGCCGATGGTCATGAACTTCGGCACGCCGTTCAAGGTGCTGGGCGAAGTCATCGGCAACAAGACCTTCCTGATCCTGGCCGGCACCTTCTTCATCTGCGGCCTCAGCACCAACGGGCTGGTGCAGACGCACTTCATCTCGCTGTGCGGCGACAACGGCCTGGGCGCCGTGCCGGCGGCTTCGGTGCTCGCGATGATGGGTGCCTTCGACTTCGTCGGCACGATCCTGTCGGGCTGGCTGTCGGACCGCTATGACAACCGCAAGCTGCTGTTCTGGTACTACGGCCTGCGCGGGCTGTCGCTGTTCTGGCTGCCGCATTCGGAGTTCTCGATCTACGGGCTGGGCCTGTTCGCGATGTTCTACGGCCTCGACTGGATCGCGACCGTGCCGCCGACGGTGAAGCTGGCCGGCGCGACTTTCGGGCCGCAGAAGGTGGGGCTGGTGTTCGGCTGGGTCTTCGCCGCGCATCAACTGGGCGCCGCGACGGCCGCTTACGGCGCGGGCTTTGCGCGCACGCTGCTGCTCACCTACACCCCGGCCTTGTATGCGGCTGGCGCGGCCTGCCTGCTGGCCTCGGTGCTGGTGATGATGATCCGTCGCCAGGCGCCGCAGGCGGCCAAGCCTGCCGGTCCCGCCGCGGCACGCGCCTGAACCGGGGGATTCCATGTCCAACACCGTGAATCCCGCGACGCCGCGCGCCGGCGGCAACATCGACCCGCGCACCCGCCTGCTGCTGGAGGCGCCAATCGTGCCCACGTTGCTGAAGCTGGCAGCGCCCAACATCCTGGTGATGGTCGCGCAGGCGGCCACCGGGCTCATCGAGACCTACTTCGTCGGCAAGCTGGGGCTCGATGCGCTGGCGGGCATGGCGCTGGTGTTCCCGATCGTGATGCTGATGCAGATGACCTCGGCGGGTGCGATGGGCGGCGGCATTGCGTCGGCGATTGCGCGGGCGCTCGGTGGCGGGCGGCGTGCCGATGCGGACGGGCTGGTACTGCATGCGATCGTCATCGCGCTGGGCTTTGGCGTGGCCTTCTCGCTGGCATTGCTGCTGGGCGGGCGCTGGCTCTACACCTTGATGGGCGGATCGGGCGCGGCGCTGGAGGCTGCACTGACGTATTCGAACTGGGTCTTCGTCGGCGCGATCCTGGTGTGGCTTTTCAACTCGCTGGCGGCAGTGATCCGGGGAACGGGGAACATGGCGGTGCCGGCGAACGTGATGGTGGCGGGCGTGGTGTTCCTGGTGCCGGCGTCGCCGCTGCTGATCTTCGGCTGGGGTCCGATCCCGGGCATGGGCATTGCGGGTGGCGCGGTGGCGTTGCTGCTGTACTACCTGCTGGGCACGATCGCGCTGGTGGTGTACCTGCGTTCGAAGGGCAGCCTGCTCAAGCTCAAGCTCACCGGTATCCCACTGCGCTGGGCGCTGTTTCGCGACATCTTGCGCGTGGGGCTGCTGGGTTCGGTCTCGACCTTGTCGACCAACCTGGCCATCGGCATCGCGACGGCGTTGGCCGGGCATTTCGGCGCGAGCGCCATTGCCGGGTATGGCACGGCGTCGCGCCTTGAGTACCTGCTGGTGCCGCTGGTCTTCGGGCTGGGCGCGCCGCTGCTGGCGATGGTCGGCACATGCATTGGGGCCGGGCAGCGTGAGCGGGCGATGCGTGCAGCATGGGCCGGTGCGGCGCTGGCCTTTGCGTTGACCGAGAGCATCGGGCTCGCGGCGGCGCTGTTCCCGCGACCCTGGCTGCAACTGTTCGGCAGCGACCCCGGCATGCTGGACACCGGCACGCAATATTTGCAAGCGGCGGGGCCGATGTATGGCTTCTTCGGCGTGGGGCTGGTGCTGTACTTCGCCTCGCAAGGGGCGGGGAAGCTGCTGTGGCCGGTGATGGGCAACCTGGTGCGCCTGGCTGTGGCTGCGATCGGCGGCTGGCTGGCCTTGCGCTGGGGCGGCAGCCTGGTGCAGGTTTTCGCGATGCAAGGCGTCGCGATGGTGGCCTATGGCGTGGTGATTGCATCGGCCATCGCGGGCGGTGCATGGTTCGGCCGCGTCGGCTGGCCGCGCACCACTTCCGGCATGTTGCAGCGCGTGCAGCGCGCTTGATTTTTCTACTACTGAAAGACGTCAATGAAATTGAAGGATTCCGTGGTGTTCGTGACGGGCGCCAACCGTGGCTTGGGCTTGGCCTTTGCCAAGGCTGCGCTGGCTGCCGGCGCACGCAAGGTCTATGGCGCGGCGCGCGACCCTGCCAGCATCACGCTGGCCGGCGTGACGCCGGTGGCTCTTGATGTGACGAACGCCGCACAGATTGAAGCGGCCGCTGCCGCGTGCAGCGATGTGACGCTGTTGATCAACAACGCGGGCATCTCGCGCGGCGGTGCGCTGCTGGGGCCGGCATCGGCCTTCGATGCGGCCCGTGCGGAGTTCGAGACGAACTTCTTCGGGTCATGGTCCATGGCCCGCGCGTTCGCGCCGGTGCTCAAGGCGAATGGCGGCGGGGCGATCGTCAACGTGTTGTCGGTGCTGAGCTGGCTCAGCCTGCCGAACGCGGCGACCTACAGCGCGTCGAAGTCGGCCGCATGGTCCTTGAGCAATGGCTTGCGCGATGCGTTGCGTGAGCAGGGGACGCAGGTCACGAGCCTGCATGTGGCGTTCATGGAAACCGACATGACCGCCGGCATTCCGGGGCCGAAGGCTTCACCGGAAGACGTGGCCCGCCAGGCGCTCGAAGGCGTGGAGGCGGGCCAGGTCGAAGTGCTTGCCGATGGGCTGACGCGCCAGGTCAAGCAGAGCCTGTCGAGCGACGCGCCGGCCTATGCGGTGGCGCGCTGACCGATTCGGAGTCCGATTCCGGAGTCTTGCGCCCCAGCATCGGAGGCACTCGGCGGGTGTTCTAACTGCGCTCAATAGCGGTAGGGATTGTCCGGCCGCCGGTCGTAGCGGTTCGGCACGCCGTCACCATCGCGGTCGCGGCGGTAGTACCCGCCGTGGCGCTGGTCCCATCGCTGCGCGTGATGACGGTCGTAGAAGCGGCGATCCGGCGGCGGGGGCGGGCCGTAGTAGATCGGTGCCGGGCGCACATAGACGGGTGGCGGCGGGGCCACGATCACCGGGGGAGGCGCTCCGAGGTAGATCTGTGCGTCGACGCGCGGCTGTGCTTGCGCAACGGTCCCGACGGCGCCGAGCGAAACAAGGGCCGCTGCGGCAACTGCGAAAACAAGCTTTTTCATGACAACTCCATGTAGAGCGATAAGTGCCCTCATGTTGACCCGCTTATGTGAACGGTGTGTAAGCGGAGAGCGAAGTGTCATGAAGTTTTGAAAGCCGTCAGGCTGCCCTCAGGGTTGTGCGTGGGAATCCGCTGACAACGCAATGCGGATCGGGCGCGTTATGGGCCTTTTCATTCGGCCGTGACGATGCCGCGCTACATCGCCGCGGACGCGCGGCCTCGCAGTTCAGCAACCGTGGTTGCGCCGGCGAGCGCCATGGCGCAGTCGAACTCGGTGGCCAGGATGCCGAGTGCATGGCGAACACCGGCCTCACCGCCTGCCGCGAGGCCATACAAGGTCGGGCGTCCCAACTGCACTGCATCGGCGCCCAGCGCAATGGCCTTCGCGATGTCGGCGCCATGGCGAAATCCGCTGTCGATGAGGATGGTCATGCGTCCTGCGACGGCCTCGACCACCTCGGGGAGCGCCTCGATCGTTGAGCCTGCTCCGTCCAGCTGGCGCCCGCCGTGGTTGGAGACGACGATGCCGTTCACGCCCGCTTCCAACGCCATCCGTGCGTGCTCACGCGAGGCGACGCCCTTGAGCACAAGCTGTCCGGGCCAGGCGCTGCGAAGCCACTCCAGGTCGTGCCAGGTGAAGGCGTCATTGATCTGGTGTTGCATGACCTCGGAGATGGTGGCGCCCGTTGGCACGTCGCCGACGACCTCGGCGAAC
Source organism: Variovorax robiniae (assembly GCF_037889955.1). Lineage (NCBI taxonomy): Bacteria > Pseudomonadati > Pseudomonadota > Betaproteobacteria > Burkholderiales > Comamonadaceae > Variovorax > Variovorax robiniae. The sequence continues at coordinate 54,384 of NZ_JBBKZS010000026.1, forward strand.
AACCGGAGGGTGGGCGATCCCTCGCGCAACATCTGCCATGCCCATCGAGGGCGCCGCGCGGTATCGAACAGCTTTCGCATGGACCAGCGGAACGGAAGTGTGAAGCCGTTGCGAACGTCGCGGTTGCGTCGGCCGACCACTGCGGTATCGCCTGTGAGTTGCAGGACCTTGAAGCCCGCGCCATGGACGCGTTCCAGCAGCGCGCGGGCCAGTCCGCGGTCGCGCAGCATGTACAACTGAAACCAGCGCAGCGGGCCCGCCGCTTCGACCAAGGGTGCGAGGCCGACGGTGGCCGCCGTGCTCATCACGAACGGGATGCTCTCTGCCTTCGCTGCGCGCGCCAGGCAAAGGTCTCCTTGCACCCAATACGCGCCATTCATGCCGGTCGGGCCGATCACCATCGGCAGTGCGACGCGCTCGCCGAACAGGGTCGTCTCGACGTTTCGTCTGGACAGGTCGACAAGAATCTCCTGTCGCAAGTGGAAGGCGTCGAAGGCGCTGCGGTTGCGTCGTGCGGTGGCTTCGGATCCTGACGCACCGTCGATGTAGTCGAACACCATGCGCGGCAGCTTTCGCGAAGCGATGAGGCGCAAGTCTTCGATGCTGGCTGCGCGGTCCAGCGTTTGGGCAATGGTCATGGTAGGAAGGGCAGATCGTTATTCCGCACGCAGCCTGGCGCTCTGCACCAGCGCCTTCGACAGCAAGGCCTCCTCGTCGATGGCCTTCTGGAAGTCTGCGGGCGTGCCGCCCACGGTGTTGGTGCCGAGGGCTTCGATCGACGCCTTGGTGGCGGGGTCGGCGAGGATCTTGTCGAGTTCGGTGTTCAGTCGGGCAACGATGGGCGCGGGCGTGCCCTTGGGAGCGAGGATGCCCAGCCAGGTCACGTGCACGAAAGGCTTGCCGATCACTTCGGCGACGGTCGGTGTATTGGGCAATCCGGGCCAGCGCTTGTCCGACGTGACGGCCAGCGCCTTCATCTTTCCGGCCTTGATCTGGCTCAGCGCTGCGGACAGCGTCGACGTGACGACGGGAATCTGGCCGCCCATCACGTCCGCGAGCGCGGGCCCCGAACCCTTGTACGGCACATGCACCATGCTGATGCCTGCGCTTCGTTCGAACAATTCGAAGGCGATGTGACTGGGCAGGCCGATGCCCGGGCCGCCGAAGGCGATCGTCCCCGGCGTTTGACGCGCTTGAGTGATCATCTCCTGCAAGGTGCCGAAGGGTGCCGCGTTGGCTGCCACGAAGACGGAGGGACCACGCGTGAGTTCGACCACCGGCACGAAGTCGTCCAGCTTATAGGGCGGCTTCGCGAACAGGTACACGTTGAGCGCATGGTTGTTGCCCGTCAGCAGCAGCGTGTACCCATCGGCGGGTGCCTTCGCGACCGCCTCGGTGGCGATGTTGCCGCCACCACCGCCTTTGTTGTCGATGATGACGGGGTGGCCCAGGGCGCGGCCGAGGCGGTCGCCCATCATGCGTGCGACGGCGTCCGCGCCACCACCGGGCGAGGAAGGAACGACGATCTTGATGGGCTTGTCTGGATAAACGGCTTGGGCCGGAAGCGCCAGTGCAAGCGTTGCGGCGGCAAGTGCCAGGAGGCATGCGCGGCGAGGCTTGAAATTGAGTCGGGTCATGTTGTCTCCGTTTCGGTCTTGATCAGGCCACGGGCTGAAGTTCACGGTGCAGGTGCACCACACCGGCGTCGGCCAGCCGGTCGATGTCGCTCGCCGCATAGCCGAGTTCGCGCATCACTTCGGCCGTGTGCTGTCCATACAAGGGCGCACCGCGACGCGTCACGCCGTTGCCGTTGGAGAACTTGATCGGCAGGCCGAGCGCGTCGATCTCGCCGGCCACCGGATGGTCGACGCGGATGACCATGTCGCGTGCCCGTGTCTGCGGGTCGTCCAGCACCTGCTTCATGTTCTTGACCGGACCGGCAGGCACGCCTGCGGTCTCGAACACCGTCACCCAGTCGTCGGTGCTGCGTGTGCGCAGGACGACGGACATGGTTTCGACGAGTTCAGCCAGATGCTTCATGCGCGCGCCGTTGGTGGCAAAGCGTGGATCGGTAGCCATGTCGGGCAGGCCCAGCGCCTTGCAGGTGCCGACCCACGTGGCCTGGCTCATCGCGCCGATGTTGAGCCAGCCGTCCTTTGTCGGGAAGGCCTGGTAGGGCGCTGCAACGGGGTGGGCCGAGCCCATCGGCCCTGCCGACTGGCCGGTGGCAAAGGCGAGGGCGACGGGCCAGTAGGTGTGCACGAGCGAGGCTTCGAGCAGCGACGTGTCGATGTACTGGCCTTCACCACTGCGAAGGCGTTCGATGTAGGCGGCGAGGATGCCGGTCGCCGCCAGGATGCCCGCCGTCACATCGCCGACCGGCACGCCGACCTTGACCGGCGGCCGGCCGGGGCCTTCACCGGTCAGGCCCATGAGCCCCGACATGCCTTGCGAGATCAGGTCGTAGCCCGCGCGCTGCGCATAGGGGCCGGTGATGCCGAAGCCGGTGATCTTGCAGTAGACAAGGCCGGGATTGGTCTCGCGCAGTCGGTCGAAGGAAAGGCCCATCTTTTCCATCGTGCCGGGCCGGTAGTTCTCCAGCACGACATCGGCCTTGTCGATCATCCGCCGCACCATGGCCTGACCTTCGGCGCTCTTGAGATCGACCGCGACACCGCGCTTGTTGCGGTTGAGGATCATGAAGGACGCGGATTCGCCGTGGATCTCGGGCGGCACGGTGCGGCGCGTATCGTCACCGCCCGGCAACTTCTCGACCTTCACCACGTCGGCGCCCATGTCGGCCAGCAGCAGGCCACCGACCGGACCGGCCATCACATGCGCGAGTTCGACCACACGCAGCCCGGCGAGCGGGCCTTTTCTCTTTTCAGTCATCACTTTCCTTCGAATGCAGGGGGACGCTTGGCGAGGAAGCTTTGGTAGCCCTCGATGAAATCCTGGGTGTCGTAGCAGGCATAGCCCTCTTGCTGCTCTGCGTCCGTCAAGGGCGTGGGCAGGCGCAGGCGCGCGACAAATTGCTTGTGCCAGCGCGCCGACAGCGGGGCGCCGGCGACGATGCGGGCGATGGTCTTCTTCAGTTCCTCGTCGTACTGCGACGCAGGCACCACGCGATTGACGATGCCCTTCGCATACGCCTCCGCAGCGCCGATGACGCGGCCTTCGAGCAGCAGTTCGAGCGCGACCTGCGGGCCTGCGAGGCGCACCAGGCCTTCGAGTTCGGGGTAGGCCAGCACCGCGCCCAGGCGCGCGATCGGCACGCCGAAGCGCCCGTCCTCGCTGCTGATGCGAAAGTCGCAACCGGCCGCCAGTTCAAGCCCGCCACCCACGCACACGCCGCGGATGGCTGCGACGGTGGGGATGGGGCAATCGCGCACCGCATGCATGGCCCGATGGCCGTGCTTGCCGAAGGCGATGCCCTGTTCTTTCGTCGAGCGGATCTGCTCGAACTCGTCGATGTCGGCACCGCTGCCGAAAGCTTCCGTGCCGGCGCCACGCAGTACCAGGCAGCGAAGGTCGCGCTCTTCGGACAGTGCCAAGACCGCGTCGCCCATCGCGATCCACATGGCCTGGCTCATGGCGTTGCGTTTGGCCGGGTTGTCGATGGTGATGGTGGCGACGTGCCCGTCACGCTCCACAATGATGTTTCCGCTCACGCGTTGGTCTCCTTTGAATGGTGCAAGTCTGGGACCGCGCGGCCGGCTTGAAAAATACCGATGGGGGCTACCGCCATACATCGGCGGTATGTTCGGGACAACCCTGTGGAGACCGTGCCTTGGAACTGCGTCAGCTCAAGTACTTCGTGCGCATCGTCGAGGCGGGAAGCGTGTCTCGCGCATCGCAATCGCTGCACGTGGCGCAGCCGGCGCTGAGCCTGCAGATCAGCCACCTGGAGGAAGAACTCGGCACCAAGCTGCTGACCCGCAGCGTGCGCGGCGTCACGCCCACCGATGCGGGTGCGGCCGTCTACCGGCAGGCACAGCTCATCCTCAAGCAGATCGAGGCCACGCAGTTGATCGCGTCTCAGGCGGACCTCGGGCCGGCGGGTCCGGTGGCTGTCGGATTGCCGTGGACCGTGACATCGGTGATTGGCTTGGCGCTGGTGCGCGAGGTGCGTGATGCGCTGAAATCCGTGCGACTTGAAATCACCGAAGGGCCGAGCTCCATGCTGGCCACGCTGCTGGCGCAGGGCAAGCTGGACCTCGCGGTGCTCTTCGACAACACGACGGATGGTGGCCTGGTGATGAAGAAGGTGGTGTCCGAGCCCTTGCTGCTGGTGGGGGCCAAGGGCACGCTGGCCGGCCGTGATGCGATGTCGCTCACCGAAGCTGCCGGGATGCCGCTGTTGCTGCTCAGCCGTCCCAATGGCATTCGCGAGGAGATCGAGCGCATCTGGGCGGTGCAAGGTCTCAAGCCGCAGATGGTCGCGGAGATCAATGCACCGGGACTGCTCATCGATGCGGTGCAGGCCGGGCTCGGTTACTCGGTGCTTCCGTCCTGCGCGATGGAAGAGCGGCTTCAGAAGGGCGAACTGGATGCGATCGAGCTGGAAGGCGGCGCGCTGACGCGCACGGTTTATCTCAGCACCTCGCGGCTGTTCGCGCCGACGCGTGCGGCGGAGCATGTCCATGCGCTGGTCGAGCGACTGATGCGTGAGTCGATCGAAACGGGAAAGTGGAATGGACGGTGGCTTGCCGGTGAATGACGTGAGCTTCGAGTCATCGATTCAAACCACCTCGAACTTCACAAGGTCGAAAGGGTGTCGCGCCAGCCTCCCCGTGGCCTGCAATTCCGCGAGCAGGCCGTCAGGCACGGGGATTCCCTCCTTGCGGCGAAGTGCTTCGCAGGTCGCCTGCCGCTGCCCGGGATAGCGTGAGTCCGGCCCCGAGGCTTCGAGGTAGTTCTGGAGCCAGGCGTTGAGGCTTTCGTTGAATGCATGCTCTCCGATGACGAGCGCCGGGTTGATGACCACGAGGAATGCGCTCACGTTGGATGCGGAGCCCTTGCTGTGATTCTCTGTCCGTGCCTCAGGCAGGATCACGCCATTCAGGCTGCCCGCCAGGCACTCCACCAGCATCGCAAGGCCCATGCCCTTGTGGCCTGCGACCGGTTGCATCGCACCCCGCAAGGCCGATGCCGGATCGCTGGTGGGCATGCCATCAGGACCGAGCGCCCAATCGCCCGGAATCGCATCACGTCCTTCGCGCAATGCCTGCATGACATGGCCTCGCGCAACGACGCTGTGGGCCATGTCGAACACGAGGGGCGCACGGCCTTTCACGGGACACGCGAACGCGATGGGGTTGTTGCCGATTGCCGGTGCGTTCGATCCGGGCAGGGCCATGATGGGCGGCGTTCTCTGGCAGAGGATCGCCAGAAGGCGTTGCTCCGCAGCCGGCAACAGCAGGGTTCCGAGTGCGCCGAGGTGGCCCGTCGATTCGACGCGGCACGCTACCAGCGCAGTCGTGCGAGCCGCAAGCAGCATGCGTTCAAGGGCGAAGGGAAGCACGGCCTGGCCGAGGCCGCCATCACCGTGGCAATGCATCATGCCGTCGCGCGACTCAAGGCGAATCGAAGGGCGGGCGTTGACTTCGCCCGACTTCAGTTTCTCCGCGTAGAGCGGCAGTCGGGAGATACCGTGGGTATCGATGCCGCGAAGACTGGTTCGGACGAGCACATGCGCGGCGGTGCGCGCCGCTTTCTCGGCAACGCCCTCATGGACCAGAACGTGGGTGGTCCAGGTCAGAAGCTCCGCGTGATCGCACAACACCATGCGTCCTTCAAGGCCGCGCAGGCAGCACCGTGCCGCGACACTCGCCGAAGCCGATGCGCCGGAAGCCCTCGCGCTGGCAGTAACCGCGCAGGATCACAGTGTCGCCGTCTTCCAGGAAGGTCCGCGTCTCGCCGTTGGCCAAGTGGATCGGCCGCTTGCCGCCATCGCTGAGTTCCAGCAGCGAGCCGCCTTGTCCTGCCTCCGGCCCGGACAAGGTGCCGGAGCCGAACAGGTCGCCCGCTCGAAGGTTGCAACCATTGACCGTGTGATGCGCCACCATCTGCGCCACCGTCCAGTAGGCGTCGGCGTAGTTCGAGCGCATCAGCCGCTCTCCGGGCGAGCCGGCCTTCTGCATCGCGGGTGTCTGAAGCCAGACCTCCAGTTCGATGTCGATGGCGCCCATTGCGCGGTTGGTTGGTGAGTCGAGGTAGGGCAAGGGTCGCGGATCGCCTTCGGGCCGGGTGAAGGTCTTGCGGTAGGGCGCGAGCGCTTCCAGCGTCACCATCCAGGGGGACAGCGTGCTCGCGAAGTTCTTCGACAGGAACGGCCCGAGCGGCTGGTATTCCCATCCCTGGATGTCGCGTGCGCTCCAGTCGTTGAACAGTGCGATGCCGAAGACATGGTCTTCGGCACTGGCCATAGGGATGCGCTCGCCGAGGATGTTGGGGCGCGAGATGAAGACGCCGATCTCGAGTTCGTAGTCCAGGCGGGCGCAGGGGCCAAACGTTGGGCTGTCCGAGTCGGGTGTCCTGGTCTGGCCGACCGGCCGAGGGAAGCTGCAGCCGCTGACGCCAATCGAAGATGCGCGGCCGTGATAGCCGATCGGCACCCACTTGTAGTTCGGCAGCAAGGGGTTGTCGGGACGGAACTGTTTGCCCACCGTGGTGGCGTGGTGGATGCTCGTGTAGAAGTCGGTGTAGTCGCCGATCTCGCAGGGCAGGCCCATCTGCACATTGGATTGCGCGATCAGTGCCGAGCGGAATGGCTTCTCATGCGGGCTTCCGCGACGCAGGCCCTCCGAGATCGCTTGCCGGATCGCCTGGCGCGCGTCGCGCGGCAAGCGCATCAACTGGTTCATCTGCGAGTTCTGCACGATGCCGGCCCGGCGCAGGTCCAGGACCTGGTCGCCGATGGCCACGCCGATGCTCCAGGTGCCATCGTCTTCGCTGCGATAGCGGCCGAAGGGCAGGTTCTGGATCGGGAAATCCGTGGCCGGGTCGTTGGCGGATTCGAGCCAGCTGGTCAATGCGGCGTCATGCGTGCCATCTGTGGTGGTCATGATCAGTGCGAGATTTCTTCGAGCGTGAGCCCGTTGGTCTTGGGGCCGAACACGCCGATCGAGACAACGACCGCCAGCATGCAACCCGTGATGCCTGCGAACACCCCGACCACGCCGAGGTCACGCAACAGGAAGGCGATCAGGAAACCCGACAACATGGCGCCGGCACGGCTGGCCGAATAGACGAGGCCATTGGCACGGCAGCGAACGCTGGTCGGGAAAAGCTCGGCCTGGTAGGTGTGGTAGCTCGCGGAGATGACCTGGCCAGCCAGGCTGATCAGCACGCCGAACACGATCAGCAGCAGCGGGTCCTTCATCTGTCCGAACAGGATGCCGAACACGATCACGGCCAGCGCAGGCACGACGATCAGCCACTTGCGCTGCACCTTGTCCGCGATCGTCATGGCGAGCAGCGGACCGATCGGCAGGGCGAAGGCAATCACGAAGGAATAGAGCAGGCTCTTGGTCACCGTGATGCCCTGGCCGATGAGCAGCGTGGGCACCCAGTTCGCGAAGCCGTAGTAGCCGATCGCCTGAAAGAAATTGAAGACGATCAGCATGATCATTCGCGAGCGATAGGGCGCCTGCAAGAGGGCGCTGAAGGCGGCGGTCGCGGGCTTGTCGAAGACCTTGGGCGGCAACGGCGCGGGCAGCGGCTGTCCATGCTGTGCGGCGACCTTCTGCTCGATGCGCTTGACGATCTCGTCGGCCTCCTGATAGCGGCCTTTCTGTGCGAGCCAGCGCGGGCTCTCCGGCACGGCGCGACGGATGAACCACACCACGATGGCGCCGGCACAACCGAGCAGCACCACCCAGCGCCAGCCGTCGATGCCGAACAGCGTGATCGGTACCAGCCAGTAGGAAAGAATCGCAGCCACGGGTGCGGCCGCAAACATCACGGCCTGGTTGAAGGCCATGGCCCGGCCGCGCATGTGCTGCGGTACGAGTTCGGTGATGTAGGAGTCGATGGTGATGATCTCCACCCCCACGCCGATGCCGGTGATGAAGCGCCAGAACACGATGCCTTCGCCAGTGTGTTGCAAGGCCATGATGGCCGAGCCGACGCAGTACCAGAGCAGCGAATAGGTGAACACCGCGCGGCGCCCGAAGCGATCCGGCAGGAAACCGAGAAAGAACGTGCCGACGAAGAGGCCCGCGAAGGTTGCGGCAATGAAGCCTGCGATGCCATCGAAGCCGAAAAAGGTCTCTGTTGTGGTGGAGAGCATGCCGCTCTTGGCCATGCCGGGTGCGATGTAGCCGGTGAAGATCAGGTCGTAGATCTCGAAGAAGCCGCCGAGCGAGATCAGGAAGACCAGCAACCACAGGTGCCGCGTGATGGGCAAGCGGTCCATGCGCGCGGTGATGGCCGCGGCAGATGCGGGGTCCACAGGGACCGGAGAAGTGGTTGCCAACCCGGCAGGGTTCGCGGTGAGGGTCGGGGGCATCTTGTCTCCTGGGATATCGAAAAGCGATTCGTGAAGATCAGCTTCGGTGGCCGCACGGGCGCGCCTGTCCTCCTGCGACACCGCGGCGCACTGCCATCTGCAAATGAAGGTGCCTGCTGCTGGCAGGCCGGGATATCAGTCGGCCTGCAGCACGCCGCGGCGCACCTGGTCGCGCTCGATCGACTGGAACAGCGCCTTGAAGTTGCCTTCGCCGAAGCCGTCGCTGTAGTCACCCTTGCGCTGGATGAATTCG
>NZ_JBBKZS010000027.1:0-61795 GCF_037889955.1 Variovorax robiniae
CCTTCCCATCCCGAACAGGACAGTGAAACGACTCAGCGCCGATGATAGTGCGGGTTCCCGTGTGAAAGTAGGTCATCGTCAGGCTCTTACAGCCCAGAAAGCCCAACCTCAGCAGAGGTTGGGCTTTTTGCTTTTCCGAGCTGAAATGATGGGAGATGAAGTTAGCCCCCTTGGTTTGTGAATTCGCCAGACGTGCGGTCCGCGACGTCTAAAAGCCACTCGTATTTCTGCTTGTCGAACTTGGCATCGACTCGGGTGGCTGAGTTTTGGTGTTTGTGCGGTTCAGACTACGAACAAGCGGGGCATTCCTTCCGCCGCGTGCTTGGACTCATTCACAAAATCCTACTCAGGCCCGCACTGCGCGAGATACGCGAGAGAGGCGCCATGGCAGCCGGTCATTGCGTACCCGTAGGGGACCACCGGCGCATCGGCTCGTGCACGGCACCTGCATAGGGCCACCGATGGCGCGCGAACCTGGTGTACTTGTGGACGACGTCACGGTGCGTTGAACTCACTATGCCGATTTCAGCCTCGAGGCGCAATAAAGCTGTAAAAATCGGCCCATGGAGGCACTCGACAAGCTGGATCGCTTAATACTGCGCACGCTGCAAGCAGACGGGCGGGCGACCTATGAGCAGCTTGCGGAGCAGGTCAGTCTCTCGCCGAGTGCTGTGCTTCGGCGTGTCAAGCGGCTGGAGGAAAGTCGCGTGATCGATCGCTACGTGGCGCTCGTGAAGCCTGAATCCGTTGGCTTGGGCCTCACCGCCTACATCAATGTCCGGCTTGAAAAACATACCGAGAGCCACAAGCGCAATCCCATGGATGTCTTTCGGGCCAGCGTTCAGACTTGGCCGGAGGTTGTCGAATGCGCGGCGTTGACTGGTGATATGGACTACTTGATGCGTGTAGTCGTCGCGGACATGGCGCACTACAGCCGCTTCATCATGGACACGCTACTCAAGCACCCTAGCGTGGAAGACTGCAAGACGAGTTTTGTCCTCGATCGGGTCAAGACGACCACCGCCGTGCCCGTCTAAACTGACGGACTGGTTCGTTTTACGCCACAATGTCTAGTAATACGTCACTAGAGCGTCACTTATCGGCCCCGTCCGACATCATTTATTGGGGGAAACCCTTATATTCGGAGCATGCTCAATGCAAGCTCCCTTCTCAAGGCGTCGTTCGGCGCTGGTTCTTTCTTCAAAGTGCCGGCTACTGAGTCTCGCCTGCCGGATGACCCAGGTCAGCAACCGGTCCTCGTGCCCATCCGTTCCATTGGTCCGGGTGAGCGCGACCGCATCGCGCGCCATCTGTTGGACCTGGACCTGCACGACCGTTACCTTCGTTTCGGCTATGCGGCGTCAGACGAGCAAGTGCAGCGCTACGTTGATACGCTGGACTTCGACCGCGACGAGATCTTCGGTATCTACAACCGCCGGCTCGAGATCATCGCACTGGCACACCTGGCCTTTCCCCCGGCGGGCCAACCTTTGGATTGCGCCGAGTTCGGCGGATCAGTGTCCAAGCACGCTCGCCGACGCGGTTACGGGGCGCGTCTCTTTGAGCGCACTATTGTCACGGCGCGCAACGAAGGCATCGGCATGCTCTTCATTCACGCCTTGAGCGAAAACGCGGCAATGATCAAGATCGCGCGCAACGCCGGCGCCACGGTCGTGCGCACGGGATCGGAAGCCGAGGCCCACCTGGAACTGCCGAAGGCCGACTTCGACAGCCGCATGACCGAGATCGCCCTCGACAACTACGGCGAAGTCGATTTCCAGCTCAAGACACGCGCCAAGCGGTTTTGGACCTTCCTGCATGCCATGCAGGAGATTCGGCGCGGCGGTCGTCCCGCGAGCGATCACACCGCGTCCTGAGTCGCCCGGGCCGCGAACCGGCCGCACGAGCGCTGCGATGCCCGGGAGGCGTTCGCCTTTCCGGTATCCTTGCGCTTCCCCAACTACGCCCTCCCGCAGTGGCCGACCCTCACCCTGAGCGCACCCCCGTCGAACGGGAAGACAAACGCAGCTTCTTGCAGAAGCTGGCCGAATTCATCCATCCTGGACCGGATTCGCGCGACGAGCTGATCGAAACCCTGGCCGACGCAGAGGACAACGACGTGATCGGCGCCGAATCGCGCGTGATGCTCGAAGGCGTGCTGCGGATGGCCGACATGACCGCCGCCGACGTGATGGTTGCCGCGCCGCGCATGGACCTGCTGGACATCGACGCCTCGCTCGATTCCTTGATCCACGTGGTGATCGACACGGCGCATTCGCGCTTTCCGGTGTTCGAGGGTGACCGGGAGAACATCATTGGCATCCTGCTCGCGAAGGACTTGCTCAAATTGCAGCGCGCGCCGGGTTTGAATGTGCGCGCATTGCTGCGGCCCGCGACCTTCGTGCCGGAGAGCAAGGGCCTCAACGACTTGTTGCGCGAGTTCCGCGGCAATCGCAATCACCTGGCCATCACCATCGACGAGTTCGGGCGTGTGGCGGGGCTCATCACCATCGAGGATGTGCTCGAGCAGATCGTCGGCGAGATCGAGGACGAGTTCGATATTGCCGAGGAAGAGGGCGACATCTTTGGCTTGGCCGACCACACGTACCGGGTGTCGGGCGACACGCCGATCGAGCGCGTGGCCGAGGCCTTCGGCATCGTCTTTGATGAAGAAGTGCTGAGCGAGGACTTCGACACCATTGGCGGACTCATTGCGCACGAGATGGGCCATGTGCCCAAGCGGGGCGAGCACCACGCGCTGGGTGGTTTCGACTTCGTCGTGCTGCACACCAAGGGCGGCGCGGTGCGCTGGTTCAAGGTCTCGCCGGCGCGCGGCGACGACGCGGCCGATTGAACACCACGACGCTGCTTCGCGCGCTCGGTTTTGCGCTGGCAGGCACGGCGCAAGCGGCGTCGATTGCCTGGCCTTGGGGCGGTCAGCCGCTCTGGTGGCTTCAATTGCTGTCCATGGCGGCGTTGGTGTGGCTGCTGGAGGGCTTGCGGCTCGACGCGGCCCCTCGGCCTTGGCGCAGGGGCTTCGGTCAAGGCTGGGTCTTTGCGACCGCCTGGCTGTGCGGCAACTTCTGGTGGCTGTTCATTTCCATGCACACCTATGGCGGCATGGCGGCGCCGCTGGCTGCACTCGCGGTGCTGCTGCTGGCAGCAGCCTTGGGGCTCTACTACGCGGTCGCATGTGCCGTGTTTGTCGCTTGGGCACCTCGACGCTGGTGGTGGCGGGCCCTGAGCTTTGCGGCCCTATGGACCTTGGCGGAGTTGATCCGCGGCTATTGGTTCACGGGCTTCCCATGGGGGGCGAGCGGCTATGCGCACGTTGAGGGGCCGCTGGCGAAGCTGGCGCCCTGGGTCGGCGTGTACGGCATCGGCGCGGTCGCCGCACTGTTGTGCGCGGTGTTGGCCCAGTGCTTGCGACTCGACCATCGGCTCAGGTCATCGTGGCTCGCGCCCGTCAGCGTCGTTCTTGTGCTCACCGGCTTGAGCGTGGTGGGCGTGACCGACGTCACCGCGCGCGCAGCGAACGCCGCACCGCCCCCACTACAGATCGCATTGCTCCAGGGCAATATTCCACAGGACGAGAAGTTCATCCCCGGCGGCGGGGTGGCCACGGCGTTGAACTGGTATGGCGTGCAATTGCGCGATGCGAGCGCTTCGCTGGTCGTCACGCCGGAGACCGCGCTGCCCCTGCTGCCGAGCCAGTTGCCGCCGGGCTATCTCCATGCGATCGCCTCGCGCTACGCGAGCGGCACGCAAGCCGCCATCGTCGGCTTGCCGATAGGTGACGCGCGCGGATACACGAACACGGTGCTCGGTTTCAAGGCGGGACAGGCGGCGCCGTATCGCTATGACAAGCACCACCTGGTGCCATTCGGGGAGTTCGTGCCGGGCATGTTCCGCTGGTTCACCGAGATGATGAGCATCCCGCTGGGCGACTTCGCGCGCGGCGGACTGGCGCAGCCTTCCTTCGAGTGGCAAGGACAGCGCATCGCACCGAACATCTGCTACGAGGACTTGTTTGGGGAGGAGATCGGCGCGAACTTTCGCGACGAAGCGCGGGCGCCAACCATCCTGCTGAACGTCAGCAACATCGCATGGTTCGGTGATTCGGTTGCGATCGACGAGCACCTGGCCATTTCGCGCATGCGCGCGCTGGAGTTCCAGCGGCCGATGGTGCGGGCCACCAACACCGGTGCCACGGTTGTGATCGACCACCACGGCGTGGTGACGCAGTCATTGCCGCGGCTCACGCGCGGGGTGCTGGTGGCGATGGTGGAAGGGCGCAACGGCATCACGCCTTATGCCGCCTGGGTCTCGCGTTACGGACTGCTGCCGATGTGGCTCGTGGCGATGCTGGTGGTGGCGATCACGGTATTGCCTGGCGCGCTTCGGCGTCGCGGTTCCTGAGCGCGCCTTTTCATGGAGACGGGCACATGAAGGCAAGGCGGCAATGACCTGCGAGGCGGCAGCGCCCGCCCCTTGCAAGCTACGTTGCGCCCTGCGCTACATCATTGGCCGAGGCGCACGAGGCGGCCAGGCCGCGCTTCGGTGATCGCGCCGTCGCGCTGTACCGCCTTGCCGGCGACCCAGGTGCCGCGATAGCCGGTGGCCTTTTGCAGGAAGCGCTTGCCGCCGGCTGGCAGGTCGGCGACGAGCTTGGGCGTGCCGACGCCGAGGGCTTGCGGATCGATCACATTGATGTCGGCGCGCATGCCGACCTCGAGCGTGCCGCGGTCCTCCAGGCCGAGGTAGCGCGCGTTGCGCTGGGTCAGCATCTGCACCACGGTCTCAAGCGGCAACCGGCCCTGCTTTCGGTCGCGAACCCAGTGCGTGAGCATGAAGGTGGTGAAGCTCGCATCGCAGACGGTGCCCACGTGCGCGCCGGAATCGCTCAGGCCCGCGAGCGCGCGCGGATGTTGCAGCATTTCGCCGAGTACGTCGAGCGAGCCGCCGTTGTAGTTGAAGATCGGGAAGTAGATGAGGTGGTCACCATCGCCGCCGGCCAGGTGGTCGTACAGCGCCTCCAGGGGCTTGATGCCGGCCTGCTTCGCACGCACCAGGAAGCTCTGCATCACGGAGGGCTCGTAGTCCGGCGAGGGGCCGAGCGGGAACATGCGGCCGCTGATCATGTCGATGCGGGCCAGCAGCTCGTCGACGAGCGGAGGGATGGCGGTGCCGTCACCGGCAAGGCGTGCTGATTTCTCGCTGAGGATGCGTGCCTTGCGCGCGGGCTCGCGCATCGCGGCGGCGCGTTCCGCCAGCGGAAGGTGTGCGATTTCCTTGTAGCCCGGGAAGCCCATGAAGGGATGGAAGCTGGCGTCCAGTCCGTTGATGACGCCGATGCCCCGCGCAGCGGTCTGCAGGTACAGCGGTAGACCTTGGGCCACGCCGGCCTCGACGCGATCGCGGATGGCGATGTACTGCTCGCCGCCGGGGTCGCGCTGCATCCATGTCATCGACAGCGGTCGACCGCAGGCGCGGGCGACCTGCTCGATGAGCGCGAACTCGCGATCGAAGTTCTCGGGGCCACGCAAAAGGTCGAAATCGCTAACGCACTGCACGACGCCGTGCTGCAGGCCTTCGAAGGCCGAGGCGATGCCGGTCAGTTCGGCCGCGCTGGCTTCGGACGCCGGTGTCTCCAGTCCGTCGGACGTGCGATGGTTGTCGCTGCGGCCGGTGCTGAAGCCGGCGGCGCCCGCTTCGAGCGCTTCGCGCAACAGTGCGCGCATGGCCGCGATGTCTTCGGGCGTTGCAGCCTGTTGCGCAACCGCGCGCTCGCCCATCACGTACATGCGCAAGGGGTCGTGTGGCACTTGCACCAGGTAGTCGAGGCTGCGTGGCGTGGCGGCCAGCGCGTCCATGTACTGGGTGAAGCTTTCCCAGTTCCACCGGATACCTTCATGCAGTGCGGCACCGGGGATGTCTTCCACGCCCTCCATGAGCTTGACGAGATCGTCCTCGTGGCCGGGTCGCACGGGCGCGAAGCCGACGCCGCAGTTGCCCATGACGACGGTCGTCACGCCGTGATGGATGCTCGGGGAGAAGCAGTCGTCCCAGGTGGCCTGGCCGTCGTAATGGGTGTGGATGTCGATGAAGCCGGGGGTCACCCAGGCGCCTTGGGCATCGACCGTTTCACGCGCGGTGCTGGCGAGCTCGCCGGGCGTGCGGCTGATGGCCGCGATCTTTCCGTCACGCACCGCGATGTCGGCGGTGTACGGGGCAGCGCCAGTGCCGTCGACCAGCGTGCCGTTCTCAATAAGCAGGTCGTGCTGCATCTTTTCGTCTCCAGAAGAATGCCAGCGAAAGTCCGCTGACGATATGCCAGATGCCCCACAGGCTGGCGATCAAGACCATGCCCAGGTCACTGTTGAATTGCACCGCGATGATGCCGAGCGCGAGGCCCGAGTTCTGCATGCCGCCTTCGATCATCACGGCGCGGCGGTCGTATTCGCTCACGCGCATCGCGATGCTGGTGATGAAGCCGAAGAACAGGCCGCTCGCGTTGTGCAGGATCACGATGACGAGCAGGGGCAGCAGGCCGATGGTGAGCAACTGCCGTTGCACGATAAGGCCGACGACGATGAAGGCCAGCAGCGCGACGAGCGAGAAGTTGGCCAGCGGCTTCTGCAACCTCTTCGACAGCGCGGGCTTGAAGTGCGTGAGCGACAGACCCAGCGCCATCGGGATTGCGAGCAACAGCAGCAGGCTGACCCAGATGTCGGACGGGTCGATCGAGAGCGTGCGCAGCCAGCTCGCGGTGTGCGGATTGTTCGCCACCATCCAGCTGAAGTTGAATGGCGTCGCGAACAGCGCAATCACGCTGGCCACCGCAGACACGCTCACCGACAAGGCCGTGTTGCCCCGGCCGAAGTGCGTGATGACGTTGCTGAGCGACCCGCCGGGGCAAGCCGCGACGAGGATCATCGCGACCTCGATGTCCGGTGGCAGGTCGAGCACCATAGTTGCCAGCCATGTGCCGACCGGCAAGAGAATGAACTGGGGAATCAATCCGCAGATGACGGCGCGGGGCGTCTGGGCAACCCGTTTGAAGTCATCAACCTTCAGCTCCAGCGCGACCGAAAAAACCATCGTGGCAAGGACCACGCTCAATATCAATTGTTGTGCGCTCAAAGCGATCTCCTCGGGCCGAGAGCCTAACCGCTGTGGCGCCGGCCTCGCCCCCGTAAAATCACCGGCTTTCGCGGGCTTCGCCTGCGCTTATGTGTCCAATGTCCGGAATACACCGGCCAGTCTCATGTTGACCTTCCAGCAAATCATTCTCAAATTGCAGTCGTACTGGGCCGACCAGGGCTGCGCATTGCTGCAGCCCTATGACATGGAAGTGGGCGCGGGTACCTCGCACACGGCCACCTTCCTGCGTGCCCTGGGGCCGGAGCCGTGGAAGGCGGCCTATGTGCAGCCGAGCCGCCGTCCCAAGGACGGGCGCTATGGCGAGAACCCGAACCGCATGCAGCACTACTACCAGTACCAGGTGGTGCTCAAGCCCGCGCCTTCGAACATCCTGGAGTTGTACCTGGGCAGCCTGGAAGCACTCGGCTTCGACCTGAAGAAGAATGACATCCGCTTCGTCGAGGACGATTGGGAGAACCCGACACTCGGCGCATGGGGGCTGGGCTGGGAGGTCTGGCTCAATGGCATGGAAGTCACGCAATTCACCTACTTCCAGCAGGTCGGCGGCATCGACTGCAAGCCGGCCACCGGCGAGATCACCTATGGGCTCGAGCGCCTCGCGATGTACCTGCAAGGCGTGGACAACGTCTACAACCTGACGTGGACCGATGGCCTCACGTATGGCGACGTCTACAAGCAGAACGAGATCGAGCAGTCGACCTACAACTTCGAGCACAGCGATGCCAACTTCCTCTTCACCGCCTTTGCTGCGCACGAAAAGCAGGCCAAGCACCTGATGGAGCAACAGTTGGCACTGCCGGCCTACGAGCAAGTGCTCAAGGCGGCGCACAGCTTCAATCTGCTCGATGCGCGCGGCGCCATCAGCGTAACGGAGCGGGCGGCCTACATCGGCCGCATCCGCAATCTCGCGCGCAGCGTTGCGCAAAGTTACTACGAGAGCCGCGAGCGGCTCGGCTTCCCGCTGGCACCGCGCGAGTGGGTCGCGCAAATCCCGAAGAAGGCTGCTTGAGCGATGAGCATGAACAACAAGAATCTTCTGGTCGAACTGTTCGTCGAGGAACTGCCGCCGAAGGCCTTGCGCAAGCTGGGCGATGCGTTCGCGGGCGTGCTGCGCGATCAACTCGTGGCGCTGGGGCTCGCTGGCAGTGGCTCGGTGCTGACGGCCTTTGCATCGCCGCGCAGGCTGGCGGCGCATGTGACCGACGTGGCATCGCAGGCAGCCGACAAGGCCGTGTCGCAGAAGCTGATGCCGGTCGCGGTCGGGCTCGATGCTTCGGGCGGCGCGACGCCGGCATTGCTGAAGAAATTGACCGCGCTCGGCGCCGATGCCTCGGCGGTGGCGGGGCTCAAGCGCGCGCAGGACGGCAAGGCCGAAGCCTTGTTCTACGAAAGCACGGTGAAGGGCGCGACGCTGGCCGAGGGCTTGCAGAAGGCATTGGCGGAAGCCATCGCGAAGCTGCCGATTCCCAAGGTGATGAGCTATCAACTCGAGACCCACTGCGAGCTGCCGGGATGGAGCAGCGTGAGCTTCGTGCGGCCCGCACATGGACTCGTCGCGCTGCATGGTGCTGATGTGGTCGCCGTCGAGGCGCTGGGTCTGCAGTCGGGCCGCGACACGCATGGCCATCGCTTCGAGGCGAAGGTCGATCCGGTCGTGCTGCGCGATGCGGACAGCTATGCGCAACAGCTGGCCGACGAGGGCGCGGTGATCGCGGGATTCGATGCGCGCCGCGGCGAGATCGCGCGGCAACTGGCTGCTGCGGCCGCGAAGGTGGGCGGTGGCGCGAAGCCTGTCGAGGACGATGCGCTGCTCGACGAAGTCACCGCATTGGTCGAGCGGCCCAATGTGTTGACTTGCTCCTTCGAGGAAGAATTCCTGGCGGTGCCGCAGGAGTGCCTGATCCTCACGATGAAGGCCAACCAGAAATACTTCCCGCTGGTCGATGCGCAGGACAAGCTCACCAACAAGTTCCTCGTCGTCAGCAACATCACGCCTGATGATGCGAGCGCCGTGATCCAGGGCAACGAGCGCGTGGTGCGTCCGCGCCTGGCCGATGCCAAGTTCTTCTTCGACCAGGACCGCAAGAAGACGCTGGCCTCGCGTGTCGAGTCGCTGGGCAAGGTGGTCTATCACAACAAGCTGGGCACGCAGGGCGAGCGCGTGGAGCGCGTCATGCGCATTGCGCAGGCGATCGCTGCCAAGCTGGGCGATGCGAAGCTCTCGCAGCAAGCCGTGCAGGCCGCGCAACTCGCGAAGGCCGACCTGGTGACCGACATGGTCGGCGAATTCCCCGAGCTGCAAGGCACGATGGGCCGCTACTACGCCCTGCACGACGGACTCGATGCCGCGGTAGCCGATGCCATCGAAGACCACTACAAGCCGCGCTTCGCTGGCGACACCTTGCCGCGCGGCGAGGTGGGCATCGTGGTTGCGCTGGCCGACAAGCTGGAGACACTGGTCGGCATGTTCGGCATCGGCAACCTGCCGACGGGTGACCGCGATCCGTTCGCGCTGCGTCGTCATGCATTGGGCGTGGTGCGCATGCTGGTCGAGCGTGCCTTACCCTTGCACTTCTACGAACTGACACGGCTGGCTTACGAGGCCTTCGGGCCGCTGCTGGCGAAAGATCCGTCCGTCGAACTGGATGAGTTCCTCATAGAGCGCCTGAAGGGCTACCTCAAGGACGCCGGCTATTCGGTGCCCGAGGTCGATGCCGCGGTCTATGCGCGCAAGCTCACTGAATGGTCGAGCCTGCCGAAGCGATTGGCAGCCGTGCGCGCCTTCGCCGCGCTGCCCGAGGCACCCGCGCTGGCTGCGGCGAACAAGCGCATCGGCAACATCTTGAAGAAGTCGCCCGAATCGGCGGACGCGCCGGTGGCCGAGTCCTTGTTGCAGGAGCCTGCCGAAAAGGCACTGCACGCCGCAATGCAACAGGTCGTCCCGACGGCCGATGCGCAGTTCAACGCTGGCGACTACACCGCATCGCTCCAATCCCTCGCCGCCTTGCGCGCGCCGGTCGACGCCTTCTTCGACGGAGTGATGGTCAATGCGGAACAGGCGGACCTGCGGCTGAACCGGCTGGGCCTGCTGAAGTCGCTGCACGAGTCGATGAACCGTGTGGCGCAATTGGAGCGGCTCGCAACCTGAGGCAATCACCATGAAGCTCGTCATCCTCGACCGCAACGGCTCCATCAACGTTCACCGCGAGGACTTCGTCAAGAGCGAGGTCGAGTGGACGCCGTTGCCCAGTGCGCTCGAAGCGATCGCGCGGCTCAACCATGCGGGCTGGCATGTGGTGATCGCTTCGAACCAGTCGGGCCTGGGCCGCGGCCTGTTCGATGTGGCCTCGCTCAACCAGATGCATGCCAAGATGCACAAGATGCTGGCGGCCGTGGGTGGCAAGGTCGACGCGGTGTTCTATTGCCCGCACAGCCCCGACGAGAACTGCGAATGCCGCAAGCCGAAGCCGGGCCTGTTCCTGCAGATCGGCGAGCGCTACGGCATCGACCTCGATGGCGTGCCGACGGCCGGTGACAGCCTGCGCGACGTGCAGGCCGGCGCGGCGGCGGGGTGCGAGCCGCACCTGCTGCTGACCGGCATGGGCGAGGCGTGCCGCGGCGTCGTGCCGCTGCCGCCCGAGTACCCGCCCAACACGCGGGTCCATGACGACCTCTCGGCCTTCGTCGACTTCCTGCTGGCGCGCGAGGAGCGCGAAGCAAAGGCGGCGCTCGCGGCGCCGCAAGACTGATTCTTTCCATTGCACAAGAAGATCGATTTCCATGGCATTTCTCCGCTCCGTCGTTCACATGCTGTGGATGCTCGTCACCGTGATTCCCTGGGGCATCATCATGGTGGTCGCCTCGATCTGGCGCCGTGGCGAGCCGCTGTGGTGGATGGCGGTGCGCTGGCTGAGCTGGGCGATCGGTGGCGCCCGCGTGATCCTCGGCATCGAGACGCGCGTGGTCGGCATGGAGAACCTGCCGCAGGACAAGCGGGCCGGCGCCATCCTGCTGGTCAAGCACCAGTCGACCTACGAGACCTTCCTGATGCCGACGCTGATGTCGCATCCGCTGGCCTATGTGTTCAAGCGCGAACTGATCTACGTGCCCTTCTTCGGTTGGGCCATGGCGCGGCTGGACATGATCCACATCGATCGCAGCCAGCGGGCGCAGGCCTTCAACAAGGTGGTCAGCCAGGGCCGCGCGTTGCTGGCGCAAGGCATCTGGATCATCATGTTCCCGGAGGGCACCCGCATTCCGCGCGGACAGAAGGGCACCTACAAGTCGGGGGGCACGCGGCTGGCCTGCGAGACCGGCGCGCCGGTGGTGCCGATTGCCGTGACCTCGGCCAAGGTCTGGCCGCGCAAGGCTTTCATCAAGCGGCCGGGCATCGTGGATGTGTCGATCGGGCCGGCGATACCGAGCATCGGCCGCAAGCCGGACGAATTGATGCGTGAAGTCGAGGACTGGATCGAGGCCGAGATGCGTCGGCTCGACCCCGAGGCCTATCGATGACACACGCACACACGCCGGGAGGCTGAGACATGCGCGGGCTGCTGCAACACACGCTGGACCTGTTCGAAGGACTGTCGACGGACGCGCCGGGATCGAAGACGCCGTCGAAACCGCGGTCGAGACGCGCCAAGCCTGTTGCGCCCGTGGTGCCGGCTGCGCCGGAGGGGCCTGCCGCACCCGTCGCCGATGCGGTTCCGCGCACGTCGCAGCCTGAAATTTCGCTGGCCGATTCGCTGGCGCCCGCGCGCTTCGTGCATCCTCGCGCCACGCGCGAGACCATGCTCGGCAATGCGCGCGTGGCCTATGAATTCACACGCGGACAACGGCGCACGATCGGCTTCGTGGTCGGTGCGCAGGGGCTGTCGGTGCGGGCGCCGCGCTGGGTGGCGTTGCGCGATGTCGATGCGGCGTTGCAGGAGAAGTCCGCCTGGATCCTGCGCAAGCTGGCCGAGGCCGACCAGCGCTATGCCCGGCTCGAATCTGCGCGCATCGAATGGCGCGATGGCGTGAGCTTTCCATTCCTTGGCGAACCGGTCGTTGTGCGGCTGGATCCCAAGCATGGCTTCAAGGGCGTGGGTGCGGTGCTCGAAGCCGGCGACGACCCGACGCAGCCCAGGACCTTGCGCATGGCGCTCGCGCAGAACGCGACGCCGGAACAGATACGCGATGCCGCGCAAGCCTGGCTCTCGAAGCAGGCGCGGCGCATCTTCATTGAGCGGCTGGATCATTTCGCGCAGCGCCTCGGCGTGCGGTGGACCAAGCTGTCGCTCTCGAACGCGTCGACGCGATGGGGCAGCGCCAGCGCCGACGGCGGGATTCGCCTGCACTGGCGATTGATCCACTTCCGGATGCCGGTGATCGACTATGTGGTCGCTCACGAGCTCAGCCACCTGCGCGTGATGGATCACAGTCCACGCTTCTGGGAAACGGTGGAGAGCGTGGTGCCGGACTACGGCGTGCTGCGCAAGCAGCTCAAGGACGAGACCATGCCTCGCTGGAGCTGAAGCACCCGATGGAAAAGAGAACCTATCTCCTGGTCCATGGCGGATCGCATGGCGGCTGGTGCTGGCGCGACGTGGCGGCGCATCTGCGGGCGGCCGGTCACTTCGTGCTGACGCCGACACAGACCGGCTTGGGCGAGCGGCGCCATCTCATGAGCCGGGACATCACGCTGGAAACCTTCGTCGACGACATCGTCAACGTGATCGAGGCGGAAGAACTGGAGGATGTCTACCTGGTGGGCCACAGCTTCGGCGGCTGCGCGGTGGTGGGTGTCGCTGAGCGCATGCCGCAACGACTGCGGCACCTCGTGTTCCTCGACTCGCTGATTCCGATGTCGGGCCAGAGCATCATGAGCGGGCTGCCGCCGGACGTGCAGGAAGCCAGGCTCGCTGCCGCCGACAAGTTCAGCGGCGGCCTGTGCACGCCGGTGCCGCCTGCCACCAACTTCGGCCTGTCGCGCGAGCGCGAGGGCGATGCGCTCATGGATTGGGTGGAGCGCCGGCTCACGCCGCAACCGCTCAAGACCTACCTCACCAGCCTGACCCTGGCGAACCCGGTGGGCAATGGCGTACCCGCCACCTATGTCCGCTGCACCGACCCGTTGTACCCGATCGTCACGCCGAGCGCCGAGCTCGCGCGGTTGCAGCCCGGATGGGATTACCGCGAGATCGCGACGTGCCACGACGCGATGATCTCGGCCCCGCGCGAGCTGGCTGACATGCTGCTCGCCGTCAACGCAATCTGAGCTGCGTCATGAAAAGGTGTGAAGATTCCGTAGCGAGGGCGTCGAGGTCGGATTGAGCAGCGCAGCCGCACTCTCGTGCGGCGAGCAGCGCAGACCCGAGATCGGCGTCCGCAGTAGGAAGATTCATGCCTTTTTCAGCGGGCCCAGGCTACGCCGCCGTCTACAACGAGCGTCGCCCCCATCACATAGTCCCCCGCGCGCGAAGCGAGGTAGATCGCGGCGCCCGCCATGTCCTCCGGCGTGCCGATGCGGCCGGCGGGAATGTGCCCCTTGACCTCGTCGGCATGGTCGCGCGCTTCCTTGTTCATGTTGGAGGCGAACGCACCCGGCGCGATCGCGCTGACCGCGATGCGCTCCTGTGCCAGGCGCAGTGCCATGCGCTTGGTGAGGTGGATCAGGCCGGCCTTGCTGGCGGCATAGGAGTACGTTTCCTGCGGATTGACCGACACGCCGTCGATCGACGCAATGTTGATCACCTTGGCCAGGTGATCGGTGGCGGCGGCCTTGAGCATCGGCGTGAGCGCCTGCGTCAGGAAGAAGGGCGTCTTGAGGTTCAGGTCGACCACCTTGTCCCAGCCGCTTTCGGGGAAGTCGTCATACGGCGCGCCCCATGCGGCGCCCGCGTTGTTGACCAGGATGTCGAGCGTCTTCTCGTGCTTCGAATAGGCCGCGACCAGTGCCTGCGCGCCTTCGATGGTCGACACGTCGGCCGGCAGGGATACGCAATGGCCGAAGGCCGACAGCTCCCTGGCCGTCTGGTCGCACGCATCGGCCTTGCGCGCCGAGATGTACACGCGGGCGCCCTGGGCCAGGTAGCCCTCGGCGATCATGCGGCCGATGCCGCGCGAGCCGCCGGTGATGAGGGCGGTGCGGCCCTCGAGGGAGAAGAGTTGAGTGGTGTCCATGCTTTTTTTGCTCCGGAAGGAGCGCGCAGCTTAGTGCCGGGCGATGACGGGGCCGGTCGCCAACGCGCCAGCGCGCGCGACCACGTCCTGCAGGGTGCGGGCCAGCACGTCGCCGCTCAGTGGCTTGTGCAGCACGCGCTCGGCGGCGCGCGACAGGTCGGCGAATCGCTCGGGGGCGGTCTCGCCGGTGACGATCACGGCCGGCACGCCGGGCACGCGTCGGCGCACGCGCTCGATCACGTCGAGGCCGGTCTCGCCGCGCAGTCGGTAGTCGATGACCAGCACGTCGGGCTCATAGCCGTCGACGAGTGCTTGCTCGGCCTGCGCGCCGCCCTCCGCGCCATGGACCGACCAGCCGAGCTGGGTGAGGTAGGTGGACAGCGCCGCCAGCCCTTCGGCCTCCCCATCGATCAGCAGGACTGCGAGCGGCTGGCTGTCGGCCAGTCGGGCGAGGGGCACCGTCGGCGCGGGGGGCTGGCGCGGCGGCATGGCGGATGCGATGCGAAGCTCGAAGGTCGTGCACCGTCCCGGAACGCTGTCCAGTCGCAGCTTGTGCTTCAGCAGCGCCGCCGTGCGCCGCACGATGGCCAGGCCCAGGCCCAGCCCCTGCGCGCGGTCGTGTGGCGTGTTGTCGAGTTGGTAGAACTCCTCGAACACGCGCTCGCGCTGGTCGGGCGGGATGCCCGAGCCGGTGTCCGCCACCTGCACCAGCACATGCCCGCGCGGGCCGCGCCGGGCCGACAGCGTGACGCTGCCGCGCTCGGTGAACTTGATGGCGTTGTTGACCAGGTTGCCGAGGATGCGCATGAGCTGGTCGCTGTCGGTCAGGCACCAGAGCGTCTCGGCCGGCAGGTCGACCTTGAGCAGCAGGCTCTGCTGGGCCGCGAGCGCGGCGTATTCGTCATGCACCGCGCGCAACAGGATGCCGATGTCGTGCGGGGCAAGCTTGGGCTCGATGGAGTGGGCTTCCAGTCGCGAGATATCGAGCAAGGTGTCGAGCAGGCCGCTGCTCTGGCGCAGCGCGCTGCCGATGCCGCGGCTGATTTCCTTGAGCAGGACGTCGTTGCCGCGCTGCGCGAGGATCTCCAGCGTGGTCGCGTTGATCGACAGCGCATGCAGCGGCTGGCGCAGGTCATGGCTCGCGGCGGCGAAGAAGCGGGTCTTGGCCGCGCTGGCCGCCTCCGCGCGGTCGCGCTCGAGCTCGACCGATTCGGAGAGCTGGGCGTTGTCCTCCACCAGCGCCATCAGCTCCTTGAGGTTGCGGTCATGGTCGCGCACGCTGGCCAGCAGCACCAGGTACATGATCAGGATGCCGATGCACAGCGAAACGCCGAGGCTTCCGCCCCGCATGAACCAGCCGCCGGCGATCAGCATGAAGGTCGGCGTGCACAAGCCCACGAAGGCCTTCACGGAACCCGCCATCGACGCGGCGCCCACGGCGCAGCCGGTCACCAGCATGATGCCCATCAACAGCGGGGCCTCGTCGCTGGGGGCGGAGTAGGCGAGCAGCACGATCGGCGCGGTCACCAGGCCGCCCAGCGCGAAGCCGCGGTTGAGACGCGGGAGCGCGGCGCCCTTCTCGATCGCGGGGAGCTTCTCGATCTTGCGCGCCACCGACCAGCGGTAGTACATCGTCACCGCGGTGATGGCCAGCCACACCCACGGCCACACCATGAGCCCTTGCCGCATCGCGACCACCGCCAGGATGACGTATCCCACGAACATCGCGGGCAAGCGGTTCAGGTAGCGCAGCATCAACTCGACACGCCGCTCCGCAATCCGACGCGCGATCCGCTCTTCGCGAGGGACCGGGTCGTGCAGTGGCACGTCAACCAATGTGCATGCCCTCGCGCGATGCCTGGTAGGCGGCCTCGGTGCGATTGCGCACGCCGAGCGCGCTGTACACCGCACTGAGATGGGCCTTGACGGTCGATTCGGCAATGTCGAGTTGCCGCGCGATCAGCTTGTTGGAAAGTCCTCGGGTGGCGGCCCGGTACACGGCCATCTGCCGCGCGGTCAGCCCCGCCAGGCGGGGGTCGAGCGCCGTTTCCGATGGGGAGGCGGTGGTGCCGGCGGGCGTGCCCGTATTGGACGGGCCTCCGATGCCGCGTGCCGGATAGGTTTCAGATGGCAAGAAGACGCGCCCCGCGAGAACGTGCCTGAGCGCCGCCACCATCATCTCGGAGCTGTACTTCTTGGGAATGAAGCCGGCGGCGCCGAGCTCGATCGAGTGGCGTATCAGCGTGGCATTCGTTTCGCCCGACAGCACGACGATGCGTGCCGTGCAGCCCGCGTCGCGCAGCCAGCGGATCGACTCGGTGCCTTCGCAATCGCTCAGGTGCCAGTCCAGCAGGACGATGTCGAACTCGGTCAACTGCACCAACTGGACCGCGTGGGCCATGTCACCGGTGGTTTCGACGCGAAGCTCGGGCACCAATACGTTGAGCAGGTTCTTCATGCCCTGCAAAAACATCATGTGGTCGTCGACCATCAGCAAGTTCATTTTTATCCCCCCAAACCCCAGTATTCACCAGATTCGCATTGTGCGAGTGCTTACTCATACTTTGGTCGTACTGTCAACGCCCCCATGGATGGGGAAATCGAAGCGCGCCACTCGTATGCTTGGGCATGAACGCCAGTTCCGACAGTCCGATAACCCCACATACCTTACGGTCAACAGTGGGGCTCGTCGATTCGTACCTGATCAGTCAGTACCCGACGAACTTGATCGACGTGCGCTGGATCGACGGGGACCATCGGCTGACACTGCGGCCGGTGATGCCGCAGGACAATCGCCTGTTGGCGGACTTGATCAATCGGATGTCGGAGCGCTCGCTTTCACGCCGCTTTCCCAACGCGCAACTGCCCGCATCGGCTGACGAGCTGGCGAGCCTCGTCTGCATTGACTACCGTCGCCACCTCGCGATGGTGGTGGCGGTGCATGAAGGCGGGCGCGAACGCCTGGTCGCGGAAGCGCGCTACCTGATCGATCCCGACGGCCAGAGCGCGGAGTTCATGCTGATGGTGGACGATGCATGGCAACGCCAGGGCATCGCGACATGGGCGCTGCATGCGCTGGGCGCCGCGGCCCATGCGGCCGGCGTCAGCTGGATGCGTTGCGACCTGATGGCCGACAACGCGGCGATGCTGGCGCTGATGCGGCACAAGCGCTTCTGCTGCACGGTCGATCGCGGCGACGGCGATATCGTGCATGCCGAGACGCGCTCGCGTGCCCTCGTCGCGCGGTCCTCCGCGCCTCGACCGACGCTCCTTGCGCGGGCGCTGCGCTGGCTGGAAAGCGTGCTGGTCGTGGACGAGCCCTTCAGCCGCTCGACAACGCAGCGCTGATCTGCGCGAAGTCGGGACGCAGGGCGACGGTGTCCTGCAGGCAGCGCGACTGAAGCTGTCGCCACGGCGCCAGCGCCGCTTCGTCGGCATCGGTGCAGCGATCCAGCAACTCTTCCAGCAGGCAGCCAAAGGCGCGCACCTCGATGCGCTCCAGGCCTGGGGCTTGCGGCCCGGTGCCGACGAAGGATGCCGCGCCAAAGTCGCCGAGCAAGGCCTGGCCCGCGCCGTCATGCAGGATGTTGTGGCCGTAGAGGTCGCCGTGCAGGATGCCGCGCGCGTGCAGTTGGCCGGCCGCCGAGGCCATCTGCTGCGCCATCGCCAGCGCCGCGGCCAGTGGCCAGCGCGCGTGTGCGTCGTAGACGTCCCGCGTGCATGAGTGGAAGCTCGGCGGGCCGGCCAGGTTGCGGAAGTGCGGCGGCACCAAGGCGAGCACCAGGGCCTCGACGTTCTCGGGATGGTGGGCGATGCGGCCGTGCACGGCGATCAGCCCGGCGTTCTTGCCGGCGGCCATGCAGGCTGCCATCTCGCTGTGCGGCCAGCCGTCGCTGGTCACGGCGCCCTTGAACAGCTTGACCGCCACGGATTCGCTGGCATCCGCCGTGCGCTGCCAGGTGCCCCGGTGAATGACGCCGGACGCGCCCTCGCCGAGCCGTTCGCCGAGCGTGAGCTGCGACCAGTCGATGGACGGCACGGCCTGGCGCGACAGCGCAGCGGCCTCGTGGGCATCGCTGAAGGGATTGCCCGCGCAGGCCAGCCAGGCCAGCCGCGGCATTTGCAGCAGCCAGTTCGGCAGGGCGTCGAAGCGGTTGGCCGAGATGCGCAGCAATTCGAGTCGCTCGCAGCCGGCCATGTCGTCGGGCAGCGAGCGCAGTCGGTTGCCGGCCAGCATCAGCTTCTGCAGGCGCGGAAAGCGGTGCCAGCCATCGGGCAAGGCCTCGATGGCGTTGTCGGTCAGGATCAACCAGCGCAGCCTTGGCGGCAGGGCGTTGGCAGGGACCTCGCGGACCTGGCAGGACTTGAAGCCGATCATCTCCAGCGAGGGGCAGGTACCGAGCGACGCCGGCAATTCGGTGAACGGGTTTTCGGAGCAGAAGAGGATGCGCAGGCGGTGCAGCCGATGCATGTCCTCGGGCAGGTTTTGCAGCGCATTGCGCGAGAGGTTCAGGACCTCCAGCGTATCGGCCAGCTCGAAGATCTCGCGCGGGAACTCCGTCAGGCCGCAGGAGACAAGGTCGAGCGCATGGTGGCCGGCCAGTTCGCCGCTGCGCAGCTGCGCGAGCGTGTGCCCCTTGGCCACGACTCAGGGGGCGCCGAAGCGGTAGACACCCTGCGCGTCGACCGTGCGCTTGAGCTGCCCCGAGAAGCGCAGCAGGTGCAGGTGCGCCACCGTCTCGCCCATCGCAAAGGTCACCTGGTGGAAGTCGAGCTCGCGCTTGAACATGATCGGCATGGCCTCGGCCGCGGTGTGCGGGCGCTCGGTGCAGGCCGTGAGCATTTCGGCGAGGCGGTCGCGGTGATGCTCCTGCAATTGGCCGACGCGGCGGTGCACGCCGGTGAAAGGCTTGCCGTGCGAGGGCAGGCCGAGCGTGTCTTCGGGCAGATCGAGAAAGCGTTCGATGCTGTCGAGGAACAGGCGCAGCGGGTTGGCATCCGGCTCGTCCGCATGCACGCTCACGTTGGTCGAGATGCGCGGCAGCATCATGTCGCCGGCGATAAGCGCATGCAGCTCGTCGCAATACAGCGCGATGTGCTCGGGCGCGTGGCCGTAGCCGCTGATGCATTGCCAGTCGCGGCCACCGATGCGCACCGTGTCGCCATCGAGCATGCGCACGAAGCTGGCGGGCACCTTCGGCACCATGTTGGCGTAGTAGTTGCCGCGCCCTCGGATCTTCGCGATGGCCTCGGGGTTCGTCATGCCGTGCGAGGCGAAGAAGTCGGCCGCGACATCGCCGCCGGCCAGGCTGTCGCTGGCGCCGGGGCTGGTGAGCATGCGCGCCACGTGGTAGTCGGTGGAGCTGATCCACAGCGGCGCGTTCCAGCGCGCGCAGAGCCAGCTGGCCAGGCCGATGTGGTCGGGGTGCATGTGCGTGACAATCACGCGCAGGATCGGCATGCCTTCCAACTGAGTCGCGAAGATCTGTTCCCATTGCTGGCGCGACTTGTCGTGCGCGATGCAGCAGTCAATGACGGTCCAGCCCTCCACGCCATCGATGTTGTCGCGCAGCAGCCAGAGGTTGATGTGGTCGAGCGCGAAGGGCAGCGCCATGCGGATCCAGCGCACGCCGGGGAGCACCTCATGGCTGGTGCCCGGGGCCGGCAGCAGGTCGCCCAGGGGGTAATGGAGTTCGCGTTCGAGCAAGTTCATGTACGATTGACGTTTACGTAAACGTCATGGGTGAATCGCCCATTGTAGAGACAGCGGCCTGATTGCGCTGTCACGATTGCAACGCCCCCCAACCGGCATCTGAATTGGCTCCGCAGACCTTCACCATCAGCGACCTGGCCAGGGAATTCGACCTGACCACGCGCGCGATCCGCTTCTACGAGGACGTGGGCCTTCTGGCGCCCACGCGCAGCGGCCCGGGCGGCCGGCAGCGCGTCTACACGCCGCGCGATCGGGCGCGCCTCTTGCTGACGCTGCGCGCCAAGCGCCTCGGCCTGAGTTTGACCGAGGCGAAGGAAATCCTCGACATGTACGACAGCCCGCGCGACACGGTGCTTCAATTGCAGCGATTCCTGGGCGTGCTCGGCGCGCACCGGGCACAGTTGGAGAGTCGCCAGGCCGAGTTGCAGGCCAACCTCGACGAAGTACGGGAGCAGGAGAAGAAGACGCGCGCCACGCTGGCGAAAGCGCTGAAGGCCAAGGCCGGTTGAAAAGATCGACCCCGTTCATTAACGCTCATCGGAAAATATCCCCATGTCAGACAGCCTCCCCGACCTCTTCGCACACAACCGCCACTGGGCTGCCCAGGTCGAGCGTGACCGTCCCGGCTTCTTCACCAGCCTGGTGAAGCAGCAGACGCCCAAGTACATGTGGATCGGCTGCTCCGACAGCCGCGTGCCGGCCAACCAGATCACCGGGCTGGAGCCCGGCGAGGTGTTCGTGCACCGCAACGTCGCCAACATCGTGGTGCACTCCGACCTGAATGCGCTGTCGGCCATCCAGTTCGCGGTCGAGCGCCTGAAGGTGCAGCACATCATGGTGGTCGGCCACTACGGCTGCTCCGGCGTGCAGGCTGCGCTGGAAGGCGCGCGCATCGGCATTGCCGACAACTGGCTGCGCCACATCCAGGACGTGCGCGACCGCCATCGCGTGCTCCTCGAGTCCGTGCCGGCCGAGTCGCGCGCCAATGCGCTGTGCGAACTCAACGTGGCCGAGCAGGTGGTCAACGTGGCGGTCAGCACCGTCATGGTCGATGCCTGGAGCCGCGGCCAGAACGTGAGCATCCACGGTTGGGCCTTTGGCGTGCACGACGGCCTGTTGCAGGACCTGGGCATCACGGCCGACAACACCAAGCCGCTGGAGACCACCTACAAGGCGTGCGTGCAACGCATCCGCTACAAGTGGACCGGCAATGGAAACGGCAACGGCAATGGGAACGGCCATGGCACACAGCAAAATGCGGAGGTCACCAAGGAGGCATAAGAAGAAATGTTCCCGCAACGTCTGGATTCCCCGCTCGCGTACGACATCGCCAAGGCGTTGATCGACGGCTTCAACCGCCATTACCGGCTGTTTCGCGCGGAGTCGTCACGGGCCAAGCACCGGTTCGAGACGGCCGACTGGCATGGCCAGCAGCGCGCGCAACGCGAGCGCATCGAGTTCTATGACTTGCGGGTGAACGAGGCCGTGGCGCGGCTGGAGAAGGAATTCAAGGCCGGCGACCAGCCGATGGATGTGTGGCACCAGATCAAGCTGCACTTCATCGGCCTGTTGGTGAACCATCACCAGCCGGAGCTGGCCGAGAGTTTCTTCAATTCGGTCACGACCAAGATCCTGCACCGCGCGTATTTCCAGAACGACTTCATCTTCGTGCGCCCGGCGATCAGCACGGAATACATCGAGCCGCGCGGCGCCCCGCACTTCCGCGCCTACTACCCGACGCACGAGGGGCTGGCCGATACCGTCGAGCGGGTCATCGAGGACTACGCGCTGCTCGGCACCTTCGCCAACAAGCGGCGCGATGCGGAGCGCGTGGCGGCCGCCATCCTCGGGCGCTTCCACCAGGTCAAGTTGCGGGCCAACTTCCAGCTGCAGGTGCTGTCGGGCCTGTTCTATCGCAACAAGGGCGCGTACCTCGTCGGCAAGATCATCAACGGCTTCGTCGAGCTGCCCTTCGCGCTGCCGATCCTGCACGACCGCAAGGGTCACTTCTATGTCGATGCGGCGTTGTTCGGCGAGGACGACCTGCAGATGCTGTTCAGCTTTGCGCGGGCCTATTTCATGGTGGACATGGAGGTGCCTTCAGCCTTCGTTCAGTTCCTGCGATCGCTGATGCCGCGCAAGCCGCGCGCCGAGATCTACAACGCGCTGGGGCTGGCGAAGCAGGGCAAGACGCTGTTCTATCGCGACTTCCTGTCGCACCTGAACTACTCCAGCGACAAGTTCCGCATCGCTCCCGGCATCAAGGGCATGGTGATGCTGGTGTTCGACCTGCCGTCCTTCCCGTACGTGTTCAAGGTCATCAAGGACTACTACCCGCCGCAGAAGGAAACCACGCGCGAGCAGATCAAGGGCAAGTACATGCTGGTGAAGCACCACGACCGCGTGGGCCGCATGGCCGACACGCTGGAGTACAGCGACGTGGGCTTTCCGCTGGACCGCTTCGAGCCCGACCTGGTCGCCGAGCTGGAGAAGTTCGCGCCCAGCCAGGTGGAGATCGGTGACCGTGACGGCAACGGCGAGATGGAGCTGGTGCTCAAGCACGTCTACATCGAGCGCCGCATGATCCCGCTCAACCTCTACCTGCAGGAGACGTTTGACCTGCTCGCCGCGCCCGAAAGCCCGGCCGTGGCCAAGCGCGCGCGGGACCAGCTGGAGCATGCGGTGGCCGAATACGGCAACGCGATCAAGGACATGGTCGCGGCCAACATCTTCCCGGGTGACATGCTCTGGAAAAACTTCGGCGTCACGCTCAACGGCAAGGTGGTGTTCTACGACTACGACGAGATCGAATACATCACCGACTGCAACTTCCGCAGGGTGCCCGCACCGCGCAACGAGGAAGACGAGATGAGCGGCGAGATCTGGTATTCCGTCGGCCCGAAGGACGTGTTCCCCGAGACCTTCGGGCCCTTCCTGCTGGGCAACGACTCGGTGCGCAAGGCCTTCATGGCGAAACATGCCGACCTGCTGGACGCGGCCTTCTGGCAAAGCCACAAGGAGCGCATCCAGGCTGGCCAGATGCTGGATGTTTTCCCCTATGACGAGGCGCAGCGATTCGAGCACGATGGGCACGCGCCGTATTTCTAGGCTCTCCCCCAGAAGGATTTGGCTCTCCCCCAGGTTGGCTCACTGCGTGAGCCGCCCACCCCCTCACCGGGGGCAACACCAGCGGCCCGGCAAAGCCGGTTCCGCGGTGTTTCACGAATGAAGGCAGTCTTGCCTGTTGTTGAATTGAAGGAGTATTTGAATGTCTGAATCCATCGTCATCGTCGGCGCCGCGCGCACGCCCATGGGCGGCTTCCAGGGCGACTTTTCTTCCCTTGCAGCGCACGACCTCGGCGGCGCGGCGATCAAGGCGGCCATCGAGCGCGCGGGCGTCGCGCCGGACTCGGTCGGCGAGGTGCTGTTCGGCAATTGCCTGATGGCGGGCCAGGGTCAGGCGCCGGCGCGGCAGGCGGCCTACAAGGGCGGGCTGCCCGACAGCGCGGGCGCGGTCACGCTCAGCAAGATGTGCGGGTCGGCCATGAAGGCCGCGATGATGGCGCACGACATGCTGCTGGCCGGCACGCACGACGTGATGGTGGCGGGCGGCATGGAGAGCATGACCAACGCGCCCTACCTCATGCTCAAGGGCCGCGGTGGCTACCGCATGGGCCATGACCGCATCTTCGACCACATGATGCTCGACGGCCTGGAAGACGCCTACCAGCCGGGCCGTTCGATGGGCACCTTCGGCGAGGACTGCGCCGCTAAGTACAGCTTCACGCGCGAGCAGCAGGATGCCTTCGCCATCGCCAGCGTCGAGCGCGCGAAGAAGGCGACCGACACCGGGCTGTTCAAGGACGAGATCGCACCCGTCACCGTCAAGGGGCGCGGCGGCGACACCGTCATCGCCATCGACGAAGGCCCGGGCAAGGTCAAGCTCGACAAGATCAAGACGCTCAAGCCCGCCTTCAAGAAGGATGGCGGCACCATCACCGCCGCGTCCAGCTCGTCCATCAACGATGGCGCCGCCGCGCTGGTGATGATGACCGAATCGCATGCGAAGAAGATCGGCGCGAAGCCGCTGGCCCGCCTGGTCGGCCATGCCACGCATGCGCAGCAGCCTGAGTGGTTTTCCACCGCGCCGGTGGGCGCCGTCGGCAAGCTGTTCAAGAAGACCGGCTGGAGCGTGAAGGACGTGGACCTCTGGGAGGTCAACGAGGCCTTTGCCGTGGTGCCGATGGCGCTGATGCATGAGCTCAGCGTCTCGCACGACATCGTCAACGTGCACGGCGGTGCCTGCGCGCTGGGCCATCCGATCGGCGCCAGCGGTGCGCGCATCATGGTCACGCTGATCCATGCGCTGAAGGCGCGTGGCCTGAAGCGTGGCGTGGCGACGCTGTGCATCGGCGGCGGCGAAGGCACGGCCGTGGCGCTCGAGGTGCTCTGAGCCAGCCTGCGGTCAGCTCATTCAAAACAACATTCGACTCAGAGAGGAGATTCCGTGCGTCCGAACCTTTCCCGCACCGCCCTGGCGCTGATCCTGGCCTCGGCCTTGCTGGCCCCGTCCACCTTCGCCCAGCCCAAGCGCGACAACGCGCTGTTCGATGCCGCCACGGCCGAGCAGCCGGCCGTGCTCAAGACGCTGGAGAAGCTGGTCAACATCGAGACCGGCACGGGTGACGCCGAGGGCCTTGCCACCGCCGGCAAGTTCCTCGAGGAAGAACTCAAGGCGCTGGGCTTCACCGTGACGCGCAGCAAGGCGGCCGGCCTCGTGGTGGGCGACAACATCGTCGGCAAGATCAAGGGCAAGGGCGGCAAGAACCTGCTGCTGATGTCCCACATGGACACCGTGTACCCGAAGGGCACGCTGGCCAAGGCGCCATTCCGTATCGAGGGCAACAAGGCCTACGGGCCCGGCATCGCGGACGACAAGGGCGGCAACGCCGTGATCCTGCACACGCTCAAGCTGCTGAAGACCTACGGCGTGCGCGACTATGGCAGCATCACCGTGCTGTTCAACACCGACGAGGAAAAGGGCTCCTTCGGCTCGCGCGACCTGATCCAGGAAGAAGCGAAGCAGGTTGACTACGTGCTGTCCTTCGAGCCCAGCCCGGCCGATGCCGAGGTGTTCCCGGTCGGCACTTCGGGCATCGCCTATGTGCAAGCCAACATCAAGGGCAAGGCCTCGCATGCCGGCGCCGCGCCGGAGTTGGGCGTGAACGCGGTGGTCGAGGCCTCCGACCTGGTGCTGCGCACCATGGACCTCGACGACAAGTCGAAGGGCCTGCGCTTCAACTGGACTGTCATCAAGGGCGGCGGCCCGGCCACCAACATCATTCCCGACAGCGCGACGGTGAACGCCGACGTGCGCTACACGCGCAACGATGAATTCGACGCCGCGATGAAGACGCTGGAAGAGCGCGCGCAGAAGAAGAAGGTGCCGGGCGCCGAGGTGTCGATCGTCATCACGCGCGGTCGCCCCGCCTTCTATGGCGGCGAAGGTGGCCGCAAGCTGATCGACAAGGCCATGGGCTTCTACAGGGAAGCGGGCGGCACGATCGAGGTGGACGAGAAGATCGGCGGCGGCGGCACCGATGCGTCCTATGCGTCGCTGTCCGGCAAGCCGGTGATCGAGAGCATGGGGCTGCCGGGCTTCGGCTATCACACCGACAAGGCCGAGTACGTGGTCATCGATTCGATTCCGCGCCGGCTCTACATGGCCGCGCGCATGATCATGGACCTCGGGCAGGGCAAGTAGGCATGATCGGCTCGCTCACTGAACTGCGCGCGATGTACGCGGCGCCGGGCGAGCGCGCCGTCGGCAAGCAACTGGCGCAACTCGACGTGCATTGCAGGCGCTTCATCGCGCTGTCGCCGTTCTGCGTGGTGGCGAGCGCCGGCACGTCCGGAGGCCTGCTCGATGCATCGCCGCGCGGTGGTGCCGCGGGCTTCGTCAAGGTGACCGATGACCACACGCTGCTGCTGCCCGACAGCGGCGGCAACAACCGCCTCGACACGCTGGAGAACCTGCTTGCCGACCCGCGCATCGCATTGATCTTCATGGTGCCGGGTGTCGACGAGACGTTGCGCATCAACGGCACCGCGCGGCTGCGCGACGAGCCCGCCTTCACTGATTTGTTCGCGCGGGAGCGCCAGAGGCCGAAGCTGGTGATCGAGGTGCACGTGCAGGAGGCGTACCTTCATTGCGCCAAGGCCTTCATGCGCTCGGAGCTCTGGCAACCGGGCACCTGGCCCGCGCGAGATGCCTTGCCGACGATGGGCCAGATGATCCGCGACCAGATGCGCACGGACGCCGTGTCCGAATCCGAAGCCGAGACGCTCGCGCGCTATCGCGCGCAACTCGCCGCCGAGCGCACGCCGGCGACCTGAAACACAACGAGGCAAGATCCCATGCTGCTGACCCCCGACCAGGAAGCCATCCGCGACGCTGTGCGCGACTTCGCACAAGCCGAACTCTGGCCGCACGCGCCCACCTGGGACCGCGACCACAGCTTCCCGAAGGAAGTCCACAAAGGCCTGGCAGCGCTCGGCGCCTACGGCATCTGCGTGCCCGAGGAAGATGGCGGCGCCGGCCTCGACTACCTCACGCTGGCGCTCGTGCTGGAGGAGATCGCGGCCGGTGACGGCGGCACCAGCACGGCGATCAGCGTCACCAACTGCCCGGTCAATGCCATCCTCATGCGGTACGGCAATGCGCAGCAGAAGAAGAAATGGCTGCATCCCCTGGCGCAGGGCCAGATGCTCGGCGCCTTCTGCCTGACCGAGCCGCAAGCCGGCAGCGATGCCTCGTCGCTGCGCACCACGGCCAAGCGCGACGGCGACGGCTACGTGATCGATGGGGTCAAGCAGTTCATCACGAGCGGCAAGAACGGCCAGGTGGCCATCGTCATCGCCATGACCGACAAGGCCGCCGGCAAGAAGGGCATGAGCGCCTTCATCGTGCCGACCGATGCGCCCGGCTACAACGTCGCGCGGCTGGAGGACAAGCTCGGCCAGCACAGCAGCGACACGGCGCAGATCAACTTCGACGGCTGCCGCATCCCGGCGGAGAACCTGGTCGGCCAGGAAGGCGAGGGCTACAAGATAGCGCTGGGCGCGCTGGAAGGCGGGCGCATCGGCATTGCTGCGCAAAGCGTGGGCATGGCCCGCAGCGCCTTCGAAGTGGCAGTGGCCTATGCCAAGGAGCGGCAGGCCTTTGGCGGCGCCATCTTCGACCAGCAGGCCGTGGGCTTTCGCTTGGCCGAATGCGCGACGCAGCTCGAAGCGGCCCGGCAACTGATCTGGCACGCGGCCAGCCTGCGCGATGCCGGCCGCCCTTGCCTGAAGGAGGCCGCCATGGCCAAGCTGTTCGCCAGCGAGATGGCCGAGAAGGTGTGCAGCGCCGCGATCCAGACGCTCGGCGGCTATGGCTACGTCAATGACTTCCCGCTGGAGCGGATCTACCGCGACGTGCGCGTGTGCCAGATCTATGAGGGCACGTCGGATATCCAGAAGCTGCTGATCCAGCGCGCGATGGCTTGATACGACTTCGCCTTCAATCGCACAACTGCGTTGGATCGCCTTGCCGTGCTACAGCACTGTCTGCGGCGCTCCGCCTTGTTCTGCAATTGAATGCAAAGCCGTATGCAGCGGCCGTACGCCGTCAGCCAGTGACTGGCGTGCAGAGTTCGACCAGCACCCCATCCGGACAGCGGACGTAAGAAACCACTTGTCCCCAGGGCTTTTGCGTGGGCGCCGCCATCTCCTGGGCGCCCGCAGCGAGCGCCTTGGCATGGGCAGCAGGAACGTCGGACGTGACCAAGGCGACCTCGAACCCCAGCGGCTGCGCGGAACGGTGCGCTTCCACGTGGCCGCCGGTGAAGTTGGTGTCGCCCAATTCGTGCGCGGCAAATGCCAGTGCCGTCGCGCCGGTCTCGAGTTCGCCGTAGGTGCCTGATTCATGCAGTAAGCGGCGGGACAAGCCGAAGGCGCGCTCGAAGAAGTGCAGCGAGGCCGCGACATCGGGCACGTAGACGATGGTGTAGCCGAACTTCATAGAGTGGCCTTCCTTTCGGGGGCGGTCAGTGGCGTGGGCGCCGGTCCGTAGTCCTCGTCCAGCATCCGTTCGAAACGGGTCGGCCGGCCCTCCGTCGGTCGAGGCGCGATCTCAATGCCGTCCAAGCCTGCCGCGACCAGCGCGGCGCGCAACTGCGCGAGGCTGTCGACCAACGGGTTGCCGGTAGGACCTGCCTTCCCGGCCGATCGCACGATGTTCCGATCCATGATGACTCCCCTGCAACGGACATGATAGGCATCTAGGGGAGCCATGCCAAAGAAGGTGGCGATCACGCCAGAATCAATTCCTTTTCCTGACACGATCGATCCCCATGGCCGACCTCCCATGCCCTTGCGGCCGCACCGACGCACGCGCGCGGCCATTGACCTACGCTCAGTGCTGCGGCCGCTACCTCGACGACTTCGGCGCCACGCCCGCGCCGGATGCCGAATCCTTGATGCGCTCGCGCTACACGGCCTTCGTGCGCCAGCGGGCCGACTACCTGCTGGCGACGTGGCATGAAAGCAAGCGCCCGTCGCGGGTGAGCTTCGACGCGGGCGTGCGCTGGCTCGGGCTGGAGGTGCGGGCGCGGCGCCTGGTCGATGAGACGCATGCGGAGGTCGAATTCGTGGCGCGGCAGCGCGACGCCACGGGCCGTGCGAGCCGGCTGGTGGAGCGCAGCCGCTTCGTGCGCGAAGACGGCCGCTGGTTCTACGTCGATGGCGACCATGGCTGATGCGCCCTCGACAGCATTGCGCTACGACCGGTCGATGTCGCGGTACCAGTAGGTCCGGCGCTTCTTCACCTTGATCGGGATGACTGGCTTCTGCGCTCCAAGGCCGGAGCGCGAATCGGCGCCGGAGCCGCCGCCGCCGCCGATGAGGAAGGGCAGCTTCCGGGGCTTGCCATCGACGTCGACCGTGACGATGCCGTAGACCGGCGACGGCAGCAGGCCGCCACCGTCGAAGACCACCTTCTTCGACGTGCCGCTCATGAAGTTCACCGCGTAGCTGCGTGCCTTGCCCAGATTGGCCTGGCAACTGTTGGCGGACGGCGCGGTCGGCTGGTTGGTCCCGAAATAGACGGTGCCGCCGACGGTGGTAGGCGCGTTCACCGCCTTCTCTCCCTTGCTGGAAACGCCGTTGGCGTCGAGTCCGAGCAGGGTGACGTAGAAGCCTTTCCGGCTGCCGTCATAGTCCGTCGCCGTCGCGTCGAAGAAGTCGGGCGACGCCGCGTTGGCGGTGCTGCTCGAATCGTCGCGCACGACGGCGGTCCCCGCCGCGACGCTCATGCCGACGTTGGTGTCCTTGAGCATGTAGAACCGGTTCACGATGTCATTGGCCTGGTGCGTGACCAAGGGGTGCTCGCGATCGCCCGTGCTGGCGACGATCACGTCGTAAGCCTTGGTGATGACGATGTCGGGGCCGAAGAACATCTTGCGCCGGGTCGCGCCGCTGCCGCCCAGCGCGGCCAGTTGCGTGACGGCCCAGGTCGGCTTCGAATAGTCGGGCACGGGGTCGCCGCCCTTGGGCTGGAAGTCGATGCGCCAGATGTTGCCGCCCACGTCGGCGGCGTAGGCACGGTCGATGTAGCCGTCGAAATCGCGATCGACCAGGGTCACGTCGGCCGGGATCGGGAAGTCCATGCCCGCGGTCTTCAGGCAGGTCGCGCCGGTGACGACGGCGCAGGTGCCATTGGC
Organism: Variovorax robiniae; assembly: GCF_037889955.1. NCBI lineage: Bacteria > Pseudomonadati > Pseudomonadota > Betaproteobacteria > Burkholderiales > Comamonadaceae > Variovorax > Variovorax robiniae. The sequence goes on from NZ_JBBKZS010000027.1 coordinate 29,806, forward strand.
CGACACGGTCTGCCACAGCAGTGCGCCGGTGACGGCATCCAGTACGAACACGCCCCGGCCCATGGTCGCCGCGGAGGGTGGTTCGTCGTCTTCGGCCAGGTCGTAGCCGGCGCCGAAGATCAGCACCGGGTTCGTGTGGCCCTTGATGCGCGCCACCTTGGGCTGGGACCAGGTCTGGCCCAGTTCGCCGAAGCCGAGGTCCGTGCTGGTGTGCTTCCACATGAACCTCGGATTGGCGGGGTCGCTCACGTCCAGCGCATAGAGCAGCCGGCCACCGCGCCGCGCCGTCAGGAAGATGTAGGCCTTGTTGGTCGCCGCGTTCTGGTAGACGCTGGTGGGGCCGTCGAAGAAGTAGCTCTTGCCGCTGGTCTTCTCGCCCAGCGTGAGTTGCGTGCTGTTCGCATACAGTTTCTTGAGGCCCGCATAGAACTCGGGCGCCACGAAGCCCCACAACTCGCCGCCCGGCGGCACGCTGGCGGGGTTTCCCTTCGCATCCGTCACGGCGATCGCGCAGGTGCTGGAAACGGTGCACGAGCCGCGCGGCTTGGTGGCGTCGGTGGTGTTGTTGGGCTGGTTGCCGTTGATGGCGCGAAACACGCCGTCGTTCGAACCGTAGAAGGCCACCACGCCCGTCGTGCCGCCGTAGTTGATGACGACGGGGCGCGAGTGGAGCACGTCGCCGTGTATCGACCCGCGTACCGTGATGCTTGCGTCCGGCGGCGCGCTCGACTCCGCGCCGGCAGCGCCGTCGGCCTTCTGTGCGGCGGTGTCCTCTCCGCGTACCCAGTTGATGAAATTGGCGCTGGCGGTCGCCTGCGCCGTGGTGTAGCCGAGGTCCGTGGCCAGCGAGGTGTTGGCCGTGCCGAACTTCACGCTGCTCAGGGTCGCGCCCGTCGTGCAGGGTGTGGTTGTGCCGCAGGTGAAGAGATTGCGCGAGGTGGTGGCACTCGTGCCGGTATAGCTGTCGGCGAGGTATTTCAGGCGAATCTGCTGACCCACGCCCCCCTTCTCGACGACTTGTCCGTCGGGCCCGTCGAAGCCGTCCCTGCCGCCCTGCGCGGCCACGGCCGCCGACCAGAAGCCGCCCTTGGAGTCGGGCAGCGTCGCGGTGTTCTTCGCGGTCCAGAAGCTCACGGCGGTGGGTGCGACGAAACCGGTGCCCGCGGCGCTCAGCGCGCGGTTGGCATTCGTGTGTCCTGCGTAGGGCCCCCACGATGCGTCGGCAAGAAAGAGCTCTGGCGATTGCGGGTCGCTCGTGTCCACGCCGAACTGGTATTGCTTCAGGTTGCCGGTCCAGCGCGGATTGCCGCTGGCGTCGGGCCGGAACATGCCGATGTACACCTGGTTGAGGTAGGTGCCTTGCGCGTTGGTGCTGACGGGAAGCACGGGGGCCGCGAACACGCTGTTGACGGCCTGCACTTCGCTGAACACGTCGCCGATCGCACGGGCCAGGGCGTCGAGGTCGCCGAGCTGCACCATGAAGTACTTGCCGCCGCCCTGGTTGGCCATGCTGACCATGTGCTGCTCGTAGTCGGGGTTGCTGCCGTCCGTGAGCACGATGGTGTAGGTCGTGATGCCTGGGTAGGTGGTGGCCAGGTTGGGCGAAGCGCCCGTGTACATGAACTTGGCCCACTCGTCGGCGTAGTCGCTGCTGTACTTGCCCGAGGCCGCCTTGTTCGGCGAGATCGGCGACTTCCAGCCGGGCAGGGGCACCTGCGTCGGCGAGCCCGACAGCGCCGCGGCGGTCTGTAGCGCTCCGCCCGCACGGTTCCCGCTGTCCTGGGGTTTCTGGTTATTGGTGGCCAGCGTGATGTAGAGGACGAAGTTCTTCGCGCACATCTGCGCCGAGTTCGTGCCGGGGTAGGTGGTGCCGGACAGGCCGGTCTTGCCGTTGTAGAACGCCCAGGTTTCCTGCATCGCCTGGGCGATGGCGTTGTTGTTGCCCTTGTCGGCGGCAAGGCTCAGTGCCTTGATGCGCGTCAGCATCTTGTCGACACCCTTGCCGTCGCTGCCGGTGCCGTCCATGAGCAGCAGGGAGCCGGGCGCCGGCGAAGCCTTGGGCAGCACGAAGGTGCCGCCGTCCGTCGGCCCGGGCGGAAAGTACATCAGGCCCAGGTTGATGTTCCCGTTGAGCGCCTTGCTGCTGCCGATCGACGACACGGCGTTGTACAGCCCGCATTGCTCGAACCCGAAGTTCTTGCCGGGGTCGTTCACCGTCAACGTGGGGCAGGTGAAGCTGGAACTGGCGCTGGCCGCGGCCGCGTTGTCCAGGATGATCACCAGGTTCGGCGCCGAGCCGCCCCCGCTGGCCTGGTAGATGTCGATGTCCTCGGCCCGGACATTGGCGCTCGCCAGCGCCAGTGCCGCGAACGTGGTCCAGATTGCAGTCTTGCGCGTCATTCGTCGTGTCTCTCGGTTCGCTGCGGCCATCAGCAGGCGGCATCGAGCGCCACGCGCAGCGCGATGCCCTGGTGCGTGGTGGTGGTGGTCGTGGCAACGCCGGGTGCGGTCGCGGTGGCGTTGACGTCCCAGTTGGAGTTGGAGCACATCGAATTGCCGTTCGGACCCGCGCCCTCGATACCCGTGTTCTGCGCCGCGCCGCTGGCATAGCAGGGCACGTCGTCGGCATTGGAGGCGTCGAGCTCGCTCAGCTTGATCGGCTTGACGCTGGTGCATTCCGGCGCGGCCACGCTCACCACATAGGTGGATGCGGCTTGCCCGCCGTCGTTGATGTCCACGCTCACGGACGTGGCAGTGGGCAGCTTGGTGAAGTCGGTGCTGATGACGGTCTCGATGCCTTCCTGCGCCGCCGCCTGCGCCTCCTTCTGGATCTGCATGTTGCCGACGATCCGGGTGTTGACGTTGGTCGCCTTGATCGACGAGACGACCACCAGCGTGAGGATGACGAGGAAGATCATGGCGATCATCAACGTGGCGCCGCGTTGGGACTTGCGGCTGGGCCGGGGCAGGTTCGGGTTCTTCATGGCTGCTCGCGCTGTCCGGAGCCGTTGTAGAGGCGCACCGTGGTGCTGTAGACGTGACGCTTGAATGCGTCTGCGAATGGACCGACCTGGCCGCTTGCCAGGCCCATGTCGTACTTGCTGCCGTCCGACCAGCCGGCGCTCTTGTCGACGTTGCGTGCCAGCAGGTGGATCCGCACGGCCATGACGCTGGTCCAATTGGCGGTGGCATCGGTCCAGACGTGCGGTGGCGTGGTCGCCGGGCAGGCGGCGGTCTCGGTGGCGGGCGGCGCGCTCGGATTGCTGGTGTAGCAATCAGGGGCGCCGTCGCCGTCCATGTCGATGCCGTAGTCGTATTGCAGGTTCTCGATGCCCTCCGACAGCGGCGTGATCGCGATCGCGCCATTGACGAGTTCCGCCACCTTGAGCGTGGGCGTGGTGTCGCTGCCGCACTCGTTGCAGCTGCTCAGGAAGTAGATCCTGTGCACCACCTTGCGCAGCGGCGAGACCGCGCTGCAGTCCTTGTTCAGGAGCGGGAAGGACGCGGAGCCCGCCGCCACGCCGAAGGGCAGGATGTCGGTGGCGCAGTTGGACAACTGCATGTAGGTCTCCGTCGCAACCTTGGCGCTGGCCAGGATCGGCTTGGTGTGGATGCGCGAGACCACCAGGATTGCCGTGTTCGGAACGACGTGGTCGATGCAGCCCGGAACGGCCGTCGCCGCATACACCGGCAACGGCACCGTCGAGATGCCGGGGCTGGTCTTGGGCACGTACCCCATGTCGGCCACCGCCGCCGGGCAAATGGCGGGAAGGACGCCGGTGTACTCGGTCGTGGCGGCAATGCCGAAGTAGCCGGCGTTCTGCAGGTCCCCGGCCAGCACGTGGATGGCATGGCGTCCGCTCTCGATCTGGCGGGCCGACTTGTCGAGTTCGCTGCGATTGGTCACGTTGGACACGACCAGCGTGATGAGCCCGATGAGCAGGAACAGCCCGAGCGTGATCGCGACCAGCAGTTCGATGAGCGTAAAGCCGCGTATCGCCCGGCGCCGGGCGCGGCGCGCGGCGAAGGCCGGTGCGCTGATGTCGGTCACGAGAGCGCTCCGATCCGCACCTTGGTGGTCACGACGCGATGCAGGCGCTCGTCTCCGAAGGCGCCGTCGCCACATGGAAAGGCCGTGGCGCCGTCGGCCAGCTTGGGCGCGAAGGTCGGTTGCAGCCCTTGCCACGCCACCGCGACCATGTAGACGTTGGCGGCCGCATCGGATTGCAATACGCAGCCGACGGCGCCGATCATCGCGCCGCGCCTGGCGCCGGCCACCTGCTCGGACTGGCCCTTGAGCATGCCGTCCCAGGCGGCGAGGTCCGCCACGGCCTGGGCTTGCTGCAACGCGGTTCCGACAGCGCAGGTCGGCAGGCTGGTGCTGCCCGTCCCCACTTGCACGCCCGTGGCGTTGTTGGAGTAGCAGGACGCGACCTTGCGGTTGGCATTGAGCCGGTCGGCCATGTCCTGGAGCAGCAGCAACGCCTGCACACGCTGGTAGGACTCCATTTCCGCCAGGTTGGCGCGGCTGCTGACGCCGGCCAGGCCCAGCAGGCCGAACAGCAGGACCACGAGCGCGACCATGACTTCGATCATGGCGAAGCCGGAGAGTCGCGTGGGGATCTGTCGGCGAGCCTGGAGGGGAGGCATGGCTATGGTCAGCATGCCCCCGCCTTGCTGCTGGGCACCCCGCCGAGCCCGAGCGAAATGCAGCGTGGCGTCACGCCCGGCATCGTGGTCGCCGGCGCCACGGTGAATTGCGTGGCGGCCGTCGTCGAACGCCCGTCGCTCGCATAGGAAATCTTCGCGAGGCTGGCGGAGTCAGTGATTGACACGCCGCCCATGGACTGCTGGTTGAGCAGCGTCGTCACGCCGGCATCGGCGGCCACTGTCCAACCGCCGCTCCAACTGCCGGAGGTGCGGACCAGATCGACGCTCGCATTGCGCGTGATGGCTTCGCTGCGCGCCAGCGTCAGCGCCGTCATGAAGTCGAAGGAGGCGTTGCGTACGCGTTGCGACATGATGAATTGGCGAAACGAGGGCGCGGCGATGGTGGCGAGCAGGGCCACCATCGTGATTGTGAAGACGAGTTCGACCAGGGTGAAGCCGCGCACCGTCGCACTGGGCCGGCGTGGTTTGCGGGCTCCTACCAGCATGTGGACCCCGTCCCCGTGACCGTCTTCGTTCCCGCCTGGTTGAGGCCGAGCGTCCCGCACTCGCCGTCCCGGGCGAGTTGCGCGTTGATGGGCACCGCCGTGACCGTAAATCCAGGCGGTGGGCCCGCTACCGGTGCCGTGGTGATGGTGTAGTTGGCGGCGACGGTCGCAGGGACGGTCGTCGCCAGGTCGCTGAGCTGGGCGGCGTAGGCGCGCGCATCCAGCAGGTAACGCTGCTGCAGCCCGCTGACCTCCAGCATGTAGCCCTGGGCGGCAGCCCTGTTCGAGCGAACGATGTAGCGGGTGTAGGACGGGTAGGCAACCGCCGCGAGGATGGCGATGACGGCCACCGTGATCATCAGTTCGATCAGCGTGAAGCCGTGCGGGGGCGGGCGGGAATGACTTCGAACCAAGGGATGACTTCCTACAAAACTGTCGCTGGCAGCGTGCTAAGCGCTTTGTAAACAAATGTGATTTTGTCACATTCTGTATCTGTGTCATTTTGTAATCAGGCGATAGACTTCACGCCTGCGTCCCAAAAAGCGCCGTTTGGCGGATCGCGGACCCGCCTGCATGGAAAAAACGCTCGTCTGGACAGTTGCCGCTTGTGCGCGCGTGATGCGCCCCGTCGTCAGGCTGGCGCTCGCCATGGGGGTCAAGTACCCGCAACTCGAGGAACTCTTGCGCGACCTGATGCTGGACGAGGCCAGGCGAGCCTGGCTGAAGCGGGGCACCCGCAAGCCGAACATCAGCCAGTTGTCCGTCACGACCGGCCTCAATCGCAAGGCCGTGACGGCCAAGGTCCGGGACCTCGACGGTGCGCTTCCCCGCTCGGACGCCTCGCCCACCGCACGGGCCTTCACCACCTGGTTGCAAATGATTTCGCATGATGCCGGCCACCGCCGGCTGCCCATCGTTGCAGGTGGCGGCGGCTTCTCGTTCGAGGACCTGGCCCGTCTTGCAGGACGCGGCAACGTGCATCACAGGTCGATCCTGGAGGACTTCCTGCGCCTGAACATGGTGCGCGAGGACGAAGGCCACGTCGAACTCGTCGCCGAGGGCTTCGTGCCGTCCGAGGACCTGCAGACGATGCTTGCCTTCCTGGGCGACAACGTGCGCGACCACCTGCTGGCAGCCGTCCACAACACGCTCGGCGCCGAGCCACGCATGCTCGAGCGCGCCGTGTTCGCGAGCGGGGTGACGCGGGAAGATGGCGAGCTCATCGAGGCGTTCACCCGGACACGCTGGCAGGCCCTTCATCACGAGCTGACACGGGAGATGTCCCGCGCCGTGTTGAAGGCCCCCGGCGGCAGCAAGGGCCGCGTCCGGGTGGGGATCTATACCTATTTCGAAGACGATCCGGGCCTGCCTGCCGCCGTGCGCAACCTGGCGAGCGGATCCAGCCCGCCCGAGACAAAGTGATGATGAAAAGACTTCTACGCGGTGGATGGCTGGCGATGGCGCTGGCCCTGCTGCTTTCTTGCGGGGGCGGGGGCGGCGGTGGCGTCGGCGTCGCCGGTAGCGGCGGCGGATCGTCTTATGGCGTCGTGGCCGGGGGCGGCGATTTCGCGAAGGGGGGATCCGGCGATGGCGCGGGCGGCGCCACGCCGGGGGCGGGCGATGGGACGGCGAGCGGCGCCGGCGACGGCTCGACCAGCACGGCGTCGAACGGCGACGGGTCCGGCGTGGGATCGGGTGGCACCGGGGTTACTTCCGCGAGCGCCGTCGGCGTCGGCAGCGTGGACGGCTTTGGCAGTGTCATCGTCAACGGCTTGCGCTATGACGTCGAGGGGGCCGCGATCTCCGTCGAGGATGCGCCCGGGCTCGAGATCGGCATGACGGCGCGCGTGGTCGGCGCCGTCGACGCGGGCTTTGCCACGGGCGTGGCGAAGGAAATCAGTTCCGCTGCCGAACTCCGTGGACCGGTGACGTCGGTGGACGAATCGGCTGGAACCCTTCTCGTGATGGGCACCACGGTCAGTACCGACAGCAGCACGGTCTGGGCCGGCAGCCTGACATTCCCAGGCATGGCCGCGGGAACGGTCTTGCAGGTCTGGGGCCTGCCCGCATCACCCGGCGTGCTGCGCGCCACCCGCATAGCGCAGGTCGGCGAACCCGCGGCACCAATCGTCACCGGCAGGGTGGAGCAACTCGACCGGGCCGCCCAGGTGTTCCGCCTTGGCGGGCTCCAGGTCGACTATCGGGCGGCCGCCGTCGCCATGGGCGGGAACGCGGCCACGCTCGCCAACGGCGCCATCGTGCGGGTACGCGCAAGCCAGGCACCCGTTCACGGGTTTCTCACTGCCAGCCTCGTGCAGTCCTGGTACGACCATGCGTCGCCCGCCGGTACCACGGCGTTGCTGGAAGGGGTGATCGACGACTACGCCGGTCCGGGCGCGTTCCGCGTTCTCGACACCACCGTCGACGCATCGGCGGCCAAGATCACCGGTGGTCCCGGCACCAGTGCATTGGGCAATGGGGTCAAGGTGATCGTGGGCGGGACCTTCGACAGCAGCGGGCGACTGGTCGCGACGACGCTCAAGATCCGCCATGTGCCGGGGACCGGCGGGCCGGCGGCGTTCATGCTGATCGGCACCGTGGCGAACTATGACTCGCCCGCCCGTTTCCGGGTGCGCGGGCAGCCGGTGGACGCCAGCGGCGCCGATGTCGTGTTCGAGAACGGGGCGGCGGCGGACTTGCGCAATGGCGTGAAAGTCACGGTGGCGGGGGCACGGGTGGTCGAGGGCGTGCTGATCGCCACGCAACTGCGCTTCGACTGACGCGCCCATCCGCGCTCGCCGCTGCAACGAGCGGGAAGTTCGGCCACGTCATGCCCGGCGTGGCTGAGGTGCTATCAATTCGGCAGCACGCCGCGGATTGTCTCCAGGGCGGAGACAGATTGTTTGCATCGAACGTATTTATCTGAAGGCGCGCGAGCGGCACACTCCATGGTTCCGGATGATCCAGGCGCGCGCTGCGCGCTTGCCGGACCACCCTCGCAGCAAACCTCGAAAGGCACGTCACGATGTTCTCCAAAGAAGGATCCTCGGGTTTTCCATTGCCGTCGGCCCTGGCCCTGGCCATGGCACTGTGCCTCGCCGGCTGGGCAGGCCTTGCGCAGGCGGAAGAATCGATCCGCGCGTTCTCGAACGCGACCGGCGAGCAGCCGCCTGCGCCCTGGCATTTCAGCGGCCTGCCGAACAAGGTGCCGACCAAATTCGAAGTGGTGCAACAGGGCAGCCAGCGCGTGCTCAAGGTGGACTCCGACAAGTCCTACGGAACGCTGGTGCATCGCACGCTGGTGCCGCTGCAACGTGATCCCACGCTGACCTGGCGCTGGCGCGTCGAGCAGTTCGTGCAGGGCACGGACCTCCATGCCAAGGCCGGCGACGACAGCGCGGCCAAGCTCTGCGTGTTCTTCAACCTGCCGTCGGACAAGCTGTCGATCTCGGACCGCACCCAGTTGAAGCTGGCGCGCGCGGTGAGCGGCGAGGATGTGCCCACCGAAACCCTCTGCTACGTCTGGGATGCCAAGGAGCCCAAGGGCAGCCTGTTCGTGAATGCCTTCACCAACCGCATGCAGATGCTGGTGCTGGAGTCCGGACCCACCACCGCGGCCGGCGGTTGGGTCGCGGAGAAGCGCAATGTGCTGGAGGACTGGCGGCGCGCCTTCGGCCGCGAGGCGGGCACGGTGGTGCCGGACGTGGTGGCGGTCGCGGTCGCGGCCGATTCGGACAACACGCAGGGTCACGGCCTGTCCTTCTTCTCCGACATCGACCTGCGCGCCAATGCTGCGCCCGAGCTCGTCGGCGCCAAGCCGGCGGCGGCGCCGGGCACGACCGAATAGCCGCGCACGAATCAACCCACGCCCGCCCATGAACGATCTCGTCGCACTCCTCGCCAGCCAGGGCGCCGCCGTGGTGTTCCTCGCCACGCTCGCGGCGCGCCTGGGTGCGCCGGTGCCGGCGGTGCCCTTCCTGATCGTGGCGGGCGGGTTGTCGGTGGGCGGCGGGGTCTCCTTCGCGGCGGTGACGGTGGCCGCGGTGATCGGCAACATCCTGGGCGACGGCGCCTGGTTCCTGGCCGGGCGGCGCTGGGGCTACCGGGTGATGCGGCTGCTGTGCCGGATTTCGCTGTCGGCGGACACCTGCGTCGCGCGCAGCGAGGCGATCCTCGGCCGCTGGGGCGGCATGTCGCTGATCGCCGCCAAGTTCGTGCCCGGCGTGTCGGTGGTGGCGCCGCCGATGGCGGGCGCGCTGGGCATGTCGAACACGCGCTTCCTGTCGTACGAGACGGTGGGGGCGCTGATCTGGACGCTGGGCTTCCTGGCGCTCGGTGCGGTATTCCATTCGGCCATCAAGGATGTGCTGGCGGTGCTGTCGCAGATCGGCGTCGCGGCGGCTGTGATTTGCGGGGCGCTGCTGGTGCTGTTCATGGCATGGCGCTACCGCCTGCGCCGGGCCGCGCTGGTCGCGGACGACATCGAGCACATCGCGGTCGATGCCCTGCGCGCGGCGCTGCTTGGCGCCGGTGCGCCGGCGGTCATCGATGTGCGCGGCGCCGCTGCCCGCGCGCTGGACACGCGGACCATTCCGGGCGCGGTCGGCATCGAACTCAAGCACCTGCCGCAACGCCTCGGCCCGCTGGCCGATGGGCGCGAGCTGGTGCTGTTCTGCGATTGCCCGGACGACGCCTCGGCGCTGGCCGGCGCACGGCTGCTGCTGGCCGCCGGTTTCCCGCGCGTGCGCGTGCTGGCAGGTGGGCTGGATGCATGGGTGGCGGCCGAGGCCATCGCCGCCTCGCCGAAGAACGAGCCGGTGCCGGCCTGAGGAGGCTCTGAACAACCAGCCCCGTGGCGGGCGCCGTTGTTAGCATCGCCGCATGCCCCAATTCCCCTTTGAAGCCGTGCTGTTCGACTGCGACGGCGTGCTGGTCGACTCCGAACCCATCACCAACACCGTGCTGCGCGGCATGCTGGAAGAACTCGGCTGGGCGCTCACGCTGGAGGAATGCATGCGCACCTTCGTCGGCAAGGCGGTGAAGGACGAGGCGGCGCTCATCCAGCAGAAGACCGGCGTTGCCATCACGCCCGAATGGCTCAAGGGCTTCCAGGCGCGTCGCAACGAGGCGCTCGATCGCGACCTGCTCGAAGTGCCCGGCGCGCCCGAAGCCGTGCGCTCGCTGCATGCGACGCTGCAGGGCCGCATCGCTTGTGCCTCCGGCGCCGACCGTGGCAAGGTGCGACTGCAACTGGACAAGGTCGGCCTGCTCGATGCGTTCGAGGGACGCATCTTCAGCGGGCACGAGACGCCGCGCAGCAAGCCCTTCCCCGACGTGTACCTGGCAGCGGCCGCGGCGCTGGGCATCGATCCGGCGCGCTGCGCGGTCATCGAAGACACGGTGACGGGCGCCGCCGCCGGCATTGCCGCTGGCGCCACGGTGTTCGGCTACAGCCCGGGCGGACTGAGCCACAGCAGTGCTGATGCGCTGCGCGCCACAGGCGCGAGCGAGGTGTTCGTCGACATGGCGCAGTTGCCGGCCTTGCTGGCGAACTGGCGCGGCGCTGCGCGAGTCGGCTGAAAACGGGGTGCTGCGGCGATGCGCGGCATCGTCGCGGAGGCAGCCGCAGGCCGAATCGGAACGGCCGTCCGCGCTCACGTCCTGACACATCTCCAAGCTGCGATCGGCGCGTTGCGGCAGCTTGCCGCCCCTAGAATCCGCCTCGCTCCGGGGTACACGCATCAGCGTGCTGAGATGGTCGTCAGGCGACCGAACCCGCGAACTTGAACCGGTTAGTACCGGCGGAAGAAGAGCTGCAGTTTGATTCGTTTCCGGTGGTCCGTCGTGGCCGCCGGGCTTGTCGGGCGATTGCGGAGCACCCTCATCAACCCAGGAGTGCCCCATGAATGCAGTCGACAAGTTTGCCTCGCTGCTCACGCTGACGCGCGAGCCTTTCCCCGCTTCCACCAAGTCCGCCATCGTCGGCAGCCGGCCCGACCTGCGCGTGCCCGTGCGCGATGTGGCGCTGACCAATGGCGAGTGCGTGTCGCTCTACGACACCTCGGGGCCGTACACCGATGCCTCGGTCGACATCGACGTGCGCCGCGGCCTGCCCGACGTGCGCGGCAAGTGGATCGCCGAGCGCGGCGACACCGAACGCTACGAAGGTCGCATCCGCGCCGCGCTGGACGACGGCGTGAAGCATGAAGAACGCATGTCCGACAAGGAAGGCGAGCGCATCGCGCAACTGCGCGCCGAAGCGTCGGCCTTGCAACGCACACCGCGCCGCGTACGCAGCGGCGCCAACGTCACGCAGATGCACTACGCGCGCCGCGGCATCGTCACGCCCGAGATGGAATACGTCGCGCTGCGCGAGAACGGCAAGCGCGAATGGATGGCGGAATACCTCGACAACGACGAACGCGCCAGGCGTGTGGCCGGCAACCCGATGGGCGCACGCATCCCGCAAATCATCACGCCGGAGTTCGTGCGCGACGAGGTGGCACGCGGCCGCGCGATCATCCCGGCCAACATCAACCACCCGGAAGTCGAGCCGATGGCGATCGGCCGCAACTTCCGCGTCAAGATTAACGCCAACATCGGCAACTCGGCCGTCACGTCGAGCATCGAGGAAGAGGTCGAGAAGCTGGTCTGGGCGATCCGCTGGGGCGCGGACAACGTGATGGACTTGTCCACCGGGAAGAACATCCACACCACGCGCGACTGGATCGTGCGCAATTCGCCGGTGCCCATCGGCACGGTGCCGATCTACCAGGCGCTGGAGAAGGTCGGTGGCGTGGCGGAAGACCTCACCTGGGCCATCTACCGCGACACGTTGATCGAGCAGGCGGAGCAGGGCGTCGACTACTTCACCATCCATGCGGGGCTGCGCCTGCCCTTCATCCACCTCACGGCCAACCGCATGACCGGCATCGTCTCGCGCGGCGGCTCGATCATGGCCAAGTGGTGCATCGCGCATCACAAGGAGAGCTTCCTCTACACGCACTTCGAGGACATCTGCGACATCATGAAGGCCTATGACGTGAGCTTCTCGCTCGGCGACGGGCTGCGTCCCGGCTCCGGTGCCGATGCCAACGACGAAGCGCAATTCGCCGAACTGCGCACGCTCGGCGAACTCACGCAGGTCGCATGGAAGCACGACGTGCAGACCATGATCGAAGGCCCGGGCCATGTGCCGATGCACTTGATCCAGGCCAACATGGACGAGCAGTTGAAGACCTGCCACGAGGCACCGTTCTACACGCTGGGCCCGCTGACCATCGACATCGCACCGGGCTACGACCACATCGCCAGTGCGATCGGCGCCGCGATGATCGGCTGGGCCGGCACCGCGATGCTCTGCTACGTGACGCCCAAGGAGCACCTCGGCCTGCCGGACCGCGACGACGTGAAGCAGGGGATCATCGCGTACAAGATCGCGGCGCATGCGGCCGACGTTGCCAAGGGTCACCCGGGTGCGCGCTCGCGCGACGATGCGCTCTCCAAGGCGCGCTTCGAGTTCCGCTGGCAGGACCAGTTCAACCTCGGCCTGGATCCGGACACGGCACGCGACTTCCATGACGAGACGCTGCCCAAGGATGCGAGCAAGACGGCGCACTTCTGCTCCATGTGCGGACCCAAGTTCTGCTCGATGAAGATAACGCAGGAAGTGCGCGAGTACGCGGCGGCAAAGGGCTTGGCGGAAGACGCAGCGCTCGTTGAAGGCATGCAAGGCAAGTCGGCCGAGTTCAAGGCCGGGGGCGGCGAGTTCTACATCCCGATCCGCAGCGAGACCTGAGCCCCAGCCCCGGTCCAGGCACGTAACCCGTGCTTGCCCGGGTTACCCGAGGACGATGGCAGCGCCTAGACTGAGCGCATGATCGTCCTTCACCATTGCACCAGCGCCCGTTCCTTCCGTCCCCTGTGGATGCTGGAAGAACTCGGCGCGCCCTACGAACTGCGCATGCTGCCCTTTCCGCCGCGCGTGTTCGCCAAGCCCTACCTCGACATCAACCCGCTCGGCACGATCCCCCTGCTGGAGGATGGTGACACGCGCATGACCGAGTCGGCCGCGATGTGCGAATACCTGCCCGTGCGCTGTGACCCGGAAAATCGCCTGGGCCTGCACGTGCGGCCCGATGAGCCCGCTTTCGGCGCCTGGCTCAACTACCTGCATCACGGCGAGGCCACGCTGACTTTTCCGCAGACCATCGTGCTGCGCTACGCCCGCTTCGAGACGCCCGAGCGCCGGCTGCCGCAGGCTGCGGAGGACTATGCCAAGTGGTTCCTCTCGCGCCTGCGCGGCATCGAGGCGGTGCTGTCTCACAACGAATACCTCTGCGCGGGGCGCTTCACCGGTGCGGACATCTCGGTGGGCTATTCGCTGATGCTGGCCCAGGTCATCGACCTCGGGCCGCGCCTGCCACCGGCGGTCGCGGCCTACTGGGATCGGTTGCAGCAGCGCGACGGCTTCAAGCGCGCGATGGCCGCGCAAGAGGCCGCGGCCATCGCGCAGGGCCTGTCCCCCAAAGCGGCTGCATGACGTGAGCGACACGCGCCCGCCAGCGATCGATACAGGCCTTGCGCCACTGGCGGAACTGGCGGCGCATGTCGGCGCGAAGTTGCGGGCGCGCGGCGAGACCGTGGCCGTGGCCGAGTCGTCCGCGGGCGGGCTGGTCTCGGCGGCGTTGCTGGCCATTCCGGGCGCGTCCGCTTATTTCCTCGGCGGCGCGGTGGTCTATTCGCGGCGGGCTGGCCGCAACCTGCTCGGCGTGACCAAGGAAGACATGGAAGGCATGCGGGCCGAGACAGAGCCCTACGCCACCTTCATCGCGGGCCGCATGCGCGACACGCTGCATGCCACCTGGGGCATCGCGGAGAGCGGCGCGGCCGGCCCCAGCGGCAGCCCCTACGGCGATGCGCCGGGCCATGTCTGCGTGGCGGTCGTCGGCGGCACGACGCGCGTGCGGACCATCGAGACGGGCGGCACGAACCGTCCCGCCAACATGGAAGTCTTCGCGCGCCAACTGCTGGCGCTGTTCGACGAGGTGTTGCAGGCCGCGTCCTGATCGGAAGCGCCCGGCGACCGACACCCGCAGCATGTTCTGCGGCCTTGGTCAGCTTCCATCAAGGCTCGGGGCCGTATGGTGCGCGGGCGAATGACAGGTCCGACGTCCCGGTCCTGACGCCGATCGAATGACCTCCACTGCCGCTCTCTCCTCGCGCGCCGAACCCACCACCCCGCAAAAGCTGACCGTGCTGACCTGCGCCCTGCTGTGCGTGGCAGGCCTGGTCTATGGCAGCAGCCTGCCGCCCTTCCTGCCGAGCGCCTTCCTGTCTGCGCTGGCCTGGAAGTACTCCGCCTTGCTCTCGATCCCGCTGGCCTATGTGCTGCTCGACAGCGAGCGGGGCAAGCGCGTGCCGGCCGGCCCGTACCTGGTGATCGTCCCGTTCGTCGTGTACTTCGCCGTGGCACAACTGGTGTTGTTCGTGCCCGACCTCATCGTCCACCTCAACAGCTATCCCGATGCCAGCGAGATCGTGGCGGTGGCGCAGGTGCGGGAAAGCAGCCCGACTTGCGGCCAGCGGGCGCGCGTCGAACTGGCGGACTATTCGCCGGTGACGGTCGACCTCTGCGTGCCGCAATCGCTGGCGCGCACCCTGATCTCCGGTGACAAGCTCCGGCTCGACGGCAAGGCGGGACTGGGCGGGTTGCTGGTGCTGAATACGCAGAAGCTGTAGCGCCGGTCAGATGGTTTCAGGCGTTGGCGTCCAAGGTCTCTTCGATCCATTCCCCGATGTCGGCGCCGGGGTCGGAAATCGGATGCAGCTTGTCGCTGCGGCAGAAGTAGGTCCAGCCTTCGAAGGCCACGTCGTAGTAGGTGCCGGGCAGGTAGCTCATGTCGGGCGCCTCGTAGGGCGCCGACACCACCCCGACGATGCGCCCCACCGCGCCCCGGGTGGCGGGACTGGCTTCGCAGCTGCTGTCGACGTAGCACAGCGTGCCGATACGGATGGTCATCGCGAATCCTCCTTGAAAGAAAGACGCTGAAGGCGACCATTGTGCGGCTGGCGGCACAGACGTGCGAGCCTGCGATGAAGTGACCGTTGACGGTCGACGGCCATGCGACCGCACCCGCGCAGGCCTATTCAGCCGCCCCCGCCGAGCGCCGCCGCAGCGCGCCCGGCGATTCGCCCGTCCATTCGCGGAAGGCGCGGGAAAAGCTCTTCTCGTTGCGAAAGCCCACGGCCAGCGCCACCTGCTTGATGGGCCGCGTGCTGCGCAGCAGTTGCTCGATGGCCTGGTCCCTGCGCACCTCGTCCTTCAGCGCCTGCAGCGACACACCTTCCTCGTGCAGTTGCCGATGCAGGGTGCGGGTGGAGATGTGGAGCAGGGTTGCCAGTGCTTCTGCATGGGCCGCTTCCGCGGGCCGGGAACGAATCAACTCGCGTACGCGCTGGCCGAGCAGGCGGTCGCGCCGGTACTGCAACACGGTGAGCGGCAGCGCGCGCTTGAGCATGGTGCGAAGCGCGCGTTCGTCGCGTTGCAGTGGCAGGGCCAGGTAGCGCGCATCGAAGCTGTAGCTGGCATGGGCCGCACCGAAGTGAAGGTCGCCACTGAACATCAGCGGGTAGGCATCGCGATGCGGCGGCGCCTCGAACGGAAAGCGCGCCTCGCGCAGCGTGATGCGCGAGTCGATGGCCCAGCAGGCATAGCCGTGCAGGAAGCGCAGGTTCGACACCAGGCAGAACTCGCGGAAGGCGCCGAGCTCGCGCTGCTCGGTGATCGTCACGGTGGCGATGCCGCCCGCCACCTGCAGGTCGAGCAGGATGTCGTCGGTCAGCAGGCGGTGGTGGCGGCACCAGCGCTTGATGGCCACGCCCAGGTCGGGCGAGCCCAGCGAGGCGCGGCACAGCATGCCGTAGGTGCCCCAGGGCAGCTTGCGCGAGAACCATCCGAGCGCCTCGTCGTCGAGCTCCTGCATGGCATGGGCATTCAGCGCCTCGAACTGCGCCGCCGTCACGCGCGCCTGCGGCCGGGCCAGCTCGCGCGGCGCAATCTGTGCCTGCCGAAGGGCTTCCGACGGGTCCATGCCGTAGCGCTGGTAGCCCAGGACGATCGCTCGCACGAAGGCCATCGGCGTGGCGGCACGGCCGGCGGGAAGGAGCTGCGAGGAGGACATGCGGCGTGGCGATTCAGGTGGCGCAATTTGCAACCATTGTGGCGCCAATTGCGACGGCGCAGGGCGTAAGCTGCGGTCTTGCCTGCGCCAATTCGCGGCGCGATTGACACCCCTGAGGAGACAAGACCCCATGCACGATCCCGGCCTGAACTTCGACCTGGGCGACACCATCGACTCGCTGCGCGATGCCATCCAGGACTTCGCCGCCAACGAGATCGCTCCGCGCGCCGCGGACATCGACCGCGACAACCTGTTCCCCAAGGACCTGTGGAAGAAGCTCGGCGACCTGGGCCTGCATGGCATGACGGTGAAGGAGGAATACGGCGGTACGGAACTGGGCTACCTCGCGCACATCGTGGCCATGGAAGAGGTGTCGCGTGCTTCGGCCTCGGTCGGCCTGTCGTATGGCGCGCACTCCAACCTGTGCGTGAACCAGATCCATCGCAACGGCACCGACGCGCAGAAGAAGAAGTACCTGCCCAAGCTGGTGAGCGGTGAACACGTGGGCGCGCTGGCGATGAGCGAGCCCAATGCCGGCTCCGACGTGGTGAGCATGAAGCTCAAGGCCGAGAAGAAGTCGGGCTACTTCGTGCTCAACGGCGGCAAGATGTGGATCACCAACGGCGGCGATGCCGACACGCTGGTCATCTATGCCAAGACCGAGCCCGAGATGGGCGCGCGCGGCATGACGGCCTTCATCGTCGAGAAGAACTTCAAGGGCTTCTCGGCCGGCACCAAGCTCGACAAGCTGGGCATGCGCGGCTCCAACACCTTTCCGCTGTTCTTCGACAACTGCGAGGTGCCGGAAGAGAACGTGCTCGGTGGCGAAGGCCAGGGCGCGAAGGTGCTGATGAGCGGCCTCGACTACGAGCGCGCCGTGCTCTCGGGCGGCCCGCTGGGCATCATGGCCGCGTGCATGGACGCGGTGCTGCCCTACATCCACGAACGCAAGCAGTTCGGCCAGAGCATCGGCGAGTTCCAGCTGATGCAGGGCAAGCTGGCCGACATGTATTCGACCTGGCAGGCCACGCGTGCCTATGTCTACGCGGTCGGCAAGGCCTGCGATCGCAATGACCATGCGCGAACCTTCCGCAAGGACGCCGCCGGCGCCATCCTCTACTCGGCAGAGAAGGCGACCTGGATGGCTGGCGAGGCGATCCAGACGCTGGGTGGCGTCGGCTACACCAAGGACTTCCCGGTGGAACGCCTGTGGCGCGACGCCAAGCTGTACGAGATCGGCGCGGGCACCAGCGAAGTGCGGCGCATGCTGATTGGGCGCGAGTTGTTTGCAGAGACGGCCTGAATGCGAATACGGACAGCCGAAGGCACTCTGCGTTCGGCTGTCCGCTCCCGCATTCCGCATTCATGAGACATCACCATGACCACTGACCTGAGCATTGCCCACGGCGCCACCGATGTGCCATTGATCGAACAGACCATCGGCGATTTCTTCGACGACATGGTTGCGAAGCAGCCGGATCGGGAGGCGCTGGTGAGTCGCCATGAAGGCAAGCGCTTCACGTACCGTGAATTGCAGACCGAGTCGAATCGGCTCGCGAGCGCATTGCTGAACCTGGGCCTCAAGCCCGGCGACCGCATCGGCATCTGGTCGCACAACAACGCGCCCTGGGTGCTGATGCAGATCGCGACCGCCAAGGTTGGCCTGGTCCTGGTCAACATCAATCCGGCGTATCGCACTTCGGAAGTCGAATACGCGCTCAACAAGGTCGGCTGCAAGGCGCTGGTGTCGATGTCGCAGTTCAAGACCAGCGACTACCTTGGCATGCTGCGCGAACTCGGGCCGGCCAAGCTGCCGTCGCTGCAGCACATCGTCTGGATCGACAAGCCGGGCGAGGGCGTGAAGGAGGGCATGCAACGCTTCACCGACCTGCTCGCGAGCGGCGACCCGGCCGATGCGCGCATCGCGGAGATCGGCAAGACCCTGAAGGCGAACGACGCGGTAAACATCCAGTTCACCAGCGGCACCACCGGCTTCCCGAAGGGCGCGACGCTGACGCATCGCAACATCCTCAACAACGGCTTCTTCATCGGCGAATGCATGAAGCTGACGCCGGAAGACAGGCTCTGCATCCCGGTGCCGCTGTACCACTGCTTCGGCATGGTGCTGGGCAACCTGGCCTGCCTCACGCACGGCTCGGCCATCGTGTATCCGAACGACGGCTTCGACCCGATCACGGTGCTGGAAACGGTGCAGGCCGAGAAGTGCACCGGCCTGCACGGGGTCCCGACCATGTTCATCGCCGAGCTGGACCATCCACGCTTCAAGGAGTTCGACCTGTCGAGCCTGCGCACCGGCATCATGGCCGGCTCGCCGTGCCCGACCGAGGTGATGAAGCGCGTGGTCGAGCAGATGCACCTGCGCGAGATCACCATCGCCTACGGCATGACCGAGACCAGCCCGGTGAGCTGCCAGAGCAGCACCGACACGCCGCTGGACAAGCGCGTCTCCACCGTCGGCACGGTCCAGCCGCACCTCGACATCAAGATCGTCGACCCCGCCACCGGCGCGGTGGTGAAGCGCGGCGAGTCGGGCGAGTTCTGCACGCGCGGCTATTCGGTGATGCTGGGCTACTGGGAAGACGAAGCCAAGACGCGCGAGGCCATCGACGCCGAGGACTGGATGCACACCGGCGACCTGGCCACGATGGACGCCGAGGGCTACGTCAACATCGTCGGCCGCATCAAGGACCTGGTGATCCGTGGCGGGGAGAACATCTACCCGCGCGAGATCGAGGAATTCCTCTACCGCCATCCCAAGGTGCAGGACGTGCAGGTCGTCGGCCTGCCCGACAAGAAGTACGGCGAGGAGCTCTGCGCCTGGATCATCTCCAAGCCCGGCCAGACCGTGAGCGAAGACGAAGTGCGCGACTTCTGCAAGGGCCAGATCGCGCACTACAAGGTGCCGAAGTACATCAAGTTCGTGCCCGAGTTCCCGATGACCGTGACCGGCAAGATCCAGAAGTTCAAGATCCGCGATGCGATGAAGGATGAGCTGGGGTTGAACGAGGAGAAGACGGCATGACCCGGTCTTCTTCCCTCTCCCTTTGGGAGAGGGTCAGGGTGAGGGCAAGCGGCCTTCACGATCGCCGCACCTTTGCCACCGCCCAAGCCCTCACCCCAGCCCTCTCCCAAAGGGAGAGGGAGGAACACAAACAATGAGCAAACTCGAATCCAAACTCAACCCCCGCTCGGCCGACTTCCAGGCCAATGCCGCTGCGATGCGGGCACTGGTCGATGACCTGCACAAGCAGTTCGCCAAGGTCGAGGCGGGCGGTGGCGAGGCCGCGCGGGCCAAGCACACGGCCCGCGGCAAGCTCCTGCCGCGCGACCGCGTGGCCGAGTTGCTCGACCCCGGCACGCCCTTCCTGGAGATCGCGCCGCTGGCCGCGCATGCGATGTACCTCGATGGCAAGGGCGTGGAATCGGCGCCGGGCGCGGGCATCATCGCGGGCATCGGCCGCGTGAGCGGTGTCGACTGCATGATCGTCTGCAACGACGCGACGGTGAAGGGCGGCACCTACTACCCGATGACGGTGAAGAAGCACCTGCGCGCGCAGGAGATCGCCGAGCAGAACCGCCTGCCCTGCATCTACCTGGTCGACTCGGGTGGCGCCAACCTGCCAAACCAGGACGAGGTATTCCCGGACCGCGAGCACTTCGGCCGCATCTTCTACAACCAGGCCAACATGAGCGCCCAGGGTATCCCGCAGATCGCCGTGGTCATGGGCTCCTGCACGGCGGGTGGCGCGTACGTGCCGGCGATGAGCGACGAGTCGATCATCGTGAAGAACCAGGGCACGATTTTCCTGGGCGGCCCGCCACTGGTGAAGGCGGCCACGGGTGAAGTCGTGACGGCCGAGGACCTCGGCGGCGGCGACGTGCACACGCGCCTGTCGGGCGTGGTCGACCACCTCGCGCAGAACGACCTGCATGCATTGGCCCTCGCACGCTCGGCCATCGCCAACATCAACCGCAAGGATGCGACCGATGCGCCACATCCGGGCGTGGCCGCACCCGACTTCCCGCGCGAAGAGTTGTACGGCGTGATCCCCACCGACACGCGCAAGCCCTTCGACGTGCGCGAGATCATCGCCCGCATCGTCGACGCCAGCGAGTTCCATGAGTTCAAGGCCCGCTTCGGCGCCACGCTGGTCTGCGGCTTTGCCGAGATCGAAGGCATGCCGGTCGGCATCATCGCCAACAACGGCATCCTTTTCAGTGAGTCGGCGCAGAAGGGCGCGCACTTCATCGAGCTGTGCTGCCAGCGCAAGATCCCGCTGGTGTTCCTGCAGAACATCACCGGCTTCATGGTCGGGCGAAAGTACGAGAACGAAGGCATTGCGCGTCATGGCGCCAAGATGGTGACGGCGGTGGCCACGGCCAACGTGCCGAAGTTCACCATCATCATCGGCGGCAGCTTCGGCGCCGGCAACTACGGCATGTGCGGCCGTGCCTACTCGCCGCGCTTCCTCTGGATGTGGCCGAACGCGCGCATCAGCGTGATGGGCGGCGAGCAGGCAGCGAGCGTGCTGGCCACGGTCAAGCGCGATGGCATCGAATTGAAGGGCGGCGCCTGGAGCAAGGAAGAGGAAGAAGCCTTCAAGGCGCCGATCCGCCAGCAATACGAAGACCAGGGTCATCCGTACTACGCGACGGCACGCCTCTGGGATGACGGCATCATCGACCCGGCCGACACGCGCCGCGTGCTGGCGCTGGGCCTGTCGGCTGCGCGCAATGCGCCGATCCCGGAGCCGAAGTTCGGCGTGTTCCGCATGTGATGTGAACCCCATCGGGAGATCGCCATGCAACTCCAGAAGTACTTTGCCTCGCTCGCGCGTTATCACGCATGGGCCACGGCGCGTCTGCTCGAATCGAACCTCGCGCCGATCAGCGACGACGAGTGGCATCGGCCCAGCGGCCTGTACTTCGGCTCGGTGCATCGCACGGTCAACCACCTGCTGGTGACCGACAACATCTGGTACGCGCGATTTGCCGAGAACCATTCGCTGCGCCTGCCGCTGGATACCGAACTGCATGCAGATCGCGCATCGGTGATTGCCGCATTGAGCGCCGCGGTCGGCCGCTGGTCGCCCTGGCTCGCCACGCTGGATGCCTCACGCTTCGAAGGCGAACTGGTCTACACACGCAACAACGGCGAGACGGTGCACATCCCCTTCGCGCCCGCGCTCGGCCACGCTTTCAACCACGCGACCCATCACCGCGGCCAGCTTTCGGCCGCACTCACGGCCATGGGCCGGCCCGGACCTGAACTCGACTGGGTCTACCTGCTGCAACAAAAGACACGCGCCTCATGACGACGACCGCAACACCCGCTTCTTTCACCACGCTCGAAGTCCAGGCCGAAGGCCCGGTCGCGCGCATCTGGCTCAACCGGCCTGAGCTGCGCAATGCCTTCGACGAAGTCGTCATTGCCGAACTGAGCGCGGCCTTCGCGTCGGTGGCGGCGATGGCGCCCGTGCGCGTGATCGTCCTCGGCGCACGCGGCCCCGCGTTCTGCGCCGGCGCCAACCTCAACTGGATGCGCCGCGCCGCGGACTTCACGCGCGAGCAGAACATCGCCGATGCCGGCGGCCTGGCCCGCATGCTGCGCGCGATCCACGAGTGCCCCAAGCCGGTGGTCGCGCGCGTGCAGGGCGACGTGTATGCCGGCGGCATGGGACTGGTCGCGGCCTGCGACATGGCGGTGAGTGTCGACACGGCCTGGTACTGCCTCAGCGAAGTCAAGATCGGCCTCATCCCCGCGACCATCAGCCCCTATGTGCTGCGCGCGATGGGCACGCGCGCGGCGCAACGCTACTTCCTCACGGCGGAGCGCTTCAGCGCGGCCGAGGCGCATCGCATCGGTCTCGTGCACGAGGTCGTCGCCGCCGATGCGCTGGATGCCAAGGTCGATGAGATCGTCAAGGCGCTGTGCAATGCCAGCCCCGCGGCCGTGCGTGCCTGCAAGGCGCTGATCGCCGATGTGGCCGGCCGCGAGATCGACGACGCGCTGATCGCGCAGACCGTGGATGGCATTGCCGACATCCGTGCCAGCGAAGAGGGCCGCGAGGGCGTGCAGTCCTTCCTCCAGAAGCGCAAGCCAAGTTGGTTGACGTGACCTCCCTCGACATGCCCCAACTGCTTGCCCTGGCCGGCGCGATCGGCTGGGCCAGCGGCGTGCGCCTCTACCTGGTCGTCTTGCTGGTGGGGCTGGCCGGCTTCTTCGGCTGGATGCCCTTGCCCGGTGGCTTGCAGGTGCTGGCCCATCCGGTGGTGCTGGCGGCCAGCGGCTTCATGGTCTTCGTCGAGTTCTTCGCCGACAAGATCCCCGGCCTCGATTCGCTCTGGGACATGGTGCATACCGTGATCCGCGTGCCGGCCGGCGCGGCGCTCGCGGCCGGCGTCTTCGGCGCGGACAACGGCACGATGGCGCTGGTCGCCGCGTTGCTCGGTGGCGGACTTGCGGCGACGGCGCACACGGCCAAGGCGACCACGCGAGCCGCCATCAACACCTCGCCGGAGCCGTTCAGCAACGTGGGCGCCTCGCTGGTGGAAGACAGCATGGTGCCGGCCAGCCTCTGGCTCGCCGTGGCGCACCCGGTGGTGTTCTTCATCGTGTTCGCGATCGTGCTGGTGCTTAGCGTGTGGCTCATCCGCAAGAGCTGGCGCTTCCTGCGCGGGCTCGTCGGGCGCGTGCGAAAGATCTTCAGCGGCAAGCCCGACCCGGGCGTGACGCCGGCATTCCAACTCAAGAAACCCTCCTCGGAAGACAAGTCCCATGTTTAAGAAGATTCTGATTGCGAACCGCGGAGAGATCGCCTGCCGTGTTGCCGCTACCGCACGCCGCATGGCCATCCGCACCGTGGCCGTGTATTCCGATGCCGACGCGCATGCCAACCATGTGCGCGCCTGCGACGAGTCGGTGTATCTCGGCGGCAGTGCGCCGAAGGACAGCTACCTGCGCTGGGAAAAGATCCTCGAGGCCGCCAAGGCGACCGGCGCAGAAGCCATCCACCCTGGCTACGGCTTCCTCAGCGAGAACGAGGAGTTCGCGCAAGCCTGCGCCGACGCGGGCCTTGTCTTCATCGGCCCGCCGCCCTCGGCCATCAAGGCGATGGGCCTCAAGGCCGAGTCCAAGCAACTCATGGAAAGGGCCGGCGTGCCGCTGGTGCCTGGCTACCACGGCAGCGAGCAGGACCCGGCGTTGCTGCAGCGCGAGGCCGACCGCATCGGTTACCCGGTGCTCATCAAGGCCAGTGCCGGCGGCGGTGGCAAGGGCATGCGTGCGGTCGACAAGTCGGAAGACTTCGCCGCCGCGCTCGCTTCCTGCCAGCGCGAGGCGATCAACAGCTTCGGCGATGACGCGGTGCTGATCGAGAAGTACGTGCAACGCCCGCGCCACATCGAGATCCAGGTGTTCGGCGATACCCACGGCAATTGCGTCTACCTGTTCGAGCGGGATTGCTCGGTGCAGCGGCGCCACCAGAAGGTGCTGGAGGAAGCCCCCGCGCCTGGCATGACCGAGGCGATGCGCGCGGAGATGGGCGCGGCGGCCGTTGCGGCGGCGAAGGCGGTGAACTACGTCGGTGCCGGCACCGTGGAGTTCATCGTCGAGCAGCGCGACGGCGGCGCGATGAACTTCTTCTTCATGGAGATGAACACGCGCCTGCAAGTGGAGCATCCGGTGACCGAAGCCATCACCGGCCTCGACCTCGTCGAATGGCAACTGCGCGTGGCATCCGGCGAGCCCCTGCCGCTGAAGCAGGAGCAACTCCAGATCCACGGCCATGCCATCGAGGCGCGCATCTGCGCCGAGAACCCCGACAACAACTTCCTGCCCGCCACCGGCACGCTGCACGTCTACCGCAAGCCGCAGGCGACGGCCTTCCAGCGCAGCCGCGTGCGCATCGACGACGGCGTGCGCGAGGGCGGCGAGATCTCGCCCTTCTACGACTCGATGATCGCCAAGCTCATCGTGCACGGCAGCACGCGGGCCGAGGCGCTGGCGCGGCTCGATGCGGCGCTGGCCCAGGTGCACATCGTCGGTGTGTCGACCAACGTGCAGTTCCTTCGCGGCATCATCGCCACCGATTCCTTTGCCAATGCCAACCTCGACACCGCGCTGATCGAGCGCGAGCGCGCCGTGCTGTTCGACCGCGAGCCGCTCGGCCTGCCGCTCGCGGCTGCGGCAGCCATCGCGCGCCAGTGCATCACCGAATGGCCGGCCGCCATGCCCGAGCCCTTTGCGCGCCGCGATGGCTTCCGTGCGCTCGGCGAATACAAGCGCCGCTTCGACTTCGAATTCCGCGGCGAGCCCGCGTCGGCCACGCTGACCTACCAGCGCGACGGCGGCTTCGCGCTCGAGGCCGGCGGCGTCTCCGGACCGCTGGTCGTGGGCCAGTTCCCCTCCGGCGAATTCGAGGTCGAGTTCAACGGTGGCCGCCACACGCTGAACGTCTACGAGCGCGACGGCACTTCGCACGTCTTCGCTGCGCAAGGTGCCACGAAGATCCTCGCGGTCGACCGCCTCGCGCATGCCGGCGATACGCAGGCCGAAGGCGGCCGGCTCACCGCACCGATGCCGGGCAAGGTCGTCTCCTTCGCGGTCAAGGCCGGCGACAAGGTCAGCAAGGGCCAGCCACTGGCGGTGATGGAGGCGATGAAGATGGAGCACACCATCGCCGCGCCAGCCGACGGCACGGTGGAGGAACTGATGTTCGCGCCGGGCGACCAGGTGGCGGAGGGGAATGAATTGCTGCGCATCGCGGCCGGCGCCTGATTGAGTAAGCTCGATCGATGCGCATCACCGTCTGCCTCACCGACAACAACCGCCCCGAACCCTGGGTCGCCGGCCTGCAAGCCGAACTGCCCCATGCCGACATCTCGCCCTGGTCACCGGGCGACGTGCCAGCCGACCACGCGGTGGTGTGGGCGCCGCCGCAGGAGTTCCTCGACGAGCAGCAACAGTTGCGTGGCCTGTTCAACATCGGCGCGGGTGTCGACGCGTTGCTCAAGCTCAATCTGCCGCCGCAGACGCGCATCGTGCGGCTCGACGATGCGGGCATGTCGGTGCAGATGGCCGAGTACGTCTGCCATGCGCTGATCCGCCATTTCCGCGAGTTCGATGTTTATGAAGCCGATGCGCGCGAAGGCCGCTGGAGCTACCGCCGTCCGCGCGAGCGCAAGGACTTCACGGTCGGCGTGATGGGCCTCGGCGTGCTGGGCGAGCGCGTGGGCAAGGCGATCGGGCAGTTCGAGTTTCCGGTGACGGGCTGGAGCCGTTCGCCGAAGCAGATCGATGGCATCCGGTGCTTCTCCGGCGAGGCGGGCTTCGACGATTTCCTGGCCGCGAGTCGCGTGCTCGTCTGCCTGCTTCCGCTCACGGCGCAGACGCGCGGCATCCTGTGCCGAGACAACCTGCTGAAGCTCAACGGCGGCAAGCCGGGCGGCTACATCATCAACGTCGCACGCGGCGCCCATCTGGTCGAGGACGACCTGATCCCGCTGCTCGATGCCGGCCAGCTTGCCGGTGCGACGCTCGACGTGTTCACCGCCGAACCGCTCGCGCCCGAGCATCCGTTCTGGCGCCATCCGAAGATCACCGTCACGCCGCATGCCTCGGCGCGCACGCTGCGCGAGGAGTCCATCGCCCAGATCGCCGGCAAGATCCGCGCGCTGGAAGCCGGCGCGGCATTCGATGCGCTGCCGGGCGTGGTGGATCCTCGGCGCGGCTATTGATCGCGTGCGCTTCATGAGATTTCCTGCCCCCGCGATATTGGCTTTCTCCCGTGGCGAGCGGCCGGCTTGCGCTTTGCGCGTAGGGTGATCCCGGCGAACGCCCCTCCTTGAAACGAGACCCATCATGAAACTCCCCACCCACGTCAAGATCGTCGATGTCGGCCCGCGCGACGGCCTGCAGAACGAGAAGCAACCCGTCCCCGCCGACGTGAAGATCGGCCTGGTGCACCGCCTGCAGGATGCGGGCCTGCGCGAGATCGAGGTGACCAGCTTCGTCAGCCCGAAGTGGGTGCCGCAGATGGCCGACAACGCCGAGGTGATGCACGGCATCACGCGCAAGGCCGGCGTGCGCTACTCGGTGCTCACGCCGAACATGAAGGGCTTCGAGGCGGCCATCGCGGCGCCGCGCGAGGAGTGGCCCGACGAGATCGTGGTGTTCGGCGCCGCCAGCGAGGCTTTCAGTCAGAAGAACATCAACTGCTCGATCGCCGAGAGCATCGAACGCTTCGCACCCGTGGTGGCCGCCGCGCGCGACAAGGGCATCTACGTGCGCGGGGCGATGTCGTGCACTGTCGGCTGCCCGTATGAAGGCGAGATCGCGCCCGAGGCCGTGGGCCGGCTTGCGAAGCTGATGAAGGACATCGGCGTGCAGCACGTCGGCGTGGCGGACACCATCGGCGTCGGCACGCCGGTGAAGGTGCAGCGCGCCATCGAGGCCACGCTGGCGCACTACGGCATCGACGACGTCTCCGGCCACTACCACGACACCTATGGCCAGGCGCTGGGCAACACGCTGGCCAGCCTGGAGATGGGCGTGTGGCAGTACGACACCTCCTCGGCCGGGCTCGGCGGCTGCCCGTATGCCAAGGGCGCGACCGGCAATGTCGCGACGGAAGACGTGGTCTACATGCTGCAAGGCATGGGCATCGAGACCGGCATCGACCTGGACAAGCTCATCGACGCGGGCGTGTACATCAGCCAGGCACTGGGGCGCGAGCCGAACTCGCGGGCGTCGAAGGCGATTCGCACGAAGCGCGCGGGGTGAGGCGGGAAATCATGTGCGGCTCTGAACTTCTTTCCCTGCCCGAGGGCGTCCAGCGTGTCGCGCGCGCATTGCAGGCCGCCGGCCATCCGCATGCGCCGCAAATGCTCGACGATGCGGCGCGCACCGCGCAGCAGGCGGCCGACGCGCTCGGCATCGCGGTCGGGCAGATCGCCAAGAGCATCATCTTCCGCCGCAAGAGCGACGAGTCGGCGGTGCTGGTCATCACCTCGGGCGACAAGCGCGTGGACGAGAAGAAGGTGGATGCCATCGTCGGCAAGACCGGCCGCGCCGACGCCGATTTCGTCAAGCTGAAGACGGGCTTCTCGATCGGCGGCGTGTCGCCCTTCGCGCATGCCACGCCGGCCGTCACGCTGATCGATCGCGAACTGTTCCGCTTCGACGAGATCTGGGCTGCCGCGGGCCATCCGCATGCGGTCGTGCGCCTGGCGCCGCAGGACCTCGAACGCCTGACCGGCGCGCCCGTCGCGGACGTGGTGTGAGCGCTTCGGGCCAGATGCCGATGCCTGAAGCCTCGGCCTCGATGCGCGACGACGACGCCTTCGATGCGCTGGCGGCGCAGGCCCTCGCGGCGCGCGTGGCCGAAGCGATCGGCGAGGAGCCGGTGCCTTCGCCCTGCCTCTCGGTCTGCCGCATCCATGACGGCAGCGGTCTCTGCCTGGGCTGCTTTCGCACGCTCCGCGAAATCGCGCAATGGAGCCGCATGGACGACGCCGGCAAGCGTCAGGTCTGGGTTCGCCTCGCGCAACGCATCGACGAATCAACCGCATCGCCATGAAGCACATCGATTTCTACCTGGACTTCATCTCGCCCTATGCCTACCTCGCCTTCGAGCATCTGCCGAAGGCGCTGGAGGGCCTGAGTTACAGCGTGGCGTACAAGCCCGTGCTGTTCGGCGCCGTGCTCAAGCATCACGGCCAGTTGGGGCCGGCCGAGATTCCGGCCAAGCGCGAATGGACCTACCGGCAGGTGCTGTGGCTCGGGCACGTGCATGGCATCCAGATCGAGATGCCGGCCACGCATCCGTTCAATCCGCTGGCGCATTTGCGGCTCGCGCTCGCCACGTCGCCGGATGGAAACGTCAGCCGCTATGTGGCCGAGACGATCTTTCGCGAGGTGTGGCGCGGAGGCAAGGAGGCAGGCGATGCCCGGCGGCTGGAAGACTTGGCCGCGCGCCTGGAATTGCGCCGAGAGCCAGGCGGCGATGCGGTCAAGGCGCAACTCAAGGCCAACACCGACGAAGCGCTCGCGCGGGGCGTCTTCGGCGTGCCGGCCTATGCGGTCGATGACCGTGTGATCTGGGGATTCGACAGCCTGGCGATGCTGCGCGCGGCGCTGCTGGACGACCCCTGGTTCGACAGCCCGCAATGGCAGGGCGCGGCGCAGCGGCCCGGCTTGCAGCGTCCCCGTTCCTGACACGGAAAAAGCGCAGAACCGCACCATATGGCGGTTTTTCCCAGTGCTTATTTCCGCATCATGAAATCCATCCGAGGGGTTTCACCCTAGTTTGTAAGCATCTGTCAGTTTCGCGAAAGTCTCGGGTCAGTCCCCAGGCGAAGAATTCGGCACGGTCCCGATCGGGGTCGCATGTTTTTCTTCAGGAGACGACGCAATGGCAGCAACACTGGATTCCAGGGGGGTGCCGCACGCGGCACCCCGACCGATGTCCGCAGAGGAAAAGAAGGTCATCTTCGCGTCCTCGCTAGGCACCGTGTTCGAGTGGTACGACTTCTACCTCTACGGTTCGCTGGCAGCCATCATTGCCAAGCAGTTCTTCAGCGGCCTGGACCCTGCGGCCGGCTTCATCTTCGCGCTGCTGGCCTTTGCCGCGGGCTTCCTGGTGCGTCCGTTCGGCGCCATCGTGTTCGGCCGCCTGGGCGACATGATCGGCCGCAAGTACACCTTCCTGGTCACCATCCTGATCATGGGCCTGTCGACCTTCATCGTCGGCCTGCTGCCCAGCTACGCCACCATCGGCGTGGCCGCGCCGGTCATCCTGATCGCGCTGCGCATGCTGCAAGGCCTGGCGCTCGGCGGTGAATACGGCGGTGCCGCGACCTACGTGGCGGAGCACGCGCCTCACGGCAAGCGCGGCGCCTACACCTCGTGGATCCAGACCACGGCCACGCTCGGCCTGTTCCTGAGCCTGATCGTGATCCTGGGTGTGCGCGAAGTCATGGGCACGGACGCATTCAACGACTGGGGCTGGCGCATTCCGTTCCTGGTCTCGGTGCTGCTGCTCGCGATCTCGGTGTGGATCCGCCTGTCGCTGTCAGAATCGCCTGCGTTCCAGCGCATGAAGGCCGAGGGCAAGACCTCCAAGGCGCCGCTGTCCGAATCCTTCGGCCAATGGAAGAACCTGAAGATCGTGATCCTGGCGCTCGTCGGCCTGACCGCCGGCCAGGCCGTGGTCTGGTACTCGGGCCAGTTCTATGCGCTGTTCTTCCTGACAGCCCAGCTCAAGGTGGACGTGACCACGGCCAACCTGATGATCGCTGCGGCGCTGCTGCTCGGTACGCCCTTCTTCATCGTGTTCGGCACGCTGTCCGACAAGATCGGCCGCAAGCCGATCATCATGGCCGGTTGCCTGCTGGCCGCGGTCACCTACTTCCCGGTCTTCAAGATGCTGACCGAAGCCGCCAACCCCGACCTGGCCAAGGCGCAAGCCACCGCTGGCGTGGTCGTCACGGCCGACCCGGCCACCTGCTCGTTCCAGGGCAACCCGGTGGCCCGCGAGATCGACTTCAAGAGCTCCTGCGACATTGCCAAGCGCTTCCTGGTGCAGAACTCGGTGAGCTATGAAAACGTGGCCGGCGCACCAGGCTCCAAGGCGATCGTGAAGATCGGCGACAAGACCGTGGAAGCACCGGTCGGCAACGTGGTGAACCTCAAGTTCGACGAAGCGTCCGCCAAGGAAATCGCCGGCTTCAAGAAGGCCATGGCCGAAGACCTGAAGGTCGCCGGCTACCCGAGCAAGGCCGACCCGGCCAAGATGAACAAGTTCATGACCGTGGCCCTGCTGTTCTGGCTGGTGCTGCTGGTGACGATGGTCTACGGCCCGATCGCCGCCATGCTGGTGGAACTGTTCCCGACCCGCATCCGCTACACCTCGATGAGCCTGCCGTACCACATCGGCAACGGCTGGTTCGGCGGCCTGCTGCCGACCACCGCCTTCGCCATCGTGGCCAGCACCGGCAACATGTACAACGGCCTCTGGTACCCGATCATCATCGCGGGCATCACGCTCGTGATCGGCACCTTGTTCATCAAGGAAACCAAGGACGTGGACATCTACGCGAACGACTGATCTTGACGGAGGGCTCACGCCCTCTGCTCAACAAAGAGGCTTCATGCCGCGCTGCGGATGAGGCCTTTTTCTTGAGCAACGCTTTTTCAGGAGGACTCAATCATGTGGAAACTCATCGTCGGCTTCGTCATCTTTGCCGCCGTCTCGCTGTTCGTGATCATGAAGGGCGGCGACAAGCTCGACCTGTCGGGCGAGAAGCACGGCGGCGAGAGCGCCACGCATGCGCCGGAGCCTGCGAAGGCTGGCAGCGAACCGAAGTAGGCGCCGGATCGAAAAAGGCCTCACCCGCCTGCGGGGGTGAGGCCTTGATGTTGCTGCGCCGGGGGCGTGGCGCGCGGGTGACCTACTGCGTCGCTTCCCGCTTGGGCAGGCGCCATCCCTTGCGCGGGAAATGGCAGGTGTAGCCGTCGGGCAGGCGCTCCAGGTAGTCCTGGTGCTCGGGCTCGGCTTGCCAGAAGGTCGGCGCGGGCGTCACTTCCGTCACCACCTTGCCGGGCCACAGGCCCGATGCATCGACGTCCCGGATGGTGTCTTGCGCCACGGCCTTCTGCGCCTCGCTGGTGAAGAAGATGGCCGAGCGGTAGCTGGTGCCGACGTCGTTGCCCTGGCGATTTCTTGTGCTCGGATCGTGGATCTGGAAGAAGAACTCCAGCAGTTCACGGTAGCTGATCGTCTCGTTGTCGAAAACAATCTCGATGCCCTCGGCATGCCCCGGATGGTTGCGGTAGGTGGGGTGATCGTTGCTGCCACCCACATAGCCCACGCGCGTCGCTTTCACGCCGGGGAGCTTGCGGATGAGGTCTTGCATTCCCCAGAAGCAGCCACCGGCCAGCACTGCGGTTTCGGTTGTCATTTGAAGCTTCCTTTGCCTAGAGTTGAGGGATGTATTCGCCGTAGCCTGCCGCTTCCATTTCCGCCTCCGGAATGAAGCGCAGCGAGGCCGAGTTGATGCAGTAGCGCAGGCCGCCGAGCGCCTTGGGTCCGTCGTCGAAGACATGGCCCAGGTGGCTGTCGCCATGCGTCGAACGCACCTCGGTGCGGATCATGCCGTGGCTGCGATCCTTGATCTCGTTGACGTTCTCGTCGACGACCGTCTTCGCGAATGCCGGCCATCCGCAGCCGGAATTGAACTTGTCACGCGATGAAAACAGCGGCTCGCCGGAGACGATGTCGACGTAGAGGCCGCGTTCGAAGTGTTCGTCGTATTCGCCGGTGAAGGGCCGTTCCGTGCCGCTTTCCTGCGTCACGCGGCGTTGCTCCGGGGTGAGGCGGGCAATGGCCTCGGCGGTTTTCTCGTACTTGATTGCCATGGGGGCTCCGCAAGGTTGGATGAGCACCCTACATGGTGCCGCGCGGCTGAATATCCAGATGTCGCGAAACCCCGTCGCGGAACCCGGATATGCGCTCCGGTGCTTAGAACTTATCCGTAAATTATGTTGACGTCGGCAGGTACCTTGCGGAAGGCAATGATGGCAGCGGCAAGGTGGTTGAGGGCGACAAAGCTGCGCTCGAGTTTCTCGTA
>NZ_JBBKZS010000028.1:0-59300 GCF_037889955.1 Variovorax robiniae
TCGGCGCGCGACGCCGCCCAGCGCCGCAAACGAGCGGGTGTGCGCGTCGAACAGCATTTCGTGGCCCTGGCTCGGATAAGCCACCAGCCAGAACGCGCGGCTTGAGCACAGCTTCAGGTGCGAGACCTGCATGCGGCGGTAGACGCCGCCGATCACCAGGCCTTCTTCGCTCCAATCGAACTGGAACGCCTCACCGAGTTCGAAGGCCAGCGGCACGAACGCCTTGGTCGCCGCCCCTTGGCCTTCACCCTGACGCCACGCCCGAATGAAGTCGGTCAACCGGCTATAGCCACCCTCGTAGCCCTGCACCTTGATCTCCGCGTGCAACGCCCGTGCCGTGCGCCGTTCATGCTTTGCTCGCCGGGCGTCAGCTCGCAGCATCTGCACCAGCGCCTCATGGAACGCATTCAACTTGCCGGCCGCCGCCTCGCGCCGGTAGCGCGGCTCGACTTCGGCAGGCGCCTTGACCCATTTCTTCACGGTGTTGCGCGACAGGCCCGTGCGCCTCGCAATGTCGCTGAACGAGAGATGGTCGCGGAAGTGCATCCGCTTGACCTTGCCAATCATGTCCATGGTGATCACCTGTTCGCCTTGCTGAAATAATCAGCAGGGCAGTTGAGCACCCTGGTCAATTTTGGATCGGCAGACTCCGGTCTAGATGGTCAGTTTTCGGTCGGCGCCAACAGACCAGCCCAACGTCGTCGATACGGAAAGCGCTTGCCGGTACCGAGAAGCTGGCCGTTGCCGTTTTGGCTTCGCCGGCGCTTACACGCAACTTTTTTTCGCCAGCGCGCGTTCCTTGACGATGAAGACTGCGGCAGACAGAAGCCTCGTTCTGCGATAGGTCAACGTGCTGGCACAGCACCGCATGAAGCGAGATTGCGGTCAGCCAGCTGAAGTACGGAAGGCATGTGCGTAAAGAACTTGGCTCAGGAGTGGCCGCAAGACGGTTGAAGACTGATCGCCGTGTCCCTGGTGTCGACGAGCCGATGCGTCTTGAAAAAACGAAGCATCTCCTCGCTCGCATCGGGGCCTTGAGGATCTGCAAAAGTGCCCGCTGCACTTCCACCGGACCATGCGTGAGACGCTCCATGCAATGTCCAATGCTCGCCGCAGACTGCCTTCGATGATCTACGAAAGTACTTTCGTCGAGTGACGCGGCGACCGTCTGCGCCGACATGCTCTTCGAGACTGAAACGGCGATCGATGCCGAACGCGGCTTCGATGACTTGCATGCCATTGACGGGACTGACGACCGTGTCCCTGTCTCCATGAAAAACGATAGTCGGCATCTCGCTGGGCACCGAGGGTGGACGCACCCCTCCTCGCATCGCGGCCAAACCAGACGACATGTCTTTGCCAGCGAACGCCGCCAGGCCGGAGTGCACTCCGACCGCCGCATAGATCTCGGGAAAGAGTTCGCCCAGCAAGCTGGCCATTGCGCCACCGGCCGACAGCCCCGCCACATAGATGCGCTCGCGGTCGACGCCATGCGCGCGGGCCACGTGTTGGGTCAGCGCCGCAATGCGCGCCGGCTCGCCATGACCTCGGTCCTGGTGTGCCGCCTCGAACCAGTTCCAGCACCGGTACGCACTGGCAAGTTTCGATTGACCGGGATAGAGAACCACGAAGCCATGGCGCTCGGCCGCATCATTCATCGTGGTCCCAGCCGCAAAATCGTCCGGGTCCTGTGCGGCGCCGTGCAACATCACCACCATGGGACGCTCCTTCCTCGCCGGCCGAGAAGGAATGAACACCGTGTGCTCGCCGTGCGCTTGCGAACTGGCTTCGATGTCGGCGGCGCCGGCGGGAGGCGGGGTGCCAGATGGCGCGTTGAGGGAAGTAGGGGCTTGTGTCGACGGCGCAGGTACCCAGAACATTGAGTTGAGGAACATTTCGACTGCGGGTGAAAGACTGAGCATCACCCGTTATCGGCGAGTGAGGGATCGCCGCTGCTGCGCTAGCGCCACGAGGACGCGTAGGCGGACAGGCCGGGTTGGCGCGACCGGGCAAGTCGACTGAGGTCGAGGCGCGTGGCGTGATACACCGACGCCGCGCGCAAGGCGGCCGAGGCCGGCGCCGTTTCGATGGTGCCTGTGTTCGCGTGACGACCACCTTGCGGCTGCGGACATCGAGACTGCGTTGTCCTGACTTCGCACGTTGAAAGGCTCCCCTTTGCCGCTTGTGCTCTCAACCGGAGAAAGCACGTGTCGCTCAACGTGCTTCGAACAGACAGACGCCAGAAGACTGCCGCAAGCTTTCGTGCGCCAATTGAAAGTGCGGTCCGCCGAATGCCGTCCACCAAGCGGCCCATGAATGGGGCCGTTTGAGCCGGATGGATTCGTCCCAGGTCGATCGAAACTCGCGCTCGCGCCAACCTAGTCGTGCGAAGAATCCCGGGCGATCGTCAGGCGCGAACTTAAACGCTGCGTCAGGCGTCAGTTGAGATTTCCAGAGCGAGGCGGAGGTTGCGCGCACGACAGGGCTGATCACGTCGCCGATCCACCAGGCCACCTGCGGTTCGTCAAACAACTGTGCTGCAAGGCGGGCAACCTGGTGCTCCGTGAGGTAGAGCAGCAATCCCTCGGTGAGCACGACCACAGGGCCCGGACTCGATCTGGCGATCGAGAGCACCGTTTCAACCTCCTGCACGTCGCAGACATCTGCAACCACGTGGGAATGCTTGCAACTTGACGTTTCGTCGCCCAGGCACTTGCGTCGGTGCACCACCATGTCGGGGAGATCAACGTCGATCCAGTGCAGGTCGGCAGGCAGACCCAGTCGAAACGCACGGGTATCCAATCCCGCCCCCAGATTGATCACCGTGCATGCGCCTTGCTCGATGCAGTCCAGGACGAGTTCGTCTATCACGACTGTGCGCACTGTCATCGGATGAGCGATTTCCGCGGCGCCGGGCATCATGCGAACAATCGCTTCACCCCGCGCCCCAGCCATCCTCCGTGCCAAGGGGTCGTCGAAGAGCGCATCGGGCCGCTCCGACTCCATAGCGCGGTACATCGCCACCCACAAGGCGGTGTCCGAGACGTTTCTCAAAGATGGCAAAGGGTCGATAGTGCTCATAAGCAATGCTGGTTGCGTGATGCCCCTTTGGACGAAGCACAGGAGAGGTCTTCGCCGCGAAGCGCGCTTTGCACGGCCGAGTGCCCATGAAAACGCACCTCCATGCCGCGCCGATGGCGCAGCACTGAACGTTGTCGCGTCAACAGGCGGCGTTATTTCAGACGTCTCTGATCGGGCGCCACTGATCCCAGTCGCATGCGGCCGTGGCGTCGTGTAACTCGCGCGTGTTCGGTTGCTGATGCTGCGCGAGTTCCCGATTCTCTTGAAAGGATTCAGGACCGGTATCGCTTGACCTTGAATCGACCTGGGTGCGTGTGCTCATGGACTTCCTAAAGTGATTTAGCGATTCGAACTCGCTTTAGGGAAATAGTAGGGTTAGTACCAACGACGACAGGTAGGACTTCGCGCCGTCGCCTGGGGCCTGGAGCTGAATATCGCGCCCCGCAGGCGGAATGAGGGAGTGGGGAGGCCGAGCTCGCCTGGGCAATATCGTCAGCGTTCAGCAGTGTTGTGCAACCTTGGTCACGCGCAGCTCGTGCGGCACGATCAGGGCCGCCATCAAAACAGCCGATCAGCCGGGCCGCTCCGCACCTTCAAGTTTGCGGAGATCAACAGTGATGCGACGCGACCATCCGGCCCCGTACGCAGCCTCGACGACAAGCAGGGCGCCGATGCCGGTGAGAATGAGGGAAACAATGCTTCCCGGCCAAAGCTGGGACGTTCCCACAAACCGCGATAATGGCTTTTTCATAGTCGGGTGGAGTCAGCGTCCGCGCGGCATCTGTCAAGGGCGCGCATGTCTGTCGAAACGCGAAACAACGTCAAGGTCCTCGGAGATGGGCCAGCCACCATGGTGTTCTCGCACGGATTCGGATGCGACCAGCACATGTGGCGGTTTCTGGCGCCCCAGTATTCGTCGCGATTCAGGACAGTCACTTTCGACCTGGTCGGTGCGGGTCAGTCGGACCTGAATGCTTACGACCCAGCCAAGTACAACCAGCTGTCCGGCTATGCGGACGACTTGCTGGAAATCGTCGATGCGTTTGCCAAGGGTCCTGTCATCTTCGTCGGGCACTCCGTGAGCGCCATGATCGGTTTGCTCGCCGGCATCCGGGCCCCGCAGCGTTTCGCAGGTCACGTGATGGTCGGTCCATCGCCCTGCTACATCAACGACGGGGACTACGTCGGCGGCTTCACACGGGAGGACATCGACTCGCTGCTGGACACGCTCGAGTCCAACTACCTGGGTTGGGCCAGCAACATGGCGCCCGCGATCATGGGTGCGCCGGAGCAGCCCGAGCTTGGCGTCGAGCTCACCAACAGTTTCTGCCGGACGGATCCAGAGATCGCGAAGCAGTTTGCACGCGTCACCTTCCTGTCGGACAACCGGGCCGACTTGCCCAAGCTGAGTGCACCAACACTCGTCGTCCAGTCGAGCGACGACCTGATCGCGCCGCTGGCGGTGGGCGAATACCTCCAGCGAACGCTTCCCAACTGCATGCTTCGCGTCGTCGAGAACGTGGGTCATTGTCCGCATCTGAGCGCGCCTTGTGCCAGTGCCAGCGCAATGGACGAGTTCCTCGCGACGCTTGGCCACCGGTGAATGGTCGAAGACGTACCTGACCTGCCCAGCGCCGAGCAACTCTTCGACGAGTTCCCGACCGCGCTGCTCGTCACGAGCATCACGGGCAACATCCTGAAGGTGAACAAGACCTTCTGTACGTGGCTGGGGATCGAGCGCGATGACCTGGTCGGCAGGAAGCGGCTGCAGGAACTCTTCACGATGGGTGGGCGCATCTTTCACCAGACGCACTGGCTGCCCACGCTGCAGATGCAAGGCTCCCTGTCCGAAGTGAAGCTTGACGTGCGGCACAGGGACGGCCATACGATCCCGATGATGCTCAACGCCATCCGGCGCACCACGGACGCCGGCAGCTATGACGAGATCTCGATGGTGGTTGCCGAAGAGCGCAATAAGTACGAGCGGGAACTTCTCGTCGCCCGCAAACGCGCCGACGAGTTGGTGATCAAGGAGCGCGAAACCCAGGCGGCCCTGCAGGTCACGCAGGCCCGGTTGCGCCAAGCCCTGCGACTCGGGAACCTGTTTCTCTGGGACATCGATGCGGCAACGGGCGCCCGACGCTACGAAGGCGACGTGGCGCGGCTGCTCGGCTACGCGACCGCATGCCCGGTGGACGAATCACGCTACGCTGAAGCAATCGACCTTGCAGACAGGGAGAACGAACGTCACGCCATGGAACGCGCCCTCGGCCGCAGCGAGGAGGCCTACAACTGCACCTACCGGCTCAATGGTGTCGACGGCGTCCAGCGAACGGTGGTGTCTTCGGGCCAAGTTTTTTTCAGCGAGGATGGCGCGCTGGCGTACTTCGTGGGTGTGCTGAGTGACATCACCGAATCCACGCGCGAGCGAGCACGTGCAGAGGACCGGGCCCTTTTTGCTGAGCAGATGGTGGGCATCGTGAGCCACGACCTGCGCAACCCGCTGTCGGCGATTCTCATGGGCGCCAAGGTGCTCTCGCACGACGAGGACGCACCCCAGAAGGTTCGAGTCCTCGGCCACGTCACACGCTCCGCACAGCGGGCCCAGCGCCTCATCGGGGAACTGCTGGATTTCACGCTCGCCCGGGTGGGACGTGGTCTCACGGTCGCACCGGCGCCTCTGGACCTGCATGTTTTGGTTGCCGGCATCGTCGAGGAGCTTGCTCTGGCTTTTCCCGGACGGCAGCTTGTCCACCGTGCGGAGGGCGACGCGCAGTGCATCGCCGACGCGGATCGGGTAGCCCAGCTGGTGGGCAACCTCGTGGGCAACGCGATGGCCTATGGTGACCCGGCAGGCGCTGTTACCGTGACCTCGGCCATTCGTGGGGACACGGCCAGCCTGTCCGTTCACAATCAGGGTGAGCCCATCCCGCAAGCCTTGCAGGCCTCGCTGTTCGAGCCCATGGTGCGAGGAGATCCCGGAGAGAGCGCTACACGCAGCGTTGGACTGGGCTTGTTCATCGTTCGCGCCATCGCGCTGGCGCACGGCGGAGATGTCAGGCTCCGTTCATCGCGCGCGGACGGAACGACCTTCATTTTTGCGTTTCCGAGGAAGCAAAACTAGCGGCGATGCCGCATCTGCGAGACAACAGGATCGCGAGCTGTTAAGAGCGAGCTTCGCTTTGGATCGAGTCGATCAGTAGCAACAGGCGATCAAAATCCACCGGCTTCGCCACGTGATGGTTGAAGCCAGCCGCGATCGCATGCGCCCGATCGGCGGGACCGTCGTAGCCCGTGAGGGCAATCAGTACCGGCGCTGGCGTGTCGTTTCTTTCGCGAATCCTCGAAGCGACTTCGTATCCGCTGACCCCGGGAAGGCCGATGTCGCACAACACGACCTGCGGTCGCTGCTGTTCAAACATCTCCAGCGCCGATGGACCGTCAAGGGCAATTTCGACTTCGTGGCCCTCCATGCGCAACAGCATGGCGAGAAGAAGCCCCGCGTCCGCGTTGTCATCGACGACGAGGATGCGCGTCGGCACGACAGTTGCCGAGGGGCGCGATGCGACCGGGGCGCTGACGGGGCGGTCGATGCGGGGGAGCGTGACGATGAACTCACTGCCTTCGCCAAGCCCTGCGCTCCTGGCCTCGACCTTGCCACCGTGGAGTTCGACCATGCTGCGCACCACGGTGAGACCGATGCCCAGTCCGCCCTGGCTGCGACTCAGGGAGCGATCTTCCTGGCGGAACAAGTCAAAGATCATGGGCAGCGCTTCCGCTGAAATCCCGCTGCCGTTGTCGATCACCCGGATCACGACCTTGTCCGCCACCGCCCGCGCGCTGACAGAGATGACGCCGCCTTCGGGCGTGTACTTGGCCGCGTTGTGCAACAGATTGCCGATGATCTGCGCCAGCCGCGTTGGATCGCCCTCGACGTAGAGTTGCGAGACGGGCATGTCCAAGTTGAGTTGATGGCGCTGCGCCTCGATGTGTCCGCGGCTGATCTCCACGGCCTGGTCGACGAACTCGCTGATCTTGATGGGGCGCCGCTGCAGCGTCACCTTGCCACTGGTGACCCGGGACGCATCAAGAAGGTCGTCGAGCAGGCGCGCCATGTGATCGACTTGCCGTCCCAGTACCTCGCGGATGACGGGAAGCGTCGGGTGCAGGGCGTCCAGGCGCTCCAGCAATGCGACCGCACTGCGAATCGGTGCCAGAGGATTGCGCAACTCGTGGGCCAGCATGGCCAGGAATTCATCCTGATGACGCTTGGCCTGCAAGGCCGCTTCCTTGTGCTCTTCGGCCTGCAGGGTGGCCATGACCAGATGTTCGTTGGCCTCTTGCACATCGGCGGTGTGCCCCTCCGATTGCGACTGCGCCTGTTCGCGAAGGAAAACCGCCTCTTCGCGCATGCGCGCCGCGTCCTCGCGCTCTGCGACCGCCTTCTCGCGCTGGACGACGTGTCCGTCACTTGGGCCCGCAGAATCGCTCATGGTGGACCTGCCTTTCAAGGTGGCATCGTCGCGCTTGGCCTCGGATGGCCCGTGAGCAACGCGTCCATGCCGGGCTTGTGATCAGCGATGGCGATGCCCGCATCGTTGATCTCGAACAGCCGAAGTTCGTGGCTGTGGGCGCTGTTCCTGAGCTTGACCACCGCCATCACGCGCTTGATTTCGCCTTGGAGTTCTACATAGCGTTGCACGATGATCGCATCGGTGAGGAACGCGGCGCCGTAGGGGCTGAATCGCAGGTCTGTGTAGCGGTCTTCGAGCTCCGAGATCATCATCACCGTTGCGCCCATGCCCGTCAGCACCGCGACCATGCGATGCAGCGACTCGCGAAAGTCCTCGCGAAATGTCGGCGCCAGCGCAAGCTCGAATCCCGAAAGCGAATCGATGACCACGCGCGTCGCGCCGGTGCGCTCGATGACCTGCGTCAGCGCGTACAAGGTCTCGTCGATGGAGAGATCCAGGGCGCGCGTATCGACGACGGCAACATCCTCGCTGGCGATCAACTGTTCGAGCAAGATCGTGCGCGACCGGCTCGGGCTTTTCTCGAAGGCGGCGATCACGCCTTTCTGTCCCGCCTTCGCGCCTGCGGCAAGGAAGGCACTGGCCAGTTGTGATTTGCCCGAGCCCGAAGGCCCCGCGACCAGCAGCGAATAGCCAGCCGGCAATCCGCCGCACATGAGTTCATCCAGCAGGGGTATCCCCATGGACAGTCGCGGCGACACCGCTGGCTCGACGCGGGTATCGCCAGCCGCGGCCTCGGGCGCGCGTGCGATCGTGCGAGGAAAGATGTGCAGACCGTCCTCGTTGATTCGAAAGGTGTGCAGACCGGGAATGGTGGCATGCCCGCGCATCTTCGCGACCTGGATCTTGCGCACCATCGAATTGCGATCGACACTTTGTGCCAGCCAGAGAATGCCATCGGCGACAGTGAAGATCGGATTCGATTCGTTCTCGGGCGCCATGTACTCGCCGATCAGGAAGGTCGTGGCTTGCCAAGTTGTCAGGTGCATGCCAAGCCGCTGGATGAACTCCTGCAGATCCATGCTCCCGTTGCCTGGGGCTTTGGACGCCTGCACAACGGAGCGGAACGAATCGACCATGACCAGCGCAGGCTCGAAGCGTTCGACCTCATCGGTGATACGAGCCAGAACACGCTCGAAATCGCCCGTCATGACGTCGTCTGCCAGATTGACGAAGCGGATCGACTCGTTGACCTTGGCGGCGTCGAAGAAGGTGTATTGCTGCTGGTAACGCAGCATCTTCAGGGGAGGCTCGCCGAGCACGGTGAAAAACAGGGCACGCTTGTCCGGCCGTGCCAGCGAGAACATGATCTGATGGGCCAGTGTCGTCTTGCCCGAACCTGGCGCACCGGCGATGAGGTTGAAAGAAAACTCCGCAAGGCCGCCGCCCAGCACTGCATCGAGTCCGGGCACGCCCGTCGGCAGCCGTCGGATCTCAACTTTCTCATTCATCGCGCGTTCTCCCGGAAGGTTCGTCGTCAGCCGCTCTGCCCCAAGCCGATTGCAACAAGCGGTGTGTCAATGGTTCGCCGATCAGTGATACCAGAAGATCGGCGAAGGCGAGCAAGATCGCCTCTCCTGCTTCCCGCGCCTCGGTCGGATCGCGCAAGGAAAGGTCACTGCGCAAGGTCGAAAGTCCGGCTTCCGGTGGGTCGGGGGCCGGTTGGTTGAGCCACTGAAACGAAGAGCGCGTCAAATGCAAGCTTCGTGCGTACAGTGCGCCGGTCGCCTGAGACCCAATGAGGGAACCGAGTTCTGTGTGGAGCAAGCGCAGTGCGCCCACCGTCGCATCTGCAACGGCGGCCGGATTGGCCCCGTCGCCAGCGAGTTCAGCGAGTGCTTTCGCGATGATTTGCTGTCGCATTTCCCTGCGGCGTCAAGCGGCTGATGGTCTGAGCATGCGCCTGCTCGGCGATGAACGCAGGCCTGCCAGGCAGTGCTGGAGTTCATGCAGGGCCACGCCATCGCCGCCACCTGGGGTCGTTCGGACCTGGCCTCCTCGGACATGATGAGCATGGAGACAACCAAGCGGGTCTGGCAGGCGCGATTGGATCCCAGGCGCAACACGCCCTCGATTGGCATCTACTCTCATGTGCGCGATCGCTGGGGCATCTTCAATGCGCAGCCGTTCGTGCTCAACGAGCGACAAGCCGGCGTGGCGATTGAGGGCGTCGTGCGCCAGGAGCGCATCGAGACGTCCCAACTTGCGGTGGACACGCACGGGCATACCGACTTCGCCATGGCCCTGGCTCGTTTGCTCGGCTTCGACCTTTGCCCGCGGCTGAAGGACCTGAAGCAGCGACACCTGTACGTGCCGCATGGCATGGCGATCCCGGCCGAGATCGCCTCGGTGTGCGAGGCCAAGGTCGACCTGTCAAAGATCGAGGCGCATTGGGATGCCCTCGTTCATCTCACCGCCTCTGTCATGTCCGGCCACGCCAGTGCGGTGGCGGCACTGGCGCGGTTTGGTTCGGCGGCCCGGGGAGATCCGATTTATGAGGCCGGTGTTCAGCTCGGCCGTTTGCTGCGCACGGCATTCCTCGCGGACTACTTCGTCAACGAGGCCTTCCGGCGCGAACTGCGCCGGGTGCTCAATCGCGGCGAGGCGGTCAACGCCCTCAAGCGCGCCATCTATACCGGGCGGATCAGCCCGGCGCAGGCCAAGCGAGTCGACGAGATGCAGGCGGTGGCCGACGCATTGAGCTTGCTGGCCAACATCGTGATGGCATGGAACACCACGCAGATGCAGGCGGTGCTCGATCGCTGGGCCAACCGGCGCCAGGTCATCCCGCCAGAACTCATAGGGCGCATCGCGCCGACGCGGCTGGAGGGCATCAATCTGCGCGGCGTCTTCCGCTTCCCGATCGAGCGCTACGTCGATCAGCTCCTACCGTCACAAACTGCAGCGATAACGAGCGCCGTGCGCTGAGATCGACCTCGCAACGACGCCGCAAAACACAAACTCAAGAGCGAACAGGAAGTTCAACAAAATCAACGACATAGCTATCGCTACCCCGCATGGTTGCTGGGGTTCGCAACCGTCAGTTATTGCACCGAAAACGAGTAGACCCCTGGTGGCGAAGCTGCCGATCTTCTCGCCGGCCAGCAGCGGTGTGAGGTAGCGCGCCTGCAACTGGGGTGACGCATGCTCCAGCGCGTGGCCTGCCAGGATGCAATGCACGTCGACGACTGCTGCGACGGAATTCGAGTGATAGGCCAGTTCTTCGATGAGCGCGGCAGTCGCGCAGGCCGGGTACTTCAAGCCGCGTCCGCCCACCTCGGCCGCGAAGGGAATGCGGAACAGCCCCGCATCGGCCATCTTGCGAAAGAGTTCGCGCGGGAAGTTCTCGACCGACTCTTCTCGGTGCCCGATCTCCCACGCTACCGGCGCAACGTGTTCGTCGGAGAAGCGGCGGACCTCCTGGCGGATCGCGAGCGTTTCTGCGGGCGTGAGAAGGTCGTGATAGAGCTTCGGCTGATGGCGCTCAGGCGCCTGTTGGCTCGATGCAATGGTGTCGTCTCTGGCGTTCATGTCTCGCGTTCCTGTGGCGGGTGGGCGTTGCTCGCC
This sequence comes from Variovorax robiniae, assembly GCF_037889955.1. Classification (NCBI taxonomy): domain Bacteria; kingdom Pseudomonadati; phylum Pseudomonadota; class Betaproteobacteria; order Burkholderiales; family Comamonadaceae; genus Variovorax; species Variovorax robiniae. The sequence goes on from NZ_JBBKZS010000028.1 coordinate 11,181, forward strand.
CGTTGAATGTGAGACCAAGTCTAGGTTTTGAGGCAGGTGGGGTACATTGGCAAAAGTGACGTTTTCAATGCGAGATCAGACAGCCCATGCCGCGCGCCGCAATCCTTGCCATTGACGGCTGCTATGCCTCAAGCCTGGGCGGATTCGCCGACATCCTGCAAGTGGCGAATTCGCATTTGCGCAGACAGCACGGTGCGTCAGCGGCACTTTTCGAATGGCGCTTCGTGTCGCTCACGGGCGAGCCCGTCGCGGCCAGCAACGGCCTGCAACTGCAGACACACAGGATCGGCGCGCGCGAGCATTTCGACCTCGTTTTCATACCCAGCCTGCACTACGCCGGCCACAAGAAGTTCGACCAGCTGCTCCATTCTCAGCAGGCTGCAAGCGCGTGGCTCGCATCGCAGTGGCGTCGCGGCGCCTGGCTGGCAGCCAACTGCACGGGCACCTTCATCCTGGCACAGACACGCCTTTTGGACGGGCGCATTGCCACCACGACCTGGTGGCTGGAACGGCAGTTCCGCACGCGCTTTCCGCAGGTCGATCTACAACTGCGGCCCGTGCTCACGGAAGTCGATCGGCTGCTGTGCGCCGGCGCCTCGGCGTCCTATCTGCTTCAAGCCATTCGCGTGGTCGAACGATTCTGCGGACCGGCGATCGCGTCGCAATGCGCCAAGAGCATGCTCATCGATGTAAGCCAGACGAGCCAGACACCCTATCTGCCCTTGCTTGCGGACATCACGCACACCGACGCGGTGGTTCATCGTGCCCAGCACTGGTTGCACACGAACATGGCCCGGCCGATCCGCATTGCCAGGCTCGCGGGCGAACTGGCGGTAAGCGAAAGAACGCTGGTTCGACGGTTCAACGTCGTCCTCGATCAGTCGCCGCTGACCTACCTGCAGCATCTGCGCATCGACTCCGCCCGTGCTCTGCTGGAAGCCAGCGATCTCGGTATCGACCAGATTGCGGTGCAGGTGGGCTATAGCGATGCCAGTTCATTCTCGCGCCTGTTCCGAGAGCGCATGGGTCTTAGCCCTGGCGCGTATCGCAGCCGATTCCAGTTGCCGGAGATCGAGGCCTCGATCCAGCACTCGGCACAGCGCGGAACTCGGGGTGGGCCGGATACATGAACTGCGGGTCTTGCCAAGTAGATGCAGATCGCGGATGCCTGCTTCGCGGCGAAGTTGCCTCCTCGCTGTAGCGAGGCGCTCAGGTTAGCGTGCACGCGCAGCCCAAGAGCGATCGCCTCCCAAGTCGGTACTCCAAAGTTGCAACCGTCATCCAACAAGTCATGTACAACAACATGTGCACATGTGCTGCTCGATGTCGCGTCGCAATTGCGCTGGTCAAAAAAGGAAGACGCGTTGGCGGAGCACAAAGCCGACGCTCAGCAATCGGGTCGTCCTGCCCCGACGATCATGCGACGGCGCAATCCGGCAACCTCGCCGAACTGTTGCCTGTACCACCGCGAGAAAGCGCTCAGCGCAGAGAACCCGAGCAATTCAGCAACCTGGGCCAGCGGTCGCGTGCCGTCGTCGAGGTAGTGCGCGGCCAGTTCGCGACGGATCGTATTCACAACCTCGCGGAAACCGGTGCCCTCGCGCACGAGTCGCCGGTGCACTGTCTGCCGGTCCACACCCAATTGTTGCGCCACTTGCTCGATCGAGCACTGTCCCGAGGGCAGCAGCACCAGCAGTATGTTGCGCACGCTGTCGGCCGCGCTCATGCGCGTCGAAGCGGCGGACGCTTCCAAAACCTGGCGTGCGTAGCGCGCCATCACCGGGTCAGCCATCGGGTTCGGCGCATCCAAGTCGCTTGTCGTGCAGGCGATCCCATTGAAATGCTGTCCGAAATAGACGCCATAGCCGAAGAGCTGAAAGTGCAGGCTCGGATCGCGCGGCGGTGCATGCGAGAAGCAGACTTGCAACGGGTTCCATGCCGGGCCGAGGAAGAATTTCAGACTCCGGAATGTCACCCCTACGAGCAGTTCCGTCGCCTGACGCGATGAGCCGCCCTGGCCCACGAGGAATTCTTCCCGCATCACGGCGATGCCATTGGCCTCTTCCAATTCCACGAACAACGACTCGTTGAGCACGTGGCTGTATCGCATCATCGCTCGCACGACGCGTCGCACCGTGGGCTCCTCGCGCGCCATCAGCGCCACCGCGCCCAAGTTTGAAAGGTGCCGCGTTTCGGCCATCCGCAGACCGAAATTGTCCACGCCGCTGGCCTTGGCCGACGCCTCCAGCAGGTCTCGCACCGCATAGCTCGGTATGCGCATCTCGGGATCGTGCAGGCACGCCGGACTCAGTCCCACCCCGGCCAGCAGGACCAAGGGATCGAGTCCGACCGCACGCGCGACCTCGGGATAGTTGGTCAGGCTGGCACTGCGAACGAGGTTAGACATAGGGATACCGCGGGGTGTCACAGCAGGTTAAAAGGAAGTCACAACAGGTCAATCGGCATCTCCCCTTGCCCGGAACAATTCAATCTTCTGAATCCACTGCCACGTGAGGCACGGGGCAGCGACAACCTCAAGGAGACACGACTCGATGGACCAACTCAACGTACCTACCTCCACACCGGTCTGCGACCGCTTGCGCAGCACCGGCAACTGGAACCCCAACTGGGAACCTTTCGCCGAACTCGACCCCGCGTGGACCGAGAAATTCATGTCGATGGCCATGGCGCCGATGCTTTCGGGCGTGCTTGATGCGAAGACAGTCGAATTCCTCGCCATCGCCGTGGATGCCTCGTGCACCCACATGTATGGGCCTGGCGTGCGCCGCCACATCCGCAAGGCGCTGGAACTCGGCGCCACGAAGGAAGAGATCACGGCCGTGCTGCAGTGCGTGAGCGTGCTCGGCATCCATACCATGAGCATCGGTGCCCCCATCCTGCTCGACGAAATGGCCTCGGCTTCCGCGCGCTGAGCCATCCCCTACCCGCTCCACTTCCCGAACTCCAAGGACAAATCATCATGCAATTCTTCGACGACTCCCTCCTCCCTGAAAACCAGCAACCCCTGGTCATCCAGGTCGCCCCTTACGGCCCCCAGTGGGACGCCAGCGACTCCGACGACATCGCGGTGTCGATGGACGACCAGGTCCAGAAAGCGGTCGATTGCTGGAATGCCGGCGCCACCGTGCTGCACGTGCACGTGCGTGAAGAAGACGGCAAGGGCAGCAAGCACCTGTCCAAGTTCAACGAGATGCTGGCGCGTCTGCGCGAAGCGGTGCCCAAGATGATCCTGCAAGTGGGCGGCTCCATCTCCTTCGCCCCCGAGGATGACGGCCAGGCTGCCAAGTGGATGACGGACGACACGCGCCACATGCTGGCGGACCTGAACCCACGTCCGGACCAGGTGACGATCGCCATCAACACCAACCAGATGAACGTGATGGAGCTGATGACCGAAGCCGATGTCGCTGGCACATCGCTCACCAATCCGGCCTTGCAGGCAGCCTACACCGACATGATCGTGCCATCGAATCCTTCGTGGCATGTCGAGCACCTGAAGCGCCTCACGGCCAGCGGAATCCAGCCGCACTTCATGCTCGGCAACGTGTCCCAGCTCGAGACGGTGGAGCGACTGATTCGGCGCGGCGTGTACATGGGCCCGCTGATCCTGAATTACGTGGCGATTGGTGGCGGCTTCGCCGGTCTGAACCCGGCGGACATGATGGAGTTCGTGCGCCGCACGCCCGACGGGGCGGTGCTCACGCTCGAGACCCTGAACCGCCACATCTATCCGATGAACACGATGGCCATCGCGATGGGCATGCATGTGCGCGTGGGCATCGAGGACACGCTGTTCGGGCCGACCGGCGAGCGCATGACCTCGGTCCAGCAGATCGAGATGATGGTGCACATCGCACGCGAACTGAACCGCGATGTCGCCAGCGGCGACGAGGCGCACCGTATCTACAAGATCGGCGAGACCTACCGCAGCACCGAGGAGACGCTGGCGCGGATCGGGTTCGCACCGAACCGGGCCCAAGGTCAACGCGGCGTACCGATGCGCGTGGCCGCCTGAGGCCGCGCTCCCGCCGCTGTCTGCCAGCGGGGGGCGAGCAGAACCGATCGCCGCACGGAAGCCAAGACGCGCCCGCGCACAGCAAGCTGTCGCACGACCACAAAAACCAAGAGACAAAGACCATGAACCCCTCCCTGTCGGCCGCCGCGACCCACAGACTTTCCCGCAATCCGGCTCGCATATCCCGCCTCTATGCATGGGCAGTGTTCGCACTCACCTTCGGGCTGATGCTGTCTGACTACTTGTCGCGCCAGGTCATCGGCGCCGTGATTCCATTTCTGAAGCTCGAATGGGGACTGCTGGACTCGCAACTCGGAATGCTGGTGAGCGTGGTCGCGCTTGTGGTGGGGGTGTTGACGGTGCCAATCTCGTTGATCGCTGACCGCTGCGGACGTGTCAAGAGCATCACGGTGATGGCCTTCGTCTGGTGCTTGGCAACCGTTGCCTGCGGCCTCGCGCAAAGCTATGGGCAGTTGCTATGGGCGCGGGCCTTTGTGGGTCTTGGCGAGGCGGCTTACGGGGCAGCGGGTGCCGCACTGCTGGCACATGTGTTTCCCGCCAGGCAGCGTGCCGCGGTGATGGGTGCCTTCTTGTCGGCAGGCCTGTTCGGTTCGGTACTCGGCGTGGTCCTCGGGGGCGCCGTCGCGGCCCAGTCGGGCTGGCGCACGGCTTTCTTTGTCGTGGGCGCTCCGGGCCTGCTGCTGGCCCTGATCTATCCGTTCGTCGTGCGTGACTACAAGACTGTGGCCCTAACGCCCGAGGGCGAGGGCAGCACGGCGCCCGAGCGACTGCGCTTTGCACGGATCGCGCGCGAAGTCTTCGCCGCTCGCTCGAGCAATTTCGCCTACCTCGCAAGCGGCCTGCAGATGGCGATGCCCGCGATGCTGATCGCATGGTTGCCGACCTACTTCGTTCGCTTCCATGGGATGGACATGAAGAAGGCCGCCCTGATGACTGGCGTGGCAGTGCTGGTGTCAGGCCTCGGCATGATCTTTGGCGGCGGCCTGGCGGATCGGTTGAGCGCCGGTCACCCGCGGCGTCGGGCCCTTGTGCCTGCGCTCTATTCAGTGCTCACGGCCGTGTTCCTCATCGCCGCGTTCGCGCTCCCGACCGGTCCACTGGGACTGGGTCTGATTTTCCTGGGCGCCTTGTTCGCGGCCGCGCAGGGCGGCTGCTCCGTCGCCCTCGCCTGCGATGTCACCCATCCTGGAGTGCGTGCGACGGTCACGGCGACGATGACCTTGGCCAACAACCTGCTCGGCCTCGCGCCGGGCCCGATCATCGTTGGCGTGCTCTCGGACAGCTTTGGGCTGAAGTTTGCACTGACGCTGACCCCGGTCCTTGCGCTCGCAGCGGCTGTCTTCTTTGTGCTGGCTTCTAGCACCTACCAAAGGGACTCCACGCGCCATTTCATCGGCGGTGCTCAACGCGCCTGAACGGAACTCGGCGCGGTCTTCAGGGTGGGCCATGTGCAACCGGTCAAGGTTGCTGTTCATGGTCTACCTAACCGCCGGACGAGGATCCGCTCCCGGCTTGACAACCGAGCACGCACTGCCCACTTGCTACTTTTAAAGATGGAAATCAACCAATGAAAGTTCTCGTAGGAGTCAAGCGCGTCGCACTTGGCCGGAATGAAGGATTCCAAGGCGATCGTCGCGATCAACAAGGATGAAGAAGCCCCGATCTTCTCGGTGGCCGACTACGGCCTCGTGCCCGATCTCTATCAAGCGGTGCCCGAATTGGTGACCTCCTTGGGCTAATTCAGCGTCCCGAACCACAACCGAACCCCGCGTACGGGGCCCCTACCTCTTCCGACCCTGGCCGTGGATCACGCATGGCGGGCGTCCCCTGTCGATTTTCAACACCCATGAAACGTCCCATGAAAAAGTCACTCGTTACCCTGGCTGCCCTGGCCCTCACCGGCGCTGCCTCGGCGCAATCTTCCGTCACGCTGTTCGGCGTGGTGGACGCCGCAGTCAGCGGATATTCCAACAAGGCGGAGGATCGCAACGTCGCAACCCTGCTCAACCCGGCCTACATCAATCGCGGCAGCGTCACGACCAGCCGTACGGTGCTGTCGAATTCGGGCTACAACTCCAGCCGACTGGGATTTCGCGGCACGGAGGACCTCGGCGGCGGCCTGGCCGCCAGCTTTTGGCTCGAAGCACCCATCACCAATGATGACGGCGCTGTGGGCATCTCGAGCTTCATCCGTCGCTCGACCGTGAGTCTGTCGGGGGGCTTCGGTGAAATCCGCCTGGGCCGCGATTACACGCCCACCTTCTGGAATGACGCGGTGTTCGATCCGTTTGGCACCAACGGCGTGGGCACCAACCTCATCGCGACGGCCAACGGCCTGGTCACTCCCGGCAGCGCGTCGGCGGGCTTCCAGGCCAACCCGAACTACGTTCGCGCGGCCAACTCGATCGGCTACGTCCTGCCGCCGAACCTCGGCGGCTTTTACGGCCAGGTGCAATACGCGTTCCATGAGCAAGTCAAGTACGACCCGGGCACGACCACCCCGGTCGCTCCCCTCAACAGCAGCCGTACGGGCGGCTATGTGGGCGGGCGCGTCGGCTATTCAAACAACGCGCTGGACATTGCCGTGGCCTACGGCTCGAGCACCGTGGGCGACAACTACTTCCTCGGGTCTACCACCTACCTGCAGACGGCCAACATCGGCGCCTCTTACGACTTCGGCCCGGTCAAATTGTTCGGCGAATACAGCCGCTCCAAGCTCGCGCGCGACACGGTCACGGTGAACCTCCTGCCCGAGCCCACGGCCGACGGCTACCTGCTTGGCGCGACGGTGCCGATCGGCCCGGGCCTCATCCGCGTGTCCTATGCGAAGCTCAAGCTCGACACCCACGTGCGTAGCCCGCTGCTGGCGCAGCCCCCCGCGCCTGGCGCGCAGAAGTTCGCTGTCGGATACGTGCACAACCTGTCCAAGCGGACTGCTCTGTACGCCACCTACGCCTACCTGAGGGATGAGAACGGGCTGGATCTGACCGTCGGTGGCCCTGCCATGGCCACGGCCCTGAACGGCGTGGCGTTGTCGGGCAAGACCTCGCGGGGCTACGACATCGGCGTTCGCCACGCCTTCTAGCCAACGCGTCCCGCTCCCACGCACAGTTGAAAGCAATGTCAGGCCGTTTGGCTGCATGTCTTTTCCCATAGGCAAAGGTCGGCATTGAGCTGCAGGGCCGGCATGTGCGCGATGCGGGCGCGCAGGGTAAGTACTTTCTCCTGACCCCCTTTGAGGGAAAACCATCCGTCAAATTGCCGGACCTTTCAGTTATCTCCGTGGGCGTCCCGCAAGTGCGCTCACCTTCACCCACCGGGCGCAACCCGGTGGGTTTCTTTCTTTGCGAAGAACCTCGGACGAACTCTCGAAGCTTGCCCAGCCGGCGCACGTCGAGCAGTTCAGCCGATTGTTGCCCCCTCAGAAGTTGATGAATCCGTTTGTCACAACAGGTTAAACCAAAGTCACATCCGGTCAATCAGCTCCGGTCCTTGACCGGAAAAATAGGACTTCCGAATCAGCTGCCAACGTAATGGTCATGTGCAGCAACGATCTCCAGGAGACACGAAGAAATGGACCAGCAGAACACAGCCACTTCCACGCCGGGGTGCATCTCTCGAGCGTGGACCGACCTGCTTGGAGCGCACGAACTGACCGAGCACGGACGCGGCTTTGCGCGCAGCGACGGACACGAGATTGCGCTCTTCTGCATCGAGCACATCGTGCATGCGATTGCGGACAGTTGCCCGCACGCTGGCGCGTCGCTCGCCGGGGGCGCGCTCCAAGGCACCTCGATCCGATGCCCCGCACATGGCCTGCGCTTCGATCTCGCAACTGGCCATATCCATGGCGCAGGCGGCGGGCTCGCTGTGCGTATTTACCCCGTGCGCGTTCTTGATGGTCGCATCCAAGTCGACCTCAGCGACCACCGAACACCGGACTCCATCCGATGACACGCACCGCTATTCATTTATTCCGGAGACTCAACATGCAACTACTCACGAACCCTTTGCGCCGCGCCATGCTCGGCACCCTTGCCGCCGCGTCCCTGCTGGCCATGGCACCCACCGCGCTGGCGCAAGGCTGGCCCAGCAAGCCAATCCGCCTGGTCGTCGGCGCGCCAGCCGGCGGCACTGCCGACACCGTCGCGCGCACATTGGCCGAAGGGCTGACGCCGCTGCTCGGGCAGCCGGTGATCGTCGACAACAAGGCGGGTGGCATGGGCGCCATCGGCACCCAGGACCTGCTGCAATCGCCGCACGACGGCTACACCTTCATGGTCGGCGTCAACGGACTGGTCAGCGAGATACCGCATGTCGTCGCGAAATCCCGCATCGACATGTTCAAGGACGTCAAGCCTTTGGCCCAGCTCACCCAAACCGGCCTGCTGCTCGTCGGCACGCCGTCGCTGCCGGCATCGAACCTGCAGGAAGTCATCGCCTATGTGAAGGCTCATCCGGGCAAGGTGAACTATGCCTCGTACAGCACGGGCTCGATGTCGCACACCATGGGACAGGAGTTAAACAAGCTCGCCGGTCTGGACATGACCCATGTCGGCTACAAGGGCTCGCCGCCCGCGCTGCAGGACGTGATGGGCGGCCATGTGGCGTTGATGTTCGATGGTCCGGCGACTTCGGTTCCGCTGATCAAGGCGGGCAAGCTGAAGGCGTTCGCGGTCGGCGCACCAAAGCGGCTGGCTGCACTGCCCGACGTGCCGACCTTCGCCGAACTTGGCTACCCGAAGATCGGTGACCTCGCATGGATCGGCCTGTGGACCACGCCTGACGTGCCGGCCGACGTGCAAGCCAAGGTTCGCGAGGCCACGCTGAAGGTGCTCCAGCAACCGAAGGTGATCGAGCGTTTCAGGGAACAGGGCCAGGACATCGGCCTGCCGCTCACGCCCGAGGAGCTGTCGAAGTCGCTGCTCGCGGCATCCGACAGGCACGCTGCCAACCTGAAGGCCATCGGCTTTCAGCCTGAATGAACACCCATCAAGGAATACACATCATGAACGGACAGATGATGCAGCAACCGCTGCTGATCTCCACTCTGCTGACGCATGCCGAACGCCATCACGGCGAACAGGAAATCGTCTCGCGCCGCGTCGAAGGCGACATCCATCGCACCACCTACCGGGAGCTCGCCGCCCGGGCGCGCCGCGTGGCCAACGCGCTGGCACAACGCGGCGTCAAGTTCGGTGACCGCGTCGCCACGTTGGCGTGGAATGGCTACCGCCACATGGAGCTGTACTACGGCGTCTCGGGCGCCGGCGCCGTACTGCACACACTTAATCCGCGCCTGCACCCCGACCAGGTAGTGTGGATCGCCGACCATGCCGAAGACGAGATTCTGTTCTTCGACCTGAGCTTCCTGCCGATCGTCGAAGCGATCGCGTCACGTGTGAAGACCATCAAGGCCTTCGTCGTCATGACCGACCGTGCCCACATGCCGGCGTCCTCCAAAGTGCCCAACCTGCTGTGCTACGAGGAACTGCTGACTGATGTGAGCGATCGTTTCGAGTGGCCGCGCTTCGACGAGAACAGCGCGTCGTCGCTGTGCTACACCTCGGGCACCACCGGCGACCCGAAGGGCGTGCTGTACAGCCATCGCTCGACGGTGCTGCACACCTATGCCGCGGCGCTCCCCGACGCGCTCAACTGCTCGGCGCGCGATTCCATCCTGCCCGTGGTGCCGATGTTCCACGTCAATGCCTGGGGCCTGCCCTATGTCGGTTGCGCGGTCGGCGCCAAGCTCGTCTACCCGGGTCCGTTCCTGGACGGCAAGAGCCTGTACGAACTGTTCGAGTCCGAGGGCGTGACGATGTCGGCTGGCGTGCCCACGGTCTGGCAGGGACTGCTCGCGCACGTCGAGTCCAACGACCTGAGCTTCAGCACCATGCGCCGCACCGTGATCGGCGGCTCGGCTTGCCCGCCGGCCATGATGCGTGCCTTCCAGGAACGCCATGACGTGCAGGTGCTGCACGCCTGGGGCATGACCGAGGTGAGCCCGCTGGGCACTGTCTGCACGCTCAAGCCGGCGCAACTGGCCCTGGGCAGCGAAGAGCACCTCGCGACCCAGTCCAAACAAGGGCGCGCCGTGTTCGGCGTCGACCTCAAGATCGTCGATGGCGACGGCAACGAACTGCCCTGGGACGGCAAGACCTCGGGCGAGTTGATGGTGCGCGGTCCCTGGATCGTCGCGAGCTACTTCAAGGGCGCCGGCGGCGACCCGCTGGTGGACGGCTGGTTCCCGACCGGTGACGTCGCCGTCATCGACGCCGATGGCTTCATGCAGATCACCGACCGCGCCAAGGACGTCATCAAGTCCGGCGGCGAGTGGATCGGCTCGATCGACCTGGAGAACATCGCGATGGCACATCCTGCAGTGAGCATGGCCGCCTGCATTGCTGCATTCCATCCGAAGTGGGACGAGCGTCCGCTGTTGGTGGTGGTGAAGAAGTCCGACTTCGAGGTCACGCGCGAGGAACTGCTGGCCTTCTATGACGGCAAGATCGCCAAATGGTGGACGCCCGACGATGTGGTTTTCAGTGACACGATACCGCTCGGCGCGACCGGCAAGATGCTCAAGCATCGCCTGCGCGAGCAGTTCAAGGACCACCGCCTGCCGACCGCCTGACGCCATGACCACCACACTCACGATCGGCGCGGTTCCCGGGCGCGCTCGCTTGCTGATTCCTGGCCTGCTCGCATGTGGCGTCGTCGCTGCGGCCTCCACCTTCCTCTCGAGGCACTATGGTGCGCCGGTCATGCTGTTCGCGCTGCTGCTGGGCATTGCAATGAACTTCCTCTCCGGAGAGGGCGGCACATGCAAGCCGGGCATCGAATTCGCGGGTCGGACGCTGCTGCGCATCGGCGTCGCGCTGCTCGGGTTGCGGATCACCGTGGGCCAGGTCGCCGAACTCGGCTGGCAACCGGTGGCGCTCGTTGTTGCGTCAGTGGTGCTGACGATCGTGGTGTCGATGCTTTCGGCGCGGTTCCTGGGGTTCCAGACCCTGTTCGGCCTTCTAAGCGGCGGGGCCACCGCGATCTGCGGCGCTTCCGCGGCGATGGCGCTGGCCGCTGCGCTGCCGAACCACCCGCTGAAAGAGCGCGCAACGCTGTTCACTGTGGTTGGCGTGTCCGCGTTGTCGACGCTGGCGATGATCGTCTACCCGATGATCGCGCAGGCCATGGGGCTGGACGCGCGCGCCGCCGGAGTGTTCCTCGGCGCAACCATCCACGACGTCGCCCAGGTGGTCGGCGCCGGCTACAGCATGTCGCAACAGACGGGCGACGTGGCCACACTGGTCAAGCTGATGCGCGTGGCGATGCTGCTGCCGGTGATCGTCTTCGCGGTCATGTTGTCGCGGCGCCAGGCAGGTCAAACAGGTGGCCCGCGCCCGCCGCTGCTTCCGGGCTTCGTCATCAGCTTCGCGCTGCTGGTAGCGATCAACAGCACGGGCTGGATGCCGGCGGTCGTCGCCAAGGGGGGCAGCGATCTCTCACGCTGGTGCCTGGTGGCCGCCATTGCGGGCATCGGCATGAAGACGCAGTTGAAGGACTTGGTCACGGTCGGCCTCAAGCCGGTGATGCTGATGCTTGGCGAGACGGTCTTCCTCGTCGTGCTGGTGCTTGCCTTGATGCATTGGCTGGCCTGAATCCGACGCGCTGATACTCGAGGTCCAGACGCTCAGTAAACGCGCGCGGGTCGGGGCTACGAAGCGCATCGTCAGCACAAATTCGCCTTTCGGCCTTTCAGTGCCGGAACTCAGTTGGCTTGTCTGTCGGCACCGGGCGAAAGGGTTCCTGATGTCGCTTGACAGCAACGTCGGAGGGTCGGGGAACCCATCTAGTCAGCGACGAAAATTGGCCGCTACGGTACGGCTACCGCCGTCACTGCGACAAGGGTCTTGAGCCGTCGGCAGGCAAAACGATGGTCGAGTCGCCGTCGGGCGAAGTGACGGTTGCGGAGTCACTTAACGGCGGTGGCGCGCCTTGCGGGACGACGACAATTGCGCGGCCGCCTGGCGAAGCGACGTCGTCCGAGGGAGGAAGACCGCGTTGAGCCCGGTCCCACGCCATTCCGGCATCGCGCACGCAGGCATCGCGTTGCGGGCGCGGCAAATTGCCGCTGTTGCAATACGCCATCGAGCGCTCGTAGCGCGCTTGCGCCGCGTCAATGTCGGACGATTGTGCGAACGCGACTACGCTTGACAGGAGAGCGACACAAGAAATTGCCGCATTCAAATGACTATGAGTCATCATGCTGCTCCTCGGTTTGAAGGGACGGGTTGTCCAGGCTGAGGCGAAGTGGCCTGATCTTCGTGGTCTGCCATGGCAGGTGGCGAAAACCACTTCTCCCTTGGCACGACCTTGGGCGTTTCGGGGTCCTCCTCGTAGGCGGGCGTCACGATCGAAACACCGTAATCGTTGAAGACATCAAGGATATTTCGGTGCAGCACAGAATAAAGTTCGTGCATGCGCTGAGGATCGTCGCACCCGACGTTAAGTTCGTAAATGATGGAGCAGTCCCCAAGCTTCGTCTGCAGCACAAAGGGCTCCGGTGGGGCCACAAGACCTTTGGTGTGGGATGCCGCTTCCAGCAGCATCGCTTCCACCTGACGCCAAGGCGTGTTGTAGCCAATCTGTATCGAGGTGTGCAGGAGCAGGCCATCCTTGCGCGCCAAGGTGGTGTAGTTGATCACGGAGCTGTTGATGATTTGCGAATTCGGGATCACTACCTCCTCGTGCTTAGTTGTGCGCAGATGCGAAACCTGCAACCGCATGGCGGTAATGTCTCCCGTGACTTCGCCGATCTTCACGCGATCGCCGACGCGAAATGCACGGCGGTACGTCATCATGTATCCCGCAATGATGTTCGAAATTGCACCTGATGAGCCCAGTGAAAAGACGACGCCGAGAAAAAGAGAAACCCCCTTGAATGCAGCGGAACTCGATCCGGGAACATAGGGATAAGCGATGACGAGCGCAAACGCAATCATGGCGAGCCTGACGATCTTGTAAGTGGGCATTGCCCACTCCGGTTCGAAGTGCTGAAGCTTTACCTTGCCTTGCTCCACCGCGTCGAAGAACAGACGGACGATTCGCAGCGCAGATCGAAAGATGAAATAGAGGATGGTAAGAAAGATCAGGTTCGGAATGGCCGCAAGAAAATCCCTGCCGATCGTCGTGAGTGGAGTGACGACATGCTGGAGCAGCGCGTTGCCAACGCCGATCGTCCACGGAAACAGGTCCAGCACGTAGACCATCCATGCGAAGGTCAGTGCCAGCAGCACAAGCAATCCGAGGAACTTGAGGATTCCGGAAAGAACAGCGCGGATCTGCTCGGCGCGCACGATCGCAAAGGATTGAAAGCCGAGAGTTTGCACGCGCGGGTGCAGTATGTGCTCGACACCTCGTCTCAAGCGGATCGTGAGCCACACCGAAATTGCCGCTGCGACGAGGAACAACAACGTCGCGGTCGACGCGAGCAACATGGCGTGCCTGACGCGCTCGGGAGTTCGAGCTACGCGGTAGTCGATGATCGCGCTGCGCACGCGATCCCCCGCAGCGCGTGCAAACGCCTCGACCGTCGTTTCAGCGGCCTGTGCGTCTGCATCCGACACTGCCATGATGCGCGCGGGGCCGGCAAAGATCGCAGTCATGCCCGCCACGGTTCCTGTGCGGACGAATGCAGGGTCGATGCTCCGATCGCGTGCAGCAGCTTCGATTCGCTTGGCGATGCCCGCGGCTCTTTCCGATGCCGGAAACCCGAGCGGACTGCGCACAAGGAACAAAGTTGCTCCGTCTACGACGACCGCCGCTTGCTCCAGCGCCAGTTCCGGGCTGTCTGGGTTAGAGGTGACCGCGCCCGCTGTCGAGTTCGCGAGCATTGCCACCGTGATCACCACTGCGATGCGGCACGCGATGTAGCTCATCATTTAGGGATCCCGGGACTCGATCAGCAACAAGAGGATGGCCAAGGCTGCGGCGGCGAGTTGTAGCGAATCTCCAGGGCGCTCCTCTTATGGCCGGTCTCGGCGGATCGAACTGCGGACACGGCAGGAACGCCATGCCGCGTCGGTTGGCTTGGTGCAGCATTCCGGTCGTCACGACAAAGCCGTCGAACTGCACGAAGCGCAGTACATGAGGACTGCTGAGGAAATCCAGCGCGACATCGAGCACGATGAACTGCACTCCAACCAGAATTTGGGCCGGCACCGGGCTGCCACCGCTGCGACCGCATCCAGCAAACAGGTGTGTGGCTCATGGCGCATTGAACTAGAGCGCGGCCACGAAAGACTCGTGGTGAGCAATCAGCCGCTGGCTACTGTTGAGGGACGATTCGCGCGTTTTCGCCGCTACCTTCGATGTAGACCCGCTGCCCGACTCGAAGGCCCGGGTTGGCTGGTTGCGACACCGAAACCAGCACGCCGCTGGCGGTGCGCACGACGATCTGCTGCCCCGGTGTCGGCTGGTCGTATTTCTTCTGGACCTCATTACCTGCCACCGCCCCGCCCACGGCGCCCAGCACCATGGCCACGTCGCGCCCGGTTCCGCCGCCGATCAGGCTGCCAATGCCCACTCCTGCAAGCCCCCCAGCCACGGCGCCGATGCCCGCGTGATGGTTGCTTTGCAACTGCGTTGGTGTGATCTGCTCGATGGTAGCCCGCCGTACTTCCATCGCACCGGGCTGGGCGCCAGGTGCGGCGCAGGCTCCGAGCGCCAGGGCCAAAGCCAATGCGCCGATTCGGGGAACAAGGTGTCGGTTCATAGATGCTCCTCAGGAATTTGCTCAGAGGTCAGGCACAGGTGCCGAGAATGACAGCACCGAACCGGACGCCAACACGGCTCTGCTTGGGGCACAGCGCAATGCGCGTGGTTTGCAATGAGCATTGCGCGATGCATGGAGAATCCAGATTCGGCAGCGTGCGTGATCAGAGCGGCGATTCTGGAACTCGCAATCCCGCCCGCCTATCCCGGCGACTACGCAGTCCACGTACGTGGACATCGACCTGGGAGGCGGCCCCAAGAGAGAGAAGAGAGATCTAGTTGTTGAGTTGCAATAGGTTATTCCCGCCGAGGCGGGAGGCTGGCGGCTTGTAGCCCAAGGCCGAGTGCGGTCTGCGAGCGTTGTAGTAACTCAGGAACGCGGGCAGCCAAGCAGTGCGCTCAGCGCTGTTGGCCCAGATGCGGCCATAGACCCACTCTCGCAGGCAGGTCTGGATGAAGCGCTCGGCCTTGCCATTGGTTTGCGGGCGATACGGCCTGGTAAACGTGTGCTTGATGCCCAAGGCCTGGCAAGTCTTGGCAAACAGCTGCGAGCGGTAGGCCGGCCCGTTGTCAGTAATCAAGCGTTTGATCGTCACGCCCAGCGCCTCGTAGTGCGCCACGGCGGCCAGGAGGAAGCTCACGGCCGAGTCCTTGCGCTCGTTCTCGCGCATCTGCACGAAGCCCACGCGCGAGTGGTCATCGATGGCCACATGGGCGAATTCCCAGCCTGCACCGTCCACCGAATCACGCCGATCACCCGTGAGCGCGATGGCTGGGGCGCACGATACGCCCGAGCTTCTTGGTGTCGATGTGCAGCAACTCGCCCGGTGCTTCGCGCTCGTAGCGCACCAGCGGTGCAACCGGATCGAGTGCCTTCAGGCTGGACAGGCCCAGTCGCCCGAGCAGCCGGCAGACCGTGGCGACGCTACGTCCCACGACTGCGGCGATGCGCCGCATGGGCATGCGCGCGCGGCGCAGTTGCTCAATGCGCTCGCACAGCGACTCGTCCAGGCTGGTACGGGTCTTCGCCGGACGCGAGCTGCGATCGAGCAGGCCCTGCTCACCGTGCGCCTCGAAGCGCCTGAGCCACTTGCGAGCCGTGCGCGTGCTGATGCCGGCAGCCTCGGCTGCCGGCATCAGCCCCATCACAGCAATGCGTGCAACAAGCAACTTGCGCCCTTCAAAGGTCAATCTGGCATTCTTATGGCTGTTCACCTGGTTGTTCTTTCTGATGACTGAAGCGTGGTAACTCCAGTCTCCCAGACCCTTCCGGGTGAACAACCTATTGAGACATCACATCTAGTCGGCGCGGAAGCCCGACGCCTTGACGATTGGACCCCAGCGTGCGATGTCGGCGGCCATGATCGCGGTGAGCTCTTCTGGCGTGGTGCCGGTCGCATCGAGCCCGAGTTCAACGAACTTCTGCCGCGTTTCGGCCGAACGAATGGCGCTCAACAGCGCGGCCGACCACTGGTCGATGACTGACTTGGGCGTCTTCGCGGGGGCAAAGAAGGCGACCCACCCCGTTGCCTGCACTGTCGGATAGCCCTGCTCGATGAAGGTCGGCACCTCAGGCAACTGGGACTCGCGCTTTGCGCCCGACGTTGCGAGAATTCTGAGTCGCCCTGCGCGGTGCAGTTCAATCAAGTCCAAAATCGGCGAGATGCCTGCGGGAACTTGGCCGCCCATGAGGTCGATCGACATGGGACCGAATCCCTTGTAGGCGACTTGGGTCATGTCGACATCGATCGCCCTGGATATGAGTACGCCCAGGAAGTGAGGCAGGCTGCCCGCAGCAGGCGAGCCAAAGAATGCTTGCGACGGGTGGGATTGCAGCCAGGCAACAAAGTCAGGGAACGACTGCGCGGGGTGATTCGCGGGAACCGCAAACGCAAAGCGATAACTGGCGATCTGCGAAATGGGGGCAAAGTCATGCATAGCGTCGTATTGCACGTCCTTGAAGGTCATCGGCGCCAGCACCGGCACTGCGATGGGAAGCATTGCCACCGTTGCCCCGTCTGGTACAGCGTGCTTCAGCGCGAGGGCACCTACGCGCCCGCTGGCGCCCGGTTTTTCCTCGACGTAAATGGGCCGCTTGAGCGGCTCGCGCATTCGTTCGGCCAGATGCAGTGCCACGTTCTTGGCCGAACCACCCTCAAATGCCAGCATGATCCTGGCCGGACTGGCATCGGCGACCTGCGCAAACGCAATTTGGCCCAGTCCGATCGCAGCTGTTGCCGATAGCAGCCACGTGATTGTCCTGATCAGTCCCATACAAACCCTTCCGCCAGAGTGATCGTGTAAATGGGCAGGCAGCATTATCCATTCCGCGGGAGCATGCCTGAGGCGATCGCGTCAGCCAATGCGTCTGCTTCTCTACAGGAACTGCTGAGCTTCGAGCGTCTGTTGCAGGATCTGTCGGCCGCGTTCCTATCCGTGCCTGCTCAAGAGATCGATGATGCGATCGACCGAGGCTTGGCGCGGATCGTATCAACGCTTGGCATCGATCGTTCGACCCTGAACCGTGTCTTCCCGTTAACTGGCTGGGTGGAGGTGACTCACTCCTTCGCTGTGGAGGGTGTGGAGCCGGTGCCCAAGCGAACGATCCCCGCACGGGATTCGAATCCGTGGGCCGTGGCAAAGGCGATCGCCAACGAGTCGATCGTTTTTTCCAGTATGGACGAGTTGCCGCCGGAAGCTAGCTTCGACAAGGAAAACTGGCGCAAGCTCGGACTGAAGTCCCACGTCATGATGCCCATCACGGTAGCAGGGGAACTGCATGGCATTCTCAACTTCGGATGTATTCGCAGCGAACGCAACTGGTCTGACGACTTGGTTGCGCGCATGCGTCTGCTGGCAGGGATTTTCGGAAGCGCCTTGGCGCGCAAGCGCGCGCAAGAAGAACTCGGACTGTCGGTCGGATTCGAGCGGCTCGCGAGCGCCATCCTTGCGTCCCTCGTGCTCTCCAAACATGGCGAAGAAAATCAGGCAATCGCGAAGGGCCTCCGACAGATCGGCGAGTTTGTGGGAGCAGAGCGAGTTGTACTTTGGCAAATTAACGACGGCGTTCCCTTCGGGGTGCTACAGCAGTGGCACGCGGCCGGTTTCGCCGGAGTAGCCGCGCAAGGCAAGGCCCCCGAATTGCCGTGGATCCGCGCGCTGATTGGGGGTGGCAGCGTCGTGCGCATCTCGCGCCTTTCGGATGTCCCGCCCGAAGGACAAGCCGATGCGGCCACACTGCGTCAACTCGGCGTTCGTTCACTGCTCGCGGTGCCGATCGCATCGGAAGGCAGGAATGCGGGCGCCCTCGCCCTGGCGAGCATCGAGCGCGAACACGAATGGCCCGACGTGCTGACGCCCGGGGTCACCCTGCTGGCTGAAGTGTTCGCAAGTCTGCATGAGCGCGATGCCGTGGAGCGTCGCAAGCGGGCGGCAGAAGTCGAAGCCGCGCATTGGCGCGAGCGACTGGCTCACCTGGTGCGCGTTCACACGGCGGGAGAGATGTCCGTCGCGCTGGCACATGAGATCAATCAACCACTCTACGCAATCCAGAACTACGCGATGGCCGCGCGCCAGCGAGCCGCCGAAGCAGCACCCGACATCAGCCGCGTTCTCGACCTGCTCGACAAGGTCATCGGTCAGGCAACCCGGGCGGGCGACGTGGTGGCGCGCATGCGCAGCATGGTTCAGCGACATGACCTCGAGCCGAAACTGATCGACATGAAGCAAGCGGTGACCGAGTGTCTGGGCATGGTGAAGATGGACTTTGAGCTGCACGGCATCGACATTGGGCTGGCGTCAGGGAATTCGCTGCCAGCAGTCTTGGTTGACGAGATTCATTTGCAGCAGGTCATCCTGAACCTGCTGCGCAATGCGATGGAGGCCATCGAGGGGGCGCCACCGGGCGGTGCGCGGGAAATCACAGTCGCCCTCCGCCTGAATGAGTACGACGAGGTCCTGGTGGAAGTCGCGGATCGTGGCATTGGCATCGCCGAAGGCGACTTGGAGCGGATTTTCGGATCGTTCTACTCGACCAAAACCAATGGCCTGGGCGTCGGGCTGGCGATCTGCCGAAAGCTGATCGAGGCGCATGGAGGCAAGCTCTGGGCATCGCATCGCGTTGGGGGCGGTGCGATATTCAGTTTCACACTCCCGATCGCTACTTCAGTAGACTGACACGATGGCAGAGCCGACTGTATTCATCATCGATGACGACGAGGCCTCCCGCGACTCCGTCCGGGAACTGGTGAGTTGCGTCGGGCTCGCTACCGAGACGTACAGCTCGGCGATCGACTTCCTGGCGGACTTCGACGCGGCCCGCCCGGGCTGCCTGGTGCTGGACGTGCGCATGGCACACATGAGTGGTCTGGCGCTTCAGGAGCGCCTCGTGGCGATCAGCGCGCGCATTCCCATTGTCTTCATCAGTGGCCACGGCGACATCTCGATGGCGGTCAAGGCCGTCAAGGACGGGGCGATCGACTTTGTCCAGAAGCCCTACCGACAGCAGCAATTGCTGGACGCCATCAACGAAGCCTTGCGCCGGGACGCGAGCATTCGCGAACCTGCGACGCCGGAACGGGGCAGGCTCCTGGACAAGCACATCGCCGCGCTGACGAGTCGAGAGCAAGAGGTGATGCGGCTCGCGCTCAAGGGCTTGCCGAGCAAGGTCATTGCCAAGGACCTGGACATCAGTTTTCGCACCGTCGAGCAGCACCGAAGCCGGCTGCTCGAGAAGCTGGGCGTCAGTTCGATCACGGAGCTGATCCGGCTCCAATCCCAACGCGCAGACGACTGAGGGCCTTGCCCACGCGCTCGGTGGGTGCGCAATTCCTGTCATTGGGCCGACCACGTACGTGGGCGTAAGTGGCCGCCGGGCTGGTTTTGTCGAATGGCCCTCTTCAGAATCATTTCGCCAGGCCATCGCGCATTTCTGAACTGGCGCACGGCAACGCTTCAACGCACCGTGACGCGTTCACCGCGGAAAGGCGCATCGATCCATCAACCGAGGAGAAAACGCAATGAGCAAACTTCTTGCAGCCATGATCGCCAGTCTTTTCGCCGTCGGCGCATCCGCGCAGAACCCGCCAGGTACGACGTCACAGGAACAGGTCATCACCAACAGCAAGCCGCAGCAGCGCGCGCAAGCCAAGGATGACGCGAAGCCGCACGGCATGGTGAAGAAGCCGACGGGCGACGAGGCAATGTCGGCTCAGAGCGACGCCGTCGCCACTGGCAAGTCCGCGGCCGCCGGACAGTCACGCGTCGAGGCGCGGGACGAGCGGCATCCCAACAGGAAGCCATCTAAACAAGGTGGCACGCCGGACATGCCCGGCGCGAAGTAGGTCCGCCGGACCATTCTCCGGTCTCGCCTGACTTTTCCCGCTTGTGCCCACCGACGGCACATGGGGCCGGCCAGGCTCGTCTTCGAATCCATGGCTCCAACAGGTACACCACCATGAAGCATCTGCCTGATTCATTGAAGAGCGTCGCCGCAGCCACGGTGATCGTGCTGGCCGCGGGCTGTGCCACCAGCGATGCGCTCAACAACGACAACCTCGCCGTGGCTGCCGGGTTCAAGGTCATTACTCCCAAGAAGCCGGACCAGCAGGCGATTCTCGCCAAGCTTCCAAAAGACAAAGTCACCCCTGTGAACTACCAGGGATCGACGTACTACGTCCTACCCGACTCGATGAACAACTTGGCCTACGTCGGCGGTCCGGCGCAATACCAAGACTATCAAAAGATGCGCGTTGCCAAGCAATTGAGCAACAACAACCTTGAGGCGGCGCAGATGAACGAGATGAATTCCATGGACTGGGGCGGTTGGGGCGGCTGGGGCGGTCCCGCGTTTGTCGGCTTGCGTCGGTAGCCAAGGGACGATGGAGCACCAAGGAGGGGATGCAGTGAAAAGCCGATCTCAAAGCGCGGCCAGGGCGTTGCTGCGCTGGGAGCATTTGACGGCAGCACCGCGCACGACTGGTACGGCGGAACCAGTCGTACCACTCGTTTCGGAGAAACCACCACCGGCGCCTACGGTATGGTGACCGTGTGTACCGGGGCCAGCGGCTTCGGCACCTACCGCCCACCGGCCTTTGGGTATGGAGGCTATGCCCCGTGCTACCAGACTTGGGGATGCCGTAGGCGGCCGGCCTGCTTGAACTCAGCCTGACCCGAATGAAAGAACAGCTACGCCATTCACTGTCCGCCAGCCTGTTCAATTGTGACGCCCAGTTCGCCTCCTGCACGGATGCGCCTTGCCAACTGGAAAATCGAGAAGGCACAGCGACATCAGCGCGCGGATCGCAGCATCGCCCGGCAACTGACTCCCCGGGAGATCGATTCGCTCGCCGCCTGTTACTTGGGCGTGCCAGACGCCGGGGGTGTCGCATCGCTGACTTCTGCGCCTCGCAATTTGAAGGCTTTCAATGAATCAGAGCGGAGGAACCAAATGCACAGTTGCTGCCACACGCCAGTCAAGGTTCTTGCTGGCTCTTGCAGTGCCGCGGCCCTGTTGGCAGGCTTTGCGGCGCATGCCGAGATGAACGCCGAAGAGCTTGCGAAGCTTGCACAGAATCCGGTTGGCAACCTCATCAGCGTGCCGTTCCAAAACAACACCAATCTCAACTTGGGCCCGGAGAAGGGAACGCAGAACATCCTCAACATCCAGCCGGTGATTCCGATTTCGGTCAACAAGGACTGGAACATCATCACCCGCACGATCTTGCCGCTCATCTCGATGCCCTCGCTGGGCCCCGGAACCGGCAGTCTCAATGGCGTGGGCGATGTGGTGATGACCGCCTTTCTCTCGCCGGCCAATCCCGGCAAGTGGATCTGGGGAGTCGGTCCGGTGGTCCAGATTCCCACCAACAGCAATTCGGAACTGGGCAACAAGAACTGGGGACTTGGCCCATCCGCGGTCGTGCTGCATCTCGATCATGGCAGCCCTTGGGTCTACGGCGCGCTGTTCAACAACATCTGGTCGGTGAGCAGCAACAAGCAGGGCGGGTCATACAACAACTTCCTACTCCAGCCTTTCATCAACTACAACTTTCCGGGAGGGTTCTATCTCACCACCGCTCCCATCATCACCGCCGACTGGAAGGCCGATAACAGTCAGCGATGGACGGTGCCTCTCGGCGGGGGCGTTGGCAAGATCTTGCATCTGGGCAAGTTGCCAGTGAACACGCAGCTCTCCGCGTACTACAACGTAGTCAAGCCGGACAACGGCGCCAACTGGCAGATTCGAGTGCAGGCGCAGTTCATGTTCCCCAAGTGATCCGGGCATGCTGCTCGCCGGCATGCAGGATCCAGGGCTAGGCGCCACGCGCTGGAGCGCCCGCGCCGTGTGCGAAGGCAAGCGGCGCCCAAGACCGCTCACGCCACGTACGTGGTGCTGCGTGGCTGCCCGGATAGGCGCATTTCGAATAGGAGCCCACCATTCATGGCCTGTTAGCGATTTGCATTAGAACCGGTCCAGAAGCGAATATCCAAAGAAGGCGACGAAAGCCAACAATGCACTGATCTTGATCGCCAAGGAAGGCAATGCAACTGGAGGGCCGAGGCGCTCTTAGTCACTCACAAGACGTCTAAAGCCATGCCCACCATCGTCTACGTCGTCGGCTTCAAGCCGGATGAGCGCGCATGGATCGAATCGGCGCTGAAGCGCGACATCGCTTCCGTTGTCTTCCTCGACGACGAGAAAGCATTGTTCGCCAATGAGGCAAGCAACCCTGGCCAGTGCGTAATTGCAGCGGCCGACGTCGACCCGGCCGCGACGCTCAAGCTGGTACGCGAGCTGAGAGACAGTCATATCACGATACCGGTGATCGTTTTGGGGCCCTACGCCGCCTTCCGCACCGCCATCGACATCGCGCGACTCGAGGCGACCGACTTCCTGGAGCGGCCGGTGAGCGTGCTCCAGCTCCGCGCAGCCGTACATCGCGCGTGCATGGATTCCCGGTGAACATTCCAATGGCAGGTGCCGGATTGCACGCAGCCGATCGAGCTTCGATAGATCCCGGCAGCCAATGATTATTGCCACGTACGTGGAGGTACGGGGTCGCCGGGATAGCCACCGCATGCGCACAGGCCCATCATCCGCCCCTACGGGTCCATCAGGTGAGTCCTTCGCTGCCTTCGGTACGAAAGAACATCCGGAGACTCTGCAGGCGTCGGTTCGACATTGGCCGAGTCGCGCCGCCAGTGAAAGAGGGTCAAGTTCGCAAGTTTGGAGTTCGTTCCGATCGTGTCACGCTATGCGGCGGCGGTCGTGGCCATGCTGGCGCACGTGACCCACGGCGACGGCATCCGCGAGCGCGTGGAGACCAGCGGCGGCACAGCACCCACGGGTTCGCTGCCCGCGTGGAGGCATCGAACACAGTTGAGGTCCTAGCGGTGGTGCAGTCCTTCGACCGCCAGGCCGGCCAGAAGTCGCCGTGAAGATTCCGGCAGGGATGGACATCAGCAAACTCAAGGGCGACGGCGAAATGCGAATGGTGATCGAGGAGGCCGCCGTCCTGAGCGTCGAGCGTGCGGCGAAGAAGTAGTGCGCGCCCGTGACTCCGCGCAGGTTGCCTGCGCTCAATTCTTCAATGAAGAGGAAACAACAACATGACACTCATACGCAAACTGAGGCTTGTGGCGCCGGCAGCAATCGCCGCACTGATTGCCTTGACGACCACGCCGTCCATGGCACAGCAGCAGGCCAAACCCAATATTATCCTGATCGTCTCTGACGACACCGGGTATGGCGACCTTGGTCCGTACGGCGGCGGCGCCGGTCGCGGCATGCCGACCCCGAACATCGACAAGCTCGCGGCAGAAGGCATGACGCTGTATACCTTTTACGCGCAGCCCAGTTGCACTCCCGGCCGCGCGGCGATACAGACCGGCCGCATCCCCAACCGCAGCGGCATGACCACCGTCGCCTTCCAGGGCCAGGGCGGCGGCCTGCCGGCGGAAGAATGGACGCTGGCATCGGTGTTGAAGAAGGGCGGCTACAAGACCTTCTTCTCCGGCAAGTGGCATCTCGGCGAGTCGGACTACGCGCTGCCGAATGCCCAGGGCTATGACGAGATGAAGTACGCAGGCCTCTATCACCTGAACGCCTACACCTATGCCGACACGACCTGGTTTCCCGACATGGACCCGGAGCTGCGCACCATGTTCCAGAAGGTCACCAGGGGCGCGCTGTCCGCCAACGCGGGCGAAAAGGCACGCGAGGAATTCAAGATCAACGGCCAATATGTCGACACGCCCGTGATCGACGGCAAGCCGGGCGTCGTCGGCATCCCCTTCTTCGACGGCTATGTGGAGAAGGCATCGATCGACTACCTTGATCGCAATGGCAAGGGCAACACGCCCTTCTTCATGAACATCAACTTCATGAAGGTGCACCAACCGAACATGCCGCATCCGGACTACGTCGGCAAGTCGATGTCCAAGAGCAAGTATGCGGACTCGGTGGTCGAACTCGACGCACGCATCGGACGCATCATGGACAAGGTTCGCGAACTCGGGCTCGACAAGAACACGCTGGTCTTCTACACGACCGACAACGGCGCCTGGCAGGATGTCTACCCGGACGCCGGCTACACGCCCTTGCGTGGCACCAAGGGCACGGTGCGCGAAGGCGGCAACCGCGTGCCGGCCATTGCCTGGATGCCGGGCAGGATCCCGGCCGGCAGCAAGAGCCACGAGCTCTGCGGCGGACTCGACCTCATGGCGACCTTCGCCAACTTGGGGGGCGTTCCACTGCCGACGGCCGACCGGGCCAACAAGCCGATCGTCTTCGACAGCATCGACATGGCGCCGGTGCTGTTCAGCACCACCGGCAAGTCGACCCGCAAGTCCTGGTTCTACTTCACCGAGAACGAGTTGTCTCCGGGCGCAGCACGCGTGGGCAATTACAAGGCGGTGTTCAACCTGCGCGGCGACAACGGTGCGCAGACCGGTGGCCTGGCGGTGGATTCCAACTTGGGCTGGAAGGGTGCGGAAGCCTATGTGGCCACAGTGCCCCAGGTCTTCGACCTCTGGGCCGACCCGCAGGAGCGCTACGACATCTTCATGAACAACTTTACCGAACGGACCTGGTCGCTGGTGACCATCAACGCCGCAGTGAAGGAATTGATGCAGAGCTACGTCAAGTACCCGCCGCGCAAGCTGCAGAGCGAAACCTACACCGGGCCGATCACGATCTCGCAATACGAGCGCTTCCAGCACATCCGCGACGCCCTGGCCAAGCAGGGCTTCAGCATGCCGATGCCCAACGGCGATTGAGACCGCGGCCGACGACCCTCAAGGCCCCGGATTGCCCGGGGCTTTTTATTCTGCGACAACCACTCTTTCGCAATCGATCATGAGCAAGCAGCAACGCAACAGGCGCAAGGCCACGCGGCCTGCGACGGCTGCCACGGTGACGGCGCGGGCCGTCGAGTCCGTGGAGGCGCGGGCACCCGCGCCGTCCTCGCGCAGGAACTTCCTGACGGCACTGGCCGGGGCCGCCGTCGCGGGCGGCGCGGCCTATGGAGGCATGGCCTGGTGGCAAGGCCGCGCGCCCGTAGCAAGCCAGGTCGCCGCCCCTGGCAAGGCCTCGCACCGCGCTCTTCCGACCGTCGTCCCGGGAGACGGCGTGAACGGACCCAAGGGCATGGTCTGGGTTCCCGGTGGCGAGTTCGCCATGGGCAGCGACAGCAAGCTCGCCCAGCCCAACGAGAAGCCTGCACACCCCGTCCGGGTGCGTGGCTTCTGGATGGACCGCAACCACGTGACCAACGCGCAGTTCCGCGAATTCGTGAAGGCCACCGGCTACATCACCACGGCCGAGCAGAAGCCAGACTGGGAAACCATCCGCGTGCAGAGCCCACCCGGCACGCCGCGCCCGCCCGACGACATGCTCGTGCCCGCCGCGATGGTCTTCGTCGGCACCGATCGGCCGGTGAACCTCAACGACTGGTCCCAGTGGTGGCAACTGGTGCCCGGCGCCAACTGGAAGGCGCCGCAAGGCCCCGCCAGCAGCATCGAGGGCAAGGACGATCACCCTGTCGTGCAGGTCAGCTACGAGGATGCGCTGGCCTTTGCCAAGTGGGCGAACAAGCGCCTGCCAACCGAAGCCGAATGGGAGTTCGCCGCACGCGGCGGCTTGGAGCAGGCGACCTATGCCTGGGGCGACGACTATCAGCCCGGCGGCCAGCCCATGGCCAACATCTGGGACAAGAGCGCCAAGGGCCGCTTTCCGGTGGTACCGAAGGTGAGCGCTAAGGCCGGCGGCGCGATCGGCACGCAGCCGGTCGGCACCTTCCTGCCCAACGGCTACGGCCTGGTCGACATGACCGGCAACGCCTGGCAATGGGTCGCCGACTGGTTCCGTGCTGACTACTTCCAGCAGCAGGCCAAGGCGCAGCAAGGCAAGGGCACGCCCATCGACAATCCCACGGGCCCACAGGACAGTTGGGACCCGGACGATGCCGGCGCCCCACCCGCCGCGCCACGTCGCGTGACACGCGGCGGCTCCTTCCTCTGCAATGAGGACTATTGTCTCAGCTACCGCCCCAGCGCGCGGCGCGGCAACGATCCGTTCAATCCCATGAGTCACATCGGCTTCCGGCTGGTAAGCGACGCGCCCAGGCCTGCCGGCTAGGTCGGGCTACTATCCCTGCAGGCCGGAGCTTTCGTGGATGTGGCGCGGGTCGAGCAGATCTTCTGGAACCTGGCAAGCAATGCGCTGAAGTTCACGCCGCCCGGCGGCACGATCCAGGTCCGGCTGAGCCGCGACGGTCCCTTGGCGCTGCTGGAGGCAGCCCGACTCCAGTTTAGAAGTGACCGGATAAGAGGGAGACGTCAACCGCTGCATGTCGCGGCACCGTGAACAATGTCTTCCCTGCTTTGCCTGGAAGGCCTTTCGCCCCTTCGTCTCTGCCTTTGAAGTTCCTTCGCAGTCAGGACGTAGAGTGGATTGTTTGCCAGGCGCAGGACAGCCAGGTCGATAAAGGCCCTGACGCGTTTCGGTTGAGCGGTGCGGCCGCTCCCATGCGACATCGGCAGCAAAGGTGGCGGCGAAGTCGAAATCAGCGGCAAATCTGAAAGTCGACCTGGTGCATGCACTGCCGCCAGAGATCGACCACGCGCTGGTGGGCAACGGGTACAAGGCCAAGCTGGGGGGTGCCGGCGCTCAATACGTTTAGTGCATCGGGTGGCGGTGCTTTCGAAAGCGCATCAGTTGGCGCAGGCTTCGTGACGGAGGCGGGCAAACAGGACATGCCGCTGCCCGAAACCATGGCGATGACCGGGCACCACAGCGTGGCCACCGTGATGGGGTATTTCCGCTCCGAGAGTTCCCTCACCAGCAAGGCGAGCCGGATGCTCGATCAAGAGTGAACGCGTGAAGGATGCAACTCACGTAGCCCAAAATCCAACATCACTCAAAGACTGGGTGCCGGCGTTCCCGCGAGGTAGCCGATTCACTAGATTGCGTGCCGAGCCTTCATTCAATCACCTCGTCGGCGCGCACTAGCAGCGATTGTGGAACCTGGATCTTCAGCGCCCTCGCGGTCTTCAGGTTGATCACCAGATGAAACCTCGTGGGCTGCTCGACCGGTAGGTCCGACGGTTTGGCACCTCTCAGGATCTTGTCGACATAGCTTGCAGCTCGGCGATTCAGGTCGAGGAGGTCTGGGCCGTACGACATCAGCCCGCCCGCCTGGACAAACTCTCGCGTCAGGTACATCGCAGGAAGTCCGGCGCGCGCTGCTAGCTCCGGGATGCGCTGTACCGGATTGTGGAAGATCGGGTCTCCCGGCGCCCACAGTGCATGGACCTTCGCCTGGGAAGCTGCATCGATTGCCGGCCCGATGTCCTCCGGCGCGCGAACCCTGAAGACGTGAAGCTCCAAGCCCAGCTGCCGAGCAGCCGGCTGAGCGTCCAGCGAAAAAAGCCTGTTCGATACTTCGTTGCTGGGATTGAGCAGGACTGCAATCCGCGACGCCTTGGGCACCATCTGTGCGAGCAGTTCAAGTCCCTTGCCCATCAGGCCACCCGGGACCAGTGTCGCCAGGCCCGTCACGTTGCCTCCCGGCCGCGCCAGGCTGTCCACGAGTCCAATGCCAACGGGATCCGCGACCGCAAGAAACACGATGGGGATGGTGGCGGTCGCATCCTTGGCTGCACGGGTTGCCTGCGGATTGAACGCCATGATGAGTTCGGGCTTGAGATTCACCAGTTCCTGCGCAAGATCCGGCAAGCGGTCGATGTGTCCGTCGGCGGCACGGAACTCGATTTTTAGATTGCGGCCCTCGATCCATCCGGAACTGCGGAGCCCCCCTCGCAACGCATCGAAGGCGGGGGTGTCGCAGCGGCTGAGGCAAAGCAGGCCGATGTGCGCCACCCTGTCAATACCTTGCGCCACGACGCTCGAAGCCGATACGACAAGGCCGCTTGCGATCGCCAGAAGAGCCCCCGCCATTCGTGCAGCATCGACAAGCATCATGGATTCCCCTCGTTTGCGCGACGCACATTGCAACCCCCGAGGCGCCACGTCGACGCAGTATGCACCGATGCAGGTCGGACCCGACCTCGTTCGATGGGGCAATCAGCTGGATCGGCTCCCTGACCGCGCTCGTGCGCGAGTTGATTGGCAGGACACGTCGCGCCTATTCCCAACGCGGCGCCCGCCCGAACAGGCAGCGCGCGCTCGCAAAAGATCCGTTGCAGCTCGAGTTGGCCACTGCGATGAAACGCTGCGCGGCAAGCGAGACCGCGCCCTGCTTCTGTTTGCTTGGGCGACCGGCGGGCGGCGACGTTCCGAGCCGGCCGGTGCGACGCTGGAGAACCTGTGGCGCGTGGATGCGAATTCGTATGTCCACGCCCTCACCCACTCCAAGATCAACCAGTCCGGGCAGGGCCGTCCCGAGGACATCAAGCTCCTGGTCGAAGTTGCGGCGCTGACGATGCGGGCCTGGCTCGCCGCCAGCGGCATCAAGCGTAGAAGAACGTAAATCCGAGACCGCGTGCTTCGCTGTTTGCCGAATGGCGGCTGCCCGCGTAGTCACAGACTTACCGTCATCATGTTGATGCCGGCGCGTTCTTGCCCCCCAGTGCCGGGCACTGAACTGACCCGCCCCATCACTCGCAACCCAGTGCTGGCAAAGAATTCCAATGCTGGCCCGTGGGTCCGCGACATTCCGGCTAACTTGTCAGTTCTCGACCGGCTGCCACAATCGAAGGCCCTGGCGGGTCATCGGATTCGTCCCCCGTCGGATTGCTCTCTTCCAAGGCGGCAAGGTATTCGCGCAGAGCGCGACTTGGCCCTTCGCCCTTGCTCCACTCGGTGGTGTCGGCGCTCACACCACCACGAGCGCGTTTTGCGTCCGCCTTGATGATGCTGGCATCCACCGCAAACCCTTCACCACGTACAAGGCCTTCCCTCATGAGCGCCGCAGAACGAGCTCGAAGAGGTGGCGCAATGCATCGCTGTCGCGGAAACGCCCGTGCCGATGCTTGGAGAAGGTGCCGCGAGAAAGCATCGCAACGCCGCGGACATTCCCTTGCGCAGCATAGGGAAACCGACACCTACCTCTGCGTCTTGAACCACTTGTCGTGGATCTGCTCGTATGTCCCATCCTGATAGACCCCGAGCAGCGCCTCGTTGATCCGCTTGCGAAGCGGGCTGCCCAGTGCAACCACGATGCCGTACTTCTCCGGCCTGAACACAGGGCCGACGACTTGCAGTGATCCATTGCCTGATGTCGCAGCCCAATACTGCAGCGTGGGGGCGTCGAAGACGATGGCCTGGACCTTGTCGTGCATGAGCAAGTCGATGGCGGCCGCGGCATTAGCGACTTCGACAAAAGGCAGGTGCAGGATCGCGAGGTAATCTGCCGCCACGGTGCCGGGCACGGTCGCCACCGTCTTGCCGGGCAAGTCCCCTGGACCGGTGATGGTCGACCGCAACCTTTGCACCGTCTGCGATGAGGTCACCGTCGCGGTCAATTGCGTGATCAGTACGATGCCCATCAGCCAGATGCAGGCAATAACAATGCGCCTCAGGGTGCCGGGGTCGCGACGTTCGCCATGTTCGCCGGTCGCGATGATCAGCGTCGTGTTCCACATCTCATTGCCGATGGCCGCCAGGTATCCCTTGCCAAGATCCAGGCCTCGTCTTCGCTCGATGACCCAGAGCACGTTGGCCCAGAGAAACACAAGCACGAGCGCCGCGGCGAACAGCTTTCCGATGGACTTCCAAGGTATGGCCATCAAGGTGGCAAGAATGGGACTTTCCGCTTCGGCGCGGACCATGATCTGCAGCCCGAATCAAAATAGGCTTGCGAGAAATCGATGACGCGCTCGCGCTCAGGCGTCATCACAATAGCCGAGATGGCGACGTCCGCGTTGCCACGAGCCACGCTTTCAAGCTGGTCCGCACGTGAGCCCGCGTCCACCCAGACGAACTCGACCCCCATTCGGCGCGCGAGTTCGTTCCACAGGTCGACGCTGAA
Source organism: Variovorax robiniae (assembly GCF_037889955.1). Lineage (NCBI taxonomy): Bacteria > Pseudomonadati > Pseudomonadota > Betaproteobacteria > Burkholderiales > Comamonadaceae > Variovorax > Variovorax robiniae. The sequence continues at coordinate 41,502 of NZ_JBBKZS010000028.1, forward strand.
TCCCTTGAACCGATCCCCCTCCTTGATGACGAAAGGCGCCAGCGCACTCGTGGCCACCCGCAACGGCCGGGTCTGCCGCGGAGCCGCCTCGTCCCCGTACACCGACGAAGCGCATGCCAGCACCAGCCACATCGAGGCCAAGCCTCGCCATCGGAGTGAATTCGTTTGCACCAGCGACACCTCCATCCGTAGACCTCGATACATTCTGGCCGCGAGCGGCAGCGCCGACAATCGTCAGGATGACGACATCGTCGCATCTGAGATTTCCGTGCACGGGGAAGGCATCACGTGCAACTGAGAGCTGCTTTTCGCCTCCATCGCGTCCGCCCCCACGCGTAGAGAAAAGCAATTGCGGAAGACCAGATTCGTTTTTTGCGCTTGCGCGTGCGAGTGACCTAGTGCGCCTGATGTTCCAGGAACAAGGCCGATTCGGCCTGCTGAGCAGCCCTCGGCGCAGCCTTGGACAAAAGATGCCGCTGTTCCTTTACAACCGACAGAAGATGCGGGGGAACGCTAGCGTCGCCCAATGCTTGCCACGGCTTCGTTCAAGGCTTCGAGCGACACAGGTTTGTTCAAGTGCATGTCGAAGCCCGCGGCCCTGGACTTCGCCGCGTCCTCTGCGCGTCCGAAGCCGGTGAGGGCAATCGCCGGCCATCGGCGGGCACGCGGCAGGTTGCGCAGCCGCTTGATGAGTTCAAAGCCGTCCATGCCGGGCATGGCGATGTCCGAAATGACGAGGTCGAACTCGCCTTGCCTCGCCGCCTCCAGCGCCGCTTCTCCGCTATCGGCGGTCGTGGCCATGGCGCCTTCCAGGGCCAGGAGTTCACCCAGTGTCTCGAGCGTGTGGGGGTCGTCATCCACGAGGAGGATGCGTTGATCGGCCAAGGCCCCGTGCGAGACCAGTTGGAAGCCGGGCACGTTGCTGTCCAGCGTGCCCTCCAGCAGCGGAAGGCGCACCCTGAACGTGGCGCCCTTGCCCGGTCCTTCGGAGTCGGCCTCGACACTGCCACCGTGCAATTCCGCCAGGCTCTTGACCAGTGCCAGGCCGATGCCCAGGCCTCGCTCGCTGCGCGTGGTGGGCTGGTGGTCGCCCTGCTCGAACATGCCGAACACCTGCCCCAGAAAATCCGGCGCGATGCCGCGGCCGGTGTCCCGCACCTCCAGCAGCGCCCAGGGACCGTCACGGCCGAGCCGCACCTCGATCGTCCCGCCGGACGGCGTGAACTTCAGCGCGTTGCTCGCCAGGTTCCAGAAGATCTGCTCGACCCGCACCACGTCCGCGAACACCGCCAGATCCTCGGCCTGCACGGACAGGGACAACTGCTTCGCCTCCGCGTCCTTGCGCAGCGCATCCGTGATCCGTTCGACGATCGGGCGCCACTTCACCGGCGACCGGTTCAGGGCCAGCTTTCCGGTCTGAAGGCGCGAGAGGTCGAGCAGGTCATCGATGATCTGCGCCTGCGCTTGGACCGTCCGGCGGATTGTGTCGGCGGCCCGCGACAGACGCGGCGAATCCTGCACCTCTGGCGAGCGGCCGATCAACTCGGCGCTCACCAAGATGAGGTTCAGCGGGTTCTTGAGTTCGTGCGACATCACGGCCAGGAACTCGTTGCGTAGCGCATGCGCCGCCTCGAGCTGGACGCGCACCTGTTTCTCGGCCTCGAGCAGCTCCTCGCGCTGGCGCTCCAGCAGCCGGCGCTCGGTCAGGTCGCGGGCGATCTTCGCAAAGCCCTGCGCATTGCCTTCGACCAGCGTGGTGGTGATGCCACTGCAATAGAAGCGGCTGCCGTCCTTGCGCAGGTGCCAGCGCTCGTCGAGTGCGCGGCCATGCGCGCGGGCACTGTGCAGCTCCTGCTCGGGCATTCCGACGGTACAGTCCTCCGGCACGAAGAGGCGGCGGAAATGCTCTCCCAGGATCTCATCGACGGTGTAGCCGAACATCAGCTCGGCGCCCTTGTTCCAGCCCGTGACGCATCCGGCCTCGTCCAGCGTGATGACGGCGAAATCCCGAGTGCTTTCCGCAACCAGGCGCAGCCGCTCGTCGCGTGCGCGCAGCTGCTCCTGCGCCGCGCGGCGCTCGGTCACGTCGATGAAGTTGAGCACCGCGCCGTCGATGCGATCCTCGTTGGTGCGATAGGCCGAGATGCGCATGAGGTACCAACGTCCATCGACGGACGCCACTTCGCGCTCCAGTGGCTGCAGCGTCGCCAGCACATGCAGGAGGTCTTCCGTGAAGTTCTCCCCGTAGTCCAGGCGATGCGTGATGTCGCCCAGCGGCCGTCCCTTGTCGCCCGGGAGGATGTTGAAGATCAATGCAGTCAGGGGCGTGAAGCCATTGATGTGCATCTGCCGGTCGACGAACACGGTGGCGATGTTCATCGAGGTGATCAGGTTGCTCAGGTCGTCGTTGATCCTGGCGGTTTCCTCGACCTTGTTCTTGAGCTCGAAGTTGACCGTCGTCAGCTCCTCGTTGACCGACTGGAGTTCCTCCTTGCTGGTCTCGAGCTCTTCGGTCGCCGAACGAAGCTCCTCGTTCATCGACTGCAGTTCCTCATTGGACGCGCGCAGCGCCTCGGTCGAACTGGCGGATTCACCGATGCTGCCCTTCAGTTCGCGTTGCAGCCGAAGCACCTCTTCCTCCAGCACCGTGTAGGCGGGCTCCGGCTCGCCCGCGCGTGCCTGCGCATCGGCGTCCGGCTGCAGCATGAGGTCGACTTCGTCGAAGGCGACCAGCATGTGGCCGCCGTTGTCGGCGCCAGCCGAACCTCGTACCGTCATCTGCACGACGATGCGGCCCTGCTCACCGTCGATGGCCACCGGCTTGGCCGCCACGCGCCGGCCGGAGCGCCCCGCGTAGAGGATGGCCGGGCGCAGCGCGGAGGCCAGTTCCGGCAGCACGACCGCGAGCAGATCCTGGGTGGGAACGCCCGATGCATGGCGCAGGTAGCGCGACGCACCGGGACTCGTGTGAAGGATCTTCTGATGCGCGTCCACCACCACCGTGGCGCGATCGCCATCGTCGAGCAGGCGCTGATGCAACTGCGAGAGCGTCGGCACCACCCGCCCCTTCTGTTCGGCCGTGCCGCCCTTGTCAGCGTGGCGCAGGGGCAGGAGATCGCCACGTGGGAGCCGGATGGCGTTGGCCCGGTAGATGCGGTGCTTCTTGTCCACCGCGGTGAAGCGGCCGTTCAGCAGGTCTGCGGACTCGGCGCTGCCCAGGAAGAGCAAGCCGCCGGGCTTCAGCGCGAAGTGGAAGATTTCCAGCACCTCGGCCTGCAGGTCGCGCTCCAGGTAGATCAGCAGGTTGCGGCATGCGATCAGGTCCAGGCGTGAGAAAGGCGGATCGCGCAACACGTTGTGCCGGGCGAACAGGACCTGTTCCCGCAAAGCCTTCCTGATCCGGTACGCCCCAGCCTCGTAGTGGAAGAACTGCCCGAGGCGCGGCGCGGACACGTCGGCGGCAATGGCCTCCGGATAGACGCCCGCCCTCGCCACGGCCAGGGCGCGGTCGTCGATGTCGGAGGCGAATATCTGGATGGCGGACCGTGACGCCGCCTGCGGCGCACCTTCGTTGAGCAGCATCGCGAGGGAGTACGCTTCCTCCCCCGTTGCGCATCCGACCACCCAGGCACGCAACTGCGAATCCGCCGCCAGTCTACGGAAGAGCAGCGTGTGAACCTCCTCTTCCAGGGCACCATAGGATTCAGGATCGCGGAAGAAGCTCGTGACGCTGATCAGCATGTCCTGCAACAGTTGCGCGGTTTCTTGCGGATGGCTCTCGAGGTAGTCGCGGTAGCCCGCGATGTTCTGCTGGCGCGTCACCTGCATCCTGCGTTCCAGCCTGCGCAGCACGGTGCCTCGCTTGTAGTGCCGGAAGTTGTTGCCGGTGCGGCTCGCTAGGATGGCGATGATGTCATCCAGCGCGGCCTCCGCACGCTGCGCGGCTTCCCCCGACGGCGGTTCCTTGGTCCGCAGGCCGATGCTCCTGGAATCCGGCAATTCGATGGCCTGGGCGTTCTCCCACAGCGCGGTCAGCTTGGCCGGGATCTCGGCAGCGGGGAGGACGAAATCGACCTGGCCCGTGGCGATGGCGGCCACGGGCATGCCCGAGTATTCGGCCTCCGCGGGCAATTGCGCGATCGACACCCCGCCCTGGGCCTTGACCTCGCCCAGGCCCAGCGCGCCGTCACTGCCCGTGCCGGAGAGGATGACCGCGATGGCGCGTTCCTGGTGCGTCTGCGCCAGCGTCCGGAAGAACAGGTCGATAGCGACCGGCCGGCCGCGCGGGTGATCCTGCGTCTCGACGATCAGCTTGCCGTCGTCCATCGCCAGGTGTAGCGCCGGGGCGATGACGTAGACGTGATTGACCTGGATGGCCTCGGTCTGCGTGACCTGCACGACGGGCATGCCCGTGGCCCTTTGCAGGATCGTCGCGGCGTGGCTCTCGTGCTCGGGCGACAGGTGCAATACGACCACGAAGGCCATGCCGGGGGCGTCGGGCAGGTGCTCGAACAGTTGCAGCGCCGCGGCCATGCCGCCCGCTGATGCGCCGACGCCGACAACAGGGAACTGGAGCGAGGAGCGCCTCGCCTCGGGCCCGTCGTCCCACTCGTCGTCGTTTCTTGCCTCTTGGCTCATACGATTTTCCTGTGCGGCCCGGATTATGCGCGGGTCGATCCACGATACCCGGGCACGGTTACTACAGCCTGAAGGGCTTGTGAACGGCAGTTTGCGCAACGACCTCCCGGACGAGGCGCGAAATGCGAAACCAGAAGAGGCCGGGCACCCCGCCCGCCACCTGCTCAGGGCGCCAAAGAGCGACGTGTCGATGCCGATTTCGCCAAATGTCGTGAGCACAGGCTGGGCCCAGCCCCGTATTCAACTCAGGCGCCGTGCAGCGCGGCGTGGCAGTACGGCCCGGACCTGGCCCACGTCCCTCTTTACGGCGGCGACGGACTGTCCAGCGCCCCGATGCGCCGTGGTCTTCGCGCTGGCGGAGCCAAGTTCATCCCCCAGCTTTACTCGCGGGGTTGGAGTCATGACAGCGTCGCGGCCAGTGCCCCATCGATAGAGCTTTGCGCGGGGACCGCTTCCTCGGGACGGGGTCCACGCCTCGACGTGAATGCGCCGGTCAGTTGTGAGCAAGGCAACGCGACGGTACACGGTCCGACCATTCAGGCCCACTGCCGCGGCGATCTCAGCGATGGTTAGAGCGCGACCTTGGATGGCGCGTCGTATGAGTTCTACGTCTCTGGACATGCGAGTCACGATTTCTGGGAACGAACGCTTATTGTGCGCAACGACTGCGCTGGGCGACAGAAGACTTGTTCGGGATGCTCACAGCTTGAGGTGCTCATGCGCGTCAGGCAGCGGTGGTGGCCGTCTCTTTCGCCGCCACCCGCTGGAACGTGGGATACGCCCTTGGCTAGCCGCCCATCCTGGTCCGGCCAAACGAGCCGATCGCGCCTCCGATCGCCTCGAGCAGTTCGTCACTCGAGAACGGCTTGCGCAGCAGATTCCTTACGCCGGCCTCGCGCGCGGTGCGCTCGAGCGCGGCGTCGTCGGACCCCGTGATGAACACCACCGGCACCTGCAGGTTCGCGGCTCGGATGCACGACTGCACCTCGAAACCGGACAAGCCCGGCATGTGCAGATCCACGATGGCGCATAGCGGCAGGTGGGCACTCAGCGAGACCAGGAACTCCTCGCCGGTCGCGTATTCCCGAACGCGGTATTCGGCCAGCCGCAACAGGCGTCCGAGCATCACGCGCACGGGCAGCTCGTCGTCCACTACCGCGATGAAGGATCCGATACTGCTCACGCACGAACCCTACGCCAGTGCGATCACGAATGGGACTGCACTTTGGTTCAGTCAGTGTGCAATGCGCCCGCAGCGGCTTGCATTCCCCGTCCGCGTGGCCTCTTGTAAGCACCTTGAACAAGCCATTCAAGGTTCGCATCGACCTCTTCAGCCTCCTCGACTCCTGACCAAGGATGGAATCTGAAGCCCGTGCAAGAGGTTGGTCCAGCCCATCCTAGGCTCGTTCGTCGAATTTCCGCCACGGCAAAGGCGGCAAGTTCTCGCTTGACCAGGCGCTTGAAAAATGCAGGAGGCCACAGGCTGCACGCGCTCGATTGCGGTCATCGGACTTGCTGCTCCGGCGAGCAGTCCGACCAGATGGGCGCGCGCAAGTCGCGTCGACGCAAAAATCTCAACGGTGCGTCAGGCTGTCGCGGATCTCGCGCAGCAACAGGATGTCCTCGGGCGTCGCGGGCGCCGCCGCTGCTTCGACCGGCTCAAGCGCGTGGCGCAGCTTGTTGATCTGCTTGACCATCAGAAAGATGATAAACGCCAGAATCACGAAATTGACCGCGACGGTGATGAAGCTGCCATAAGCCAGCACCGGCACTCCTGCCTTCCTCAGATCGGCCAGGTTGTTGGCAATGCCGGGGGGTGGCGTGCGCATCACCAAGTAAAGGTTGGAGAAGTCGAGCTTGCCGAACACCAGGCCGACCACCGGCATGATGATGTCGGCCACAAGCGAGTCGACGATTTTGCCGAAGCCAGCACCAATGATCACACCGACCGCAAGGTCGACCACGTTGCCCTTGACCGCGAACGCACGGAATTCAGTAATGAAGCTCATGGGTTGGATCGCATCGGACTCCCGCGACCGGCGCGTGCCGTGCCGACGCACTCGGGAGGGTTTGACTCACAGCCGGCGAAACGGTCCATCGCAGTCACCGTTTTGGCACCGGCCAACGGAAGCACATGTTCGCATGGCAACGTCGCCACGGGCAACCGTCGGGAGGACGAGCGCGTGATTCGATACGAGGGAACGGCTGCCGCTCGTCGCGCTCTAACCTGCGAAGTTGCAAGCACGTCGATCGTTCTCCCTCGGTCGGCGGGTCTCCAGAGCCATCAGCAGTGGACCGCCCATCAATGGCTCTCTTTTTTTGACACGCTGCCGATAGGAAATGTGACGAGCCGCGAACGTCACGATCTCACGAGGCAGAACGGTCGACCCTCGACGCGCGCCCAAACGCAAGCTCGCAGGCATGCGCCGACGATGTCCCTTCGAACCGCCCGTGGGGCACTCTTCACGAAGATGAGCATGATGTTCCCCTGCGCCGCGACTCAGTACCGGCGCGCTATCTATTTTATAGCATCGCATCCTTACGCAGAGAGCTTTTCAGCCGAACTGCGCTCCGCATTTGTCTTAACGATGCGATTGAGCAACACCTCGCGGGACGTGCCGCAGCTCTTGGAGTTTCCGGACGGCGAAGAATTGCGGGGCGCCGGAAATGAACGTGGTCTTCCGCACCGGCCGAAATTTGATAAGAGCAATGCCTGGAGTTTTCGAGCCCAGCGCACCCTCCGGCCGCGCCTCGCTACAGAGCCTGCCCCACCGCTCGATTGGGCTGGAGATGCTGAGAGCCCCCGGCGACAGGCGAGGGCGATGCGGTGGTGCTCGGCTGGCAGCAAGACACCGCCGTAGTCTTTCCGCCGGCCCAGCGAGCGCCAGTTCACTCAGGTAACGAGCCCATGCACCACGGCAACGGCCGCGGTGTAAGTGGGCTCCAAGCAAGCCGACTAATGCTGCGGACGGGCCCTCTTCTCAAGGTTTGCCTTTCGCTTCGGAGGCTATCCTCCCTGCTCCAATGCTGACGCCGACAACAACAGGGCATCCACGGCATGACAAAGAGCCGCCGCAAAGCCTGCCGGTGCGCGCGCCACCCTTCGCGCGCTGGTAATGACGCGCGGCGCAGCGCTCCATGCAATGGTTGCGCCGGCTGCCTGCAGCGCCTCGACCAGCGCAACGTCCTCGCTCGATGCCAACGGCAAGAAGCCACCCACTGACCGATAGGCCCCGGCGCTCAGGCCGAGATTCGCACCATGGACATGACGGTGCCCGTCCGCGTCGCTGTAGGTCCGCTTGAAGTGATCTTCAAGCTGCGTCGCATGGTGACGATGATCCGACCAGTCTTCGACAGCCACGGTGCCGCACACCACATCCGCGCATTGGCGCAACTGTTGCGCGAGCCAGTCGGCGGAAACGCGACTGTCCGCGTCCGTGAACGCAAGCCACCGGGCACCCCGCGCGAGCAGTCGTTCCGCACCCGCAGCGCGCACGAGGCCGACGTTGCGCGCTGTCATTGCGAGGCTCTCCACCGGGTAGCCAGCCACGATGTCGGCTGAGCCGTCCGTGCAGTCGTCCAGCACGACGACGATCGCGACCTCTTCACCGTTCAAGCCCGGATGGCGCGCCGCGGCCATCGCCGCATCGAGGCAGGCCTGAAGAAGCCGTGCCTCGTTGTGCACGGGAATGACGATGCCGATCACAAGCGCGCTTCAGCGATCGGCGCGCTTGCGGGCGCAGACCAGGATCACACCTTGCCACTCCACGTCAGATGCGCCTGCTCAGGGGGAAGGGTTTTCGGGGTCTTGCGCATCGACCTGCTGCTCGGCCTCCAGCCAGTCGTCGGTCTCGAATCCCGGCGCAAAGCCACGGCGTTCGGCGGCCGCATAGGCGGCAAGTCGTATGCGGTCCTCGCGTGAGGCTCGCGCACCCTCGGATTCGCTTGCTGCGTCTTGGTCGGAACGCCGATCTGCCTCTTCGTCGATGGCGTCGGCTTTGTTGCGTGATACGGGCTGGACGTTGTTGCCTTTGGTCATGATGTGGCCTCTGGTTGGGATCAAACTGCGGGAGGATCGGTTTCGCGCTCCGGATGGCGGTGGAGCGCAAGCGCCTGGATGAAGCGCTGGGCGGCCTGTTCACCGTCCGATGCATCCGCCAGAACGATGCCGGGGTCCCTCTCTCCGGTAGGCAGCAGCTCCTGGACTTTTGCCTCGGCCAGCAACGCCTGCGACGCACCGAAGGCAAGGATGGTCTTGCCGTGCCGGTACTGGTCCTTGATGAACTCGCCGGTGTGACCATAGGAGGCCAGCGCCTCCACGGACGCCTCCCCATCGGGCAGCACGAGGCCATCGAAGAGAAAGCCCGGCTCGTTCTCCATCGAGGCGTCCGCCTGGATCGCGTCGCCCGACGAGGTCGTGAACGCTCCGATGCGCGGTCCTACCAGCCGCCCCACAGCGCCCTGCGCAAGCAGCGCCTCCTGCACGGCAGAGAGCGACTCGCCATGAACGCCGTTGGCCACGAGGATGGCGACCTTGCGGGTCCTGACCGAGCCATCGCCGGGGCGTGCCTTCAACGACAAGGCAGGTGAAACCGCCACTTCGGGCGTCTGTGGCGCCTCCAGGGCCCTCGGCATCGGCGCAGGCACATCCATGCCAAGTCCGGCTGCAACCTTTGCCGCAAGTGCGGGGGATGCGTTCACCAGGCTCGACAGCACCCGCTCACGGATGGCAGGGACCGTCAGCTTCGACAGCTCGAACCGGAAAGCAGCCGCGATGTGGGCCTGCTCGACGGGCGTCTGGCTTTCGAAGAACAAGGTTGCCTGCGTGTAGTGGTCCGCGAACTTCTCGGGCGCACCCCGCACCTTGTCGCTGCGCTCGTCCGCGTCCTGCCGCTTGGCCAGGCTCATGAAGCCCTGGACGGCACCGGCCTGGAAGGGGCAGCCCCCGGCCAGCGAGTTCGGCTCGTACGCCACGCGTCCGCGATGGACCGCCTGCCGGTGCAAGCCGTCACGCTGGTTGTTATGCACCTGCGCCACCGGCGCGTTGATCGGAATCTCATGGAAGTTGGGACCGCCCAGCCGCGTGATTTGCGTATCGACGTACGAGTGGTTGCGACCTGCCAGCAGCGGATCGTTGGTGAAGTCGAGTCCTGGGATGATGTGGGCCGTGCAGAAGGCCACCTGTTCGGTTTCCGCGAAGAAGTTGTCCGGGTTGCGGTTCAGCACCATCCGGCCGACGGGCTTGATCGGGACCAGTTCCTCGGGGACAAGCTTGGTCGCATCGAGGACGTCGAAGCTGAAGCCGGCGGCCTGCTCCTCGGTGAAGATCTGCAGGCCCAGTTCCCATTCGGGAAACTCGCCGCTCTCGATCGCTTCCCAGAGATCGCGACGGTGGAAGTCGGGGTCCGCCCCCGAGATCTTCACCGCCTCGTCCCACACGAGGGAATGGGTGCCGAGCACCGGCGTCCAGTGGAACTTGCAGAACACCGAGTCGCCTTGTTCGTTGACAAGCCGGAAGGTGTGCACGCCGAAGCCCTGCATCATGCGGTAGCTGCGCGGAATGGCCCGGTCCGACATCTGCCACATCAGCATGTGCGTGGACTCAGGCATGAGCGAGACGAAGTCCCAGAAGGTGTCGTGCGCACTCGCGGCCTGGGGCATCGCGTGATGCTGCTCGGGCTTGACGGCATGCACCAGGTCTGGAAACTTGATCGCGTCCTGGATGAAGAAGACCGGCATGTTGTTGCCGACCAGATCCCAGTTGCCTTCGTCGGTGTAGAACTTCACGGCGAACCCACGCACGTCACGTGCGGTGTCCTTCGAACCCCGTTCGCCGGCCACGGTCGAGAAGCGGACGAACACCGGGGTGACCTTGCCGGCCTGCTGGAAGGGCGCTGCCTTCGTGAACTCGGTCAGCGGTTCATAGGCCTCGAAGAAGCCGTGGGCTCCTGATCCGCGCGCATGCACCACGCGCTCTGGAATCCGTTCATGGTCGAAGCTGGTGACCTTCTCGCGCAGGATGAAGTCTTCCATCAGCACGGGGCCGCGCAGTCCCGCCTTGAGCGAGTGCTGGTTGTCCGCCACCTTGACGCCCTGGTTGGTGGTGAGCACCCGACCGGCCGAATCGACGCGGACCCTGTCGAGCGGTTCGATGGTGGCGTTGAGGCCCTGGATGGCGGCGCCACCGACCTTGTCGGAGGTGATCTCTTCCGACAGCGTGCTGCCGGTAGGGAGTTGCGAAGGCGGATCGACCGCAGCGCCCGGCTGCGGGTTCAGCGCATTGTCGAATCCGAATTCCAGCGGCTTGTTCGCATTGAACGGCATGGCGCTTGCCAGATCGCCGGTCTGCACGGCCTTGAGCAATGCCGCATCGGGCGCAGAACCCGGAGCCAGCGTCGCGGGTGCGCTGTCGGTGTTGCGGGCGGCGGCCCCGGAAGCTGTGTCATCGGCTGGCGTCGGCTTCGCCTTGTTGCTCTTGGGCATGGAGTGTCCTCGTGGGGTTGCGGCAGTGGCGCCGTGCGCGAGGGTATGGACGGGTCGCCTGTCAGAAAAGTAGGACGAAACCCTTCTTGTCCCGTGCATGCAAATTCAGGTCTCAAGTTGATCCACGTTAATGCGGCGCGGTGCAACATGGCGCACCATCCCCAGTCCGAGGCCTTCTCCATGCTGACCCAGAACCTTCTGAGCAACCGCCAAACCGACCTCTCGGATGACGAGCGTAGCGCGCTGGAAGGTGCGATCTCGCACACGCAGACATTCCCTGCTGGCCACGTCGTGGTGCGCCAGGGCGTGCCGGTCGACATCAGTACCTTGCTGGTCGAGGGACTCATGACGCGCCACGTCGACGCGGCCGACGGCAAGCGTCACCTCGTGGCCGTCCACATCCCGGGAGACTTCGTCGACCTGCACGCCTATGCGCTGAAGAAGCTGGACCATGATGTCGCCGCGTTGACCGACGTGACCGTCGCGATCTTCAAGCATGCGTCGCTGGAACGACTGCAGCAGGTCGACAACCACCTGACAAGGCGTCTGTGGTTCCTGACCTTGCTCGACGCGGCGCTGCACCGGCAGTGGATCTATCGACTTGCGAGCCTCAACGCCGTCCAGCGAGTGGCTCACTTCCTGTGCGAAACGAATGCACGTTTGCTGGCGATCGATGCTTCGGACGGCAACACTTTTGCGCTGCCGATGACACAGGCCGACATCGGAGAGGTCTGCAGCCTCACGAATGTCCACGTGAACCGCGTCCTTCGCGAACTGCGTGAACTTGGCCTCTGCCAGGTCAGGTCGTCTCGCGTGCACATCACGGACCTGAAAGGCTTGATCGCAAAGGCCCTGTTCGATCCCGAGTATCTTTACCTGAACCCGCAGATTGCGGCGCGCGCCACTGCACAAGTTGGAGATCCCCATGACTGATCGAAGTGCCGCCCTCAAGCCTCGTGAGGACGCCGGTCGTGCCACCGCGGAGAACGGCGTGGTCATCCTCGACGGACCGAACGGGATCGCTGTCACGATGACAGCGGATGCTGCAGCCAAGACCGCCGACAGCCTGCAAGAGGCGGCAAGACAGGCCCGAGAGCACCCGGCATCAGATGAGGTTGCTCGCGATGCCCCAGGAGACGAATTTGCAAGTGGCTGGCCACAGGAGTGACGGGCCGCTGCCGGTCAGGTCGTACAGTGACGGCACTTGCTCGAGTAGAAATAAGACTTCGGAAGATGCCAATCGGTTGAGGACAGGAATGACAGAAGGTTCGAGAGATCAGTTTGAGGAAGCCTACCTGCTGTGGGCAGGTGCAATCGAAACTCACAAGGTGATGATGGACGACGCCATGGTGGGCAAGACCGTCGATGTGATCAGATGCACCAGTTGCTTGCGGAGATCGAGGACCTGCATCAAGACTGGATGCGAAAGTCCACCTCATTCGTCCACTGGACATAGCTGGGCAGCCCGCTGTTTCAGGGTTCGTGCATTGGTCGGCGATTGATGGGCGACGCGCCCTCACTTCGACACCCCTCGGGCGCGTTCCACGAGCTCGCGAAGTCGGCTGACCAAATGTCCCGTCGATCGGACCCCTCGCAATTGGGAATCGGGTTCGCCAATTGCGCGGAGTTCCTGCAGTCCTTTCTCGGTGATGGCGGTGACCATCGCCCGATGCGTCTCTGTCGACCGGGATGAAGCGGCATCTGCGACGAATACCGCGAGAAGCAGGCCGGCTGCATGCAGGACCCTCAGCTTGTCGATGTCGTCTGGCGAACTGAACGAAGCCGGCAATGGGGAGGCCGCAATACGCCTCAGCAGATCCATGGCCATGAGCAATACACCTCCTGATGATCATCAAGATTCCACGGGACCTGCAAGGCGGCTAGCGCCGCCCTGCCCTTCTCGGCCGCTATCAGACTGCAGTCACTGCGATGCGACGCGGCTTCGCATGCTCGGCCTTTGGAATGCTCAGTTTCAGGACGCCGTTGGAGAGGTCCGCCGCGATCCTCTCCGGATCCAGTTCCTGGCTGAGCGTGAAGGTTCGATGAAAGCGCCCCAGCCCGACCTCGGTATGACTCGCCTGCAGGTCCTCCGGCAATCCCAGATCCACTTCTGCGTTGATCGTGAGGGTCGCGGCTTCCACCTGCACGTGCAGGTTTTCCCGGGAAACGCCGGGCAGGTCCGCGTACAGCGTGATGCCGTTGGCGTCCTCAACCACATCAACCGGGGGCATCAACGCCGCATCGCTGTAGCGGGATGCATCCTGCGGTCGTCCCTCAGAGGACGACCGTCGGCCAGCTTGTTCACGAAGTTGATTCATTTTCGATCTCCTCTCGTCATTGAATCGCGATACGGCGCGGCCGGGACGTGGCACGCCTTTGCACCGTGATGCGCACGACACCGTCGCGGTAGGTCGCATCGATGGCTTCCGGATCCGCGTCTTCCGGCAAAGACAGGACGCGGCGAAAATCGCCGGAAAAGCGTTCGTTGATGTGCACCGTGGCCTGCTTGCCATCAGCGCCCTTCCGCTCGTCGTCTACGCTGGCGGGGCGCTTTCCCGCGATCGTCAACACGCCGCGGTCCAGATCGATTTCGAGACTTTGTGGGTCCACGCCCGGTGCAAAGGCGTAGATCTGCACCGCTTTCTCGGTGCCTCCCACGTTCAATGCAGGAAAGCCACCGCGGCCGAACCCGCGGATGCTGGGAGAGAGGTCCATGGCCTGCTGCATCTCGCGTTGCAGGCGGTCCACCTCGGCAAAGATGTCGCGCGGAAAAAGTGATCGATACATAGCGAGTACCTCCATTCAGGTTGAACAGAGCGCCGGAGGCGTCCTTCCAGCGCTTCCGACTTGCAAGCTAGAGGCGGCCCGAACGCTTTTCAAGAGGGTCCAGGCAGGATTCAGAAACACACAGCGGAGGCATGGCGCACCGGGCTTCACACGAGGTGAGCTGGTCTGCGCGCGGCACTCCATCCGTCGCTCGGCGACGACTTCAACGGTTCAATCCCGCGCAAAACTCAAAGAACGCCTCGAGTTCGGTCGACTTGTCAAAGACGGCCGTCGCGCCCAAGGATGCCGCGCGCTCGCGCATGATCGGAGTTGCGTAGTTGGACAAGATCACGAGCGCCGCGTCCGGGCGCCTGGCTTTGAAGTGCCTGAGCACGCCGAAACCGGAGCCGTTCTTCAGCAGCAGGTCGATGACCACCAGATCCAACGCGCCGCCGTATGCATCGAGCCATTCCGCGGCGGCCACTTCGGTCTCCGCGTAGGCGATCACCTCCGCACCGGCAAGGTCGGCCAGTGCCGGCAACAAATTGTCGCGAATGGTGGCGTTGTCTTCGACGAGGAAAATCAGAAGCGGCATGCTCGTCGTCGGTGCGGATGGAGGGAAGCCTGAGGCTCAACGCCGATCTGCGTCGAACCTGTGAGTCAGAGGGAGCAACGCGTGTCAGCTTTCTACGCATCATCAGCGGCGGACTTGCGAGCATTGACCTCCGTCGCCAGTTGCTCGTTCACCTTGTCGAGCTTGTCGGAAGCCTCTTCCAGCTGCTTTCCAAGCTGCGCAGTTTGCTCTGTGGCCAAGCCGACGTCCTCTGCCGCGCCAGCTGGCACGCCTAGTTCCAGCACCGCATGAACTACCGCAAGTTGGTCCGCGACCTGCTTCACCTCTTCGGTGGCCTCCTTGTTGGCATCCAGTACATCGGTCAAGTCGGCGGGTTGTGATAACTGGCGGCTCTCGATTTCCCTGTTCATGATCCCGTCCTTCATCGTTTCAGAATCCGCATTATTGGCTGCGGGCATTTTGCGGAAAATGCAAAGCCCGCGGATCTGGATCGGCCTTGTGTAGTGACACCGTCCCAGCGACGACGCAGGGGGCTCGGCGCTGGCACCTCACTGAAACACCCCCCCTTCAATTCGGTCTCCGGACCCCTTGAAATTTGAGCGCGACGAAACTACATTTCGATTCGCCTGCAGAAAGCAGCGGCTCAACCAACCAAAGAAAGGAGCTTGATCATGAATTCTCATCCTGTCACTCCCTCTGCGGGAAGTGGCCAAGCCCCCCGAGAGGCGACGCGGCGGCGCAGTGTGTCTCTCGGCATGTCCGACGGCCAAGCGCGGGCCTACCTGATTGCGCGGGATGCCGTGCGTCGGGTGCAACGCTGTGCACCTCTCTTCGATACGGTTGCGCAACTACGTCGAGCCGAACTCCACTGAGATTCGGCGCTTGCGTCATGGACGGTCCAGCGCTGCAGGGGTATCGACGGCGACGATAGCACCGGCCCTGTGCATTTTCCGGAAGCACGAGCAGTTCGCCTGTGGATCAAAATCGGCCCCGAGCGAATGTCGGGGCGATGAACTCGAGCAGCGTGTCACCGGGTGCTCGAGGCCGGCATGAAGGTCGGCAAGCAGATCGGCGATACCGACTGGCTACGGTTTGCGTTGCCAGTCGAGTCGGTGCCCCGGCGCGCGTGATTTCAAGGAAGGGCCATTGCGCCACAATTTGCCTTGCGACTGAATGTCTTTCGACGTTGCGATGATTGCGAGTCGATGCAATACAGCGAATCTAGTGCGCGCGCTTTCGAATCGCGAAGGTTTTGAATGAGTGGGTGCATGAAGGCGGCGATGTGAGCGCGAATGTCTTCAGAAGCAAAAGACGGGAGCTACCATCTCGGAATGAAACGCGATGTACGAAGGAATTCAGGAAATGATCGCCCACGCCATGCGCGGCGAGCCCCACTGCATCGCATTTCGCCTCTACAAGCCGGACGGCTCCTGGCGAGACATCGTGGTGGGCGGCGCGTCTGAGCAACAGCAGCAGTCGCTCTTGGCCCTGAATATGCGGTTGCGCGAACATGTGGCCGCGTCGATGGGGCAGGCTGCAAACGACCAACCCTGTGTACCGGTTTGCGCTCCAACGACGATAGGGCTAGCCCATGAACTATGACGACCCCGACAAGGGCCTCAAGCTCTTTGTGATTGTCATCCTGGTAGTGGCACTCGGCTTCGCGCTTTTGATCATGTACGACCTGCGCTATTGAAGCCCAGGCGGCGGCGCGTGCACTGGCAGCTTGCGCCTTGTTGGCGATCTCGTCAAAGAGATCGCGACATTGCAGACCGCCAAAGGTCGCGTCGCCGGCTGTGTTGCGAACCCGACGAGGGCCGGTGACTTCCCAAGTCGCCAGATCGAGAGCGACTGCCCTTACTTGTAGGCTGTACCGCCGACGTGAACACGCGCGATGCCGTGTCAGCCGGTGATTTCCTCGGTGACTACTTTGAAATGCGAAAGCCTGTTGGGGCCGAACACCATGGTGATCGGCACGTCGGCCGCGTCGCGCCCGCGCGCAATAGCGACTCGACCGATGCGTGGCACGTTGTGGCGCGCATCGAACGTATGCCATCGGTCGCCCAGGTACACCTCGAACCAGGCGCTGAAATCCATTGGATAGGGCACCGGCGCGATGCCGATGTCGCCCAGATAGCCGGTAACGTAGCGCGCTGGGATGTTCATGCATCGGCAGAGCGTGATTGCCAAGTGCGTGAAGTCCCGGCAAACACCGGTACGCTCCCGAAACGCCTCCAGGGCACTGCGCGTGGGGCGCGCGCGCCCGTAGTCAAAGGTCAGCTGCGAGTGTACGAAATCGCAGATGGCCTGCACGCGCGACCAGCCCAACGGTGTGTTGCCGAACATGTTCCATGCAACTTGCAGCAACTCGCCGTCGACCTCGCAATAGCGGCTGGGCAGCAGAAAGCGCAGCGCTTCCACGGGCAGATCGGCTGGAGCGTACTGAAAGGCGCCGAAGTCCTGTGGGTCCGGGTTGCCGTCGTCGTACACCACGCTCTCATTTCGAATTCGCACGGACGAAACGCCAGCATCCACGTGGACACGAGCGCAATGGTTGTCGAAATCGTCCGTGTAGAAGTCGGTCAGCAGCGGCGGACTCAGCGTGATGTTTTCCATTCCGCCCTGGACATCGCGCTCGCGTGAAGGATGGACTTGGAGCAGGTAGATCAGCGACGTGGGCGCGCTGACCTCAAGTTCTATGTCGTAGCCGATCTTGATGAGCATGTGTCAACTTTATCGGCCGGGCCATGGTGGCGTCAGCGGCCGCAGCGCTTCGTCGCGTAGGCCAAAGCTGACTGGAACTGCACCTATTGATCACGAGTTTCAAGTCGAGTGCCCTGCCGAAGTCAGGAGCACGCAGGCGCGGACGCGGACACCGCCTTTGTCCACGCCATCGACCGCTGGTGAGTCACAAGCGCAACCTGCGAGACGGCAGCCTCGCGCTAGACGCCATGCGACCCGGGCTGCCGCTTGCCGCGGCAGTGGTGGCAACGATGAAGATGCTGATCGGGGTCGTTTTGTTTTCGGTGTCGAAAGTGACGCATCAGATCCCTTGCAACGACGCGGCGTGCGCGCGGTAAGTCGTTGATTTTGCGAGCATTGCTGTTCACTTCGTTGCGGCGTATCGTGACCGGCCCTCAAATCGTCAAGGAGCGCGGCCATGCAAGGCTGGCAGACGTCGTTCTTGGGCCTGCGCGACATCCCGGGCGAACTCAGCGAGTTCGAGTTGCAGGCGTTTTTCAGCTTCAGTCGCGCCGAGCACGAGTTGCTTGCGCGACGCCGCAACGACAGCCTGAAGCTGGGCTTGGCGTTGCACATCGGCTTCGCGCGGATGAGCG
>NZ_JBBKZS010000029.1:0-59192 GCF_037889955.1 Variovorax robiniae
ACTCATCGGTCACCACCCACGACTCAACACGTTTCGCCAAGATCTCGATCCATCGCCGCGCCCAATGCGGCTCGGATCGACAGTTTACCTATTTACGGATAAGTTCTTAGTTAGGCCTTAGACGATCACAGCACCACCGTCCGCCACCAGCGTCTGCCCGGTGATGAACGCGCCCGCCGGAGAGGCAAGCATGGTGACGATGCCGGCGATGTCCTGCGGTTGGCCGAGCCGCCTCAGCGGCAGCTTGTCCTTTGTGAAGGCCTGCATCTCCGGATCGTCGAGCAGTGCCTGGGCCAGCTTGGTCTCGACCAACCCGGGTGCGATGCAGTTGATGCGGATGTTGTGCGGGCCGAGTTCCACGGCCAGGTCACGCGCCAGTTGCATGTCGGCCGCCTTCGACAGTCCGTAGGCGCCGATGGTGGACGAGCCCTTGAGTCCTGCGATCGACGAGATCACGACGATTGCGCCATCGCGTTTCGTCTTCATGTCGGCGCTCACCAGCTTCACCAGCCAGAGGTTGCTGAGCACGTTGTTGCGCACGATCTTGAGGAACATGTCGTCCTCGATGTCGTTCAACGCGCCCCAGTGCGGATTGGTGGCGGCATTGCAGACGAGGATGTCGATGGCGCCATAGCGGGCGCGCACCTGCGCGACCATGTGTTCAAGCTGGTCCTTGCGCGAGATGCTGGCTTCGCAGGCCATGGCCTCGCCGCCCTTGGCCCGGATGTCGGCGACGACGGCCTCGCAGGCGTCCAGGCGCCGGCTGGAGACGCAGACCTTGGCGCCGTGCGCCGCGAGTTGTTCGGCAGTGGCGCGTCCGATGCCGCGGCTGGCGCCGGTCACGACGGCCACCTTGCCGCGCAGGCTGAAGAGATCGTTCATCATTTGCTTCGATTCAGGTGGGGTCAGAAGAGGGTTTCGTCGGCGGTCATCAGCACGTCGGCGTCGATGTCGATCACGCGCAGGTGGTGCTCGGCCTCGGGGAAGAGGTAGGCGAAGTAGAAACGCGCCGTCGCGAGCTTGGCCGCGTGGAAGCTGGAGAAGTCGGCCTGCGGCTGCGCCACCCGCGCCATCTCGGTCCAAAGCCAACCGTAGACCTGCAGGCCCAGCAGCCGCAGGAAGCTCTGGCCGCTGGCGCCGACCTGGTCCGGGTTCGCGGTGGCACGCGCTGCGATGCGTGGCACCTGTGCGCCGATGCGTTCGCCCAGTTGCAGCACGCTGTCGGCGAAGGGACGAAGGCTCGAGTCGGGCTCGATGTGGGCCATGGACGCAGCCACGTGCCGCTGGAAGCGCGCGAGTCGATCGCCTCCATCGGCAAGCACCTTGCGGCCCAGCAGGTCCTGGCCCTGGATGCCGTTGGCGCCTTCGTAGATCTGCGCCACGCGCACGTCGCGGATGAACTGGTCCACGCCGCGCTCACCGAGGTAGCCCGCGCCGCCCATGATCTGCTGCGCGAGCGTGGTGCAGGCGTAGCCGTTGTCGCTGGAGAAGGCCTTGAAGACCGGGGTGAGCAGGGCGACCAACTCATCGGCATCGTGGCGCGCATCGGCATCGGGATGCGCCTGGGCGCGGTCCACCTGCAGCGCCAGCCAGTAGCCGAAGGCGCGGCCGGCCTCCAGCCAGGCCTTCTGCGTGAACAGCATGCGGCGCACGTCGGCATGGACGATCAGCGGATCGGCTTCGTGGCCTGGCGCACTGCCCCGGGCGCTGCGGCCTTGCAGGCGGTGGCGCGCATGGTCGGCCGCGACCTGGTAGCCGCGCTCCGACTGGTTGACGCCCTGCATGCCGGTGGCAAGGCGCGCGATGTTCATCATGACGAACATCGCCTGCAGTCCCTTGTTGGCCTCGCCCAGCAGGAAGCCCGTGGCGCCGTCGAAGCGCAGCCAGCAGGTGGGCGTGCCGCGGATGCCCATCTTGTCTTCCAACCCTTCGCAATGCGCGCTGTTGCGTTCCCCTGCATCACCGTTCGCGTCCGGCAGGAACTTGGGCACGATGAACAGCGAGATGCCGCGCGAGCCCGGCGGCGCGCCGTCGATGCGCGCGAGCACCAGGTGGACGATGTTCTCGCCGAAGTCATGCTCGGAGACGGTCGCCATGCGCTTCAGGCCGGTCAGCCGATAGCTGCCGTCGGCCTGCGGCGCGGCGCTGGTTTGAAGCAGGCCGACGTCGGTGCCAGCCAGCGTTTCCGACATGCACATGCTGCCGGTCCAGGCGCCGCTCGCCAGCCTGGGCAGGTAGAGCGCGCGCTGCTGCGCATTGCCGTTGGCACGGATGCATTCATAGGCGCCGCGCGAAATGCTGGCGTACATCAGCCAGGAATGGTTGGCCGAACCGACCAGTTCGATCACCAGGTTGGTCATGACGTTCGGCAAGGCGCGGCCGCCGTCTTCCCGTGCTGCGGTGAGGCGGGGAAAGCCTTGGGCGCACCAGGAGGCATATGCCTCGCGGAAGCCGGCCGGGGTCGTGACCTGGCCGTCGTGGAAGCTGCAGCCCTCGGTGTCGCCGATGGCATTGAGCGGGGCCACTTCATCTTCGGCGAAATGGCCGAGCGCCGAGATCAGTTCGTCGATGTCGTTGCGCCGGATGCCGGCGTGGCTGGGCAACTCCTGCAGACCGGTGGCGGCGTCCAGCCATTCGTGCAGGATGAATTGAAGCTCACGCGTAGGCGTGGCATAGGTCTGGGTGTGTGGCATGTGTGGGGGCGTATCAGTTCGGGGGCACCCGCGGAACCGGCTTTGCCGGGCCGCTGGGTGCGCCCCCTTGAGGGGGAGCGCCGCAGGCGCATTCGGGGGTGGGCCCATCTTCAGGGGCGCTTCATGGCGCAGGTGGTGGGCAGCGAGGTCTCCGCGTTCGGCACGATGGCATCGGTGCGCCAGCCGAAGCCGGTGCCGTCCTGGTCGAGCTTGACGCGCTTGCCGTCCACCTTGGCCCAGGAATCGATGTAGATGGGCATCTGCAACTGGTGGTCTTCCTTGCGCATCTCGACCGGGCCGGCCAGGCCGTCCAGCTTCATGCCTTCCAGCTTGCGCGCCACGGCGACCGGGTCCGAGCCCTTGGCCTCGCGGATCGCGCTCGAGAGCATGCGCATGCCGGTGTGCACCGCGCCGAAGAAGAAGTCCTCCTTGAAACGCTGCTTGTATTCCGTCGCGATCTTGGTGGCGCCGAAGCGCTCGTCGTTCATGTTGTTGCCGATCACCAGCTTGACGCGGCCGACTGCGGGCTCGCCGTAGGCAATGCCCATGCCCGGGCTGCTGCCGGCCACGGTGTAGATGCTGGTGTCCTTCATGCCGGCATCGTTGGCGGCGCGCACCATCAGCGCCAGGTCGTTGCCGAATGCGACGGTGATCAGCGCATCGGCCTTGGCGGCCATGATCTTCGCGATGTAGGGCGAGAAGTCCTTGACCTGGCCCATCGCGTGGTAGTCGTCGCCGACGATCTCGACGTCCGGGCGCATGTCCATCATGTACCGGCGTGCGAAGCGCGCGGCATCCTGGCCGTAGGCGTAGTTGGGGTTGAGCATGAAGACGCGCTTGAGCGTCTTGTCCGCGGCCATGTGGGTGACCATGGCCTTGATCTTCATGTCGATGTTGGCATCGGTGCGGAAGTGCCAGTAGCTGCACTTCTCGTTGGTCATGACCGGCGTGGCGGAGGCGTAGTTGAGGTACACGATCTCCTTGCCGGGGTTGCGCTGGTTGTGCTTCTCGATGGCCTCCTCCAGCGCGATGCCCACCGCGCTGGAACTCGCGCCCTGCACCACGTAGCGGATGTTCTGCGCGCTGACCTGCTGCAGCAGGCTCAGCGCCTCCTGCGGGGACATCTTGGTGTCGAAGGGGACGATCTCGAACTTCGTGTCGCCGGCCCAGCCTTCGGTGTTGGCCTTGTCCGCGAGGAACTGCCAGTGCTTCAGGGCCGATTGGCCGAAGCCGGCGAGCGGGCCGGACAGCATGTCCAGCGATGCGATCTTCACGGTTTCGGCCGCGGTGGCGAGTTGGGCGCACAGGGCCAGGATGGCGCCTGCAAGCAGTTTCGACTTCATGATGTCTCCCTTGGAATGAGTCGGCTTCGGGGCATGCCGGGCAGTCCGGCATGTGTGAAGAAACTCTATGCGGGGAGGGGATTCGGGCTGTTCAGAAATGCCGCCTGCACGCATTCCCTTGCGGAAAGCATGCGAAGCGAGGGCCGATGTGGCGGGGTGTTCAGTTTTTGCCCGGCGCGCCGGACGCCGGGCGGGCTGGCGCCCATGCCTGCTGGAGATAGCCGTCCAGCACGCAGCGGATCTCGCGCACCAGGGCTTCCTCGGCCGGAACTTGCGCATGAACCAGCAGGGCATGCCGGACCATGCCATCCACGATGGTGAATACGGTGAAGGCCATGGCGTCCGCATCGGAGGGTGCGGGCCAGTCGGAGGCGGCGACGAGCGCGTCGCGCACGATCGCCACATGCTGGCGGTACAACTGCTCGTAGCTTTCCGCGGAGGAGATCCGTCGCTCCAGCGAGATCAGCGCTTTCCATTGCTGCGGCCGGTCCAGGAAGCAGTGGGCATAGGCCGCGGCGATGGCATCGGTGACCTGTTGCACGGTGCGTGCCTGCTGCCCAGGGTTCGCTTGGGCCAGCGCCTCGCCGACGCGCCTGACGCATCGGCGCACCGTCACCGCCGCCATCGAGTCCTTGTTCGGGAAGTACAGGTACAGCGTGCCGAGCGCGACCCCTGCGACGTTGGCGATGTCGCGCATCGACACCGCCTCGTAGCCCTTCTCCAGCAAGAGCAGTACGAAGGCATCCTGGATCGCTTCCGACGTCATCCAGGCGCGCGACTGCGTGGGCCGGCGGCGGGGTTTCATCGGATGGGTCATCGATCCTTTCTCCGGCTTGCCGGCGTGCGTGCTGCCCGCCATGGGGTCAGACGGCCTTGCGCTTCGCGTCGTAGTCGCGGATCAGTGCGCGGGCCTCGTCGCCTTCAGGGATCGGCCGGCCGCTGTCGCGCCACTGCACGGCCGACTTGAAGCCCTCGGCCTGCGCATGGCGGCGGAACCACATCCCTTCCGGGTTGTGGCGCGTGATGCCGTCGAACACGGTGGCCATCTGCTGGCTCTGCTCCAGGCCCATCGTGAGCATCACCTGGTTGACGACCATCTTGTGCATCGCGAGGTGGCTGCGCGGCACGCCGGCAATGCGCTTCGCAAGCTTCATCGTCGCGTCTTCCAACTGGTCCGCGGGCACGACCTCGTTGGCCAGGCCCCATTCGGCGGCCTTGCGGCCGTCGATGGTGTCGCCGGTGAACATGAGTTGCTTGGCCCGCGTCGGGCCGAGCCGGTAGGTCCACATCGCGGTGGTGGGGCAGCCCCACACGCGCGTGGGCATGTAGCCGATGCGCGCGTCCTCGGCCATCACCAGCAGGTCGCAGCACAGCGCGATGTCGCTGCCGCCCGCTGCCGCGTAGCCATGCACCTTGGCGATGGTGGGCTTGGGGCTTTTCCACAGCGTCATGAAGTCCTCGGTGTTGCGCTTCATGTAGGCGTAGTCGTCCATCGGGTCCCAGGGGAAGCGCTCCTGCTGGCAGGGGTGATCGAGTTCGCCCTCGCCGAACTGCGAGAGGTCGTAGCCGCCGCAGAAGCCCTTGCCGGCGCCTTCGATGACGATGACGTGAACCTCGTTGTCATCGTTGGCCCACTCGACGGCGGCGCGGATCTCGCGCGGCGTCTGGTCGTTGATCGCGTTGAGCCGCTCGGGGCGGTTCAGCAGCAGGCGGGCAATGCGGGGCTCTGCTGCATCCTTGTCGATGCGCAGGGTGGTGAAGGCGGGCATGAGGTCTCCAGGATTGTTCTGGAAATGATCATAGGCGGGCCTCCGCGCTGCCACGTACTACCCTGGCGACACCCCGCGGTGCAGTGGCACGCCCGGCACATCCAGTTGCGCACGGAGGATGTTCCCGTGTGTCGAGTCGGTCACGAACAGGATGGACCGGTCCGTGCCGCCGAAAGCGATGTTGGTGGTGGAGGCGCCGGCCGGCCCGCGCAGCACGAGCACCGGCTCGGCTCGCGCGTTCAGCACCCAGACATAGCCCAGGCCGGGATTGGCCACGATCACGCGGCCCTGCGTGTCGACGGCGAGGCCGTCCGGTCCGCTCGGGCCGTAGGAGGTGAAGAACTGGCTGACCTTGGCCACGCTGCCATCCGCCAGCAAGGGCACGCGCCAGACGCAGTTGCCGCGCGTCACGGCCAGGTACAGCAGCTTGCCGTCGGGCGACAGGGCGACGCCGTTGGGGCTGGGGACGTTGGCCAGCAGCAGGTCCAGCTGGCCGTCGGGGCGCAGGCGGTACAGGCGACCCGTGGGATCGTGCAGGCCGGTCTGGCCTTGGTCCGTGAAGTAGATGTTGCCTTTGGCATCGATGACCAGGTCGTTGACGCCCTTGAAGCGCTCGGTGTTGCGGCGCTGCAGGTGCGGCGTGACGGTACCCGTCTTCACGTCGATGCGCATCAGGCCGTTCTTGTAGTCGGTGACGAGTAGCGTGTTCGCGTCGAGGAACTTCATGCCGTTGGGCTCGCCGTCGTACTCCGCGACCTGCGACCACTGGCCTCCTGCGTCGATGCGAAAGATGCGGCCGAAGGGAATGTCGGCCACGTACAGGTTGCCGGCATCGTCGAACACCGGGCCCTCGAGGAAGGAGTCGGTGATCTGACCGCCGCGGTTGGCGTCGGCCCAGACGGAAGGCTCGCGCCGGCGCAAGGACTCCGGCATGCGGGAAAAGACTTCGAGCTCCAGGACCTGGGGCGCTTGCAGAAGAAACACGGGAATCTCCGTCGCGGCATTCATGCCGCAGTGGGGGTGAAGGGGCCGAAGCCGTACAGCCGTTGCGGGTTGTCCACGAGGATACGGTCCATGACCGCGTCGTCCCCGCACCATGCGCGCAGCACTTCGACAAGGTCGGTGTCGTCGACCGAGCCCGGTGTCTCCGTGGTGTGCGGCCAGTCGGTGCCCCACATCATGCGCTCCGGCGCGGCCTGCACCAGCGCGCGGCCCAAGGCACTGGCGTCGCCGTACCCTGGTGCGCCCTCGCGCGAGCGCATGTAGACGCCCGACAGCTTGACCCAGGTGCGGCCGCGGTCGATCAAGCTGCGCAGCGTGTCGAAGGAGGGGCTGTCCGGGCCCTGCGCGGGATCGATGCGGGCCAGGTGGTCGATGACCAGCGGGGTCGGCAGCGCCGCGAGCACGGGTGCCAGTTCGACCAGTTGTTCCGGGTGCATGAAGACCTGGATGTGCCAGCCCAGTCGGTCGGCCTTGCGCGCCAGCGTCGTCAGCATGTCCGCAGTGGTGGCGCCCCACGATTGCGGCGTCACGAAGTTCACGCGCAGGCCACGGACGCGCTGCGCATCCAGGCGGTCGAGTTCGGCATCGTCGACGTCGGCTGCCACCACCGCAATGCCGCGCGCTTCGTCGCCAAGCTGTGCCAGCGCGTCGAGCAGGCAGGCGTTGTCGGTGCCATAGGTGGACGGGTTCACCACCACCGTGCGCGACGTGCCGATCCGACGTTGCAGCGCGCGATAGGCATCGACCCCCGCATGCGGTGGCTGGCGCTTCCAGTGCGGCGACGGCGCGAAGCGGGGATCGAAGATGTGCATGTGGCTGTCGCACGCGCCGGCAGGCAGCACACGGGACGGTCGCCCGAGGCCCGCGGAATGGGGCACGGGCTGCGTGAGCGGGTTCAGGGTCATGGGATTCAGTCGAGCTTGATGTCGCCCTTGCGAATCACTTCCGCCCACTTGGCGTCTTCCTTCTTCAGGAAGGCCGAGAAATCGGCGGGCGAGGATCCGACGGGCTGCACGCCCACGTCGGCGAAGCGCTGCTTCACTTCGTCTTCCTGCAGGACGTCGACCAGCGCCTTGTGCAGCTTGGCAGCGACGGGCTCGGGCGTGCCGGCGGGCAGCAGCACGCCGTTCCATTCGAAGGCTTCGTAGCCCGGCACGATGGACTCGGCCACCGTCGGAACCTGCGGCAGGCGCTTGGACCGCTCCGGCGACGACACCGCCAGCGCGCGCAGCTTGCCGGACGACACCAGCGGATAGGACGCGGCAATGGTGCTGAACATGAAGTCGACCTGCCCGCCCGTGACGTCGACGATGGCCGGTCCGCCGCTCTTGTAGCCCACGTGCACCATGTCGAGGTCCAGCTTCTGGCGCAGCAGTTCCGCCGCCAGTCGCTGCACCGTGCCGCTGCCGCCGGAGGCGTAGTTGATCTTGCCGGGCGAGGCCTTGGCCCGCGCCACCAGGTCCTTGGCATCCTTGATCGGCGAATCGGCCTTGACGATGATGATGTTCGGAGCGAGCGCGACCAGCGACAGCGGCTGCAGCGCGTTGCTGGCGTAGGGCATGCGCGGGAACAGGTGCGGATTGATCGAATAGGGCGTGGCGTCGTACAGCATGGTGTAGCCGTCGGGGGCGGCCTTCGATGCATAAGTCGCACCGATGTTGCCGCTCGCACCGGGGCGGTTGTCCACGATCACACTGGTGCCGAGCTTGGCGCCCATGCGCACCGCAAGCACGCGCGCCAGGGCATCGGCCGACCCGCCCGGGGCATAGGGCACGACCATCGTGATCGGCCGGTCCGGGAATGCGGCGTGAACGGAGGCGGCGGCCAGGAGGGATGCGGCGAGCACGCCGCGGAGGAGGTTCTTCATGAAAGGGATTCCCGAAAGGATGAAACTGTGTCCGGTGAACGGCCTGCGCTCATTCCGGCTTGAGGTCGAGCGTGCGGGCGAGATCGCCGTAGGCCTTCACCTCTTGCGCCAGTTGCGCACCGAAGGCGTCGCCGCAGACGTTGCGAGGTTCCATGCCCAGCAGGCGCAGCTTCTCGGCCGTGGCCGGCGCCTGCGCGAACTCGGTGGCCACGCGCCGCAGCGTGGCCAAGATCGGAGCGGGTGTGTTCGCCGGCGCGAGCACGCCATACCAGGCATCGGCGGAATAGCCTTTCACGCCGGCCTCCTCGAAGGTCGGCACATTCGGCAGCAGGGCCGAGCGCTTCGGCGCGGCGACGGCAAGCGCGTTCAGCTTGCCGGCCTGCACCTGCGGCAGCACCGAGCCCAGCGTCGCGAAGGAACTGTCGACCTGCCCGCCCATCATGTCGGTCGTGGCCTGCGCAGCCCCCTTGTACGGAATGTGGTTCATCGAGGTCCCGGTCAGCCGCGTGAACTGCGCGGCGGCGAAGTGGCCGGAGCTCCCGCTGCCCGGCGTGCCATAGGTGCGCTGGCCCGGCGCCGCCTTGACCTCCTTCAGGAAGTCGCCGAGCGACTTGACCGGCATGGAGGGACCGACGACCAGCACCGTCGGGCTGACGGCCACCGAGCACACCGGCGCAAAGGAGCGCACTGCATCGAACTTCACGCGCTGGCTGTAGAGCGCGGGGATCATCGTGTGGTTGGTGGCGCCCAGCAGCAGCGTGTAGCCGTCGGCCGGTGCCGAGGCCACCGCTTCCGCCGCGAGGATGGTGTTGGCGCCGGGCTTGTTGTCCACCACGAAAGGCTGGCCCAGCGCGCGCGACGCGTGCTCGGCGAACGCGCGCGCGACGACGTCGGTCGGGCCGCCGGCGGAGAAGCCGACGAGGATGCGCACCGGCTTGGCCGGCCAGGCCGGCTGTGCCTGTGCGGGCAGGGCCGTCAGTGCACCGCCGAGGCCGAGCGCACCTCCCAGCCATGCGGCCATGAGGGGATGCTTCATGGATGTCTCCTTGTTGTTCTATGCATGCTCAGCCGACCACCGCGGGCTGGCGTGACAGCACCTGCAGCAGGTTGGTGGCCGCGGCGACGCCCATGTTCACGTAGGCATCGCTGGTCACGCCGCCGATGTGCGGGCTCAGCACGAAGTTCTTTTCGGCCTGGAACGCATGGCCGGCGGTCATCGGTTCCACCGCGAAGCTGTCCAGCCCGGCCATGGCCACCTGGCCCGAACGCACCGCGTCCAGCAGCGCGGCTTCGTCGATCAGGCCGCCGCGCGCCGTGTTGACCACGATCACGCCGCGCTTGCACTGCGCGAGCGTGCCCGTGTCCAGCAGGCCGCGGTTGTCGTCGGTCAGCGGGCAGTGCAGCGAGATCGCATCGGACTCGCGCCACAGCGTCAGCAGGTCCACGCATTCCACGTACGCCGGCACGTTGCGAGCGAACGGATCGAAGCCGATGACCCGCATGCCGAGGGCATCGGCCATGCGTGCGAATCGCAAGCCGATCGCGCCGAGGCCGACCAGGCCGATCGTGCGCCCACCCAGTTCGAGGCTCTTGTGCGTTGCCTTGTCCCAGTGGCCCGCATGCATGCGCGCATCCAGCGCGACCACCGACTTGGCGCAGGCCAGCAGCAGGGCCAGTGCCTGCTCGGCCACCGCGGCGGCGTTGGCGCCGGCAGCCGCGACCACCTCGATGCCGCGCGCCTGCGCCGCCACCTTGTCGATGGTGTCGGTGCCGCTGCCGTGCTTGGAAATCACGCGCAGCGAGGGCGCCGCGTCCATCACGGCGGCGCCGACCTTGCCGTAGCGCACGATGATGGCGACAGGGTCATGCGCGCCGCACAGTGCCACGAGATCGCTTTCGGTCGGCGTCTTGCCGGCGTAGATCACCTCGTGACCTTCGAGCAGGGCCAGTGCTTGCGGCGCCAGGTCGGCGCCGGTGACGAGGATGGTGCTCACAGCGTTTCCCCTTCCTTCAGCACGCCGGCGGAGCGCAGTGCGGCGTCGAGCCACTTGGCGGCGGTCTCGCCACCCTTGATGGCCGCGATGCGCGCGGCTTCGTCCTTGACCTTCTTCGCGGCCAGCGGCAGAAGTGCTTCGATCTTCTCGCGCTCCACCACGACGACACCATCGCCATCGCCGATCACGAAGTCGCCGGGATGCACCGTCACGCCGCCGATCGACACCGGATGCCCGATGCGCCCGCCGATGTTCTTGGTCGGGCCGTTCGGATTGGTACCGACCGAGAACACCGGGTAGTCCATCTCGTCGATCTCCAGGCTGTCGCGGCAGGCGCCGTCCATCACCACGCCAGCGATGCCGAGCTTCTGGCAGGCCGTCATCATGATCGTGCCCATGAGTGCCGAGGTCTGGTCGCCCTTGCCGTCGATGACCAGCACGTCGCCCGGCTTGGCCATGGCGATGGCGGCGTGGATCATGAGGTTGTCGCCGGGGCGGACTTCGACGGTGAAGGCCGTGCCGGCCAGCTTCATGCGGGGCCGCAGCGCCTTGATGCGGCCATCCACCGCGCCGCGGCGACCGGCCACGTCGGCCAGGATGGCGGGTTGCAGTTCGGCGGCTTGCGCCACGATGTGGGCGGGGACACGTTGGAAGTCGCGAATGATGTCGGGAAGGGTGTTTGTCGTCATGGTGTTCTTTCGGTTCAGGGTGTGTTTGTCCTTCCCTCTCCCCGCTGGGGAGAGGGTCAGGGTGAGGGGCAGCGGCGATGGATGTGCCTGCTTCAGTCGACCTTCGCCCCCGACTCCTTGACGATCGCGCCCCAGCGCCCGATGTCGTCATGGATCAGCTTGGCGAACTGCTCGGGCGTGCCACCGAGCGCATCGGTGCCCTGGCTCGCCAGCTTCTTCTTGACCTCGGGGTCCTGCAGCGCCTTGTTGAACGCGCCGTTCAGCTTGGCAACGATGTCCTTCGGCAGACCCGCCGGCCCGGCCACGCCGAACCAGGTCACCGCCTCGAAGCCCTTGTAGCCAGACTCGGCAATGGTCGGCACCGCGGGCAGGTCGGCCGTGCGCTTGGCAGACGTGACGGCGATGGCGCGCATCTTCGCGTTCTTGACGTAGCCGATCAGCGTCGGCACCGAGGACATGTACATCTGCAGCTGGCCGCCGATCAGGTCGGTCGAGCCCTGTGCCGCGCCCTTGTACGGAACGTGCGTGAACTTGACGCCGGCGGTCTTCTGGAACAGCTCGGTCGCGAGGTGCGCCACCGTGCCGCTGCCGGAGCTGGCGTAGTTCAGCGACTCCGGCTTGGCCTTGGCGGCGGCCACCACGTCGGCGAGCGACTTGTAGGGCGAGTCGGCGGCCACCACGAGCAGCAGCGGTGCGGTGGCGACCGGCACGACCGGGGTCAGGTCCTTCTCGGGGTTGTAGGGCAGCTTGGGGTAGAGCGTGGGGTTGATGGCCAGGTTGCTGGTCTGGCCCAGCACCAGCGTGTAGCCGTCGGCGGGTGCCTTGGCCGCCGCATCCACGCCGAGGTTGCCGCCCGAGCCCGGCTTGTTGTCGATGATGATCGACCAGCCGTTGCTGGTGGCGACCTTGTTGGCGACTTCACGCGCAATCAGGT
This sequence comes from Variovorax robiniae, assembly GCF_037889955.1. NCBI lineage: Bacteria > Pseudomonadati > Pseudomonadota > Betaproteobacteria > Burkholderiales > Comamonadaceae > Variovorax > Variovorax robiniae. The sequence goes on from NZ_JBBKZS010000029.1 coordinate 12,292, forward strand.
CGGTGCCGCCGCCAGCGGGGAAGGGGACGATGAGCTTGATCGGCCGCGACGGCCAGGCGGCCTGGGCCGAGGCCGGGGCGTGCGCCAGGAGCGTGGCGCTGGCGACGAGCGAGAGGGCGGCGATGCCGAGGGTGCGGCGCGAGGCAGTGAAAGCGCGGTGTTGTTGCATGAACTTGTCTCCTGTTGCGCCCGTCCCGCGTGATTGCGGGCGGTGCGTTTGATGGAGCCAAGTATTCGACGAGCGGTCTATTCAGTCCAATCGATAGTTTTTGAAGATTGATAGATGCGGCTTGGGGTATTGCATCCCCAGATCTACACGAGGTGTTCACCAGCGTGCCGCTGGACAAGGAGATCCTGGACGTCCTGGATGAGCTCCAGCTTCTTGACATGGGTTCCCGGGCAGGCATGCGTCGTTTTGGGGTCTTCCCGGTGAAGCTTCATCGTCAAGGGGTCCATGCCCAGGATGGCGCAGAGCGTCGCCATGGCGGCCACGGTGTTCTGGCGGACCAGCAAGCCCCTGCCCGAATCGAAGGCGTCCTTGTCATAGTCTCCAAGCATCTCGATCCCCAAGGCCGTCTTGTTCCAGCTGGGCGAGTGCACGCCAGAGACGGTCAAGGGCGTGAACACCCATATCTGCCGGTCATCGATGAACAGGTGCGGACCGGCACTCCATCCCTGCTTGTCGCGATAGAAGGTGACGAGGTTCTGGATGTGGGTCTTGGTGAACCCATTGGGTCGCTGCGCAAGGGAGGGCGCCGCGGTGTTGTGGACAGTGATGAACGACGGCCGCCACGCTGTCCAACTCAGCCCGTGACAGTAAGCGTCGAACGCATCGGCGTCGAAGGCCGACCCAACAATTTCCTTCCAGGCCATGGAGGTCTCCCAGGTTTGCGAACGCCCACCCTGCATTGCAAATCATCGACGCTTCGATGCACTGCGGCAAGCCTCCGCAAGCGCTGTTGCTCACAAGAATTGAGGATGCAAATTTCGGACATCGCGAGCGGCCTGACGATGCTTTCGCCCCCGTCGTTCCTAGGCCCGCGGTCCCTCTGCGTATTTCGCCAGCAGATCGATCAGCCGTTGCGCGGCGGGCGAGATGTAGCCGCTGTCTCGATAGGTCACGACCATGCGACGGCGCATCGTCGTGGCGGGCAGCTTCACTTCACGCAGCGCTGCGCCGGAGCGGCCGGCCTGCAGGTGCAGGCGCGAGATGAAGCTCAACAGGCCGGTCTCGCCGATCAGCGTCGGCAGCATCAGCAGCATCGTGCTTTCGACCTGCACCACGGGGCGCGTGATGCGGTTGCGGTCGAAGGTCTGGTCGAGCCAGTCGCGTGTCGGCGCGCCGGGTGGTTGCAGCACCCAGCGATAGTCGACGAGATCCTTGAGGCCGGGCTTGGGCTTGTCGAAGATGGGGTGCTTGTCGTTCGCGGCGACCACGATCACGTCTTCTGCCAGGTACTGCGAGGCAAAGCCCGATTCGGTCGGGCCTTCGGTGCCGACCATCAGGTCGATGTCGCCCGCACGCAGCAGCGGTTTCAGTACGTCGACCAGCGCGACCGTGGTGCGCAGGGTGACGCCGGGCGCCTCGCGCATCAGGTCGCGCGCGGCGGGCGGCAGCAGGAACTGCGCGGCGGTCGGCACGATGCCGACCTTGATGTTGCCAGTGAGGCCGCGCCCGATGTCGCCGATCTCGCGGCGTGCGCTCTCCACGTCGAAGCGCGTGCGCTGCGCCCACTTGAGCAGCGCCTTGCCGGCGGCGGTGAGACGGATGCCGCGACCGGTCTTCTCGAAGAGGGCGGCACCGCAGGCGTCTTCCAGCCGGCGCACGCAACTCGTCAAGGCCGGCTGCGTGCGATGCAGGCGTTCGGCCGCGCGCCCCATGTGCTCGAGTTCGGCGATGACTTCGAAGTACTGGAGATCGCGGAGGTCCAAGGTTGCTGCTCCAGGCTTTGGTGGCTGTGGTCGGAGACTTCACTTTAAGGCAGTGCTCGGAAGAGCCGCACATGCGGCCCCGCCCATCTCGTCCCAGTTCGGTGCGTTCGCAATGCTGCGGCGCACCAGATGGGCGCACGTCGCGCCCTGAACGGCCGGGATTCGCGGCTTTCCGGGTTGTTGGAAGCCGGCACGGATGTTGCTCACACCATTGCACTGACCTGCACGGCACCGTTGCCGCAGGCCAAGTGCCTCCGCTAATGACGGCGGGATTCGAGGCGGACCGACAGCAATGACGCTGGCAGTCCGTCTGTTCCAACCCGATTCGCATCCGTTCCATGCGGGGGCCCACTGCCCGCTGTCGTATCAGACAGCGACGTCCGGTGGTCCGCACCCTCACGGTTTCGGTTGTGTGTGCAGGATCCGACATGAAAATCGCAGTGATTGGCCACGGCATGGTGGGCCACAAGTTTCTGGAGCAGCTTCACGAGTTGGGCATCGCGCAGGCCGAGGTCACGGTGCTCTGCGAAGAGCCCCGTCCGGCCTACGACCGGGTGCACCTGTCCGAGTTCTTCTCGGGCAAGACGGCGGAAGACCTTTCGCTGGTCGAGCCCGGTTTCTTCGAGCGCAGCGGGTTCACTTTGCGCCTGGCCGCGAAGGCCGTGGCCATCGAGCGCCGCAACAACACCATCACCACCGCCGACGGCGAAGTGGTGCACTACGACAAGCTGGTGCTGGCCACGGGCTCCTCGCCCTTCGTGCCGCCGGTGCCGGGGCGCGACCGTGCCAACTGTTTCGTCTACCGCACCATCGAGGACCTGGAAGCGATGAAGGCCTGCGGCGCCCGCTCGAAGACCGGCGTGGTCGTGGGCGGCGGCCTGCTGGGCCTGGAGTGCGCCAAGGCCCTGCGCGACATGGGCCTGGAAACGCATGTGGTGGAGTTCGCGCCGCGCCTCATGGCCGTGCAGGTCGATGAAGGCGGCGGGCGTGCGCTGCGCAACAGCATCGAGGCGCTGGGCCTGCATGTGCACACCGGCCGCAACACGGTGGAGATCGTCGACGGCGCGACGGCCCGGCACCGCATGGTGTTCGCCGATGGCACGCACCTGGAGACCGACATGATCGTGTTCTCCGCCGGCATCCGTCCGCGCGACGAACTGGCACGCCAGAGCCTGCTGGCAGTGGGTGCGCGCGGCGGCATCGCGGTGGATTCGCACTGCCGCACCAGCGACCGCAACATCTACGCCATCGGCGAATGCGCGGCTTGGAACGACCAGACTTTCGGCCTCGTCGCACCGGGCTACGACATGGCACGCGTTGCCGCGAAGCACATCGCCGGTCAGGATGAAGCCGCCTTCACCGGCGCCGACATGAGCACCAAGCTCAAGCTGATGGGCGTGGACGTGGCCAGCATCGGTGACGCGCACGGCAAGACGCCCAAGTCGCGCGCCTACCAGTACGTCAACGAGCACAAGCAGATCTACAAGAAGATCGTCGTGAGCGAGGACGGCAAGCAACTGTTGGGTGCCGTGCTGGTGGGCGATGCCAGCGAGTATGGCAACCTGCTGCAACTGGCGCTCAACGGCATTGCACTGCCGGAGGACCCGGAGTTCCTGATCCTGCCTTCGAGCGACGGCAAGGCGCGCCCGGGCATCGGTGTGGAAGCGCTGCCCGACACGGCGCAGATCTGCTCGTGCAACAACGTGAGCAAGGGGCAGCTCTGCGCAGCGGTCGGCGAGGGCGCCTGCACCGTGGCCGACCTCAAGGCCTGCACCAAGGCCGGTGCATCGTGCGGGGGCTGCGTGCCGCTGGTCACGCAAGTCATGAAGATGGAAATGAGCAAGCGCGGCATGGCGGTCAACAACCATTTGTGCGAGCACTTCCCGTATTCGCGCCAGGAGCTGTTCCACCTGGTCCGTGTGGGCGAGATCAAGACCTTCGGCGACCTGCTCGCCAAACACGGCAAGGGCCTGGGCTGCGACATCTGCAAGCCGACCGCCGCGAGCATCTTCGCCTCCTGCTGGAACGACTTCGTGCTCAAGAAGGACCTGGTCAGTCTTCAGGACAGCAACGACTACTTCCTCGGCAACATCCAGAAGGACGGCTCGTACTCCGTGGTGCCGCGCATGCCGGGCGGCGAGGTCTCGGCCGATGGGCTGATCGCCGTGGGGCAGGTCGCGAAGAAGTACGGCCTCTACACCAAGATCACCGGCGGCCAGCGCGTGGACCTGTTCGGTGCGCGTGTCGAGCAGTTGCCTGCGATCTGGGAAGAATTGATTGCTGCGGGCTTTGAATCAGGCCATGCATACGGCAAGTCGCTGCGCACGGTGAAGAGCTGCGTCGGCTCGACCTGGTGCCGCTACGGCGTCGACGACAGCATGGGCATGGCCATCGAACTGGAGAACCGCTACAAGGGCCTGCGCACGCCCCACAAGATCAAGTTCGGTGTCTCGGGTTGCACGCGTGAATGCGCCGAGGCGCAGAGCAAGGACGTGGGCGTGATCGCCACCGAGAAGGGCTGGAACCTCTATGTGTGCGGCAACGGCGGCATGAAGCCGCGCCATGCCGAGCTCATCGCTTCCGACCTGTCGAAGCAAGAGCTCATCAAGCTGGTCGACCGCTTCCTCATGTTCTATGTGCGCACGGCCGACCGGCTGCAGCGCACCAGCACCTGGCGCGAGAGCCTGGAGGGCGGCCTCGACTACCTCAAGGGCGTGCTGATCAGCGACACGCTGGGCCTGGGCGCGGAACTCGAAGCGCAGATGCAGCACGTCGTCAGCACTTACCAGTGCGAATGGAAGACCGCCGTGAACGACCCGGCCACGCGCCAGCGCTTCCGCTCCTTCGTCAACAGCGAGAAGCCGGACGAGCACATCGTGTTCGTGGAAGAGCGCGGCCAGATCCGGCCGGCGCGCGGCGCGCAGCGCGACGAAAGCGCCAACGATCTCGAAACCGCCTGAGGACATCCCCATGAGCACCGAAACCCTTCACTGGACGGCTGTGTGCGCAGCCACCGACATCCTGCCCGACACCGGCGTCTGCGCGCTCGTCGACGGCGTGCATGTCGCGATCTTCAACGTGGCCGGCGCGCAGGAGTTCTTTGCCATCGACAACGTCGATCCGAAGTCCAGGGCCAGCGTGCTGTCGCGCGGCCTGGTCGGCAGCCTGGGCGAGCGCATCGTCGTCGCGTCCCCCCTCTACAAGAACCACTTCGACCTGCGCAGCGGCGAATGCCTCGAAGCGCCGGAGCACTCGGTGCGCGCCCATGCGGTGCGTGTCCACGAGGGCCGCGTCCACGTCGCGCTCTCCTGAACCCCTTTTCATTTCAGATCCCCAAGGAACCCCATGGCCTACCTCGCACCTGCCGAATTCGTCACCAAGATGGTCGACGCCGGCGAATCCAAGCTCCTGATGTCCACCCGCGACACGCTCATCCGCTCCTACATGGCCGGCGCCATCCTGGCGCTGGCCGCGGCCTTTGCCGTGAGCATCACCGTCAACACGGGCAACGCGCTGATCGGCGCCATGCTCTTCCCGGTCGGCTTCATCATGCTGTACCTCATGGGCTTCGACCTGCTGACGGGCGTGTTCACGCTGGCACCGCTGGCCGTGCTCGACAAGCGCCCCGGCGCCACCTGGAAGGGCGTGATGCGCAACTGGAGCCTGGTGTTCTGCGGCAACTTCGCCGGCGCGCTGACCGTGGCCGTGTTCATGGCGATCATCTTCACCTTCGGCTTCAGCGAGGCGCCCAACGCCATCGGCCAGAAGCTGGGCCACATCGGCGAAGGCCGCACGGTGGGCTATTCGTCGCACGGCGCAGCGGGCATGCTGACGCTGTTCATCCGCGGTGTGATGTGCAACTGGATGGTGTCGACGGGCGTGGTCGCTGCATTGATGTCCACCAGCGTGTCGGGCAAGGCCATCGGCATGTGGATGCCCGTGATGATCTTCTTCTACATGGGCTTCGAACACTCGATCGTCAACATGTTCCTGTTCCCCACCGGCCTGATGCTCGGCGGCAATTTCACGCTGATGGACTACCTGATCTGGAACGAGATCCCGACGGTGCTGGGCAACCTCGTCGGTGGCCTGAGCTTCGTGGGGCTGACGCTGTACGCGACGCACTACAAGACGGCCCCCAAGCGCGCCCTGACCTGAGCACAGGCGATTGCGCAAAGAGCTTCGCGTGACGCTCGGCCAGCACTCGCTGGCCGGCGCCGAGGGCATCAACCAGGACTTCCACGGCGCGATGCTGCCGCAGGGGCTGGCGCGTTTTTCCAAGGGCATCGCGGTGGCGATTGCCGATGGCATCGGCTCCAGCCGCGTCAGCCAGGTGGCCAGTGCGGCGGCGGTGCGCGGCTTTCTCGACGACTACTACGCCACGTCCGAGACATGGTCGGTGCGCCGCGCAGCCCAGCGCGTGCTGAGCGCCACCAACTCCTGGCTGCATGCGCAGACGATGCGAAGCGATGCGCGCTTCGACAAGGACAGCGGCTACGTCTGCACCTTCAGCGCGCTGGTCCTCAAGGGGCGCGAGGTGCACCTGCTGCATGTGGGCGACTCGCGCATCTACCGACTGCATGCGCACGCGCTCGAGCAACTCACGGACGATCACCGCGTGCATTTGTCGTCGGTGGAGTCGTACCTCGGGCGCGCGCTGGGTGCCGATTCGCGCGTGGAGATCGACTACGACCATTGGGAAGCCGAGGCCGGCGAGGTCTACCTGCTGGCCACCGATGGTGCGTACATGCACCTCGATGCGGAGGCGGTGCATGCCGCGCTGGCGCAGGGCGGCCCTGACCTCGACGAAGCGGCGCGGCTGCTCGCGAGCGAGGCCAAGGCGCGGGGCTCGAAAGACGATGCGACGGTGCAGCTGCTTCGCATCGACGAGCTTCCTGCGCCCCACGCGGCGCCGCTGCCGATGCAGCGCGACAAGCTCGCAATCCCGCCACCCCTCGCGCCACGCGCCAAGTTCGAAGGCTTCACGCTCGTGCGCGAACTGCAGGTGAGCGCGCGCAGCCATGTGCACCTCGCCGTGGACGATGCCACCGGCCAGCAGGCGGTGCTGAAGCTGCCTTCCGTGGACCTGCGCGATGACGCCGACTACCTCGACCGCTTCGTGCTCGAAGAGTGGATTGCGCGTCGCGTCGACAGCCCGCATGTGCTGAAGGCCAGCGCCGTCGAGCGCCCGCGCAGCCATCTGTATGTCGCGATGGAGTACGTCGACGGCCAGACACTGGCGCAATGGATGGTCGATCATCCGCGCCCCGGCCTGGACAGCGTGCGCGGCATCGTGGAGCAGTTGGCCATGGGGCTGCAGGCCTTGCATCGGCGCGAGATGCTGCACCAGGACATCCGGCCGGAGAACGTGATGATCGACCGCGCCGGCACGGTCAAGATCATCGACCTGGCGTCCACGCATGTGGCGGGCCTGGCCGAAGGCACCGGCGATCAGCGCGCACTCGCCATCGCGGGCACCTTGCAATACACGGCGCCGGAATACTTTGTCGGGCGGGGCGGCGATGTGCGCTCCGAGCTGTTCTCGCTGGCCGTGATCGCGTACCGCATGCTGACCGGCCAACTGCCCTATGGACTGGACGCCTCGCGCATCCGGACGCCGGCGGATGTGAACAGGCTGCGCTATGTGCCGGTGCGCCATTTCCGGCCAGAGTTGCCGGCATGGCTCGATGCGGTGTTGCAAAAGGCGCTGCATCCGGACCCTGCGAAGCGTCAGCAGGCGGTGAGCGAGCTCGCGCATGACCTGCGCGCGCCGGGGCCGGAGTTCATGCGCGAGAGGCCGATGCCGCTGATCGAGCGGAACCCGGTGCGCTTCTGGCAGGCGACGACGGTGGTGCTGGCCGTGGCGGTGATCGTGTTGATGGGGATGCGCGTCGTCGGGGGTTGATGCGCCTCCAGGGACGGGGCCGTCCGGTGCTGCGCTGGTGGCGGAGGCCACTGGATTTCACGCCGAAAGAATGAAAGACTCGCGCGACCCACCCACGCACGCGGAGCCCTTCATGCCGCCCACCGCCCCGATCACGGACGCCAATCCGACCGTCGAAGAGATGCAGGGCCGCGTCGCGCGCTTTCGCTCGCTCCAGCCGACGACGGACTACGTCGATGCCGCCATCCCGGGTTGCGAGCGCATGACCTACCGCGTACTCGGCACGCCGCCCGCCGCGCCGCTCGCGGCCGAGGGCTTCCACCTGAACATCGTCTGCTGCGAGCCCGGCAAATCGGCGCCGCTGCACAACCACCTGACGCAGGAAGTCTTCGTCGCGCTCTCGGGGCGGTGGGAGATCTTCTGGGGGCCGACCGGCGAGCGCAGCGTGGTGCTCGAGCCCTGGGACACCGTGGCGATTCCACCGGGCGTGTCGCGTGGCTTCAGGAACATTGGCGCCGAGCCCGCGTACCTCATGGGCATGGCGAGCGGCAAGGACCCGGGCAACATCAACTGGCCAGCGCCGGTCCGCGCAGCGGCTGCGGCGGCAGGGGTTGAATTGCCGTAGATCCGACGCCCGTCTCTTACAGCTTCAGCTCCCACGTCTCGCCGACGAGTTGCTGGCCAAAGCCTTCGTACGGCTCCGACTTTGTCAGTTTGAACCCCCGTGCCGCGTAGATGCCGCGCGCCGCGGTCAGGCAACTGTTGGTCCACAGCACCATCTTCTTGTAGCCCTTGCGCCGCGCGAAGGCGATGCATTCGTCGGTGAGCTTCGCGCCCAGCCCCAGGCCGCGCGCCCGGGGTGTGAGTATCAGCATGCGCAACTGCGCCGTCGTGGCCGACTTGCGCACCAGGAACACCGCGCCCACGCGTTCGCCGTCGAGTTCGGCGACCCAGCATTTCTCCCACTCCGGCTGGAACTTGCGCATGAACTGCGCCGCGATGTCGGCAACCAGCGACTCGAACTCGCTGTTCCAGCCGTACTCGCGCGCGTAGATTTCGCCGTGCTGCTGCACCACCCAGCCGATGTCGCCGGGCAAGGGGTCGCGCAGCACCACAGTGGTGAGCCGGGTCGACGCGGGTTTGTGGGGGTCGAGCAAGGATTCGACGGTGCGCATCGCCGCCAGCATCTGCTGGCGTTCCGCGGCGGAAAGCGGGGAGAGCAGCGCACCGGCTTCGTCGCGAGATTTCTGCTGCAGCGGCGCGAAGGCCGCATGGCCGGCCTCCGTCAGCGCCAGCAGCTGGTGGCGCGCGTCGCCGGGATGCGGTTTGCGCGTCAGCCAGCCGGCCGCATCGAAGCGGCGCAGGATCCGGCTGAGGTAGCCCGCATCCAGGCCGAGCGTCTTGCCGATTTCGCTGGCCACCGGCATGTCGCGATGCGCCAGTTCGTAAAGCACGCGAACGTCGGTCAGTGACAGGTCGCTGCCAAGGTAGCCGTCGAGCGCGCCGATGCGGGCGGTGTAGAAGCGGTTGAACTGCCGGACGGCCTTTACGGCGGCGGCGTCCACAGAGCGGGGTGCAGCGGTGATAATTGACATGGTCATCTATATTAATTGACAAAAGCAATCATATTCGAATGGCCGGGGACGTCACTGGAAGGTCTTTAGGGCGACAAACCTACGGTAAAACCCTAAAATGGACGGTTGCCCACTTTGGGCCCACATGGCGTTGCATTGCGCCAGCCCCACGCCAGCCGCAATTTCAATGAACGCCCCTGTCGACGTCTCCTTCTTTCATCGCGCCGCCAAGCCGCTGACCAGCTATCGCAAGTACTGGGCGGCCCGCTTCGGCACGGCCAAATTCCTGCCCACCTCGCGCAAGGAGATGGAGGCGCTGGGTTGGGACAGTTGCGACATCATCGTGGTCACCGGCGACGCCTATGTCGACCATCCGAGCTTCGGCATGTCCGTGATCGGCCGCATGCTGGAGGCGCAGGGCTTCCGCGTCGGCATCATCGCGCAGCCCGACTGGCAGAGCGCCGAGCCCTTCAAGGCGCTTGGCAAGCCGAACCTGTTCTTCGGCGTCACGTCCGGCAACATGGATTCGATGATCAACCGCTATACGGCGGACCGGAAGATCCGCAGCGACGACGCGTACACGCCCGGCGACGTCGGCGGCAAGCGGCCGGATCGCGCGGCCATCGTCTACTCGCAGCGCTGCAAGGAAGCCTGGAACGACGTGCCGATCGTGCTGGGCGGCATCGAAGGTTCTCTGCGCCGCATCGCGCACTACGACTACTGGTCGGACAAGGTGCGCCGCTCGATCGTGGTGGACAGCAAGTGCGACCTGCTGCTGTACGGCAATGCCGAACGCGCGATCGTCGAGGTGGCGCACCGCCTCGCCGCGAAGGAGCCGATCCAGCAGATCACCGACGTGCGCGGCACCGCCTTCGTGCGGCGCGACACGCCGGAAGGCTGGTTCGAGATCGACTCGACCAGCGTGGACGAGCCGGGGCGCGTCGAGGCGCATGTGAATCCGTACCTGATGGTGTCGGAGCAGGCCAAGGCGAACGGTGCGACCTGTGCGCGCGAAGACGAGGCGCAAGCCGTCGCCGACGTGGCGAACCAGGCCAACCCGGCGATCAAGCCGATCAATTTCGTGCCGAACCCTCGGGTCCGGCTCAAGGTTCCGCCGCGCGATCGCTCGGTGATCCGCCTGCCTTCCTACGAACAGGTGCGTTCAGATGCGGTCCTCTACGCGCACGCCAACCGCGTGCTGCACCTCGAGACCAACCCCGGCAACGCCCGCGCCCTGGTGCAAGCCCATGGCGAAGGCACGACCGCGCGCGACGTCTGGATCAACCCGCCGCCCATCCCGCTGACCACGGCCGAGATGGACTACGTGTTCGACCTGCCCTACGCCCGCAGCCCGCACCCGCGTTACGCCGACGAGCAGGGCGGCCACGACGGCGCGACCAAGATCCCCGCGTGGGAAATGATCCGCTTCAGCGTGAACATCATGCGCGGCTGCTTCGGCGGCTGCACCTTCTGCTCCATCACCGAGCATGAAGGCCGCATCATCCAGAGCCGCTCGGAAGACTCGATCATCAAGGAGGTCGAGGCCATCCGTGATTCGGTGAAAGGCTTCACCGGCACCATCTCCGACCTCGGCGGCCCGACCGCCAACATGTACCGCCTGGGGTGCAAGTCGCCCGAGATCGAGGCCGCCTGCCGCAAGCCGAGTTGCGTGTACCCCGGCATCTGCCAGAACCTCGGCACCAACCACGATCCGCTCATCAAGATCTACCGCCGCGCGCGTGCGCTCAAGGGCATCAAGAAGATCCTGATCGGCTCCGGCCTGCGCTACGACCTCGCGGTCCAGAGCCCCGAGTACGTCAAGGAACTGGTGCAGCACCACGTCGGCGGTTATCTCAAGATTGCGCCCGAGCACACCGAGCAGGGCCCGCTCACCAAGATGATGAAGCCGGGCATCGGCAGCTACGACAAGTTCAAGCAGCTGTTCGAGAAGTTCAGCGCCGAGGCCGGCAAGAAGCAGTACCTGATCCCGTATTTCATCGCCGCGCATCCGGGCACCAGCGACGAGGACATGATGAACCTCGCGGTCTGGCTCAAGAAGAACGGCTTCCGCGCCGACCAGGTGCAGACCTTCTACCCCAGCCCGATGGCCACGGCCACGGCGATGTACCACTCCAACAAGAATCCGCTGCGCAAGATCACGCGCGAGAGCGAGACGGTGGACATCGTGCGCGGCGACAAGCGCCGCCGCCTGCACAAGGCCTTCCTGCGTTACCACGATGCCAACAACTGGCCGCTGCTGCGCGAGGCGTTGAAGGCCATGGGCCGCTCCGACCTGATCGGCAACGGCAAGCACCACCTGATCCCGACCTGGCAGCCGCTGACCGATGGCAGCTACACCAGTGCGCGGCGCAGCAACTCCAGCGCGTCGGCCGAGAAGGTGAAGTCATCACCGGTGACCAAGGGCAGGCTGCTCACGCAGCACACGGGCCTGCCGCCGCGGGACAACGGCTCGGGCCGGCCTGTGGCGGGCAAGAAGCCGGGCGGGGCGCGGCCGGCGATTCGCAAGGGGCGTTGAGTCGATTGGCAAGTCGAGGTGGCACGGCCATCTCGACTTGAGGTTCTCAGGCTCCCAGAAGGCTCGCCGGCAGCAGCTTGCCGACCCATGCGCCCACGACTGCGAAGTGGCCCAGCACCGTCGTCCAGTAGACCGCCATGAATTCGGGCTTGCGAATCTTGTGGCGGAACACCCGCTGGGCGAACCATGCGCCCGGCCAGCCACCGGCCAGCGACAGCATGTGCAGCGTGCTTTCCGCCGTGCGCCAGCGGCCTGCTTCGGCGGCGCCCTTGTCGAAGCCATAGACGAAGAAGGTCAGCAGGCTGATCACCAGCAGCACACCCAGTGCGATCGGTGGCAGGCGCGCGGTCCAGACGCCGTAGCCAAGCAGCGCGACGTAGATTGCCAGCAGCAGGGCCACCGGCAATGAGGAAGATGTTTGCGCTGCCTCGCGGGCGCGGCCGTTGGAAGGATCGGTCTTTCGGCGCGGCGCTTCGGACGCGCGTCGGCGTTCCGCTTGCTGTGTCGCGCTCGCCGCCCGCACCGCCATGGCACGCGGCCCCTTGCCGCCCACGTGGATCTCTTCGAAGCTGAGCTTCATGCCGACCTGCGGCGCGGCGCCACGGTCGGCGAAGTCACGCAGGTGCACGAACACATCGGCGGGGATATCGGGTGAGCGAATGAAGCCGAAGCCCCTGTCTTTTTCCCAGCGAATGAGTGTGCCTTGGCGTTTCATCGCGCGCATTCTCTCCGAGGCGCTCAACGCTTCGCGACCGGTATCCGCGCCGACGCCTTCACCTCCCGCAGCGCCAGGCTCGACTTGATCGAAACAACGCCGCGCTGCTTGCGAAAAACCTGCTCCACGAATTCGCTGTAAGCGTCCAGGTCGGTGGCCAGGACCTGCAGAAGGTAGTCGGCGTCACCGGTGATCTTGTGGCATGACAGCACCTCGGGCAGCAGTTTCATGGCCTTCTCGAACTTGTCCGGCGCGTCGTCGGCATGCATGCCGAACTGGATCTGCACGAAGGCCAGCACGTCGAGCCCGAGCATGCGCCGGTCGAGATTGGCCTGGTAGTCCTTGATCACGCCGTCGTCCTGCAAGCGCTTGCGGCGTCGCCAGCACGGGGTGACGCTGAGGGACAACTTCTCCCCGAGGGCCGCGTTGGAAATGGCGCCGTCGGCCTGCAGCAGGCCGAGCATGGCAATGTCAATGTCATCCAAAGGTGGCAGAGGGTGATTTTTGCTCATTTTGAGATTTTGGTAGTCGATATTTTCTAAAAGAATAACTTGTGACGCAGCAATAGCAAAGTTTTTGCGCTGATGCGGCGATAAGATTTTTCCATCAACAGAGGGCAAAGATGCTTACGGTTTTCAGTTCTTCCCATCACCTGCACCACGGCAAGGAGCTCAAGGACGGCGCTCTGACGCCTTCCTTCGAAGAGCCGGGCCGCGCGGACACGATCCTGCGCCGCGTGCGCGCAGTGGGCCTGGGGAATGTCATCGCATGCCGTCCGTTCGGCCTCGCGCACTACATCGGCGCGCACAGCGAACGCTATGTGCGCTTCCTGTCGACGGCCTGGCAGCAATGGAGCGCGGGTGGCCGGACTTCCGACGCACTGCCGCTGGTCTGGCCCGTGCGCAACATGCGCGACGACATCGAGCCTTCGGTCATCGAGGGCAAGCTCGGCTACTTCTCGATGGATGCGGGCGCGCCCATCACGGCCCACACCTGGAATGCGGTCGCGGAAAGCGCAAACCTCGCCCTCACCGGCGCCGAACTCGTGCTTGAAGGCGCACGCAGCGCCTTCGCCCTGTGCCGGCCGCCGGGGCATCATGCGGGCCGCGAATACATGGGAGGCTATTGCTACCTCAACAACGCGGCCATCGCGGCTTCCCATGCCATAGCCAAGGGCGCCAGACGCGTCGCCGTCCTGGATGTCGATTTCCATCATGGCAACGGCACACAGGACATCTTCTACGAGCGCCCTGACGTGCTCACCGTGTCCATCCACGGCGACCCTTCGGTCTCCTATCCGTACTTCAGCGGCAATGCCGACGAGCGAGGATCCCATGCCGGCACCGGCTTCAACCTCAATCTTCCGCTGGCCAAGGGCACGGACTGGGCGGCCTACACGCAGGCCTTGAAGCTTGCGTGCCAGGCGGTGGCCGCGCATGCCCCGGACCTGCTGGTCGTCTCGCTGGGCGTCGACACCTTCGAGAACGATCCGATCAGTCACTTCCAGTTGAAGTCCGATGACTTCTCCCGACTCGGCGACCAGATCGCCTCCATCCGGTGCCCCACGCTCTTCGCGATGGAGGGGGGCTACATGGTGGACGAGATCGGCATCAACGCCGTCAATGTCTTGCAGGGCTTCGAAGCGCGCGGATGAGCGCCACAGCCCTTTCGAACACCAACCACCACCGACCCATATGACTCAATACATCGACGTTCAGGATGTCGCGGAAATCGTCCAGCGCGAAGGCCTTCCCCAGATGATTGCCGCCATGGCGAGCTACATCGAATCCGACTACCGCGACTGGAAGAGCTTCGACAAGTCCGCCCGCGTGGCCAGCCACTCCACCGTCGGCGTCATCGAACTCATGCCGACGGCCAACGAGGCGCTCTATGCATTCAAGTACGTCAACGGCCATCCTCAGAACACCTTCAGCGCGCTGCCAACGGTGATGGCCTTCGGCGTGCTTGCCGACGTCGGCACCGGCTTCCCGCTGTTGCTAAGCGAGATGACGCTGCTCACCGCCATCCGCACGGCCGCCATGTCCGCACTGGCCGCCAGCCGCCTGGCGCGCAAGTCCTCACGCAGCATGGCCATGATCGGCAACGGCTCGCAAAGCGAGTTCCAGGCGATCGCGTTTCATTCGATGCTCGGCATTCGCGAGATCCGCCTGTACGACACTGACATCGAGGCTTCGCAAAAGCTCAAGCGCAATCTCGCGGCATTCCCGGGACTCGAGGTCACGATTTCGCAGACGGCCGAGCATGCCGTGCGTGGCGCCGACATCGTCACGACCGTCACCGCGGACAAAACCAATGCCACCATCCTGCGGCCTGAAATGGTGGAGCCAGGCATGCACGTCAACGCGGTCGGCGGCGATTGCCCCGGCAAGACTGAGTTGCATCCAGAGGTGCTCAGCCTCGCGCGCGTTGTCGTCGAGTACGAACCGCAGACACGGATCGAAGGCGACATCCAGCAGATGCCCGCAGATTTCCCGGTGACGGAGTTCCACCAGATTGTCTCGGGTGCTCAGCCGGGCCGGACGAGCGAGCAGGAGGTCACGGTGTTCGATTCGGTGGGCTTCGCGCTCGAGGACTTCTCCGCGCTGCGCTACCTGCGCGACCTGGGCCAGCGGCATGGCGTGGGGCACGAGTTGAACCTGGTGCCTACGCTGCACGACCCCAAGGACCTCTACGCGCTGGTGCGGCCGGGGTCATCGCAATCCGGGGTCATCGACAAGGGCTCCAAGGTCCAGGCCAAAGCGGCTTTGGCCTGACGCGTTCGACGCTTCGACGGAAAGCCTTGCCCCATGAGCCATGTCCACGAAGTTATCGATGAAGCGCCCGTCCGCGAACTGAGACGCCGCCTTCATGCCTGCGCCGAGCTCGGCTACGAGGTCCACGAAACCGCGCAAGTCGTCAGCGACGCACTCGAATCCTGGGGCGTTGAAGTTACGCGGGGCATCGGCAGGACCGGCCTGGTCGGCACGCTCAGCGGGCGCCCCGGCCCCACGTCGATCGGCCTGCGCGCCGACATGGACGCGCTACCGATCCAGGAGGCCAACACATTCGCGCACCGCTCGCGCAACCCGGGCGTCATGCATGCCTGCGGACACGACGGCCACATGGCGATGCTGGTGGGTGCTGCGCGCCATCTCGCGGCGCGTCGCGACGAATTCAGCGGCACGGTGCACTTTATCTTCCAGCCGGCGGAAGAGGGCGGAGCCGGTGCGCGGGCGATGATCGACGACGGGCTGTTCGATCGCTTTCCGGTCGACGCGGTATTCGGCGTGCACAACTGGCCCGGCCTGCCGCAGGGGAGCGTCGCGCTGCGCGCGGGCGGCCTCATGGCCTCGAGCAACCTCTTCAAGGTGCAGGTGCAGGGAACGGCATGCCACGCGGCCATGCCGCACAACGGCTCTGATGCCCTGCTGGCCGCCTCGCAGATTGCGTTGTCGTTGCAGACCATCATCACGCGGCGCCTGCGGCCCATCGACAACGCGGTGCTCTCCGTGACCCAGATCCATTCGGGCCATGCCGACGGCGTGGTGCCGGGCGAGGCCTGGCTCAGCGGCGCGGTGCGCACCTTCGATGGCGCGGTCACCACGGCCATCGAGAGGCACATCGGCGAGATCGCGGCCAGCACCGCGCAAGCCTTCGGCTGTACCGCCCGATCCGACTTCTTCCGAAGCTACCCGCCCACCGTGAACGACCCCGATGAAGCGGCCTATGCCGCGCAGGTCGCCACGCAGGTCGTCGGCGGGGCGAAGGTCATCCGTGACTGCGAGCCGACGATGGCCTCGGAAGACTTCGCCTTCATGCTGCAGGCCCGGCCGGGTTGCTATGCCTTTATCGGCAATGGCGCGGCCGACCAGCGCATCGATGGCCGCTCGGCCGGGCCGTGCGAGTTGCACAACCCGAGCTACGAGTTCAACGATGAACTCATCCCCGTGGGTGTGCGATATTTTGTGCAGCTTGTCCGTTCGTTCGGCGAGCGACCACGACGACGAGAGAACAGCGCATAGACGCTGCCCCATCCAGAAGACCAGAGACATATCAGAGGAGGACCCCCATGCAAAGACGCAATTTCATCCAGCTCGGCGCCAGCGCGGCCACGGGCATCACGCTCGCGGGCGTTCCACTGCACTTGCTGGCCGCCGGCCGGTCCGGCGTCATCAACGCCGTGGTGCAACCCGAGCCACCCGGCCTCATGCTGGGCATCGTGCAGAACGGCCCCGCCGCGCTGGTCGCCAGCAACATCTACGAAGGCCTGCTGCGCTACGACGAGAAGATCAATCCGATGCCAGCGCTGGCGGCTTCGTGGTCCTCGAACAAGGAAGGCACGGTCTACACCTTCAAGCTCAAGCCCGGCGTCACCTGGCATGACGGCAAGCCCTTCACCTCGGCGGACGTGGTGTTCTCGGCCGACGTGTTCCTGCGCAAGACGCATGCACGCCTGCGCAACAACCTCGCGTCGGTGGAGAGCATCAAGGCGATCGATCCGCTCACCGTGGAGTTCAAGCTCAAGTACGCCTTCGCGCCCTTCATCTACATCTTCGATGCCGCGGCCATGCCGATGGTGCCCAAGCACATCTACGAAGGCACGGACTTCCTCACCAATCCCGCCAACGCCACGCCCATCGGCACTGGCCCGTTCAAGTTCAAGGAATGGGTCAAGGGCTCGTACATCCACCTGGTGGCCAACGACAAATACCACGTGAAGGACCAGCCCTTCGTCGAGAGCGTCTACTTCCACATCATTCCGGATGCGGGCGCGCGCGCGGCGGCCTTCGAGTCCGGCAAGATCGACCTTGTGCCCGGCGGCGCGGTCGAGTACTTCGACGTGCAGCGCCTGGCCAAGCTGCCGGGCTGCGCCGTGACCACCAAGGGCTGGGAGTTCTTCGCGCCGCAGTCGTGGCTGTGGATCAACAACCGCAAGGCGCCGATGAGCAACGTCAAGTTCCGCCAGGCGCTGATGCATGCCATCGACCGCGAGGCGCTGTGCAAGGTGGCATGGCAGGGTTTTGCCAAACCCGCAAATGGCCCGTTCAACAGCAACATCAAGTTCTCCAACAGCACCGACGTCGCCAAGTACCCGCGCAACCTCGACACCGCCAAGAAGCTGCTGGCCGAGGCCGGCTACAAGGGCGAGACCATCCGCCTGCTGCCCATTCCCTACGGCGAGACCTGGAACCGCGCGGCCGAGATCGTGCGGCAGAACCTGATCCAGGCCGGCATCAAGGTCGAGACCACTGCCACCGACGTGGCCGGCTGGAACCAGAAGCTCGGCGACTGGGACTACGACCTCGCCTTCACTTTCGTCTACCAGTACGGCGACCCGGCCATTGGCGTGTCGCGCAACTTCACCACCAGCAACATTGCCAAGGGCTCGCCCTTCAACAACGTCGAGGGCTACAGCAACCCGAAGGCCGATGCGCTGTGGGACAGCGGTGCGAAGGAGGTCGACCCGGAGAAGCGCAAGGCCATCTACCTCGAGTTGCAGAAGCTGCTGGTGGAAGAGGTGCCGGTGGCCTGGCTCTACGAGATCAACTTCCCGACGCTCTACCGCACCAAGGTCAAGAACTTCATCAGTTCCGGCGTGGGCCTCAACGACAGCCTGGGCGGCGCGTCCGTTTCATGATGACGCCGGGTTCACACCAACGGCCTGAAGGAGGCCGGAGATGAGGCGCGTGCAGTTCCTGCTCACGCGCGTGCTGCAGGGGGTGATGGCGCTGCTGCTGATCGCTGTCGTCAACTTCATGCTGGTGCATGCGGCGCCGGGAGATCCCGCCTCGGTGCTGGCCGGCGAGGCCGGCGCGTCTGACCCGCAATTCGTCGCGCAGTTGCGCCAGCAGTTCGGGCTCGACCAGCCGATGACCACGCAACTGGCCACCTACATCGGCAAGGTGCTGCATCTGGACCTGGGCTTTTCCTATCGCCAGCAGCAGCCGGTGATGCAGCTCATCCTGGACCGGCTGCCCGCCACGCTGCTGCTGACCGGCAGTGCCTTCGTGCTGTCGCTGTTGTTCGGCGTGACGCTCGGCGCGCTGTCCGCCCGCAAGGTCGGCACCTGGGTCGACAGCGCCATTACCGTGGTGGCGCTGGCCTTCTACGCAATGCCGCCGTACTGGCTGGCGCTGATGGCGGTGCTGGTGTTCAGTGTGCAGCTTGGGTGGCTGCCGGGCTTCGGCTTCAGCACCGTGGGCAGTGGCTTGAGCGGCATCGCGCTGGCGCTGGACATCGCAAAGCACCTGGTACTGCCCGCGCTCACCTTGGCGCTGTTCTACATGGCGGTGTATGCGCGCATGACGCGGGCCTCGATGCTCGAAGTGGCGCAGATGGACTTCGTGAAGACCGCACGCGCCAAGGGTGTGCGGCCTCATCGCATCCTGCGTGCGCACGTGTTGCGCAATGCCTTGCTGCCGGTGGTGACGCTGGCGGGCATCCAGGCTGGCGGCCTGATCGGTGGGGCGGTGCTGGCGGAGACGGTGTTCGCCTGGCCCGGCATCGGTCGACTGATGTTCGATGCACTGCTGCAGCGCGACTACAGCCTGTTGCTGGGCGTGTTCCTGGTGACGGCCGCGATGGCCGTGCTCTTCAACCTTATCACCGACCTCGTCTACACCTTGGTCGATCCACGCATCGAGATCTGACATGAACAGTGCATTCTGGCGGCGCTTTCGCCGCAACAAGGGCGCGGTGATCGGGCTGGCCGTGCTGATGCTGGTGGCGGTGGTCGCCCTGGTCGGCCCGTCGTTCGCGGAGAACGATCCGTGGGCCATGGTGCAGCAACCCTTCCTGCGCCCGTGGACGGAGCCGGGCTTTGCGCTGGGCACTGACGCGCTGGGACGCGACATCCTGTCGGGCGTGATCTAAGGCGCGCGCATCTCCCTGCTGATCGGGCTGGTCTCCACCGTGGTGGCACTGCTGATCGGTGTGACGGTGGGCGCGCTGGCGGGCTACTTCGGCGGCTGGGTCGACGTGGGGCTGATGCGCTTCACCGAGCTGTTCCAGTCGGTGCCCAGCTTTGCGCTGGCCATCGTGCTGGTCGCGATCTTCCAGCCCTCTGTGTATTCGATCGTGTCGGCGATTGCCATCGTCTCCTGGCCGCCGGTGGCACGGCTGGTGCGGGGCGAGTTCCTCACGCTGCGGCAGCGCGACTTCGTGCAGGCCGCCTTGCTGGCCGGCGAGTCGACGCCGCGCATCATGCTGACGCAGATCCTGCCCAATGCGATGTCGCCGATCATCGTGATGGCCTCGCTGATGGTGGCCACTGCCATGCTGCTGGAGTCGAGCCTGAGCTTCCTCGGGCTGGGCGATCCCAACCAGATGAGCTGGGGCTACATGGTCGGCGCGGCGCGCACGGTGCTGCGCCAGGCCTGGTGGATGGCGGTGTTTCCGGGCGTGGCCATCGTGCTGACAGTGCTGGCCCTCAACTTGGTGGGCGAAGGGCTCAATGACGGGCTCAACTCGCGGCTGGACGGGAGAAGCAAATGAGCGACGTTCAAAAGCCCGTGCTCGAGGTCATCGGCCTGAGCATCTCGCTGCCCAAAGGCGCGGACCGTGCGCTGGCCGTGACCGAGGCCAGCCTGCAGGTGATGCCGGGCCAGACGCTGTGCGTGGTGGGCGAGTCCGGCTCCGGCAAGTCGATGATCGCCAATGCGGTGATGGGCCTGCTGCCCAAGCCGCATGTGCAGCCCGTGGCGGGACAGATCCTGTTCGAAGGCGTCGACCTGCTGAAGCTCAGCGAAGAGCAGATGCGCGAACTGCGCGGGCGGCGCATCGGCATGGTGTTCCAGGAGCCGATGACGGCGCTGAATCCGGTGATGCGCATCGGCGAGCAGATCGGCGAAGTGTTCGACGCGCATGGCAATGTGCCGGCCGCGGAGAAGCGGCGCCGCATCCTGGCCGCGCTGGCGGACGTGGGCCTGCCGGATCCGGAACTGCTGATCGACGCCTATCCGTTCCGTCTCTCCGGCGGCCAACGCCAGCGCGTGATGATCGCGTGTGCGCTGGTGCTGGAACCGCTGCTGCTGATCTGCGACGAGCCGACGACGGCGCTCGACGTGACCACGCAGGCGCAGATCCTCAAGCTGATGCGCGAGCTGCAGCAGCGGCGCGGGACGGCGGTGCTGTTCATCACGCACGACTTCGGCGTGGTGTCGGAGATCGCGGACCATGTGGTGGTGATGCAGACCGGCACGATGGTCGAGTCGGGGCCGGCGCGCGAGGTGCTCGATGCGCCGAAGCATCCCTACACGCGCAAGCTGATCGCGGCCATTCCCACGGGCATTGCGGAGCGCGTCACACCCACCGACGAGGCCAGCAACGTGCTGCAGGTGGTGCAACTGTGCAAGACCTACAGGACGGGCAACGGGCTCTTCAAGAAGGGACGCTCGGTGCAGGCCGCGCGCAACATCAACTTCAACCTGCGGCGCGGCGAGACGCTGGGCATCGTGGGCGAATCCGGCTCGGGCAAATCCAGCGTGGGCCGCTGCCTGGTGGGGCTGGCGCCTTTCGACACAGGACAGATCCTGTTCAACGGGCGCAACCTGTCGAAGGGCTCGGACTTCCGGCGCGAGGCGGGCGGCAAGATTCAGATGGTGTTCCAGGACCCGTATGCCTCGCTCAATCCGCGGCATCGCGTCGGCGCGGCCATTGCCGGCGGCCCCATCGCGCAGGGCGTGAGCGCGTCCGAAGCGATGGCGCGCACGGCCGAGTTGCTGAAGCTGGTTGGCCTCGGCGCCGATGCCGCGGAGCGCTATCCGCACGAGTTCTCCGGCGGCCAGCGCCAGCGCATCGGCATCGCCCGTGCGCTGGCGATGCGGCCTGAACTGTTGGTAGCGGACGAGCCGGTCTCCGCGCTCGATGTGTCGGTGCAGGCGCAGGTGCTGGAACTGTTCGCCCAGGTGCGCGAGCAGTTCAAGCTGGCGATGGTGTTCATCACCCACGACCTGCGCGTGGCCGGGCAGATGTGCGATCACATCGCGGTGATGCAGCGCGGTGAAGTGGTGGAGTACGGCGAGACGCACAGCGTGCTGGGCCATCCGCAGAATGCCTACACGCAGAAGCTGATCGAGGCGGTGCCGAAGCTGGTGGCGGGGTAGGGCGACGCCCTCAGGCCTGCGTCATCGCCACACCTTGCGCGTCGAAGAAGTGCAGTGACCTGACATCCACGGCCAACCGCAGCGTGCCTTCCAGGCGCGCGTCGGCCTCGGGTGCCAGCACGACCAGTTCGCCCTGCGCCGAACGCAGATAGCAGAAGGCGCGATCACCCAGATGCTCCATGGCCTGCGTCTCGCAATTGCGCAGCACGAACTGCGCTTCATCCGGGCCGGCCTCGCCGAGGCGCGCATGCTCGGGCCGGAAGCCGACCGTGGCCACCGTGCCGCCGATGCGGCGCGGCACATGCACCGCCAGCTCGCCGATCTGCAGCAGCGTGCCGCCCGTCTCCGGCACGCAGGCATCGACCTTGAAGAGATTGATGCGCGGCGTGCCGATGAAGCCGGCGACGAACAGGTTGGCCGGCGAGCGGTACAGCTCCAGCGGTGCGCCGACCTGCTCGATCCGGCCCTTGCGCAGCACCACGATCTGGTCGGCCAGCGTCATGGCCTCGGTCTGGTCGTGCGTGACGTAGACGGCGGTGGCCTTCAGTTGCCGCTGCATGCGCGCAATCTCCAGGCGCAGGCGCACGCGCAACTCCAGGTCCAGGTTGGACAGCGGCTCGTCGTAGAGAAACACCTCGGGCTTGCGGATCATCGCGCGACCCATCGCGACGCGCTGGCGCTGGCCGCCGGAGAGCTGCCGCGGATAGCGGTCGAGCAGCGGCGTGAGTTCCAGCGTGGTCGCGATCTGCGTCACGCTGCGTTGCTGCTCCTCGCTGCTCACCTTGGCCATGCGCAGCGGAAAGGCGAGGTTCTGGCGCACGGTCTTGTGCGGATAGAGGGCGTAGTTCTGGAACACCAGCGCGCAGCCACGATCGGCCGGCGGCACGTCGTTGACCACGCGGCCGCCCACGCGAATGTCGCCGCCGCTTGGCGTCTCCAGGCCCGCAATCATGCGCAGCAGCGTCGACTTGCCGCAGCCCGACGGGCCGAGCAGCACGGTGACCTGTCCGTCGGGGATCGTGAGGTCCAGGTCGGGAATGACTTCGACCTCGCCGAAGCGCTTGCTGATGGATTGCAGTTGGATGTCGGCCATGCGGGAAGGCTCTTTCAGTGGGCGTCGGGGTCAGGCAGGCGGAGGGCTGCCGGCTTGCGCCACCCCACGCTCGATGTTGGATTCGGTCAGGCCGAGCAGGTGTTCCATCGCCTTGCGGGCCTGCGCCGGCCGTCGCGCCCAGATCTCGTCGAGCACTGCGCGGTGCAGCGGCAGGCTCTTGCGCGGCGCGCCGGGCTGGCGCGTCGACAGTTCGAAGGAGGTGCGCAACGCGGCTTCGATCAGTGCGCCGAAGGCCATCATGAAGGGATTGCCGGTCGCGCTGAGGATGGCGCGATGGAAGTCGAGGTCCGGGCCGGCGTAGGCCTTCGCGTCCATGCCGGCCGCGTCCATCATGCGGTAGGCCCGCTCGATGACGGCAATGGCCGAATCGCTGGCGGTGGCTGCGGCGATCTCGCTCGCCGCCGGCTCCACGATGCGGCGCATCTGCATGAGATGCCGCGCCATCGCCACGCGGTTGTCGCCCGACCAGGCCCAGCGCAGCACGTCTTCGTCGAGCATGTTCCATTGCTCGCGCGGGAGTACACGCGTGCCCGCCTTCTGGCGCGATGCGATGAGGCCCTTGGCCTTGAGCCGCGAGAGCGCTTCGCGCACTGAGGTGCGGGCCACGCCGAGTTCTTCCGACAGCTCGAGTTCCGTGGGCAAGGGCGTGCCCTCGACCCATTCGCCGCCGACCACGCGCAGCGCGATGTCCTCGGTGACCGCGAGGGGGCTGCGCCGCGCCGCGGCAGCCGCAGGGGATCGCTTGGAACTTGTTTGGTCAGACATATGTATTTGCGGTTGCAAGGTTATCCGAGGGAATTGACGTAAATCTCACGGGTTAACACGGATCTTTTGATTTTATTTGTCTGTCATATTCGGCCGCATCGCATACGACAAGCCATCAGGAGACTTTCCCATGCCCGCTGTCCCTTCCGTTGAAATCGATACCCGGCGCCGCAGGTTGTTGAAGGCTGCTTCAGGCACCGCGGTGATGGCCGCCAGCGGCGGGCTGGCCTTTCCGGCGATTGCGCAGAGCAAGCCCTTCAACGGCCTGAAGCTGCGCGGCGCCGCCTACCAGCATGGCTTCTTCACGATCCTGCGCAAGTACATCCCCGAATTCGAGCAGCAGACCGGCATGACGGTCGACCTGCAGCTCTCCGCCTTCCCGGTCTACAACCAGCAGGCCGACCTGGAGCTGTCTTCGGGCGGCAGTGCATGGGACTTCTGCAACGTCACCTTCATCCTCGCGGCGCGCTGGGTCGCGGCGGGGCTGCTGGCCAACCTCGACGACTTCACCGGCGACCGCAAGCTGACGCCGGCCAGCTGGAACCCTGACGACTTCGTGAAGGGCGCGCAGCTGCCGTACCTCGACAGGGCCGGCAAGACCTACGGCTACTCGTGGGAAGGCGGCGCGATGCTGATGGGCATGAGCCGCACCGACCTGATGAAGAAGCGCGGCGTCGAGGCGCCCCGTACCTTCGATGAACTCATGAAAGTGGCCGAGGCCGTCAACGGCCAGGACGGCGTGACGGGCTTCGTCAGCTCCAACCTGCACCACTGGTTCCTGCCGCCGTATGTGCAGGGTTACGGCGGCGACTTCTTCGTCGATCCGCCCGCCAACATCACGCCCGCACTCGACACGCCGGCCGCCATCCAGGCTACGGACTTCTATTGCAAGCTGTTGTCCAAGTACAGCCCGCAAGGCGTGCTCGGCTATACCGAGGACCAGGCCAAGGCCGCGATGATGGGCGGCCGCTCCAACATCTTCATCCACTCCAGTTCCTGGCTCACGCCGATGCTGACCTCGGCCGACAGCAAGGTGAAGGACACGGCCCGCATCATGCGCATGCCGGCCGGGCCCAAGGGCGACTTCCCCGCGTCCAACAGCCAGGGCCTGGGCATTCCGAAGAACGCGAAGAACAAGGAAGCCGCCTGGGAGTTCATCAAGTGGACGCTGAGCCCCGAACTCAGTGCGCGCATCGTGAAGGACACCGGCCATCCGTCGATCTGCCGCCGCTCGATCATCCAGAGCGAGGAATACAAGCGCATCAACACCATCAACGGCCAGGACATCGGCAAGCTCTACCTCGAGGTGCTGGAGCAGCCGGGCAAGACGAAGAACTACATGGCCTACCGCACGGTGAAGGAGTTTCCGCTGGTGGGTGACGTGGTCAACAAGGCGGTGGAGCGTGTGGTGTCGGGCCAGCAGAGCGCGGCCGATTCGATGAAGGCTGCGCAGGAGGCCGCGCTGGCCAATATGAAGCGCGCCGGCGCCAAAGTCTGACGGCCGTCCGCGACCGATGAACGCTGCCTCCTACGAGCGCCAGCGCCGCAGCTTCGTGCGGCGCGCCATTGCGCCGAGCCTGCTGTTCCTGCTCGTGGTGGCGGGGCTGCCGACGCTGTTCCTGCTCATCACGAGCCTCACGCCGGGCGCGCTGGTCAACCCCGGTTCGCTCGGTGACTTCAGCGAACCGCTGCGCAACTACAAGCTGCTGGGCAGCGACGAGCGCTTCCTCGGCTCGCTCGCGGTGCAGGCGCGGCTGTCGGTCTACACGGTGGTGTTGCAGGTGCTGCTGGGCACGGGCCTGGCCTTGCTCGTGCATTCGGGCCAGTCGCGCTGGCAATCATTGCGACACCTCTTCGTGATCCCGATGGTGCTGCCGCCGATCGTCGTCGCGGTGATCTGGAAGCTGATCTACACCCCCGACATCAGCCCCATCTACCAGGCCGCCCGTGCGCTCAACATCGCGTTGCCGGCGATGACCACGCATGTGGACTTCGCGCTGTGGTCGATCGTGCTGGCCGACACCTGGGAATGGGCGCCGTTCACCTTCCTCATGGTGCTGGCCGCCTTGCAGAACCTGCCGGCCGAATACGTCGAGGCGGCGCGCATGGACGGCGCCGATGCCCTGCGCGTGTTTGGCCACATCGTGCTGCCCTATATCGCGCCGGTGCTGCTGGTGTGCACGCTGTTCCGGCTCATCGACAGCATCAAGGCCTTTCCGCTGATCTTCCTGCTGACAGGTGGCGGGCCGGGCTCGGTCACCGAGGTCACCAACTACTACGCCTACCTCGTCGCCTTCAACTTCGGCGAGCTGGGCTATTCGAGCGCCATCACGGTCGTGCTGCTGACCGCCACCGTCGTCATCAGCTGGGCCGCGATGCGCGTGAGCAAGAACCGGGAGAGCCTCGAATGACGACTGCCTTCAGGCAGTGGCGACGCCGCTGGCCACTCGCCCGCTGGGCCGTGCCGCTGGTGCTGTTCCTCATGCTGCTGCCCTTCCTGTGGCTGCTGCAGATGTCCTTCAAGCCTGCGGCGCAGATCATGGAGTTCCCGCCGCGCGTGCTGTTCACGCCGACGTTGGAGCACTATGTGAGCCTGTGGAAGGACGGCTTCCCGGAGTCCTTCGTCAACAGCCTCGTCACGAGCACGGTGTCGACGCTGCTGGCGCTGGTGTTCGGCGTGCCGGCCGCCTATGCGCTGTCGCGCTGGAGCGGGCGCGGCAAGTTCGGGCTGGGCCTGTCGATCCTGCTGACGCGGATGGCGCCGCCGATCGCCTTCACCATTCCGTTCTTCCTGGCTTTCCGCTGGCTGGGGCTGCTCGACACGCGCACCGGGCTGATCCTGATCTACATGACCTTCAACCTGCCGCTGGTCATCTGGATGATGCAGCCCTTCTTCGACGCGGTGCCGGTGTCGCTCGAAGAGGCGGCGTTGATGGACGGCGCGCCCTTTCGCACCGTGTTCCTGGAGATCGTGATGCCAATGGCCACGGCCGGCATCGCGGCCACGGCGATCCTGTGCTTTCTCTACGCGTGGAACGACTTCTTCTTCGCGCTGATCCTCACGCGCACCGACGCGCGCACCGCGCCCGTGGCGGTCGTGAACTTCATGAACTACGAGGGCTGGGAGTGGGGCAAGATCGCGGCGGGTGGATCGCTGGTGATGGCGCCGGTGCTGATCTTCTCGATGATGGTGCGGCGCTACCTGGTGAGCGGCCTGACGGCGGGTGCCGTGAAGGGCTGAAGCGCATGGGGACCTTCACGCTCAGCGGTGCCACGCGCATCGTCCCCATCCTTGCCTGGCCGGTCGATCATGTGCGTGCGCCGCGCATCTACAACCCGGCCTTTGCCGCCGAGGACCTGGACTGGCACATGGTGCCGATGGGCGTTCATCCCGAAGACCTGGCCGCCACCGTCGCGCAGCTGGCGCGTGTGAGCAACCTGCAGGGGCTCAACCTCACGATCCCGCACAAGGCGGCCGCCGCGGCACTCTGCACGCGGCTGACGCCAGCCGCACGGCGCAGCGGCATGGTCAACACGATGCGACTCGATGCGGATGGCGCGTGGGCCGGTGAGAACTCCGACGGCATCGGCTTCGTCAGCGCATCCCGGACGCATGGCTTGCTGCGCATCGACAAGCCGGCCGTCATCGTCGGTGCAGGTGGCGCGGGCACGGCCATCGCGCTGTCGCTGGCCGATGCCGGCGTCCGCACCATCGATGTGTTCGACACCGATGCGACGCGCATTGCGAATGTGCTGGCCGCACTGCGCCAGAACTTTCCCGACGTCGATGCCGGCAGCCGGCTCGCGAGCCTGCGCCATGCCGGCCTGGCCGTCAACGCCACGCCGCTCGGCCTGCACCCCGGCGACGCGATGCCTTTCGACGCGGCGCAACTTCCGGGTGACGCTTGTGTGTTCGACATCATCGCGGCGCGCGACACCGAACTCATGGCCGCTTGCACCGCGCGCGGCCTGCGCGTGCTCGGCGGCGGCGCCATGATCGAAGGCCAACTGATCACGCAGATCGCGTTCTGGCGCGGCGAACCGTGAAGCACTTTCCAATCACAGAAGGGAGTGCCATGGTCAAGCCATTGAAGTCTGCGCTGGCCTTGCCGGTGATCGCTACCGTCCTTGCGCTGGGTGCCCTTCCTGCCATCGCGCAGACCGGCTATCCACAGAAGCCCATCGTGCTCGTCGTGCCGCAACCCGCGGGCGGTGCAGCCGACCAGTTCGCGCGGCCCTTCGGTGCGGCGCTGTCGCAGCGGCTGGGGCAGCCGGTGATCATCGAAAACCGGCCCGGCGCCAACGGGAACATCGCGGCCGCCTACGTCGCGCACAACCTGCCGGCCGACGGCTACACCATTTTCTATGGCTCGGTCAGCACGCTGGCCGTCAATCCTCATCTCTACAAGTCCACCGGCTTCGATCCGCTGAAGGACTTCCAGCCGATCACGCTGACCAACCAGACTCCCAACGTGCTGGTGGTCGGTGCGGGAACGCCGTACAAGAGCGTGGCCGAGGTGGTCGCGGCGGCGAAGAAGGCGCCGGGCACGCTGAGCTTCGGTTCGGCCGGCAACGGCAACACGATGCACCTCACCGGCCTGCAGTTCGAGGCGAAGACCGGCACCTCGCTGGTCCATGTGCCGTACAAGGGCGGCCCGGCCGCGCTCACCGACGTGATGGGCGGGCAGATCCCGATGATGTTCCATAACCTCTCGGCCGTCCTCGCACAGGAAAAGGCGGGCCGCGTGCGCGTGCTGGCCGTGGCCGATACGCATCGCTCGAAGCTGTTGCCCGAGGTGCCGACGATGACCGAGGCAGGTGCCCCGGGCGTGGTGCAGCTCGCATGGAGCGGCATGCTGGTGCGCAGCGGCACGCCGACGCCCATCGTCGAGCGCCTGCACAAGGAGATGACAGCAATCCTCGACACGCCGGCTTTCCGCAAGCCGCTGGAAGAGCAGGGCTTCGACGTGCTGTCGTCGACGCCCAGGGAATTCACCGAACGGCTGAAGGCCGACTACGCCGCCATGGGCGAAGTCATCAAGGCCGGCAACGTGCAGATCGACTGACCGACAAGGAACGCACAGAGTGACCCGCAAGCGCAAGCACATCTTCCTCATCATCACCGACCAGCAGCGCTATGACACCATCGCTGCGCTCGGTTTCCCCTACATGCACACGCCCAACCTCGACCGGCTGGTGCGCGAAGGCACGAGCTTCGACAACTGCTTCATCACCGCGCCGAGCTGCGTGCCCTCGCGCGCGAGCCTGTTCAACGGCTACTACCCGCATGCCACCGGCATCCTGCGCAACGGCCAGCCCTGGCAGAAGACATGGGTCTCGACGCTGGCCGACAAGGGCTACCACTGCGTCAACGTCGGCAAGATGCACACCATCCCCTACGACGCCAAGGCCGGCTTCCATGACCGCTTCGTCATGGAGAACAAGGACCGCTACTACGAAGGTCGCTGGTTCGCCGACGAATGGGACAAGGCACTGGTCGCACGGCACCAGGTCAAGCCCTCGCGCGAACGTTATCGCGACTGGCCCGACTACAAGGAGCGCCTCGGCGCCTACGAGTGGACCTTGCCGCCCGAATCGCATGCCGACTTCTTCGCGGGCGACCTGGCGAGCTGGTGGCTGGAGACGCGGCCCAAGCCCGAGGCGCTGTTCATGCAGGTCGGCTTCCTCGGCCCGCATCCACCTTACGACCCGGTGGCCTCCTACACCGAGCGCTACCTCAACGACCCGCGCATCCCCGTGCCCGATCCGCAGCCATCGGACCTCGACGGCCTGCCCAGCTTCCTCAAGCACAAGCGCGAGCACGACAGCCGCGTGGACCACGATGCCGTGCTGTGGCAGATGAACCCGACCGAGGCGCAGTTGCGTCGTCTGCGCGCCTACTACCTGGCCAACGTGACGATGATCGACGAGTCCATCGGCAAGCTCATCGACACGCTGGAGCGCAAGGGCTATCTCGACGAGTCGCTGATCATCTTCACCTCTGACCATGGCGACAACCTGGGCGACCATGGCCTGTCGCAGAAGTGGTCGATGTACGACACGGTCACGCGCGTGCCCTGCATCGTGTGGGCGCCGGGCGAAGTGCCGCAGGGCAGGCGGGAGGAGGGGCTGGTGCAGCTCTTCGACATCGGCGCCACGGTGCTCGAATGGGCCGGTGCGCCGTTGCCGCCCGGATGTCAGGCGCAGAGCCTGATGCCGGCCTTGCGCGGCGAAGCGCTGCAGCCGCGCGAATACGTCTATGCCGAGCAGGCCGGCGATGTGGTGCTGACCGGCGCCAAGCTCATCACGATGATCCGCGACACGCGCTGGAAGGCGGTGCACATCGTGGGCAGCGAGGAGGGGCAACTGTTCGACCTGCAGTCAGACCCGGGCGAGATCGTGAACCTCTGGAACGACCCCGCTCATCACGCAGAGCGCGAGCGCCTGCTGGAAGCGCTGCTGCAGTGGCGCATGGGCAGTTCCGTCGAGACGATGAACCTGATGGCCGAGGCGCGCTGACCGACTTGGTACCCCGTTTCATAAATGCGGGCACAAATGAAATCGATGCGTTTCGTGTCAGGGCAAGGCGCAAACCGCAGCGATACCTCGAGGTATCGCGAGGATTTGCAACGCCGCCATGGCACGAAAGGCGCGATTTCATGTGCTCGTATTTATGAAATGGGGTACTTAGGCAACTATTGCTTGATCCCTTGCCGGGTAAGCCATTGGTCGATCAATCCGGCGACCTGGTCCGAGTTGCGATCCATCATCAGCATGTGC
Source organism: Variovorax robiniae (assembly GCF_037889955.1). Classification (NCBI taxonomy): domain Bacteria; kingdom Pseudomonadati; phylum Pseudomonadota; class Betaproteobacteria; order Burkholderiales; family Comamonadaceae; genus Variovorax; species Variovorax robiniae. The sequence continues at coordinate 42,696 of NZ_JBBKZS010000029.1, forward strand.
GTGTTGCCCTTGATGCCGAGGTCCGGCAGCACGATGCGGTCGCCGGTGCCGCCGGCCGCGATCAGGTTGCCGCGGAACTTGTCCTGCGCGGCCACGATGCGGCCCCAGAACGGGAACTTGCCGATGTTGTCGCCCCACACCCAGAGCATCGGGACCCCCTTGACGCGCGCGAAGTCGTATGTGTCGGGGTTGGGCGAGCCCGATGTCTCCACGGCCACCAGCGCCTTCACCTTGTCGGGGTAGCGCAACGCCGAGTTGAAGGCGAAGTTGCCGCCCTGGCTGTGCACCACGATCACGCAAGGGCAGACCTTGTCGACATACGCGTCGTAGGCCGCCTGCGTCGCCGCGTCGTTGGTGCCCCAGCGTGGGATCGACTGTTTGGTGAACTGGTCGAAGGCAGCGATGGGGAACTGCGTGCCCGGCAAGGCGGTGCGTTGCGCGGGATCGGTGTTGTAAGAGTCGGTGTCGCCGATGCGGAACAGTTCCCAGGCTTCCTTCTTGGGACGGAAGAAGGGCTCGCTCTTGAAGATCTCGGGGTAGCGCGCCCATGACGCGCGGCCACGTTCGACCGCGTCGCTCACGTAGACGTCGTAGCCGGCGTGCAGGAAGTAACTCTCCCAGCCGGGCTTGCCATCGGGCTTGGTCTCGAAGGTGGTGCCGGCCAGGCCGCCGCCGTGCCACAGCAGCATCGGGTACTTGGCCTTGGGGTGGGCGAGCCGCGTGTAGCGCGCATAGAGCGATTCGACCTCGAAGTCGCCGTTCGGATTGAGCTTGAGCGGCGGCGCGCCGGGCGTGAAGGTCAACTCCTTTTCCGGCAGGCCGGCAAGCGTCACGGCCCGGCCGCCGACATGGAAGCTGCCGACCTCGGTGACCTGCAATGTCGGCGAGGTGCAACCGATCAGGGCGGCGAGCGCCAGGCAAGCCGATGCGAAGTGGAGGGCTCTTTTCTTCATGGTGTCTCCGGTGGAGGCACCATCATCGTTCAAGTGCTGGCGCGCTGCTCGATGGGGGCGTTCAGCCACCCGGGGGGCTGGTCAGCGCGCGGCAGTTGTTCAGGTCGTGAGCTGGCTGATCAACGCCGCGTCGAGGATGCCGTTGGCCGGATGCCCGTTCTGCGCCTGCCAGGCCTTGACCAGCTTGGAGGAAGTCTGGCCGAAGACACCGTCGGCCTGGATGTCGACGTCGCGATCGGAAAGGCCCAATTGCACCAGCCGCACGTCCAGCCCGCGCGCCAAGGGCGACTGCAGTGCGATCGGCCGCGAGCCTGGGTGCGGCCCGTCGTAGCAGCCCGGTGGCATCGCGGCCAGGGTGGCCTGCGATATTTCCTTGCCGCGCACCACCAGCGGCAGCCCCAGCGCCCAGAAGCCCTGGTCGATCAGGCGCTTGAAGGCGTCCATGCGATAGACCGTGGGGCGAAGGTCGGCCCGAACGTTGTTCTCGAGCCAGGCCCGTCGCGTGGCGACGTAGGCCGTGATCCAGGCGCGTTCGCCGATGGCAGCCGGCGCGCCGGCGGACTGCGTGGTGCGATCGCGCATCGTTGCCCAGGCGCCGTGGACGAAACCGTCATAGACCACGGCGGTGGCCAGTGGGCTGTTGAGCCCCAGCTTGCTGGCCGCGCGCACGGCGGGCTGCCAGTAGGTCTGGTCGAAGAAGATGTCCTGCGTCTCGCGCATGACCGGGTCGTCGGCGGTGGCGCGCAGCACGTTCTGCAGCTTGTGGTCGATGTCGAGCGAGTGGTCGATGGCCGCGAAGCGCGGCAGCGACGGCTTGAGCCGTGCGCCGAAGCGTGCGCCCAGGTTGGCGCAGTATTGCTGGAGCAGCAGGGCCAGGTTGCCGGAGCCCAGCGTGGTCTGCGAGCGGCCGAAGGTAAGGTGGCCGGTGTCGCCGGGGATCAGCGTCACGTTGCCGTAGTCGCCGAGCACTTCGCCGGTTTCGAACAGGTTGATGATGGCCTTGGCCGCGGCTGCCTGCGTCGCGGTGATGGGGCCGGCAGCGGCGGGCGCGCCGGCTGCGGCAGTGGTTTGCGGCAGGGCGGCCACGGTCGCTCCAGCCGTCGCTGCAGCCGCGGCCGGGGCAGCAGGGCGTTCCTCGAAGGTCAGGTTGCATCGGCCCGGTCGGGTGGGGTCCGGGTTGCAGCCGGTCACGAGAAAGCCGATCTGCTCGATGTCCAGTGTGGCCTGGGCGCAGTCTTCGCAGGGGATGTTGCGGTTCATGGAGGACTCCTTCTACGCGGTGGCGGGTCGGCCGGCGAGGCCGCAGACGTATTGGCGGTGCAGGTTCATGCGCATTGTTTCGGCGGGCGAATCGGCATCGATCGCCACGAGGAACATCGTGTACCTGCTACGCGCCGCTGCCGGGGTCATGGCGGAGAAGCCAGCGACGTTGGCCTCCTTGTCCAGCACGCCGAGCGCGTCCGCGTTGCTCCATACCTTGGGCAATTGCGCATCGGTCAGGCTGGACAGGCAACTGAGCGTGACCAGTGCATGCCGGCTTTGCGTGCGTTCCTCGACCCGGTACGCGTTGAGCGCGGCATCGGCCTTGGTCATGAACACGCTGCGCACTTCCTCGCGTCGCGCGAGGTCGGTGGCGACGCTGCCCGTGGCGAACAACTGGCCGGCACCGAACTGCGTGCTGCCTTGCGATGCGGAATCGACATCGGTCTGCAGCGTCGCCAGGACCGACGGGAAGGCGCCGTCAGTCACCGGAATGACCGAGAGTTCCTTGCGCTTGTAGCCGAGGGTGAAGGTCGAGGTGCTGCCGCTGGCTTCGTAGCCTATCTTCAGGCCAAGCGTGGTCGAGGTGCCGAAGAACATCGGCTTGATGGCGCCTTTCAGCGCCGGGTCGTCGGGGAACTTCAAGCCCGGGTTCACCAGCACCCTGGCGGCGTTGCCGGTCGCATAGACCTGCTTCACTTCACGGTTCAGGAGCTTGCCGTTGGTCGTGAAGCTGGCCAGCACCGGCGGCACAGCGCTGGTGTCGTAGCGCGGACCGAAGTAGCCCTCCACCCGGTCGTAGGCGATGCTGGCGGTGGGTGGGGTCTGCTCCACGTCCATGGCCAGCGAAGACTTCGTCACGAAGACCACGGTGTCGGGTCCGCTGGCGCAGGCTGCCAGCAGCGCGGTGGAGAGAAGGCAGGCAAGGGCATGCAGGCGTTTCATCGCGGTGTCTCCAGGTGAGCCCGGGCCGGCGCAACGCAGACGTCGTTGCGCAGGAAGCCGAGCATGGTGTCGCCGTAGCCCAGCACCAAGGCGTTGCCGGCCTCGGCCTGGGTCCATGTCAGCCCGACCGTGCGCACGCGCAAGGTCTCCGCCGCGGCCGGGGGACTTGCCGGAGGGAGCGTCAGGTGCATCGCACCCACGATGTGCCGGGTTCCATCGCTGTCGACCCACACATGCGCACAACCGCCCAGCAAGACCATTGCGGCCACGACGGCCAGTCGACACAGGGTCTGGATGGATTCGGCTTCCATCCGGCCATTACAGCCACCCTGCGGTGCGATGCCATCCCCACAAGAGGTGACTCGTCGCCGGGGTCGAGCGCCGTCGCGCTACGGCTGGTTCAACTGCGTATACGGCAGGTAGCCGCCACCGCCCCAGTTGGCCTGCAGCAGGAGGCCCGAATCGGTGAAGCTGTAGGTCGAGATGAAGGGATTGAACGATTCGGCCATGCCGACGGAAGTGCCGCCCGGCCGGAGCTTCACCGTCGCGTCGGCCGAGGCGGTGACATCGGCGCCCACCTTGAGGAACTGGTCGAACACTTCCCGGTTCTTGAAGATCAGCACCTGCCGGAAGTCCTTGTAGCCCAGGCCCGGGCCGGTGCCGGCGCGTGCGGCGACCATGTACGTCGGCTTCTTCGTCGCGTTGTCGACCATCACGCCGCTGCCGGTCGACGTGACCAGCATCACGATGTTCATCTGCGAGGCGTCGAACACCGCGTAGCCGACGGCCTTGTTCAACTCGTCGCGGGCTTCGGGCTTTTGTGCGAAGAGCTGTTCGAGCGTCTTGTCGCGCATCGCGAGGATGCTGGCCCGCTTCTCGACGACCTGCTCGGGCGTGAGCGTGGGCATGGCGCCGCTGCTCGTCGAGCCGCCCGGGCCTGTCATGGAACTGCAAGCCGCCAGCAGCAGGGGGAGGGCGAGAGTGGCGAGGCGTTTCATCTGCGATGGCTCCTTGCGCGCGACGGTCGCGCCCATGTGTCGGTCGGTGGGCAAGGATAGGCGCCAGCGCGCGCGGGCCTGGACATATTTCGCGGTACGGCATCCGTCGGACTGTTGCTAATTGTTAACCCTATCCGTCAAAAAACTTCCCGTCGATATAGTTTGATTCGCTAATCAAATTGTGTTCATTCGAGGTGTGCGCAAGCCACCGGGAAGAGGCCAATGACAGGACTTCAGCTACGGACCCGCAAGGACGCGGGGCGCGCAAACGTTCATGGCGTTCACTCGCTGGACCGCTTCGTCTTCACCGTGCCGGAGCTCGACGTCGCGGTGCGCTTCTACGATGCCTTCGGCCTGCAATTGCGGCGCACCAATGGCCAGCTCGACCTGCGCACCTGCGGCCATCCGCACACCTGGGGCTCGGTCTTCCAGGCGCCGGGGCCGAAGAAGCTGCAGTACCTGCGCTTTGCCTGTTTCGCCGAGGATTTCGATGCCATCGCCGCGCGGGTCGACGAGCTGAAGATTCCGCGTTGCGCGCCGCATCCGCTGGGCAACGCCGAAGGACTCTGGCTCATGCACCCCGATGGATTTCCCGTGCAGGTGGTGGTGGGCCCGAAGAGCATGGCGGACACCCGCAGCACGCCCGTCGTCCAGGAAGAGGTGCCGGTGGGCACCGGCGCATCGCTGGCCCGCTCGCGCATTCCCAAGGTGCATCCGCGCCGCCTGTCGCATGTGCTGCTGTTCTCGCCCGACGTGAAGGCCGCGGCCGACTTCTACGAGCAGGCCCTGGGCCTGCGCGTCTCGGACAGCTCTGCCGACATCATCGTGTTCCTGCACGGCGTGCACGGCAGCGACCATCACCTGATCGCGATGGCCAAGTCGAACGGGCCCGGCCTGCACCACTCGAGCTGGGACGTGGGCAGCATCGACGAAGTGGGGCGCGGCATGGAGCAGATGCTCACGGCGGGCCACACCCAGGGCTGGGGCGTGGGCCGGCATGTGCTGGGTTCCAACTATTTCTACTACGTGCGCGACCCGTGGGGCAGCTACGCGGAGTACTCCTTCGACATCGACTACGTGCCGGGCGACTTCGACTGGACCTCGGCGGATCATCCGCCGGAGGACTCGTTCTACGCCTGGGGTCCGAAGGTGCCGGAAGAGTTCGTCACCAACCACGAAGTCCCGGCCTGACGATGCCCGCGCGGTCGAGCGGCCGCGCTACCTCATTACCAAGGAGACAAGCATGACCATGGACCGTCGTTCATTCGTGGCCGCTGCCGGCTCGATCGGCGCGCTCGGCGCGAGTTCGCTGCTCGGCCACAACGCCATCGCACAGCCTGCGGGTGCGCCCATCCGCATCGGTGGCACGCTGGCGCTGACCGGGCCGCTGTCGGCCACGGGCCTGGTGCACAAGCTCACCGGCGAGATCTATGTCGACGGGCTCAACAAGCGCGGCGGCCTGCTCGGCCGTCCGGTGGAATGGGTGCTGAAAGACGACCAGTCGAAGCCCGACCTGGCACGCACGCTGTATGAGCAACTCGTCACCTCCGACAAGGTCGACCTGCTGATCGGCCCCTATGCCACGGGCAACATCCTGTCGGCGATGGGCGTGGCGCAGCGCTACAACAAGACGCTGGTGCACCACACCTTCGGCATTCCGAACCTGGCCAAGTACGAGCAACAGTTTCCAGCCTGGTCGATCGGCCCGGATCCGGAGAAGACCTTGCCGGCGCTGGTGCTGGACGCGCTCAACAAGACCGCGCAGCCGCCCAAGACCATCGCGGTCGTGACGAGCAAGTTCCCCTCGGTGCACTTCGTCGCGCTGGGCGCGCGCGAGGTGGCGAAGCAGCGCGGCCTGAACGAAGTGCTCTTCCTCGAATGGGACTTCGGCAACCGCGACTACGGTCCGATCGCAGGGCGCATCAAGGAAGCGAACCCGGATTTCATCTGGACCGGCGCGATCGGCCTGGAGGGGACGCAACTGCTCGATGCGATGAAGAAGATCGACTATGCGCCGCGGCTGCACTTCTATCACTTCCCCTCGCCCGCGCCGATGCTGAAGGTGCCGGAAGCCAACGGCGCGTTGTCGATGACCATCTTCGAGGACCATCCGCCCTTCACCAACAATGCGGCGGCGGCCGATTTCGTCAAGGTCTACCGCGAGCGCGCCACGCAGGCCAACATGCCCGACACCACCGTCGAGACCCAGGCCGCGGCTTCCTTCACGGCCTGGCAACTCATCGAGGCAGCGGTGGTCGCGACCAAGGGCATCGACGACAAGGCCATGGCGGCCTGGCTCAAGGCCAACCAGGTCGACACCATCCAGGGCAAGCTGCGCTTCAACGAGCGAGGCAACTTCGGTGCCGACCTGAGCAAGGTGAAGCAGGTGCAGAACGGCAAGTGGGTGACGGTGTGGCCGCCGGAGTGGGCCGCGCCGGGTGCGAAGCTCGTGACTCGCCCCGCCTGAATGAACATTCCCAGCGCCACGCTGCTGGCGCAGTCGGTACTTGCAGGGCTTTTCACTGGCGCGCTCTACGGCTTGCTCGGGCTGGGCCTGAGCCTGTCGTGGGGCCTTTTGCGGCAGATCAACCTGTCGCATTTCGCGCTCGCTTTCCTGGGCGCGTACCTGACCTATGAGCTGTCGAGCCGGTTCGGCATGGACCCGCTGTTGACGCTCGCGCTCATCGTGCCGCTGTTCTTCGTACTGGGCGTGGGCCTGCATGCGCTGCTGACGCGCTTCCGCGTGAGTCCGTTCAATTCGCTGCTGGTGACCTTCGGCGTCACGGTGATCATCGAGGCGTTGATCCAGTACATATGGACCGCCGACTTTCGCAAGCTCGAATCGACTTACGCGGAGCACAAGCTGCGGCTCGGCCCGCTGTTCCTGCCGGTGCCGGAACTGATCACGGTGGGCTTGGGCGTGGGCATCTCCTTCGCGGTGTGGCTGGTGTTGAGTCGCACCGACCTGGGCAAGGCGATGCGCGCGGCGGCGCAGGACGCACCGATCGCCGCGGCCTTCGGCGTGAACCAGAACGCGCTGGCGCTGATGCTCTCCGGCCTCAATGCCGCGCTGGCCGGCGTGGCGGGTGTGTGCATCGCGCTGGCCTACACGATGTCGCCGTCGCAGATCTATGCGTGGATCGGCGTGGTGTTCGCTGCCGTCATGCTCGGTGGCTTGGGCCGGCCGCTGGGGCCGCTGATCGCGGGTTGCATCATCGGCGTGACGGAGGCCGTGACCATGGCCGTCACGGCGCCTTCCTGGGCGCCGCTGGTGTCCTTCTCGCTGCTCATGGCCGTGCTGCTGGTACGGCCGGGGAGAGTGTCTTGAGGCGAGCACTGGTGCTGCTGCTCGCCGTGGGTGCGGCGCTGGCCGTGGTGCCTTGGCTGCGGCTGCCGGCCTTCCATGAATCGATCCTCTACCTGGTGCTGCACTGGATCGCGCTGGCCACCTCGTGGAACCTGCTCTCGGGTTATTCGGGGTACTTCTCCTTCGGGCATGGGGCGTTCTTCGGCATCGGCATGTACACCACGGCCACGTTGGCGACGCGCTTCGACGTGCCTTACCTCTGGACCTTGCCGGCCGCCGCCCTGATGGCCGCGCTGTTCGGCACGCTGCTCGGCGCGGTGGCATTCCGCGTGCAGGCGGTGCGCGCGGAATTGTTCTCGCTGCTGACGCTGGCCGCGACCTTCGTGGTGGCGACGATCATCCTCAATACGCCGATCGACGGCGGGCCGGGCGTGTCGATGGCAGGTGTCGCGGTGCCCGCATTGGGGCCGACGGCATCGGGCACCTTCTACCTGCTCGCATTGGCCAGCGCATGGCTCGCGGTGGTGGCGGCGCTCCTCATTTATGGCTCGCGCTTCGGTACAGGCCTGTTCGCCATCCATGACGACGAAGACGTGGCGGAGGTGATGGGCGTGCCTACCTTCCGCTACAAGCTGGCCACCTTCGCGCTCTCCTGCGCACTGGCCGGCCTGGTGGGCGGCGTGCATGCGCTGTTCATCTCCTACGTGACGACGGGCGACACCTTCACTATCGCGATGCCGCTCACCGTGATCCTGATGGCGGTGCTGGGCGGCACGCGGCATTGGGCCGGGCCGATCGTCGGTGCGACTGCGATCACGCTGCTGCTCTATGCCTTCACCGGCAGCGAGAGCGCGATCATCGGGAAGGGGCTGACGGGGCTGGTGCTGATCGTGGTCATTCTCTTCATGCCGGAGGGCTTGCTGGGGCAGGCGCTGAAGTGGTGGGGGGCGCGGCGGGGTCCGACTGCGGTGGTGCGCGAGCTTGTCTCGGCAACGTCGCCTGTCGCATCGCCCGTGCAGCGAACCGGCGAGGTGCTGCTGCGCGCGCAAGGCGTGCACAAGTCCTTCAAGGGCGTGCAGGCGCTGCGCGGCGTGGACCTGGAGGTGCGGCAGGGCGAGATCCTCGGCCTGCTCGGGCCCAATGGGTCGGGCAAGTCGACCTTCATCAATGTCGCCAGCGGGCACTACGCGGTGACTGCGGGGCGCATCGAGTTCGCGGGGCGGCGCATCTCCGGCATCCCGGCGCACCGCATCGCGCACGGCGGCATCGCCCGCACCTACCAGATCCCGCGACCCTTCGCGCACCTCACGGTGCTGCAGAACGTGGCGCTGCCGGCGATGTTCGGCGCGGCGTCGCTGGACCGTGGCACGGCCGAGGACGAGGCCTGGCAGTGGCTCGCCTTCACCGGCCTCACCGAGCGTGCCCACGCGCTGCCGGCCGAACTCAACCTGCACCAGCGCAAGTTCCTCGAATTCGCCCGCGCATTGGCCGCGCGGCCGCGCATCCTGATGCTCGACGAGGTGCTGTCGGGCCTCACGCCTTCGGAGATCGACGAGGCCGTCGCGCTGATCCGCCGCATCCGAGACCAGGGCGCGACCATCGTCTTCGTCGAGCACGTGATGCGCGCGGTGATGGCCTTGTGCGACCGTGTCGTGATCTTCAACCGCGGCGAGGTGCTGGCCGAAGGCCCGCCGGCCGACGTGATGCAGCGGCCCGCCGTGGTCGCGGCCTACCTGGGCCAGGCGATGGAGACGGGCTCGCCATCGACCGCCGCGGGCCTCGACCCGGAGCCAGCCCGTGCTTGACCTGCAATCGATCCGCGTCGCCTACGGACAGGCCGTCGCGCTATGGGACGTGTCGCTGAGCATTGGCGCCGGCGAGCTGCTCTGCGTGGTCGGCCCCAACAGTGCCGGCAAGAGCACGCTCATCCATGCCATCGCCGGGCTGCATCGCATCGGCGCGGGGCGGATGGTGTTCGAGGGGCAGGACATCTCGCGCCTGCCGCCGCATCGCTTCTGCGCGCGCGGCATCGCGCTGGTGCCGGAAGGGCGTCGGCTGTTCACCGAGATGACGGTGCGCGAGAACCTGGAGATAGGCAGCTACCTGCCGGCCGCGAGACGCGACCGTGCGCGCTCCCTGGCCCGCGTGTGCGCGCTGTTCCCCGTATTGGGCGAGAAGCTGTCGCAGCCGGCCGGTTCGTTGTCCGGTGGGCAGCAGCAGATGGTCGCGATCGGCCGCGCGCTGATGGCGCAGCCGCGCCTGCTGTTGCTCGACGAGCCCTCGCTCGGCCTGGCGCCAAGCATCGTGCTCGACATGTTCGAGGCGATACGCCGCATCCACGCGGACGGCATCTCGGTCTTGCTGGTGGAGCAGAACGTCAGCATGGCGCTGCGCATCGCGCAACGTGCGGCCGTGCTGGAGGAGGGCCGCATCGTGGCGGTCGGTCGGCCCGATGAACTGATGGCGCGGCCGGAGTTGCGCCGGGCGTACCTGGGCGTTGGCGCCGAGCACTCGGGGTAGCGGAAGCACGCACGTTTCGATTCCGTGCGGCGAGTCCGCGCCGGCCCCCAGGGCGCGGTGCGATCGCGTTCAGCCGCGCGCTCGCGCAGCAATCATCGTCTTCAACTCCCCGCTGGCGATCAGCTTCTGCACTTCGGTGGCGCCACCCACCAGCACGCCCTTGACGAACACCATCGGAAAGGTCGGCCAGCCGGTCCACATCTTCAGTGCATTGCGATCGCGCCATTGGCCCAGGTAGCTGCCGTACTCCAGGTACTTGTACGCCACGCCCGCCTGGTCGAGTGCCTTGCGCGCCCGCTTGGGATGGGGGTTCATCGCCATGCCCACCACGACCACGTCGTTGGCAGCGATGGCGGCCATGACTTCGCGAACCAGGGTCTGGCGGCTGCCGGCCAGCTTCTCGCGGATCGCGGGGTGGATGTGGGCTTCGTCGAGGACGGGACGGGGCATGAGCGACTTTCAGGGGTTTGGTGATGGGCATGCATTTTGGCTGTCGCGGACGATCGGGTCGCTGCATGATGCGAGCCATGGCGACGTCCGATCCGTCCTTGCGCATGCTGCCTGTCCGCCTTCATCCGGGCGACGACCTGAGGCGGGCGCTGGAGGTCGTGGTGGCCGGCGAAGGCGCGGCGGCTGCGTTCGTCCTGTCGGGGATCGGGAGCCTGCGCCCGGCCATGATCCGCCTGGCCGGCGCGGAAGAAGTGACAGTCATCGATGCCGATACTGAACTGCTTACGCTGTCGGGCACCATCGCCGCTCAAGTCGTGCCCGGTCCAGGAAGCTCGCACCTTCACCTGAGCGTGGCCGATGCACAAGGCCGTGTCATCGGCGGCCACGCGGGCTACGGATGCATCGTGCGGACCACCGCCGAGGTACTGCTGGCGCTGCTGCCGGGCTGGCACTTCTCGCGGGAAATCGACCCGGTCACGGGTTGGGCCGAACTCGCGGTACGGCGCCAGCCCGGAAGATGAAAGCGCCTACTCGAACTGCACTTCCGCCACGACCGGTGCGTCAGGCGAATTGGTGTCCGCGTTGGCCAGCATTTCGCCCTTGCGGAACCAGTAGCGGCAGCCGGTTCGCTTGACCATCGTCACGCACATCTGCCCGTCTTCGCGAATGGCCCAGGTGCCGCTCGCCTTGCCCATGCCGGCGCGTGATGCCTCGACGGTGCCGTCCGGGTGGTAGGCCCAATGCGACACCGCGCCACTCTGCAGGTTCTTCGACTGGATGGCCTTGCCAACCAGGCTTTCCTGGACCTGGACCTTGCTCAGGTAGGAGCGATCATCCGCGACCGCCGGGATCGGATGCAGCAGCGCGCCCAGCGCCGCCACCAGCGACAGCATGCAAGTCATCCAAAACAGCAAACGCGAAGAGAGTTTCATGTGCCGTGCTCCGAATGACACCGCGCCGGGTGCGCGATGGGATGGCAGGCAATTTAGACGTCCTTGGTTGTTTGATGGAGTGAAGGCTCCACAGCCGCCGTGTGACTTTTGTCACTTTCGGCATTCACTCCCTCTCCCGCAAGCGGGAGAGGGCCGGGGGAGGGCATGTGCCACCGCGCCTTCAGCGCCGGTTCCCGAGCACGAGGATCGACACCCCCGAGGCAATGAAGGTCGCGCCCGCTCCGAAGTTGAGCCAACTCGTCGCCTTCGGCCGGCGCTCCAGCCATCCGGAAAGCCGGGCCGCATAGCTTCCCAGCACCGAGAAGATGATCGCCGTCAGCACCGCGAAGATCGCCCCGTAGACCAGCATCTGAAGCGTCACCGAGCCGCGCGAGGCGCTCACGAACTGCGGGATGAAGGCCAGCACGAACAGGCCCGGCTTCGGATTGAGCACGTTCGACAGCAGCCCCGTTGCGAACACGCGGGGAAGGCTCTGGCGCGCGGCCGGTGTGAAAGAAATGAGGTTGCGCGAAGCCAGGGCCTTGATGCCCAGCCAGAGCAGGTAGGCCGCGCCGATCAGCTTGACCGCCCAGAAGGCCGCCGGCGATGCCTGGATCACCAGCGTCAGCCCCAGCGCCGCGGCAGTCGTGTGGACCATGATGCCCAGGCCCGCGCCGATCGAGGACAGCACGGCCGCGGCCCGCCCCTGGCTGAGCCCGCGGCTGATCGCAAGGATGTTGTCCGGCCCCGGCGCGACGACGACCAGCAGCACGGCGAAGAGGTAGGCGAGGAGGACTTCGGTGGGGAACATCATGGGGCCGTCAGTGACTGACGTAGTGTGCACCCGCGATGATGAAAGGCAGCACCAGTTCGGGAATCAGGTATCCCAGCCAGACCGCCGCCGGCTTGGGCAACCCGACCTTGCTGATCGACAGCAGCCGCCCGCAGCCGGCCAGCAACACGCCCAGCGCCAGCAGGTAGACCAGGGTTCCCTGTTGGCGGACGGTGATGCCGGCCCACAGGCTGATCAACCCCGTCGACAAGTACACCCCGGCCATGAAGCGGTGCACGTTGTCCAGCCGCGGCTCGGTCTGCGGCTGGCCCAGCACCATCTGCAAGGTGCCGCCCGCCATGGCGATCGCCGCCACCAGGAACAGGCAGATGCGCACCACCCATTGGCTGGTGAGCAGCGGATCGCCGTCGGCCATGTCGAGGGCCTCAGTTCATGAAGACGGTGTCGTTGGCCGGTTGCGGCGGAATCTTGATCGCAATCGCCTTGACCGGCCCGCTCGTCACGAGCGTGCCGCCATGGGCCGTGCCCTTCGGAATGATGATCAGCGTCCCGGGCTTGAACTCCTTGCGTTCATTGCCCAGCCACATCGCGCCGCTGCCCTCGATGATGTACTGGATCTCGTCCGTCTTCGGATGGTTGTGCTTGGCCACGTTGCCGGACTGGATCGCGATCGTGGCGTTGTCGGTGGTCACCAGTCCCTTGGAATTCATCTCGGGATTGGGCGTGCCGGGAATGTCGCCATGCTTGAGCGCCACCAGGTCGATCATCATCGGCTGCAAGGGCGCCGCCGCCGCTGGCGCTTGCGCATGCGCCTCGCCGACCAGGTGGTGCGCCGCCGGCGCGACGACGATGCCGGCAACGAATGCAACGGCAAGAAGAACACCGAGGGTTGTCCTGTGGAGGCGCATGCAGACCATCCTTTCTTCGCGTGCGGGAATTCGCGAGGAAAGTATGCGTGTGGTCCCGGCGCGCGCAATAGGGAGTCACTCCCTCTCCCGCCGGCTAGAAATGCATGCCCCCATGCCCATGCGCCGCCGCCTTCAGCCGCAGCATCACCGCCTCGTTGAGCTTTCGAGTCATCCCGTTCCATCGACTCGTCATCTTGTCGATCTCCGACCGAAGCCGCCCGGCCGTCGCCACGTCGCCCGTCTCCAGTGCCCAGATCGCATATTCCGCATGCGCTTCAAAGGTGCCAAAGCGCGCAATGGCCTGCTCGAACTCCCGCCGGGCATCCGCTGGTCGCAACGTCCCCGCATAGCACCGGCCCAGCAGCAACGAGACCGCGTCCGGCCGATACTCCGGCCGACTGGCGCGCAACGCTTCCAGGTGCACCAGCGCTTGCGCATACCCATGGCTCTCGATGAACGCCCTGGCCGCGCCAAAGCGAAGCTCCGGATCGGACGCGAAAGGCCCCTGCAGCCCACTTTCATAGAGCGTGGCCGCCTCCGCCGCCTTACCCGTTTCCAGCAGCGCCGAGGCCAGCCGCATCTGGTTCTGCGCGGTTGGCATCTGCTCGAAATCCGCCCTGGCCAGGCGCACCTCCTTCATCGGATCGATCGCCCTCGCCGTGGCGGTGACGGCCTTCCTGGCACCGCGCCGAAGCCTGGAATCCGGCACATAGACCATGAGGAAGTAGACGACGCTCCCCAGCACCGGAAAGGCGAAGAGGATGAACAACCAGTAAAGCTGCCGACCTGTCCGCACCACGTGGAAAGCGCAGAAGAGCGCCAGGAGAACATGAAGACCAAGGCCCGCGAACGGCATGGTTTCCTCGGAGAAGTTGTCGTGGTGACGATTCTGCGGCGGGCGTTGCCGTGAGCCTGAAGCTCCGCTTAAGACGCCACGTACCGCGGTCGGCCTCCTCGCGTCACCACGTCCCGTTCGCCATCTTCTTGCGCCGGTCGAGTTCCCTCTCGCTCGGTTCGGTCGTCACGAACGAGCCGGGCTGGACGTCGCCGCCAGGCACATAGGTGCTCATCACGACACCGCTGGTCGATACCCGGGACTGGACGAGCCGAAGCGCAGAAGGGGTGGCTCCCTCGTCGAAGAGCCGCTTGCCCCGCCCCAGCACCACCGGAAAGGTCCAGACGTTGTATTCGTCGATCAGGGCGGCCGCCTGCAGCGTCTGGATCAGGTTGCCGCTGCCGATCATCTGCAGGTCGGGGCCCGGCGTGGACTTGAGCGCGGTGACGGCCGCGACCACATCGCCTTGCAGCAGGGTCGAGTTGTTCCAGTGCAGCGTACTCAGCGTGCGTGAGGCCACATGCTTCTTCGCGGCGTTGAGCGACTGCGCAATCGGATCGTCGTGCGCCTGATAGGGCCAGTGCGCCTCGAAGATCTGGTAGGTCCTGCGCCCGAGCAGCAACTCGCGGTCCTTGCCGTCGAATCCTGCCGCGGAGAGGTCCATGCTGTCGTCCGCGTAGGGAAACATCCAGCCCCCCAGCGCAAAGCCGCCCGTGGGATCTTCCTGCGGCCCACCCGGCGCCTGCAGGATCCCGTCCAGCGACGCGAAGGTGGATGCGATGAGTCTTCTCATGGAGTCACTCCTGTGCTGAGCAAACCAGGTCAAGCCGACTTTATTCGCTCGCGCGTGCCTCGGCCATCTTCGCCGGAGACAGCCATGTGTGACGGATGCTGCTGACATGCTTGGGCGACGGTGAGGCGTTGAACGGTTCTTGACTTGAGCGCAAGCAACAGGTTCAGCCCGTTGGTTGATCCCATCCTGCGATCAGCTTCGCGATCCTGCGCTGTCGGACTTCCACCGACTTGCTCTCCTCGATGGTGGTGACGTGCTTGCGCTTGAGGCCAAACGGAAGACGGTCGAAGGCAGCCCGGGCCGCAGGGGACTTGTCGAGGGCATCGGCGAGATCGGAAGGTTCAGGCACCACTCTCGGTTCGCTGTCCAGTTCAAGAAGGACTTCGACAGCATCGCCCTCGGCAATCCCACTCGCGGCGCGATTCGCGGCACTGATGCCGACGAGACAGAGGCCACGCATCAAGGCAATTCTGCTGCGCCAGGAATGGCCGTTGATGGAAACGGTGACGGGTGGCCGAGCTTCGGGACCCAGCGCCTGGACGATCTCTCTCGGGACTTCAACAGCCGTGGCATTGCCTGAAGGAATGACCTTGGCACGGAACTTCATGCTCGCATCTCCAGCGTCCTCTTGATGGAAGGGCTGGGCTGCATTGTCAGCGAAGCGCCTTGCGGACAACGAGCGTGAGCCCCGACCAGACTCCCGTGACTGCGCATGCCTTGACGGTCAGGCGTTGCGACGGAGGGATGCCTTGTACCTCTCGATGAGCGGAAGAAGCACCTGCCTCCTGAGCAGGCTTTCGGGCGGCCAGAGTTCTTCTCGATCGTAGAACTCCGGAACCGCCGGCACATCCACGGGAATCACCACCCACGGTTGCTTGGAGGCGGTGAATATATGAACGTCTGGAGGCAGAAGGTCGGGATTGTCCAGCGTTCCAACGCGGACGAAACTGACCAACGGACCTGCGCCCGCGTAGTGGCTCCAGATCGCGATCCGACATTTCGGGCACCTTGCAATCCTTTGACCCTCACCACTCTCCGAAGGCGTGTCGATGACCTCCGGCTCGGCAGCCAGGAGCGTGACGCGATCCGCCTCGATCATGGCGTTGAGAGCGAATGACGCGCCAGACTCCCGCTGGCACCAGCGGCAATGACAACAGTGGACGAACAGCGGCTCGGACTCCACGCGGTAGCGCACATGCCTGCAATCACAGCCACCTTCAATCGGGAATGGGGACGTTGCTGGCATGGCCAAAGATACCCGGAGTTTTCCATGGCGTCACGCATTCGGCGGCTGCAGCGCCTTTGGCGCCTTGTGTTGCCAAGCAGCGCGGACGAGCGCCTTGATCGCACGAGGATCAGCCCCGGCAAGAGCGACTTTCAGGCCAACGACCTTGCTGCCCCAGAGGAGCTTCTCGGCGAACGACGGATACATCGCGAGCGCCTGTTCGCGCTGCTGCTCCGGGACGAACACATGGATGTGCTCTTGCTCCGGCGGGATGGTGACGAAGATCTTGCCGCGCACGCGGAACGAGCCGAAGTGATGGTGCGGCTCCTCCGTCACTTCCGGCAGGGAAAGCGCAAACGTGCGAACCGGTGCGAACTTCATGTGCGTGGCCTGGGGGTTGACTGCACCCGCTTGCGGAAGCGGACGAAACCCGCTGTGGCGAGTCGGGTGCAGCGATGGTCTGGGTTTGAAGTTGACCCGATTTCGCGGACACCCGATCCTTACGGATGAAGGAGTCCGATATGCCCACACCGAAGCCTCCGTACCCGGCGGAATTCCGTCGACAGATGGTCGAGCTG
>NZ_JBBKZS010000030.1:0-53191 GCF_037889955.1 Variovorax robiniae
ATTCCGATGGCACTGGTGCCGCTCGTGATGGTCGCGATGAACCTGGTCTATGCGTTGTCGGCCTATCCGTTTGGCAAACTGTCCGACCGCACGAGCCACACCCGGATGTTGACCTTCGGCCTCGCCGTGCTGATCGCGGCCGACCTGGTTCTGGCCGCCAGCAATCACTGGGGCGTGGTGTTGGCCGGCGTCGTGCTCTGGGGCGTCCACATGGGGATGACGCAAGGCCTGCTGTCCGCCATGGTGGCGAATGCCGCGCCCGCGGACCTGCGCGGCACGGCCTTCGGATTCTTCACCCTGGTCAGCGGCCTTGCCATGCTGGTCGCCAGCATGATCGCCGGCTTGCTGTGGGACTGGCTCGGCGCATCCGCGACCTTCCATGCCGGCGCTGCCTTTTGCGCACTGGCCCTGGTGGGCCTGGGTTGGCGGCCGTCAGCGGCCAAAGTTGCAGGACGAAATGGCTAGAGATGCGTCCCGGCGGGATGCGACGCGGCGACTGCGAGCCTTGTTCCGGTGCACTGGCGGTCAGCTCTCCACCCGGCGCAGTCGCAGGGCATTGAAGATGACTGAAACGGAACTCAGGCTCATCGCCAACGCGGCAATCATCGGCGACAAGAGCCAACCCGTCAGGGGGTAGAGCACGCCCGCCGCGAGAGGTACGCCAAGCGCGTTGTAGACGAACGCGAAGCCCAGGTTCTGCTTCATGTTGGCGATCGTCTGCTCCGAGATGACGCGCGCCTGCGCGATGCCTCGCAGATCGCCCTTGACCAGAGTCACCTGCGCACTGTTCATGGCGACGTCCGTACCGGTTCCCATGGCAACACCCACGTCGGCCTTGGCAAGCGCAGGCGCGTCGTTGATGCCGTCGCCGGCCATGGCGACGATGCGGCCTTCGCTTTGAAGTCGTGTCACGAGTGCGAGCTTGTCCGCAGGCTTCACTTCGCCGTGTACTTCGTCGATGCCGAGCTTGGCGGCGACGGACTTCGCGGTGGTCAACCCGTCGCCGGTCGCCATGATGACCCGCATGCCGTGGGCCCTCAAGGCGTTGAGGGCTTCCGACGTCGTGCCTTTGATCGGATCGGACACGGCCAACAGGCCCGCCAGTTGCCCGTCGATCGCCAGGAACATCACGCTCGCCCCTTCGGTGCGCAACACCTCGACCTGAGGCTTGAGCTTTTCGACATCCACACCGATCTGCGCCATCAAGGCGGAATTCCCAAGCGCCATCTTCCTGCCGTTCACGCCGCCGGTGACACCGATGCCACTGCTGGATTCAAAACCATCCGGCGTGTCCAGTTCCAGCTTGCGCTCGCGTGCTGCCCGCACGATCGCATCTGCCAGCGGATGCTCGCTTCCCTGATCGAGGCTCGCAGCCGTGCGAAGGACTTCCTCCTCTCCGAAACCGCCGACGCCAATGGCGCGTTCGAACTGCGGCTTGCCCTCCGTCAGCGTGCCGGTCTTGTCGACGATGAGCGTATCGACCTTGCGCAGGTTCTCGATGGCCGCGGCATCGCGAAACAGGATGCCCTGCGTTGCGGCCTTTCCGGTGGCCACCATGATGGACATCGGCGTGGCAAGGCCGAGCGCACAAGGACAAGCAATGATCAAGACCGCCACGGCATTGATCAGGCCGTAGACCCAGCTCGGCTGTGGGCCGAACATCCCCCAGGCCAGAAACGAGAGCGCGGCGACGCCGATCACCGCCATGACGAAGTACCCGGCCACGTGGTCGGCCATGCGCTGCATGGGTGCCCGGGAGCGCTGGGCCTGGAGCACCATCTGGACGATGTTGGCGAGCACCGTCTGCGACCCCACGTGTTCGGATTGCATGACCAGGGCACCGCTGGTGTTGAGGGTGGCGCCGATGAGCTTGTCGCCGACCCGCTTGCTCACTGGCAAGGGCTCGCCGGTGAGCATGGATTCATCGACCGCGCTGGCGCCTTCCACCACGACACCGTCGACCGGGATCTTTTCGCCGGGTCGCACACGCAGCTTGTCGCCGACGTGCACATGGGTAAGTGGTATGTCCTCTTCCCCACCGTCGGCGTTGATCCTGCGCGCAGACTTCGGAGCGAGGCCCAACAAGGACTTGATCGCCGCCGAAGTTTGCGAGCGCGCCTTGAGTTCCAGGATTTGACCGAGCAGGGTCAGCGAAATGATCACGGCGGCCGCTTCGAAGTACACCGCCACGCGCCCCATCGATTGGAAGGTGGCGGGGAACGCATCCGGCGCCACCGTCGCAGCGACGCTATAGACGAAGGCCGCCGAGGTCCCCAGGCCGATCAGTGTCCACATGTTCGGACTGCGATGCACCACCGATTGCGCGGCGCGTTCAAAAAGTGGCCAACCGGCCCAGAGCACGATCGGCAAGGTGAGGACCAATTCGATCCAGCTTTGCGTTGCCATGTCGAACCATTGCAGGCGGTGGCCTGCCATCGCTAGGAAGGCCACGGCCACTGTCAGTGGCAAGGTCCATAGAAAGCGCAATTTGAAGTTGCGCAACTCCGGGTCCTCGCCCTCGTCGAGCGTTGGCGTTTCAGGCTCCAGGGACATCCCGCACTTGGGGCAGTTGCCCGGATGGTCCTGGCGAATTTCCGGGTGCATCGGGCATGTGTAGACCGTGCCGGGCACAGCCGGCGCTTCGGGCTCTCTTGCATGCGCATCGGCATGCGGCGCGGGACGCAAGTATCGCGTCGGATCTGCTTCGAACTTGGCCTTGCACCCCGCACTGCAAAAGTAGATTGGGTGGTCCGCATGTTGAGAGACGTGCCGGGACTGATCTGTTACGACCATTCCACAGACAGGGTCCTTCAATTGATCTTGCTCGACGCGTTCAGCGTGGGGCTTGTGTGGCATGGATGTAGTCCCTTCAACTGGGCCGGAAGCCGGCGAAACGGACGTTTTTCGTCCAACAGTGGCTTGGATGCATTCGGGCAATTCAGGCGGTCTCCGGTTCCTCGGCTGGGGCTTGCTTCCTGAGCTGGGCGTTTGCCGCCTTCGCCGCCGTGCGACGAAGCTCATGCTGCTTGACCAGGCCATAGATGGCGGGGATGACGCCCAACGTGAGCAAGGTAGAGGACACCATCCCGCCGACCATTGGCGCCGCAATGCGGCTCATGACTTCGGAGCCGGTGCCCGTGCTCCACATGATCGGCAGCAGGCCTGCCATGATGGCGACCACCGTCATCATCTTCGGCCGCACCCGCTCAACCGCACCTTCCATGATGGCCTCATACAGGTCGGCCGCCGTCGGCACATGCCCCTCCGCCAGGCGCTTCGCGCGGACGTCTTCCCACGCATGGTCGAGGTAGATCAGCATGATGACCCCGGTCTCTGCGGCCACGCCGGCGAGCGCGATGAAACCGACCGCCACCGCCACCGACATGTTGTAGCTGAGCGCCCACATGAGCCACACGCCGCCGACCAGCGCGAAGGGCACCGACAGCATCACGATGAGGGTTTCGGTGAGGCGCTTGAAGTTCAGGAACAGAAGCAAGAAGATGATCAGCAAGGTGATCGGGATGACAACCTTCATCTTCGCGAGGGCCCGCTCCATCGACTCGAACTGGCCGCTCCATGTGGCGTAGTACCCGGCCGGGAATGTCACCTGGTCGGCCACCGCCCGGCGTGCTTCAGCCACGTAGGAGCCAATATCGCGGTCGCGGATGTCGACATAGATGTAGGCCGACAGCAGCGCGTTTTCGGTCCGGATACTCGGTGCGCCTTTGGCGATCTGCACTTTGGCCAGTTGGCCCAGGGGGATCATCGAGCCATCCATGGTCGGCACGAGGATGTTGGCCGAGATGGACTGGGGGTCGGAACGCAACTCACGGGGATAGCGTACGGTGACGCCGAAGCGCTCGCGGCCTTCCACCGTGGTGGTGACCAGTTCACCGCCGAGGGCGGTGGCGATCACGTCCTGCACGGCACCCACGCTCAAGCCGTAGCGCGCCAGCGCCTGGCGGTCCGGTTCGATGTTGAGGTAGTAGCCACCGGTGATGCGTTCGGCAAACGCGCTGCTGGTGCCCGGCACCGTCTTGACCACGGCTTCGATCTGCTTGGCCAGGGTCTCCATCTCGGTCAGGTCCTTTCCGAACACCTTGATGCCGATGGGGGTGCGGATGCCGGTTGACAGCATGTCGATGCGCGCCTTGATGGGCATGGTCCAGGCATTCGACACGCCGGGGAACTGCAAAGCCTTGTCCATGTCGGCGATCAGCTTGTCCACCGTCATTCCCGTGCGCCATTCCGACTCCGGCTTGAGGTTTATCACCGTCTCGAACATTTCCATCGGGGCCGGGTCGGTCGCCGTGTTGGCGCGCCCCGCCTTGCCGTAGACCGAGGCCACCTCGGGGAAGCTCTTGATGATCTTGTTCTGCGTCTGCATCAGTTCCGCGGCCTTGGTGACGGACATGCCAGGCAAGGACGACGGCATGAAGAGCAAGGTGCCCTCGCTGAGGGTCGGCATGAACTCCGAGCCCAGCCTCGAGGCCGGCCAAAGGGTCGCCACGAGTGCGACCAGTGCCAGTGCGATGGTGAGCTTCTTCCAGCGCATCACGAAGGCAATGATCGGCCGATAGGCCCAGATCAGGAAGCGGTTGACCGGATTCTTCGCCTCCGGCAGGATGCGGCCCCGAACGAACAGCATCATCAGCACCGGCACCAAAGTCACCGACAGCAAGGCGGCACCCGCCATGGCAAAGGTCTTCGTATAGGCCAGCGGCGAGAACAGTCGCCCTTCCTGGGATTCCAGCGTGAACACCGGCAGGAAGGAGACGGTGATGATCAGCAGTGAGAAGAACAGTGCAGGTCCGACTTCCTTGCATGCCTCGATCATCGCCCCGGCGCGCGACTCTCCCGGCTTGAGGCGCTCGATGTGCTTGTGCGCGTTCTCGATCATGACGATGGCCGCGTCAATCATGGCGCCGATCGCAATGGCGATGCCCCCCAGGCTCATGATGTTCGAGTTCATGCCCAGGAGATGCATGGCGAGGAACGCGATCAGCACGCCCACTGGCAGCATGAAGATCGCCACCAGCGCCGAGCGCACATGCAACAGGAAGACCACGCAAACGAGGGCGACGATGATGCTCTCTTCGATGAGCGTATTCCTGAGCGTCGTGATCGCACGGTGGATCAACTCGGAGCGGTCATAAACGGCCTGCACGCTCACCCCCTCGGGCAAGCCAGCCGAGATTTCTTCGACCTTTTGCTTGAGGTTGTGGATGACTTCGAGGGCGTTCTGGCCATATCGTGACATCGCAATCCCGGAGACGACTTCGCCTTCGCCATTGAGTTCGGCGATGCCACGGCGCTCGTCGGGTACGAGTTCGACGCGTGCAATGTCGCGGACCAACACGGGCGTGCCACGCTCGCTCTTGACCACGAGGGTCTCGATGTCGGCGACGCCACGCAGATAGCCCCTGCCGCGCACCATGTACTCGGTCTCGGCCATTTCCACCGCGCGCCCGCCGACGTCGCGATTGGATTCGCGAATCACTTTCGAGACCGTTTGCAAGGGGATGCCATACGCACGCAGCCGGACCGGGTCGACGGTGACCTGGTAGGTCTGGACAAATCCGCCGATGGAGGCGACTTCGGACACTCCTGGCGCTTTGGCAAGTTGATAGCGCAGATACCAGTCCTGGATCGTGCGAAGCTCGGACAAGGTCTTCTTGGCGCCGACGACGGCGTACTGATAAACCCAGCCGACCCCCGTCGCATCGGGCCCCAATTGTGGAGTGACTTCCTTGGGCAGTCGCCCGGCCGCGAAGTTGAGGTACTCCAGGACGCGAGAGCGCGCCCAGTAGATGTCGGTGCCATCTTCGAAGATGACATAAACGAAGGACGCGCCGAAGAACGAGAAACCACGCACCACCTTGGACTTCGGAACCGAGAGCATGGCAGTCGCCAGAGGATAGGTGACCTGATCCTCGACAACCTGCGGCGCCTGGCCCGGATACTCGGTGTAGACAATGACCTGCACGTCGGAGAGATCCGGCAGCGCATCGAGCGGAGTCCTGAGCACCGCCCATACACCGGCCACGATCAGGAACAGTGTTCCCAGCAGGACCAGGAAACGGTTGCGTGCAGACCAGTTGATCACGGATGAAAGCATGATGTCGCCCCTGGTTAGCGACCGCCATGGCTGTTGGCATGCTCGCTCGCTGTCGGCGCGGTGGTAGCGCCGGGGGGAGACCCAATTCGCGTGATCACGAATTCGCCAGGGGCGCGTTCAACGAACTCGAAGCTGACCGCCTGTCCGGCTTTCAAACCTTGGGCCAGGCCGGCGTTGGCCAGCTTGAACTCCATCGTCATCGCTGGCCACTTCAGGGACGCGATTGCCTCGTGCTTGAGCGTGATGCTGCCAGCAGTGACATCAAGCGATTCGATCTGGCCTTCAGCCTGGTGGCTCACCGCCTTGGACGGCGCGGTTGGCGGGGTCGCCTGCGGCGCAGAAGCGGGGGCGCCTGAAGGCGCGGCCTGGCTCCCAGCCGCACCCGCACCATGGGCGGCATGTCCGAAACCGCCTACTGCTGCCTTCAGATTGCTCTCGGCATCGATCAGGAAGTTGGCGGCGACCACGACCTCTTCATTCGCCTCCACGCCATTGAGCACTTGCACGTACTGGGCGCCGCGCCCACCCAGCTTGACCTCGCGCGGCTCAAAGCTCCCTTCGGCTCGTTGCACCAGCACCAGCGCGCGAACGCCGCTGTCGATGACCGCGCTGTTGGGCACCGTCAGGACCGGCTCGCTGCTACCCACTGCCAACTCCACTTGGGCAAACATTCCGGGCTTCAGCAGCCCTTGCGGATTGGCCAACTCCACGCGGATCGGGATGGTCCGCGTGGTTGCATTCAGCGTCGGATAGACGTAGGAGACCGTCCCCTGGAAGCGTTTGTCCGCATAGGCGGGGATGCTGATCGACGCCTTGGTGCCGGATTTGAGCCAGCCGATGTCCTGTTCGAACACGTCCGCGATCACCCATACCATCGACAAGTCGGTCACCTGATAGAGCGCCTGGCCCGGTTCAAACCGCATGCCCTGGA
Organism: Variovorax robiniae; assembly: GCF_037889955.1. Taxonomy (NCBI): domain Bacteria; kingdom Pseudomonadati; phylum Pseudomonadota; class Betaproteobacteria; order Burkholderiales; family Comamonadaceae; genus Variovorax; species Variovorax robiniae. Next base: position 7,050 of record NZ_JBBKZS010000030.1, read on the forward strand.
TCGCCTTTTTCTCGGTCACGATGCCCGAGACCGGCGAGCGGAAGGTCAGCGTCCGCTTGCTCTGCTGCGAATTTGTCAGTGACTTGATCTGTTCCTCCGAGACGTCCCAGTTCTTGAGCCGCGCGATGCTCGATTCGGCGAGTTGCTGCATGCCGCGCCGGGTCTCCTCGCTGCTGTCCTTGAGTGCCTGTACGCCTTGCGCCGCGATCGCGTATTCGCGCTGGGCGGAAATGAGTTCAGGGCTGTAGACCTCGAACAAGGGCTGCCCCTTGGACACGACCTGGCCGGTGGCATTGACATGCAGGCGTTCGACATAGCCCTCGAACTTCGGCGAGATCGAAAATGTGCGGCGTTCATCGGGCTCCACGCGGCCCGCCGCACGAATCTGCCGATCCAGCACGCGAATACGGGCCGGTTCAGTGCGCACGCCCAGCTTCTGGATCTTTTCGGTGCTGATTTTCAGTTCGTTGGTGGCGCCAGCCGCCGGCTGCTCGCCTTCATAGACCGGAACGTAGTCCATCCCCATGGGGTCTTTCTTGGGCACGGGGGAGGTGTCGGGCAGCCCCATGGGATTGCGATAGAAGAGGATCTTCCGCTTGCCTGGTTGGGTAGCATCGGCCGGGCTGGCGGGACCGGGAGTCGTTGACGCAGACATGGAATCCGGTGCTGGCGCTCTCGTACCCAACCAGTAGCCCGCGCCCAGGGCAGCGACAACCAGCGCGACAGTACCCGCAAGATGCATGCTGTTCATGGTGCGTCTCCAATGAGTCTTTCAATCTCGGTCAGGCGCAGGTGCTGTTCGGCCTGTGCCTTCAACTGGTTCAGTTGTGCCTGGGTGATCTGCCGTTGTGCGTCGAGCAGGGTGGCGAAATCCACCTTGCCGATTTGATAGCTCGCCAAGGCGGACTGGAAGGACAGTTGCGACTGCGGTAGTACGCTTGCCCGGACGAGTTCTTCGCTCCTCTGTGCCGTCTCGTAGGCGGTCAGGTTGCTCGTCAATTCGCCCAGCAGCCGATGGGTTGCCGCTTCTTGCCGCGCGCGCGCCGCGCCCAGCATGGCCGTGGCTTCCCGCTCCTGGCTGCGACGTGTGTCCTGCTGCAGCGGGATGTTCACCTGGAACATCAGCTCCCATTCGTTGATGCGGCTGCCCGACTGAATCGGTGCCACCCCGAGGGTCAGGTCCGGGTAGCGGTTCAGGTAGCTCAAATCCCGGTTCTGCTTGGCCGCTTCGATCTTGTTGGCTTCGACGGCAATCTGCGGGTTGTTGGCACGCAAGCGATCCATCAGCTGACCAACATTCATATCCTCGACGCGCGGCGCGCCAGGCAGCGATTGGGCCTCGACCAAGGGGGCGTCGGCTGGGCGGTTGAGCAAGGCATTGAGCTTGAACGCAAGGCCACGGCGCTCGCCTGCGATGCCGATCAACTCCGTGCGCACTGTGTTTTGCTCGAGTTGGGCGCGGATCACGTCGGCCTGCGGCGCCAGCCCACCGGCATAGCGCGCGTGCGCGATCTTCTCCAGCCGCGACATCAGTTCGAGCTGTTCCTGGGTGAGCTTCTCGGACCGGGTCAGGAAATAGCGCTGCAAATGCGTCTGGCGGATCTGGGCCGCGAGTTCCGTCCAGCCTCCGCGAGCCACGCTTTCTGTCGCCTTTGCCTCGCTGCTGGCCGCGCCCTCTCGCAGGCCGCGTTTCCCGAACCACGGCAGGTCCTGCATAAACAAGTAGCGCGTGCTACCTACGCGCGAGGGCACGAGGGTCGGGCTCTGCTCGCCCATCTTGGTGATGTCGCGCAGCTCGACTTGCACCTTGGGGTCCGGCAGCGCGCCGGCCGGTCCGACCCGCTCGTTGGCTGCTTCGGCGTCTAGGCGCAAGGCCGTGTATCCCACGTTGTGGCTGCGCGCATAGTCGAGCAAGGGTGGCAGATCGGCGCCCAACGGCGACTCCTGAGCATAGGCGACCGACAAAGTCAGTTGAAGGGCGAGTGCAAATCCCATGAGGGGATGGCGGATCGAATGTGACTGTGACACCGCAGACTCCTGATCGAGATTCTTCAAAGACGGTGCTGGGGCTGTCGGTCATCACCAACAGAGTGCCATCTGAAATACGTTGCGGGGCTTCCATCAGCGGGCGAGCGTGGGAGCTTGGAGGGCGCCGCAACGTCGCGTGCGACGCACTCCTTGAGCAAGGAGGTCAACGCCCACTGACGTCGCGAGAGCCACCCAATCGGACTCCGACAGCCCACCGACTCTGCACCGCGCTTTCGGCTGGAGCGCCAGGTGAGCCCTGTCGCCCTCCGATGAATCGTGGCCAAATAGTCCACGCGCAACACCCGTTGAGTCGTCACTTCGTATTTGCGAGCCACCGATCGAATTCGGCAATCTCTTTCTTTTGCGCAGAGATGATTTTCCTGGCCATCGCCTTCATCTCAGGCGACTTGCCGCTCTTGAGTTCTTCTTGCGCCATGACGACTGCCTGCTCGTGATGCATCTTCATCATCATTGCGAAGTCCTTGTCGGTGTCGCCCGACATCGGCATCTTCTGCATGCCATCCATGCCTGCCATCATCGAGTGCTTCATCCGGCTTGAACCGGGTTCTTCCTTGGGCGCTTGCGCGAAGGCCGCTGTCGAAGCCATGGCGAAGGCCACGAGCGCGCTCGCGCCCATCATCTTGCGAGGTGAGTTGTTCATGATTCTTCCTTGGTTGGAGTGGTGAGATCGGGTTGGCATGCGTCAGCCGTGGGGGGCGACGACGATCGGGAGAAGTAAAGCCCGGTGAACGCCGCAATGGATCGCTCTTCATGGCCCGGAATGTGCAAGGATCGTTCGGGGACTTTCCATTCGTCCACACGCGTGTAGCCCAGCGCTTCGATCTCCCTGATGAAGCGCGCCTTGTTGTAGACGTGTGCCGGCGCATAGCAACCGTCTCCGAGGTTCTGCGTCGTGACGAAGTCTTCGCCGTCGTAGAGCGGAAGCTTGTTCAGCAGGATATGTCGTGGCTTGGCGCCGGACCTGAGCAGCAGTTGGTCGAACCTGACATCAAGGTAGTGGAACGCGCCAGCCGAGAGCCATACGGAGGCATCCGTACCACCCTCGATGTCCTCCGTGAAACGCAAGGCCGCGGCTTGATTCTTTTCTGCGAGCTCGCGCCCGATCGCCACCATCGCCGGCACCTCGGCGACCAGCCATGTGAGGCCGGCAGGCATCTTGAAATAGTGTCCGTAGGCGTAGTAATGAACCCCGACGGACCCGCCGATGTCGAACAGGGTCGTGGCGCCATCATTGAAGGCGCGCTCAAGCCACCACATTACAGGGTAGTCATAGGCGAACACGTGTCGAGTGCGTTCCTCGACGTACTCCTTCGCAAGCGCCGAGTGATCGAACTCCTCGTTCCGCGGAAGCCATGCACGCGCCGCATCGAAGGAGTCGAACACCCCGAAGCAGTTGGCCGCCGCAACGGGTGTGAAAAACTCCTTTTGCTTCAGATGGAGAAGCGCGGGGCGAAGTAGCGCCCCGTTCATCGTCTCGCGCAGATGTCGGGCAAAGTTGAGCAGGGTCATCGTTGCACCTCTCCGGTTGTTCGCGAACGAGCGCTCACTGGGCCTCTTCGATCCGGGTGACGGTGATCGCACCGTTGACTTTTTCGGCCCTGAACCGGACCTTCTCTCCGGTTTGAAGCTTGTCGAGCACGGCCTCGTCGCTGACGCTGAAGACCATGGTCATGCCGGGCATGTCGAGGTTCTTGAGTGGGCCGTGCTTGATCGTCAGCTTCTTGCTGTCTTTGTCGACCTTGCGGATCTCGCCTTCGGACAGGTCGGCCGACGCGCTGGCCGCAGGCGTCGGTGCGACGGGCGTGGATTGGGCGTGTGCTGCGCTGGCGAACGCAAATGCAACCGCGGTGATGACCGAGGTGATGGAGGAACGGTTGTTGATCATGGGAATGTCCTTGTGGGTGATTGAGAAGTCCATTGGGGGTGAGCCGCGCACCGGCTCAGAGCGCTATTTGCTGGTGGCCTTCGATACGCTCACGGCGCCTTTCATCCCTGCGTCGTAGTGACCGGGTTGGAGGCATGCGAAGTCGACCTTGCCGGCCCTTGTGAACTGCCACACGATCTCGCCGCTCTTGCCTGGCGCAAGCGTCACCATGTTCGGGTCGGCGTGCTCCATCTCGGGGTTCTTCTTCATGACCTCGTAGTGCTCCCTGAGCTCCTTCTCGGTGCCGAGCACCAGTTCATGCTTCAGCGCGCCCGAGTTCTTGATGACGAAGCGAACCGTCTCGTTCTGCTTGACGCTGATGTCGGCCGGCGTGAAGCGCATCGTGTCGTTCATGTCGACGTTGACGGTGCGAGTGGCTTTGGCGGCAATGCCCGGTTTGCCGATGTCGGCATCGGCATCGTGGCCATGGCCGCCCGCATGGTTGCCGGTGGCGAAGACGCTGCTGCTGGCAAGGAGCGCCAATGCGAGCATTGCGCTGGAACGAATTGAAGTCATGGATATTTCCTTTGGTTGGGTTGACAAGAATCAGTGGCCGGAATGGCCAGTGGGTTTTCGGACCTGCACTTCGATGTTTGGGGCAGGCATGTTTTCGGCCGGCAGTGCTGCCGCACCCGCGCCGTGGGATCGCGGTGCGTCGGGCGCCTCTCCAGCCAGTTCGTATGCCACCGTGCCCTTGGGGTGCTTGAACCAGCCGGGGTTGCTGTAGTCGCCGGCTTTCTGTCCCTTGCGGACCTTGACGACGCTGAACATGCCGCCCATCTCGACGGAGCCAAAGGGGCCCTGGCCGGACATCATTCGCGCAGTGTTGTCGGGGATGGGCATTTCCATCTCGCCCATGTCGGCCATTCCGCGTTCGCCCATCACCATGTAGTCGGGGATGAGGCGCGTGATCTTCTTCGCGACGTCCTGGTGGTCCACGCCGATCATGGTGGGCACGTCGTGGCCCATCGCGTTCATCGTGTGGTGGCTCTTGTGGCAGTGAAACGCCCAGTCGCCTTCTTCGTCCGCGAGGAACTCGAACTGCCGCATCTGGCCCACCGCCACGTCGGTGGTGACCTCCGGCCAGCGCGCGCTGCGCGGCGTCGGGCCGCCATCCGTGCCTGTGACCTGGAACTCGTGGCCGTGCAGATGCATCGGATGGTTGGTCATCGTCAGGTTGCCAACGCGGATGCGCACCTTGTCGTTCTGCCGCACGTTGAGCGAGTCGATGCCAGGGAACACGCGGCTGTTCCAGGACCACAGGTTGAAGTCCAGCATCGTCATGATCTTCGGAGTGGCGCTGCCGGGCTCGATGTCATAGGCGTTGAGCAGGAACACGAAGTCGCGATCGACCTTGTCGATGAGCGGGTGGTCGCCCTTCGGATGCGTCACCCAGGAGCCCATCATTCCCATCGCCATCTGCGTCATCTCGTCGGCGTGGGGGTGGTACATGAAGGTGCCCGGGCGGCGTGCCACGAACTCGTAGACGAAGGTCTTGCCGGGCTGGATTGCCGGTTGCGTGAGTCCCGTCACGCCGTCCATGCCATTGGGAAGCCGCTGGCCGTGCCAGTGGATGCTGGTGTGCTCGGGCAGCTTGTTGGTGACGAAGATGCGTACCCGGTCGCCTTCCACCACCTCGATGGTCGGCCCGGGTGACTGCCCGTTGTAGCCCCAGAGGTGGGCCTTGAAGCCGGGGGCCATTTCGCGCACGACCGGCTCCGCCACGAGGTGAAATTCCTTCACCCCATTGTTCATGCGCCAGGGGAGCGTCCACCCATTGAGCGTGACAACTGGGTTATAGGTGCGGCCGGTTGCGGGCATCAACGGGGCCATCGTGTCGGGCTTCGTCTGGAGCATGGGCTCGGGCAGCGCGGCCATGGCCACCTTGCTCACGGTTGCGGCCGCGATGGCGCCGGTGATGGCGCCCGCGCCACTCAGGAAGTTGCGTCTGTTGTTCATGTCGTTGTCTTGTGTGGATGCCTGCTCAATGCGCAGCGTCGGAAGCCGCGCTGGCGCCGGAAGCAGCCATCGCGGCGGCGGGCATGGTGGGCTTGCCCATGACGGTTGCGGCGAGCGCAGCGTCCGCCAGCCAGAACTGCTGCTGGGCGTTGATGGCGTTGATCACGCTGGCCACCTGGTCGCGCGCATCGGCGAGGAGTTCGAAGACGCCAATGAGCATCCCGTTGTATCGAAGGACGTTTTCATCGGCCATCGCCTGGCGCAGCGGCACGACTTCGTCGCGGTAGTGGCGTGCGATGTCGTAGGCCGTGCGATAGGCCGAGTAGCTTTCACGCAACTGCGACGAGGCGCCGCGCGTCGTGGCGTCGTAGCGGTTCGCCGCCGCAATTGCCTGGGCATTCATGGCATCGCGTTGCACAGTGCCCCAGTCGAACAGTGGCAGCCGTATGTCGAGTTCGTAGCCGCGCCGCGTGCTGCTGGTGCCGCTGGCGTTATCAAACACGGTGTCCCTGCGGCCGCCTACTTCGATGTCGGTGAAGGTCGTCAGGAGGTTGATGCCTTGCGACCTGGCCGCGACGTCGAGCTGGGCCTTGGCCAGTTGCACGTCCAGTCGTTGCTCAGTCGCGGTGGCAGCGACCTGAGCAAGATCGCGAGGTGCCTTTGGCAGATCGGGAAGTCGCTCGGGCAGCACAAGCTTTGCTGCCTGCGCGTCATCCAGTCCCAAGGCGCGGATCAGTTCCTCGCGTGTGGAAGTGGCTGCGTGTTGAGCGGAAGCAAGCTGCGTCGTCGCATCGGCATAAAAGATCTGCTGGCGGGCGCGCTGCAGCTTGCTGAAGTTGCCGATAAGTTGCATGCGCCGCGCCAGCTCGGCGCTGGCTTGCGCGGATTCGTTAACTTGCCGCGCGTATTGCAAGGACTGCTGCGCAGCCACCGCGCGGACCCAGCTTTGCCTGACCTGCGTGACCTGGTCGACGACCGTGCTGGTGAGCTGGACCTTGGCCTGATCTGCCTGGCTCTTCGAGATCGCCATGCGGCGCGGCAGCAGGATGAGATCCACGAGGCCGACCGACAGCAGGCGCCCGATCTCCACTTCGCTGTTCAGCTCCATGCGCTCGAACTTGAAGATCGGGTTCGGCAGGCGGCCGGTCTGGTTGGCCGACGCGATGTCGGCCCAGCTCTGGGCCAGCAGCGCCTGCACAGCGGGGCTGTTGGCAAGGGCCACTTGCACAGCGTCGTCTTGCGACAGGGGTTTCGACAACAGCACCTGCGTCAACTGGAGGCGGCGCTCGCGCTGCTCCTGGGTGCGACTGATTTCCACCTTGCCCTGGGTGAACTCCCGCGCATTGCTATTGGTCTCCTGCAAGGCATCGTCGATGCTGACCGTCGCGCATCCCGCCAGGAGCGCAATGCCGAGCGTCACGGCCGTGAGCCGAATGGCACGCTTCATGGCCGCTCCTTGCCGGGTGGCGTGGGCATCGCTTGCCCCATGCCGGAATGCTCGTTCCGGGCTTCGCCATCGGGCCCCTTCGCTGCGGAAGCCTCATTGGCGTAGGCACGCCAACCTCCCCGTCGATAAGCCGTTTCGTTGGCCTCGCGCCATGGGACCGGCTTTTCGTCCTTGAAGGACCGGTAGCCCTCGAAGGCAGAGATGTAGGGCAGCGTCGCGGGCGCTGCAGCGGATGTCGCCGCGCCGGCAGGGTCAGGCGCTGGCTGTGCTGCCGCGCCCACCGCCAAGGCGGCAAGCGGTGCGGCCAGCCATACGGCCGGCAATGGATGGAACATGGAATCCTCGCAAAATCATGAACGGAATGCGTCACAGGCACCCGCGAGCGGGCGTGACGAAGTGGGACATGAGGGCGTCCGCGGCTGGTCCCGTGACGAGGTCACGGGCGCACGAACGCTTCAGGCGCGAGGAGGTTTGTCGAGGACGCGTGGCGCCAGTTCGGCCACGGCGATGAAGGGCTCTGCAAGATCCGCTGAGGGAAGGCTCCCCGGCAGGATGGCAGGGAGGGCACTGGTCAGGGCCACGGTATGGCAGGCGCCACATGTGCCGCACTTGTGGGCACTGCCGTCGTCGCTGGCCCCCTGATCGTGGTGGTGGTCAGCACCAGCTTCCGGCGCTGCCGATGAATGATCGTGGTGATCGTGCGACGCCATGGCCGCTGCTGCAATGGACTCGCTCAGCGGTGTTTCAGTCGTCGCGCAATACAGCATGGATGCAGCCGCGTAGCCCTGGAAGGGTACGGCGAGCATGACTGCCCAAACAAATAATGCGCGAATCAGCGACATGTCGACATGGTATCCGCCGTGGCGGTGCTTGCAAGGAAACTCCGCCAGCAATTGGGCGAAAGACACTGGAAAAAGATGCGAGTATCAACCTTGCCACTATGACAAGGTCAAGCAATGACCCGCACTACGTAAGGGATGTAGGTCTTGCGGGCGGGCATCCCCATTGCTCATTGTCATCTCCCTTCCAAACGCAATTCCAGTGGAGTTCCGCAGGCCAGCACGTTGGTGTGCACCATATCCCCTGTCTTCACGACTGCGCCTTTGTCAACCGGCACGATGTGCGTATGGGTCCGCCCTCCTACGCGATACCTGAGGGCGGCAAAACGTTGCGTCGCCAATGCATCTGCAGTAGCTGTCTTTCGGCAATCCGTCGTGCCGACGAGCTTGATCTTATTTGCGGCTCCGAGTTCGACGACCTCGGCCGTATGCCACCCCTTGCTGAATTCCCGGGATTCCTGGACGAACGCTGCGCACCCGACCAACGAGACGGCAAGAAGCACTCCAGATGTCCACCGAAGCGCAGTGTCGAGGCCACCGCCTCCTGTGAAAGTCGGGAGGCGTTCCTCCCGTCTCGTGCCGCCAACCCGCAGCTCACACGATCGCTTGAGCATGCTGTACATCCATGACATAGATCCACCCCGCGCCCACCCGGCCGGTGCGTCCCGAATCGGCGATGACTCGCACCAGCTCATCGACCTGATCGTCCTCGCAATGGAGTTCGAGCTTGTATTCATTCACCACCTCGTCGCCCAGTTCGATCGAATAGCGCCGCTCCGCTTGGTCCAGCGGCATCAACGAGCCCTTCACCACGTACAAGGCGAGGTTGTGCCGCCGTCCGCTTGCGTCGTCGCCCCAAGGGGCAGAGCTCTTGAGCGCCGCCACTACAGCAGCCACGCGATTGCTGTGTACGTAAGCCTTGATCTCCTTCATGACGGTTCTCCTTGAACTGGATGCGCGGATTCCGACAGCCCCTTGCGTCGCTCGGCACGCAACTCCGCCCACTCGTAGAGGAGCGGCAGGATGAGCAGCGTGAGCGCCGTCGACGTGAAGAGTCCTCCCACGACCACTGTGGCGAGCGGTCTCTGCGTCTCCGCGCCCACGCCGGTCGACAGCAGCATCGGAACCAATCCCAGGATGGCAACCGATGCCGTCATGAGCACCGGACGCAAGCGCAATGCAGCGCCTTGACGAACCGCCTCGCGAACGCTGCGCCCCTGTCGCCTCAGGTCATTGAGGAAGGTGACCATCACGATGCCATTGAGCATGGCCACGCCGAACACCGCGATGAAACCGATGGCAGAGGGCACCGAGAGGTATTGCCCGCTCACGAACAGGCCAACGATGCCGCCAATGACCGCGAAGGGCACGTTGGCAATGATCAGCGTGGCATGCCGCACCGAGTTGAAGGCCGTGTACAGCAGGATGAAGATCAACCCGACGGACAGCCATGGACCGTCGCTATAAAAAAATATCGCATCGCCCCATGACGTGTCAGGCGCTGGAGAGTAGCCGGCACTCCGCAACAACCAATGCAGAGCCAATGCTGGGGGTTTATTTTGTATACAAGGGAGTCGGAATGACTCCCTCTGACTAGACGAGAGAGGTGTCTCCACACCTCTCTCTGTCGATACCAGTGAGGCCTCAAGCCTCGCTCTGATCAAGCGCTCAGAGAGGTTTGCCTCTCTGCTGACCAAAAAGAAAGAAGAGCGGAAAGACCAGAGACCCGCAGGTCTCTGGCTCCAAGGCTTTCGATCTCACTCAGTCCAGCACAACCCCCACAGCAGACCCCGACCCCAACGAAGGTCCTGACCTGCTCACGGCGCTATTCAACCGTCGATGGGTTTCGCCTCACCAGAACCGCCACCAAGCCCGCGGCGACCGCGCCTCAAGCGGGCGCGTATCGAGTGCGGCGAACGAAGTCTTCGGGTTTCCTACTCGGCGGCGGATTTCAGTCTCCATCGCATGCGCCACGCCGCGCGCGTCCTTGTCACCGTGCAGCGCTCGTCTGCGCCAGTCGTGCGCCTGGGCAAACAACTCGTCGTCGTTGAACTGGCCAAACTCGGGCATTGCTCGATTGTGCCCAAGCGGCAGATGCCGATGGCCGCTCCAACCCTGCTTGCCCATGGCCAGACGACGATAGAGGCGCCTGATGCATTTGATGCTTCGCATATCACTTGCCACCCGAAGCCACGACGCCGGTGAGTTGCGATGACGCGACTCTGCGATTCAGCTTCTCCGCCAAGCCCGGCTTTGCGTCCAAGCGATCCGAGCCACCGGCTTGGCCATTGTCGAAATCCTCAGGGAAGAACTCCTCGACCACGGACGCAGCCTCCTCTTCCGATTCCTCGAAGGCACCCGCTGCGAAGCCTTGCCTGGCGGCCTCGTCCAATGCACCCTGATCGAAGCCGGAAGACTGGCGGCTCTGGCTTTCGGTCCTCGCATTGCCGATGGCGTCGGCTAACGTCATGCCAGCTCGAACGGTGAGGTCCACATAGTAGATCGGTGCCCGATGCGACTGCGTCGTCGATTTCCCACGAAGGCGAAGCTCCAGAGGCAAGGTCGAAAGCAAGCCGCCCGAGACCGCGTGGAAGTAGCTCAGACGCGCCGACAACGTACGGATACTGTTGTACCCGGTCGTGCGAAACACGAAGGTGCCCAGTTCATCGTCGTCGCCGATGCGCACGTTGAGCCGCCCATAGGGCTTGCAATGGCCACCCTTGGCCAGCTCGCAACCCTCGGGTGAAGGGCACGGCAGCGTCTGGACGCCCGAAGACGTCGAGCGCTTGCACGTCTCCCCGTTGCCGACGCACATAGGCCGCCCGGTCCCCCTGTCGAACAGGGTGTAGTTGGCACGCAGGCTCAGGTCGGCATCGTCGAACAGTAGACGCACCGGGATGCTGCGCAGTTTGGCGCCTGCCGAGGTGCGGAGGGTTTCGTCGATGGGATGGGTGATCCAGCCTTCCCTGTTTTGCACTTGGCTGGTGACGGTGAACTCGTCGTCTTTCTCGGGCAGTCGCCTGCCTTCCTTCTCCACGACCTTCCCGATCGAAATCCGGCCGATGACCGGAGGCGTCAGTGCCAATCCTTTGAGCATCTTGCTCTCCTTGTAGTTGAATGAGACAAAAGAAAAGCCGGCTCCCTCGAACTTGAAGGGCCGGCCGATGGGCATCCCGCGCGATGCCGATTGGGACGCGTCAGTTGTTCACGAGGAACCGCCGTGAGCCAGGCTTTGCGACGGCGAAGCTCTGCAGCAGCTCGGGCTGCGCTTTCAGCAGACGCGCAGTGTCCAGCGCGACACCGTCCTTGCTGCGCTTCCAGCTCACCTCGCCGGTCTCGAAGGTCGCCTTGGAGGCCTCACCCATGCGTTGCTGAATGCGCTGCTTGAGCTGGGCTTCCAGGTCGACGTTCGTTGCCAGGACCTGCCGAATCGCCAGCAGGTCCGAGAACACCGCCGACATCTCCAGATCTCTCGACAAGTCGACGGTCTGGCCACCGTCCCGCGGATACAGGCATCGCAGTGCCACATCCGCCGAGTCCGAGCCATCGGCTGGCGGTGCTTCGTCGCGCTCCACGTGGCCCCAGAACTGGCGCTCCAGGTTCATGAGCTGGGCGATGAGCGCCTCGTCACGCTCGATGCGGTGGATTTGGAGTTCCTGGCCGCAGATCAGCACGGCGACATCGGCAGCCTGCTTGCCCGTCACGGCAAGCTGGTGAAGGACTTGAAGTTGGACGTACTCGGGAACGCCGTCCTTCCAGAGACGCGCACCGTTCATGCCGGCCGTCTTGCATTCGAGGATCTGCACATCGGGCGCGCCGATCACTTCGCGGTCGACGTTGGCCAGCATCCAGGGTTCCTGGGGATGCTGCAGCACCGCGTTGATGCGCCGCACCTTGTGACCGGTGCGCTTCGTGTAGTGCGCTGCAACGATGGGCTCCAGCAGATTGCCCCAGTACATCGGGCTGGTCTCGTCGCCGGGATCCGCTTTCGGGAAGGCGGCGTCCCGGCCAGTCTTTTCCATCCACAGCTCGAGCGGAGCCTTGTAGGGGCTCAGGCCCACGGCCGCGGCCGCGTCAGAACTCCCGATGCCACCCTTGCGGACGGCCAGCCACTGATCGCGGCTCAATTCCTGGGTCTTGACCAGCTTGAGTGCAGGGCGAGCCTTGGCAGGCCGCTCGTCGGGCAATGCATTCGTCATGAGTTTCCTTTGAAGATGTTGGTTGCGCCGCGACAAACAAAAACGCCCCGGTCCATCGAAATGGGCCGGGGCGTATGACGCGGTGGTGGGGTGGTAGATCGATCGCTGAGTTTCCTCATGCGGCCAACTGCAGCGCATGGTCGAGGGCGCGTTGCTTGAGCGCCGCGCCTTGACCGAACCATGCGCTGTCGAGGCGGTACTCCTGGTTGCGTGCACGCCGCTCGTGGTCCACGAACTCGGTGACGGCGTTGAGCAAGCCCCACGCCGTTCCCTTGGCTGCGGCCAGCTCCGCGCCTCGACCTTGGCCGTCGTAGATCGCCTGGACCTTCTTGAGGGCGCGCTCGTTGGTCAGGCCCAAGGCCGCATCGGCATGGCCGTCGGCCTGACAGAGGACCTTCAAGAAGAAGTTCATCGATTCGTGGGTCTTCACTTTTCGTTCTGCGAGCGTCTTCATCTTGTAGATGAAGCTGTCCCAGCCCGATACAGCGATGCCGAGTTGCCGCTTGACGGCGTCGGCATCGAAACTGGTGCTGTGCGGCACCTTGACAGCGCTGGTGGCGCCGTTCAGCGCGATCGACAAGGTGTTGTTACACACCACGCGGATCGTGGTCGGCGTGGCCGTGGTGGCGAGCGTCCCATCGCAGGAGGTCGCAAGCAGTATGTAGCCCTTGACGACATCGGTGCCCTTGAGCGCCGATTCCTTGCCGGTACGCGCCAGCGCCCAGAACTTGCGACCCGCCTTCAATACGCCTGCGGTTTCAAGCTCGTAGCCGCTCACCTCGACGAGGTCCCGATAAAACTCGAGGACCTCCTTCGGCTGCACCACTTGGTAGCGACTGCCCACCACCGACAGCGGCGCCTTGGTGTCGCTGCGATACAGGACTTTCTGGTCGTCGAACGTCATGATCGAGCCCAGCGCGCCAGCTTGGTCTGCCATGAAGCGCACCGGGGTTTCGCGGATGGTCCAGTTCATCCCGGCCTTCTCGGCCCAGACCTCGATGGGTTGCTTGGCCGGCAGCTGGTTGCCCAGGTCGTGCCACGGGGTTTGGCCGACATAGGCCATCGATTGCAGAAGGTGTGCCATGAAAGATTTCCTTGTTGAAGAGTGAACAAAATGACGCGCATGGCCAAGCCCGCCGCGAGATGCGGCCGGTTCGGTTTGCGTGGGGAGGAAAGAAGGAGAAAGACAAGCGTGCGCAGGACGCACGCGGTGGGCAGCGAGCCCCGAGGAAACTCAGACCGTTAAAAGGTCTTCGCGTTGAAGGTGTAGCCGCAGTCCAGACATTCGCGGTTGTCCAGGAAGTTGTTGTCGACGGCCTCACCCAACGTCGATCCGAGTTCGCACCCGGCTATGCCCCCTGCCAAGCCACCCAACGCGGCTCCGGCAATGGTGCCCAGCACGGCGCCTGCTGGCCCTCCCCCGGCACCAATCGTCGCGCCGGCTTGGGCACCACGGAGGGCGCCGGCAGCGCCGCTGGCGGCACCGGCGAAAGCGCCCAAGGCGCCGGCGGTCTTGCGACCGCGGTGTCGCGTGCCAACACGTGTGGAATGGCATTTGGAACAGGTTGGCATGGATGGAACTCCGTTGGTCGTGGTTGAAAAGAAGAGTGACATGGCAGGCCCTACAGCAAGCCGCGTTCGGCGAAGCTGACGGCAGCGCTGCGAGTCACCAGGACGTGATCCAGCACTCGTACATCGACGAGTGCCAGAGCTGCCTTGAGCGAGTGCGTCAACAACTCATCGGCCCGCGAGGGTTCGGGGTGGCCGCTGGGATGTTAGGTTGCATTCGCGAGTGTCAATATGGTTGCCTGATTTGACGCGTCGCTGAACACTGGGCACTGCCCGAGCAGCCCAAGCCTCTGTCAGAGGCGAGTAGCCCGGCGCGCCGCTTTTTTTTGCGGCGATCCCAAGGGGGAGTCTGGGTGATGGTGGTGCGCAGGTCATTCGATGCGGCGACGTTGGGACGGCTTCGAGCGATGCCGATGAGCGACGCGTTGGACCTGCTGTCCGCACACGTGAGGCCCGACACGACGTACCTGCCGTTGAAGGACGACCACAGCCGACGCTGGCATGTGTGCACCGCGCGCGGCGAGTTCGAGATCCTGGCCACAGGGGTCAAGTGGTACGACACGCGAGCGCAGCTCGGTGGCGGCGGTGCGATCGATCTGGCCATGCATCTGTTGGGCCTGTCGTTCGTCGATGCGGTCAAGCATCTGGTTTCCAAGGAAGGCCGACATGGTCCAGATCATTCGTAAGGCGGCGCTACCGACGCCCTCGGAAGTCATCGAGCGTCTGCACCCGGCGGTCACGCAGGCACTCGCCATGACGCTGCGCGAGCCCAGGCCGGCGGGCTTCCCGCTTCTTTTCACGGCAGACATGCGCCTCATCGAGCCGGCCGTGGCCTTCCTGCACGAGCATTCCGTGCAACGCGCGCATACCGCCGACACGCTCAGGACCTATGCCGAGATCCTCTATGACTGGTTCGAGACGCTGGAGCAGAACGCCGTCGGTTGGGCCGACGCTGATGCAGTGGACCTGGTGGCCTACCGCAACCGCATGATGCTGCAGCCCAGCCCTCATACGGGCCGCCCCTACCGCATCTCGACCATCAACCACCGGGTGCGCGGTGCGCTGAGGTTCTACGAGTGGGCCGTGCGGATGCACTGGCTAACCGATTCGCCCCTGGTGGGGAGGCCACGCAACTTCGCCGTGGCGAGGCACCCGCAGCCGGTTCGGGCCGACACCACGCAGGCGAGCGACCACAGTCTCTTCGTGTTGCGCCAGTTCGAGCCACTGCCGCGTCCGCTCACATCCGCGCAGGCGCGCGAACTCCTGGCCACACTGGGGCCGCCGTACGACTTGATGGCGCGCTGGCAGCTCTACACGGGCCTTCGGGTCAGTGAGCTGCTGCGACTCAACGTCAATGACGTCACAGAGCGACGGCTCTCAGCGGCGTCGTATCACACGATCGATGTCACGCGCAAGGGACGCAAGCCGGGCTACGTGGTCGCGCCTGCAAGTCTGCTCGACGAGACGACCGGCTACCTCTGCGGTCACCGTCACGCCTGGCTGCAGCGCGCCCGGCGCAAGGGTCGACCTCTCGAGCACAAGGGCGTTGTTCATCAACGCGCGCGGCACACCTGCCGGCAAGAACGCGTATCAGCGCGCAATCAGCCAAGCCGGTCAGGCCTGCGGGTTCAGAGCGACCACGCATCTGATGCGGGCGACCTTCGCCTGCATGCTGCTGGCTCGCCTCGAACGGCTCGCCAGCGAGGGCGCCTCAATCAACCCACTGCTCGTGGTGAAGGTGCTGATGGGTCACGAACGCATCGAGACCACCGACCGGTATCTGCGCGCCATCGCTGTTGACGCTTGTGCACTCAAGGAGGTCCTGGACACCCTGTTGTGCGGGACGCAGTGACCATGGGCGCACGCCGTCAACCGATGCCTCGGATGCTGCCGGGCAGGACCGCTGCCGCTGCACCCGAGGGGATGCAGCCCGTGCGTCACGACACACCACGGCGAGTGCGCAACACCGTCGTCGACTTCACCTCACTGAGCCTGCCCGAGGACGTGCGCCTCGCTCTGGCCGAGGCCTTCTGGAGCCACGTCGGTATTCAGTCCGAGCGCTGCATTCATACGCATTGGTTCCATATCAAGACCTTTGACCGCTTTGTGCGCGAGACGGAGGCCGTCGCTGCGCTGGCCGAGATGCACGGCGGGATGCTCCTACGCTACGTCGAGTGGCTCAACGCCCAGAGTCGGCCGGATGGCAAGCCATGGTCCAAGTCAGGTCGGGCCGGCCCATACACCACGCTGCGCAAGCTGCTGCAGTGGATAGAGCGTTGTCTCCCCGGAACCATCGCCAGCATTGCCTATCCCTTCAATCCGTTTCCTTGGAGGAACCGCGACACGCCGCCGCGCAGCAAGATACCGGCGCGTGAACTGCGCGCGATCCTGCGGGCATGCGAAGCAGACATCGCACAGATGCGCGTCGCCCGCGAGGCGGCCTGCGCCCAGCGGCTCACCGACAGTGGCAAGACAGGAACGCTCGGCTGGCTGCTACATCACGTCGATCGGCATTGCGGCGGCATCGTCCCCACAGCACAGGAACTGTCGCGCGCAGGGCAACACCCGGTCCACAGGACACTGAGCCGGCTCGGTGGCTTGAAGCAGGTCGAGCCCTGCCTGTACCCGCGCGCGGAATCGCTGCTGCCGTACTACCTGATGATCCTGATTCACACGGCCGGCAACCCTGATCCCATTGCCGAACTCGAGCGCGACTGCCTACAGTCCCTGCCGCTACTGGACGATCGCCAGGCGCTCGTGTGGTTCAAGGCTCGCGCCAACAGCATCCAGCGGCGCACGTTCAGCAGCATTGACTGCTTCGAGCCGCCCGTGCTGGTGAAGGAGATCGTCGCGTGGAACAAACGACTGCAACCACTCGCGCCAGTCGCGCTGCGCGAACGGCTGTTCCTGTACAAGGGAAGGGGTGCAGTGACTGCGCTTTCGAGCGGTGCGGTCAAGTCCATGCTCAAATCTTTTTGCGAGCGCCACGGCCTGCCCAGGTTCTCCCTCGCGTCAATCCGTCCCGGCGTCCTCGCGAGCTTCTACCGTTCCTCGGGCGACCTGCGCCGCGTCAGCGCCGTCGCCAACCACGCGCACCTGGCCACCACCGTGCGCTACGTCCAGACGCCTGAAGTCGACGCACAACATCGCGCACGCATCGCCGCCTTGCAGCGCGCCTTCATCGGGCACATCGAGAAGGCTCGCTCGAGCGGCACAGCCGAGCCTGTTGCCCCGCGCAGCAATGCCTGCGTTTCTCGGCCTGGGGAGCTGGTGTCGATGTTCGGCTTCGGCTGCACGGACCCGTTTGCAGGTGTGGCCCCCGGCACGCATCGCGGCGAGTTATGCACCCATTTCATGGGCTGCTTCACCTGCCCCAACGCCATCATCACGCCGGACCCCGCTACGGTGGCCCGGCTGCTGCAGGCACGCGATCACCTGCGCGCGGCCGCCAGGGCGCTGCACCCGGCTCGCTGGCAGTCGTTCTATGCCCCGCAGTTGCGCATCCTGGAGGAGGACATCCTTTCGCGCTTCGGCGCGAGCGAACTTGCCGCCGCTGCGCCCCTGGTGGCGCAGTTGCCACCGTTGCCCGATCTGCGATGAGGTGCAGCGGTGCGCGTTTCCCGATCCGCCAGCCAAGTCCCCAAGGTGCGGGGTGCACGCCCGGCGCAGTCCGCGCCCATCGATCACGCATGGTTCCTGCTCGACTCGACCTGGCACGACACGGTCTGGGTTTTCAAGCCCACCAATGTCCTGGAAGAAGCCAGACCCGTGCAACTGCACTGGAACTTCACTCTCGCGGGCGGAAGGTGTTTCACCGACGATCGGTATGCGCCGCTGCTGGAGAGCAGCAGGCAGCTCATCGCGCTCATCCGCAGCCGCTCACTGAGCACGGGCTTGGCGCAACGCGCAAGCACGGTGGCCGGGTATTTCATGTACTTGCGCGAGCTCCTGCGCTGGATGGATCAGGCCGGCTTCACGCGCTTTGCCGATCTCGACGCCAAGGCGTTGCTGCAGTTCCAGCGTTCGCTCGTTGAGCGTCCCGGCATCGCGCGCGCAGCGCTCGCCCCCGCAACGGTGCAGAAGCATCTCTACCTGTTCACCTACCTCTATCGGTTTCGCAGCGAACTCGACGACGGGCTGCGCATCGATCCCTTCCCGGGGCGCAGCCACGGCGAGGTCGCTGGCGTGCGCGACGCCGAGATTCGGCACTGGCCCTATACCCCGGATGGCGTTGCCGTTGCCCTGGTTCAGGGAGCCATCGATCTGCTGGTCGATGGCGCCTCTCACATCCTGCGGGCAAGGCAGGTCTACGCTGAAGCGATGGCCTCAGCCACCCAACACGGCTACGGCGTTGACGCTTGCACCAATGCAGCGACACGAGCCTTGCAGCAAGCAGGCATCGAACTGCCCGGCACTGCGCAGCCGGTCCGTACGGTCGACGACCTCGCGCGCTTGATCGACATGCTCTACGCCGCGTGCTTTGTCGTCATCTCCTACCTGGTGGGGCCCAGGGCAAGCGAGATCCTGCACCTGGATGCCGGCTGCGTACAGCAGCGTGGCGACGGTGCAATCCTCGTGATCGTCGGCACCATCTTCAAGCGCCAGGCCGAGTACAGCGGCCGGCCCCACGAGTGGGTGGCGCCGCCGCCCGCTGTCCACGCCATCTCGGTTCTCGAGGCGCTGTCCGCCGGGCATCGCGCCCAGGCAGGGCGCGCCCGGTTGTGGCTGCGCCGCCGCCAGAGTTCCGGCGCCACCGAGTGGCAGAAGGTGTGCCCCGGTCCGCTGGTCCTTCCATCGGCCATGCGCATACGCTTTCTGCTGCAGCGTTTCGCCGCATGGCTTGATTTACCTCTGCATCAGGACAAGCCCTGGCGTCTCACGACGCACCAGGGC
Source organism: Variovorax robiniae (assembly GCF_037889955.1). Taxonomy (NCBI): domain Bacteria; kingdom Pseudomonadati; phylum Pseudomonadota; class Betaproteobacteria; order Burkholderiales; family Comamonadaceae; genus Variovorax; species Variovorax robiniae. The sequence continues at coordinate 25,929 of NZ_JBBKZS010000030.1, forward strand.
CGCAAGACCTTCGCGCGCTTCGCGGCACTGCGCGATGGGTCCGCCTTGTTCGCGCTGGCACAGCATCTCGGCCACCGCGAACGCGCCGTCACCGACCACGGCTACAGCGGCTCGGACTATCGCCTCAACGAAGAGATCGAGTCCGGAATCCTCGAACAGTCGGCCGCGGCCTGGGAGCACATGCTCGCCGCACCCGGCCTGGGCGGACGCGCCGGCGCCGAGATCATGGTCAAGCGACCACGTTTCCGGGGCGCGCGACTCAAGCAGGACATCAAGAGCTATGCGCGCTTGCTGGTGGATGCCGGGCTCGTCCTCGGCGTGTGCGACTGGGGATTCTGCGTCTACAGGGAAGAGCACAGCGCCTGTCTGGGCAACGCCATCGGCCCCAACCCGGCGCGCCGTGAGCCCTCAACCTGCTCGCGCTGCAGGAACTTCGCCGTGTCTGTCCAGCATCGGCCCTATTGGGTCGAGCAGGTCCATAGGCACGAAGAGCTACTCAACGAACCGGCGTTGCCGCTGCAGACGTTGCGCATCGTGCGCGAGCGTCTCGACGAGGCGCGCTCGCTGATCCACGCGATCGATGAAGTGAGCAAGGAGGGCAAGCATGGGCAGCGCATCCACCGTTGACTCCACCGGCAGGCAGCCCGCGCTACGCCTGCGCGATGCATTGGCCCAACTGACCGCGCTCAACACGCCCGAAGCACCGACCGCCTCGGCGCTGTGTCAACTCGCCGGCGTTTCGCGCAATGCGCTGTATCGCTACCACCCCGACATCCTGCACGAGTTGCACAAGCTGCAGCGGCAGCGCCACCATGATCCGGGTCCGGCCACATCAGCCCTGCAGCAACTACGCCACGAGAACGAAGAGCTGCACCAGCACATGGCCAAGCAAGCTCGCTGCACTGGTCGACCACTATTTCGCAGCTTGGCAGGAGACCAACTCACTGCTGCGGCGCCGCGAACGCGAACTCGCCGACCTGCGCCGAAACGCCAAGCCCACACTGGTTCCTATGCGGAAATAAACGAATACGGGGGTCACAGCCCCCCGTGTTGACAGCCTCGAAATCAACATAACGGGTGGTTGTGGGCCAGGATGACGGCTGCGGCGTTGCGCGCCAAGGCCTCGACGACGACCTCGCGCGGGTAGACCGAGGTCTGCATCAGCGTGCCCCGGAACAACTCGACGATATCGAGCACGCGATGCATTGCATCCACGAAGACAACGGCAAAGACTTCATGTGGACGATCGCCCAGCAGCAGGCGCAGGTAGTCACACACGACATCCGGGGAGGTCAACGCGTCAGCTTCACGCACCTCGCGCGCCAGCAGTTGCAAGGCTTGCTGCACGACTGGCGAGCGAGAGTAGATCGAGCAGCTCATGGTGCAAGCCCCTTGGCCGCGCCAGGAAGGCGAACGGGAACGATCATGGACAGGGCTCCGGAAATAGAAAAGCCCCGAACGACAAATCGCACGGGGCTGGGTTGAGGAAGAGAAGTTGAGATGGACGTAAGGCGAAGGGGCTGCGCCTCGCAGGCACTGGCAGCCGACAGCTACCCGGAAGACCGTGCCCTCTCGACGGCGCCGTCCACGTGGCGCTTTACCAAGACGACTGTCAACATTCCGGCAACGAATGCGATTGCAAACGCGGCGAGGCCTTCAAGGGGCGAGTAGGTTTCGATCATCAAAATCTCCTTGTGATGGTGGCGAATGAAAGAAGGACGAGGGAGACCGAATGCCAGAAATCCCAGACGGCACATAGCCCGGCATGGCCTGTGCGCCAAACCGGGTGTCGAAAGTCGGGGAAAGTCAAGGCAGAGCCTGTTCTTGTACTGGCTCATCAAGGTCATATGTGGCTGAGATTTTCTGGAATCGCCAAAAGCTCGGATGGTCGTTCAAGACTGGCTGCTGGCCGTTAGATTTCAAAGGTGAGTCACCGCCGCTTGCGAAGCACGCCATTCACGCTCGACAAGCGCATTGGTCCGCTGTGTTGAGAGAACCGGCCAGTCAAAGCCGTCTTGCCCCACAAGCGTCACGAGCGACTGCTGTTCGCAGTGATCAATTGGTGCTCCGCACCTGTTGAAGTCCGTCGCCTCCTAGCCGGCGGGTGAACGCTTTAGGTAGCTCGAATAAGATGAACACTCAAGAGTCGACAGACCGCCCACGCCAGAACAGCACCATGCGCTACCGCCTGACACGATCCAGCAAGACCCGACGCGCTCAAGTCTTGACTCCGCCGCCGCTCGCGCGCCGGCTGGTCGGCTTGCTGTCCGGCCAAGGCGATTCATGGCTGGAACTTGGCTCGGGAGATGGGCGCATTGCCCAAGCTTGCTTGGACACGTGCAGCCCGAGTTCCTTTGTAGGCGTAGAGCTGGACAAGCGGTTGCTACGAGGCAGCCCGAGTGATACCCGAGCTGCCTTCGTCCACGGTGACGTGCTGTCGCCCGCGAGTCTTGCTGGCCTGCTAGGCGAGCAATTGTTTTCCAGGGTAACCGGCAACCCTCCTTACGGGATGCAGGCCCTCGGCCGCGATGCCCAGTCGCGTGTTGGCGAACTCTGCCCTGGCATCCCACAGATCATGGACTGGGTGCAGCTGGACCTGTACTTCATCCTTGAATCACTTGCGCGGCTGAAGCGGCCGGGTGAAGCTGCGTTCATTGTTGGCGCCCCAATCGCGGAAGACGTGAGGCTCAAAGCGTTTCGTCAAGCGCTGATGCTCGCGGCGAGCGAGGTCGAGTGCTACGACTTGCCTGTGGACGTCTTTGACAAGAAGGCGGAAGTACAGTCCTTCTTGCTGGTGGCCCGGTTCGGTGCGACCCGACTTAAGAGCGTTCGGTTGGGCAGGATGGCTGGTCAAGACCTTGACGTGGTAGCAGAGCGATGGATCAGCCCTGAGCAGGCGATCCAGCGGCTGGACCTTGCGTTCCACGAGTTCCAGGCGCTCAGTGCGACGCTTCACAGCCAGCGCGGCTGCCGCACGCTGGAGGATTTGGGTGCGACGGTGGTGCGGGGCAGTCGCACGCGCGCCCAGTTCGACGAACTGGGTATAGAGTCGTTCCACACTTCCGACTTCCCCCTGAAGGGCACCGAGGTGCGCTTTGCGCCTAGCCTCGACCACGGGTTTCAGTCGGCGGCGGCCAGCGACATCCTGCTGCCGCGGGTGGGCACCCGCGTCATGGACCGCCAGGCCTTGGTGGTCAAGGGCCAGCGGCACTACACCGAGGCTGTGTATCGGCTGCGCGTGCCGGCGCGCAGCCACGCTCGAGTGGCTGACTGGGTTCTGAGCGAAGCCGGCACCAGTTGGCGCCAAGCAGCGGCCAAGGGCTCGTGCGCCAAGCACATCACCGTCGGGTCGCTGATGGAAATGCCGGTTCCGGCTCGCCCGTAGGCGGGCGTTCAAAGCGAGTCGATTTCGTACCAGTGGCGTCGATGGACGCCGTGGGTGCGATCAGGCTTGCGCACCGGATGGTCGAAGATCGGCGACAAGATGTCGTGATCCAGGCGGAACAGCGCTGCGCCCAGGGCCATGGGCTTGGTCCCAAAGGGCGCAACCGACAGGCGGTTGGTTCGGCCAGACGCCATGCCGGCGTGGGCGTCCTTGAGCAGCATGTAGGCCGCGCGCGGGTTGTTGGCGCCGCAGTACAGCACCGTAGTGTTCTGGCGCTCCAACAGGCTCGAGTTGGCCATGAGCGCGTGCAGGTCCCAGCTGGGCTGGAACGGCGGGACGCCGAACACGATGCTCACCTTCTCGTAGAAATGGCCGTCGTCGGCATCGAGTACCCGCATCAGACGGTCCCCTTCGAAGCCCAGAAAGGCCACGAGGTGGGCCTTGTTGGAGCTGCTGAGGAGCCGCGTGAAGGGCGGCAGTTGAAGGTTGCCTAGGAACTTTTCACTGAGATCGAAGGCGTTGCCGGGCACTACCGACATGTTCTCTTCGCGTTGCTTGTAGCCCTTGGGCTCGACGTAGAAGAAACCACAGCGCGGCCGACCGTGCTGCATGCGGTAGGCGCTCAGCACATAAAGGATTTCGGGGAACTCCATGGTCGTCGCATCTAGCACGAGAGACTGCGCGCGAAACTTGCGAAAAAGGTCCTCAAGGTCATCGACCCGGAAAGTCTCATCACCCACCGTCAAGGTGAATTTGATTGGGTCGTAGCGAACCTGGTAGCTTTTCTGGGCCGCGGCACGCGTCAGCGCCGCTGAATGGCGGCTACGGTCGTCCAAGTCGTCTCGCCCATAGAAGCCGACGTCGAACTTGCCGACGTCACCGGCCTCCAGCTCGCTCACCACATCCTGTCTGACGAATTGCATGCGGCAGCCTCAGAACAGGGTCATGGCATCGTCGCCGCTAGGATCCTGGTCGGCCGGATCGACAAGCTGCTTGAGCACGACCTCGTACTGGGCCGTGGACTGGCACAGCAGTATGTCGGCGTGCGGCGCCCTCAAGGTAACCTTGCGGCGCTTGCGGTAGCTGATGTTGAAGTGGGGGGCGTAGATCGGGTTCAGGATCAGATCGGACTGGGCGATGTCGTAGTCCGCCTTGTTCTTGGTGTCCTTAGCTTCGTAGAGCACCGACCAGATCTTGGCTTCACGCAGCAGCATTTCGGCCTGAGTGGACAGGTTGGCACGGTCGGCGTTGTCGATGGAGAAGTGGTTGACCTCGGGCTCGCTCTGGCTGCGCCGGCGGTTGAAGGCCTCAAAAATGCGGCCTAACCGTCCCGTGATCTCCAGCAATTTGCTGCCATGGGAGCCGAGTTGCAGTATGTCTTGGAACAGCTTGTCGGACACTTGCTTAGCGGCGGTCGCCTGGGTTTCCACGTCGACCTTGAGCTGACCCGAGACCTCATTGCCGCTCTGGCGCTTGTAGGCAATCGAGAGCGTGGCGTGGCACAGCGCCTGAAAAAAGCGCAAGTTGGGATCGGCCATCATGCAAAACCGGTCGAACCCTGCGTAGTTGATGTTCGGCCGGCGCGGCAGGCCCGCATAGAGGTGGAAGAGGCAGCCGTGCAGATTGTTGTCGATCCAGCCGCCAACTTTGAAAAAGGCGTCGCTGTCTCTTGGGTTGGCCACTGCCGCGTAATACTGGGACAGGAGGTCCTTGTCGATCTGGCTGCGCCGGTTCAACAGGGCGCCCATGACGATGCTGGCCTGAGGCTGGGTCGAGCTAATGAGATCGTCGGGATTAACCTTCTTGTCCAGCCCCTGCAGCACCAAACCCTTCTGGATCATCTCGCGCAGCCTGCGCCGCAGCGACGGGTCCTGGACGACTTCGCGGGCGATGCTGGCCGCGCTGCAGCTGGGCAGAATCTCCCGGACGCATCGCAACACCTGGTCGCGGTAAGCCTTGGACAGTCGGTGTGCAAGGTGGCGCTGATCGTGCAACAGGGCAGGCTGGAACAGGGGGCAGTCGAATTTGCCTTGGCCCTGGGTTACACGCAACAGGAAGAGTTCAGCGGCGAGCAGTTCAAACTCTCCCTCCACAGACAGTTCCTTGTCCAGGTCGATAGTGCGCAGGTCGTGGCCTTCAACGACACGCTCGTCGCTACTGGTCTTGAAATCGACAACGGCCTGTTTTTTGTGTGCGATGTGCACGACCAGGCGTGAGCTGGGGTGCTTGATCGCATCGCACACCACCTCGCGGTGCTCGCTCTGCAGGTTCTCGAACTCGTCGATGAAGGCCCGAAAAGCAAACTCGGCCAGCTGGGGAGACGACGCCGCCACATCCTGGGCGAATCGCGGCACCACGGATGTGAAGGAAACGAAGGACGGAATCGGGCTGTGTTTGGGGTTGCGGACCCAGGACTCCAGTTCCACGAGTTTCAGATCAAGCTCAGCCTCCAGCGAGCTGACGTGCCGGTCCGTCAGCCCGAGCTGCTTAGCAAGCGCCGGGCTGAGCCGGGGATCCCCCACGGCGATCGGACCATTGGCAAACCGTGCCGATCCGATCGAGTCTAGCGACTGGCAGGCATCCTTCAGCAGGTTGAGCGCCACATAGTGGGAGAACGCCAGCTTGGCTTGGTACGGGCCCAGCCATTCCGGAATCATCAAGCCGCAAAAGCCGGTGTCTGGACGCAGGTACAGCCCAACGGTCTTCAGCTCTGATTGGGGAATGTCATCGCGGTTCGAATCGAACGACGAGCCGTGGCTGAAGTAACGGATGAACATCGTCTTGCCGCAGCCGCGGCCGCCCAAGATCCGCACCGAGCCTTGGTCGGCAAAGATGCTAATGCGCTGAAAAAACGGCGGGACGATGAACTGGGAGAAAAGCGAACCGGGCGGAAGGTAGTCCGCCCGGTTGTTCAGGAAGGGATCGGCGATCGCGGTCATCTCGGGCTCATCGGGTCAGGAGGTTGTGCCACGTGGGCGAGGACCTGTGCATGATTGGCAACGTGTTGTTCGGCGTCGCATGGTGAAAACCGACTAGCAACTCGAGAGCGAAGGCAGCAGGCGAGCGGATGCCGCCGCGCGTGCACATCTTTTCCATGTGGGCGCGCACATCGACCACCGTGTTCATTCTGTCAATGGCCCAAATGAGCGGCTGCTTTGCGTCGCTCCTGAAAAAGCGATGCGATTCGCCGAACACCTCGACCGGGCAGACCTGCAGCCACGGACTTTCCTTGGTCAAGTGCGCCAGCCCCGACTCAAACGCAGCCAGCGGGCAGTAGATCAGGCCGTGCTTCTCAGAGATCGCCTTCAGATTGTGGACGGTCGAATAAGTCTCCATCTGAGTACCGGTCCCCAGCATGTCGTCGATGAACACCAGGCATTTCACGCCAGCGGGCTGATTGGCGATGGCGCTAGACAAGCAGGTTAGCGAGGTGTTGACCCCGCCAAGGCGGTGCAGCTCGCGCATCAGCACGGCGCCACTCTTGCCAGGCTTCTCACCCTTGGGGTCATCGACCTCCACGAAGCGCAGTGGATGGCTCTTGCCGCCGCGCTCCAGCGACATGATGAACTCGTCGACGCTGGGTATCTGCACGCCCAGTCTGCGCAGCTCACAGGGCAGGATGCACTGCAGGATGTGGTCGATGGCGCTGCCGACCATCTGCTCGGAGCGGAACGTGAGGTTTTCCAAAAGCCGCGCTGCCAAGTACTGATCTTCCTCGCTCAGCAGGTTGGACAGCCACTTGTCAAACTGGGTCTCGGTGATGCCAGTGACGATGTTCTTCAAGAGCAGCAGGCGGAAGCGCCTCTCGACTTCTTCGAATAGGCCCGCGTGCGCCTCGGGCACAAAAAACGCCATCCATCTCCTCTACAGGGCCCAGGCTCCGGGCGCAGTTGCGTCGTGCCCCGGCCGGGCGCTGAGGTCGCGCGGCTGAAGCACTGGAATTTGTAGGGCCAGTCTACGACTTGTCCCTAGTCTCGCCTCTTAGCGGTCCTATGCCCCGCAAGAGGCGTTAAATCCACCCCATGTTGTCGGGTCGTCCTTCCGATGTAGAAGCAGTGGACGCGCGCGGCAGTCATAGTTTACGCATGTGCTGATGATCTTTTTGATGCGTGCATAGCGCGTTCTCGTCGTTCTTGACCGGCTCGTAGACAAAGCTGCCCGGCGAGACGTTGGCCACGCGCATGGCATTTCGCTGGCCGCAGCTTGACAGTCGCATTAGCTCTGGCATCAGCTCATGTCGTCGCGCAAGGCCGACTCTAGAAGCCCCCGCCCAGACATTCAACACGTCAGCAATCGCTGGCGAAGCAGTCGTAGATCCTCTCAAGCCAGCCGGCAAGTCCCCGCGCGAACTCGAGGTGCTGGTCGGCGAGGCCTTCAGGATGCAGGGCTTCCGCGTGCTGGCGGATTCGTGGTGACGTCGGGCAAGTTCAGCGGCGACGCTCAAGATTTTGCGCAGGGACGAAACGTCAAGCTCGTCGACGGTGCTCGGCTCTTCGCCCTTGTCCGGCAGGCCAAGAGTTCGCTATCCGCCCCACGCGAGCCCGAACCGGAGAATAGGCCCCAGCCGGAGTGGATGCCTGCGCCGCAGCCATCGTGCCCATCTTGCGGGGCGGAGATGATTAAACGCACGGCGAAGAAGAGAAAGAACGCTGGGCAGAACTTCTGGGGATGTGCAACCTATCCGACGTGCCGCGGCGTGCGCGCCACTGGCGAGATCGGCTTAGCAGCGGGCGGATGTTCGAGAAGTTCAGGCAAGCAGTCTGCAAATTCCCGCTGAATCCTAGACATCGCATTCGCGCACAGTTGATCGCCCGTCAGTACGGCCAGTGTCATGCCAGTCATGGTGGTCAGGCCGTTCGAATTGCGTAGTAGTTGCCGCGCGAGCACGGTGGGGAAGCCATCGGCCGACCGGTTCAGGGCGTGAACACCTCCGTGAACGAACGAGTTCAGCGCAGGCCAGCTCACTTCCTTGAAGTGAGACAGCATCTGATGCGCCGCGGCCTGTGCCCTGCCCTTCTTCACCAGGTCATTGATCATGTCGCTTGCACCCGGCAAATTCTTGGCAGCCCGTTCGCTCTCCTGCACCAGCGGCGCCAGCATCTTGTCCACCGCGGAATCGGGCGCGGCATACAGCAGCCAGATGGCGCGCGTCAGCGCTTCAAACTGCAGGCGCACGAGACCTACCGCCGACACGGCAAGTGCGAGAGACATAAGCGCTTGGACAGCCTGTCCATGCTCTATCGAGACCAGACACATTCCCACGGCGGCTTGAGACCGCGGCGCGCCGTGAAAACCGTCATCGCCTAGGATCTCGAATATGCGATCCTGCAGCGCCTGAGAGCGGCCGAGCATTTGCAACAGATCGGGCGCGACATTCGAATGTGTTGTGAGGTCCATCGATTCGGGGATCGTAGATCACGAGCGTCGATCCTCGGCCATCGACGACTCGAGCTAACAAATGGTGAGCAGCGACTGGAGATGATTGATGTTGCTCCGCGTTGACTCGGAATGCCTACATAGTGCCTACACGCGGCCAAGAAAGCAAAAAGCCCAACCACGAATGGTTGGGCTAAGTACTTGATCCTTAAGGGGAAATCTGGTGGCCTGGGGCGGAATCGAACCACCGACACGCGGATTTTCAATCCGCTGCTCTACCAACTGAGCTACCGGGCCTTGGTATGGAGCCTTCGATTATACAGCGCTTCTGCGCCCTCTTGAAAGATCGACACCCAATTGTTTGAGTTTTCGATAGAGATGGGTGCGTTCCAGGCCGGTCTTCTCGGCCACGCGGGTCATGGAGCCGTTCTCCATCGCCAGGTGGAACTCGAAGTAGGCCTTCTCGAAGCCATCGCGCGCATCGCGCAGCGGGCGGTCGAGGTCGAAGGTCTGGTTGGCGCGCGGGCCGGCTTCGACAACGAGTGCCGCGGTCGGTAGCGGCAGCAGGCCGTGGTCGCCAGTGGTGGTCACCGTCGCCGCGAAGTGGCTGGTGGTCGGCACCACACTGGCGGCGGCGCGACGCGCGCTCTCGCGGGCCAGGCCCTGCTCCACGGCCTTCAGCAGCTTCTGCAGGGTGATGGGTTTTTCAAGGAAGGCGAAGGCGCCGATGCGCGTGGCGTCGACCGCGGTGTCGATGGTCGCGTGGCCGCTCATCATGATGACCGGCATGCTCAACAGGCCGGCGGTCGACCACTCCTTGAGGAGCGTGACGCCATCGGTGTCGGGCATCCAGATGTCCAGCAGGACAAGATCGGGCCGGGCACGCTGCCGTGCGGCGCGCGCTTCGGCCGCGTTTTCGGCCAGTTCGACGTTGTGACCTTCGTCGTTAAGGATCTCGAATAGCAGGTCTCGGATGCCCAGCTCGTCGTCGACGACAAGAATGTTTGCCATGAATGCTTCGGGTGTGCGCGCTCAGGCGACAGTGGTAGGCGAGTGTTCGTCGGGTGTTGCGGGGGTGGCCGGCTGTTCAGCCGCCAGCGCGAATGATAGCGAGACTTGCGCCCCCACTACAGCCCCCTCCGCGACGCGGTTGGAAAGTTCGATGCGTGCACCATGCTCGTCGGCGATCTTCTTCACCACCGCCAGCCCCAATCCGGTGCCCTTCGACTTGGTGGTGACGTAGGGCTCGAAGGCGCGCTTGAGGATGTTCTCGGCAAAGCCATGGCCGCTGTCCTGCAGCGTCAGGCGCACGCGCTTGCCCGTGTCGTCGAGGCGGGTGCGGACGATGACTTCGCCACTGCCCTTGCCGCCCTGCGCGACCTCGGTGGCATCCTGCGCGTTCTGCAGGAGGTTGTGGATGACCTGCCGCAGCTGTTGCGCGTCGCCGCGTATGGCCGGGCAGCGCGGGTCGAGTTCGGTGTGCACCGTCACGGTGGGGGCCTCGGTCTCGTAGAGGCTCAGCACATCGACCACGACTGCGTTGAGGTCCACCGGCTTCAACTCCGCGGCCGGCAGGCGCGCATAGTCGCGGAATTCGTTGACCAGCCGCTTCATCGCATCGACCTGGTCGACGATGGTCTTGACCGACTTGTTGAGGATCGCCTGCTCCGGCGCTTCGACCTTGCCGTTGAGCTTCATCTGCAGGCGCTCGGCGGAAAGCTGGATCGGCGTGAGCGGGTTCTTGATCTCGTGCGCGAGGCGTCGCGCCACTTCGCCCCAGGCTTGGGCGCGCTGGGCCGACACGATCTCGGAGATGTCGTCGAACACCAGCAGCCGCGCGCTGCCCGGCAGCTCTGCGCCGCGGGCGACGATGTTGATGGTGTCTTGCGCCATGCCCCCGCCCGGCGGGTGCAGTTCAAAGGCGTGCTGCCAATGGTCGAGGCCGTGTTGCAGATGCTCGACCTGGAAGTCGTCGAACTGCTGCTGCACGTCTTGCGCAAAGTCGGTGAGCCCGGGCACTGCGGCCAGCCGCTGGCCCTCGAAGGCCGCCAGCGGCGCCCGCAGCACGCGCGTGGCGCCAGGGTTGGTCTGGAGCACCGTGCCGCGTGCATCCAGCACGATCACGCCGGAGGTGAGGTTGTCGAGGATGGTCTGCAGGTTGCCGCGCGCCGCCTCGAGCTCGCCCATGGTCTTCTCGACGGCGCCGCGCGCATCCGCCAACTGCTGGGTCATGACCGCGAAGGAACGCGTCAGTCCGCCGAGTTCGTCCCGCGTCTGCAGCACCGTGGTGGGCCGCAGGTCGCCGCCGGCCACCTGTCGCACGCCGTCGGCCAGCACCAGCAGCGGTCGCGCCAGCTGGTTGCCGAAGAGCACCGCCAGCAGCACCGCGCCAAACACCGCCAGGAACAGGCACAGCGTCAGGGTGCCGATGTACATGCGCCGCAACCCGCCTCGCGCCAGGGCGCGCTCCTGGTATTCGCGATTGGCCTCCTGCACGGCCAGCGCATTGGCCACCACGGCGGGCGGAACTGGCCGCGTCACCTGCAGGAAGCGCGGATCGGTGCTGAACTCGAAGCCAGGCCGCTGGACAATGGTGAGCGCGCGCACCGTCGCGACCGGCGGCGTGGCGCCCGGCGGGGTGGCCTCGTCCAGCCCCTCGATGTGCGCCACGCCGCGCTCGGTGCGTGCCTGGCGGAACTGCAGCGGCGTCGGCCGCTCTGGATTGAGCTGGAAGCGCGAGGTGCCGGCGCTGGCCACGAGCTGGCCGCTGCCGGTCCAGAGCACGGCATCGCTCGCGCCAAGCTGGTCGCGGATGCGCTCCAGGACCAGGCCGGCGCTCGTGTCGGGAACCTCGGCCAGTTGAACGCTGGCCGCACGCGCCTTGCTGGCCAGGTCTTCGGTCAGTGAATCGAGTGTGGCCCGGCCCAGGTTGAGGCCCGCATCGAGCGCGCCCTCGACCTTGACGTCGAACCAGCTCTCGATCGATCGCGACATGAAGTTGTACGACACCACGTAGATCAGCGCCCCCGGCACCACGCCCACCAGCGCGAAGATGGCCGCCAGCTTGATGAGCAGGCGGCTGCCGAACTTGCCGAGCCGCAGTCGCTGGATCAGCCGGAACGCCACCCAGACCAGCACCAGCAGCAGGAAGATCGCGACCACCACGTTGATGCCGAACAGCAGCGCGTAGTTGCGTTCGTAGAGCGCCCGGTTGTTGGTGGCCTGCGCCAGCAGGAACATCATCACCAGCCCGATGGCGGTGATCGCCGCGGCGCCGACGCCCATGGCCCAGCGCACGGCTTTCGTGCGGCGCGTGTGGTGAGTGTGCTGGGTGTTGCGGCGGTCGTCGCGCGGCGCCTGTCCCGGGCCCGGGGTCACGGCGACTTCCCTACCGACAGCTTGGCGCTGCGTTCCACCGCGATGTTCCAGTCGGCCTGGCCGGCCAGGCCGATCTGGAAGGGCCGCGGGAGCTGCGAAGTATCGAGCCGGAACCGGAACTGGACCGGATGGACGGCGTCCTCGCCGATGTCGCTCACGTCGCCCATGCGCATGCGGCCAACGCGCTTGACCGCATCCAGCGCATCGGACAGCGTGTCGAAGTTCTGGTTCAGCGTCGCGCCGAAACCGGCATTGGTGATGGGCACGGGGGACACGTTGAGACGCCAGCGGCGCGTGAGGGGCTGGTAGGCCAGACGCATGTAGCGGGCCACCTGGGCCACACGGGCGTCCGTCCAGTACCAGCGCTCTCGGTACAGCTCTGCCTCCGCCACGAAATAGACGGCGATGCCCTTGTCGAGCACCTCTTCCACGAGCGTTGGCAATTCGAACTGCACGGCAGCCGTGAGATACACGCCGTCGCCGCTGCGTTCCAGCTTCATCAGGGTGACCTCGGCCGCCTCCGCGGCCGCCGGGGCCGGCAACCCGCCCAGGAACACCATCCACACGGCCCAGATCCAGGCCGCGATCGGCCAGCCACGCCGTCTAGCGGGCAGGCTTCTCGAGCAAGGCGTAGAAGAAACCGTCGTGTTCACCCAACCCATTGTCCGGGACGCCACGCGCATTGCCGCCGCTTTGAGGCAGCAAATGACCTGGCGAAGGCCGCAAACGGGCATCGGTGTTGTGTGCAAGAAACGCCTCGATTTGGTGCGAACCTTCCTGTTTAAACACCGAACAGGTGCAATAAAGAAGGCGTCCGCCGGGCCGGACCAGCGGCCACAAAGCCGCCAGAAGCATCGCTTGCTGGAGGGCCAGTTGCTCGACGTCGCTCTCGCGGCGCAACCAGCGCACGTCGGGGTGGCGCCGCACGATGCCGGAGGCGGTGCACGGCGCGTCGAGCAGGATGGCGTCGAAAGGCTGGCCGTCCCACCACTTCTCGGGGCGGACGGCATCGGCCACCAGCACGTTGGCGCGCAGGTCGAGGCGGGCCAGCGTCTCGCCGATGCGACGGCTGCGGGCGGCATCGATCTCCAGCGCCGTGACCTCGATGGGCGCGTCGCCAGCGTATTCCAGCAGGTGCGCGGTCTTGCCGCCGGGCGCGGCGCAGGCGTCGAGCACGCGCAAGGGCTCCGAACCGTTGGGGCGAAGACCGTCGAGCAGCAAGGGCGCGGCGAGTTGCGCAGCGCTGTCTTGCACCGAGAACTCACCCTCGGCAAAGCCTGGCAACTGCGTCACCGGGCGCGCACGCGCGAGTTGCACGCCGTTCGCCGCCACCGGGGTGGCCTCCATACCTGCGGCCGAGAGCGCCTGCAGGTAGAGGGCTTGCGAAGTCTTGCGCGTGTTCACGCGCAGCGTCAGCGGCGGGTGCAGGTTGTTGGCCTCCAGCACGCGCTGCCAGTCGCGCGGGTGGTCGCGCCGCAGCCGTTCGATCCACCAGCGCGGATGGTTCCACTGCGCCACCGGCTCGTGATTGGTGGCGGCCACCAGGTCGTCGCGCTCGCGCAGGAAGCGGCGCAGGCAGGCATTGATGAAACTGCCCTGCGCCCGTGTCGCCGGGTCGCGCTTGGCCGCCTCGACCGCCTGGTCGACCAGCGTGAAAGGTTCGTAGGGCGCGTTGTCGGCGTCCCAGGCCAAGGCCAGCGCCGTGCAGAGCAAGGCATCGGCACCGGGCGGGGGCGTGCGCTTGGCGAGTTGGCGTCGCAGTGCCTCGGCACGGCCCAGCCAGCGCAGCGCCTGAAAGCCGAGCGCTTGCACGCCCGGACGCAACGCAGGCTCGACCGCCTCGAAGGCGGCGCTGCCGGAGGTCCCGGCGCGGATCGCCGCGAGGGCCTGGGCGGTCAGCTGCAACTGCCGCCACAAAGGTGGACCCAGATGGGGCGGCGTCGAACTGGAGGGGGGGTCGGTGAGGTCTCGCAAGCGGTTGATGGTAACCATGAAAGCAGCTACACCAGCGGCATCGCGCGGCGCAAGCCGAACATCAGCGCCATCAGCATCGCCGGGAACTGGGCGATGGCGGCGTTGTAGTTCAACACCGCCTGGTTGAACTGTCCCCGCGCGATTTCGGGCGCGGCAGAGGGCTCCGGCCAGGCGATGGGCGCGGCGACCGACACGACCGCGGCATCGTCGCCTGGGCCGCCCAGGGGCGCCGGCCGCGACAGCGTGCCATCGGCCTCGAAGACCATGTCGGAGTCCCCGTGCTGCCGCCGCCAGGCCGACAGCATGACGTGCAGCGCGGTTCCCAGCGCCGCCATCGGCTGCGGGTCCAGCGGACGCTTGCGGGTCGCGGCCAGCATGTTGCCGAACTGCCGGGCTGCCGCGCGCAACGACGCTGCACTGGTCAGCTCGCCCGGGCCAAAGGCACCAGGCTCGGTCTGGATCACATGGTTCTGAACGAAATCGAGTTGGCGCATCAGGGCGGCGTCGAGCGCGCCATAGGCCTGCAGCGCCGTCGAGCGCAGCCGCACCAGCCGGTTGTGCGCGCCGATGAACCAGAACAGCGCCACCGCGCCGGCGATCCACCAGGGCCAGCCTTCAGGCAGGAGATTCATGAGGTAGTTGTATGGGGCAATGAAAAACGCCCCCGATCCGCGCGAGCGAAAAGGGGGCGTCTCTATCCGGTCATGGGGTCATGGCCGGGTTCCGCTGGCGATCACTCGCTGGCGGCAGCGGCTCCTTCGCCGGCATCCGCGGTGGCCGTGGCGGCCTCCTCGGTGCTGGACGCGCTGTCGCCGGCCAGTTCCGCGGCTTCGGACTCGGCGATGGCGCGGCGCTCGGCCTCGTCCATCTGGTCCTTGACCTTGCGGGCCTGGTGGTAGGCCATGCCGGTGCCTGCAGGAATCAGGCGGCCGACGATGACGTTTTCCTTCAGGCCGCGCAGCTCGTCGCGCTTGCCCATGATCGCGGCTTCGGTCAGCACGCGCGTCGTTTCCTGGAACGAAGCGGCGGAGATGAACGAGTCGGTCGAGAGCGATGCCTTCGTGATACCGAGCAGCAGGTTGGTGAACGTCGCGGGGATCTTGCCTTCGGCGCGCAGGGCGTCGTTGGTGTTGAGCATTTCGCTGCGTTCGACCTGTTCACCCGAGATGTAGTTCGTGTCGCCGATGTTGTCGACCACGACGCGGCGCAGCATCTGGCGAACGATCACCTCGATGTGCTTGTCGTTGATCTTCACGCCTTGCAAGCGGTACACGTCCTGCACTTCGTCCACGATGTAGCGCGCCAGTTCTTCCGAACCCAGCAAGCGCAGGATGTCCTGCGGATCGGCCGGACCGTCGACGACGCTTTCGCCCTTGTTCACCACCTGGCCTTCGTGCACCAGGATGTTCTTTTCCTTGAGCACCAGCTCTTCGTGAACGGTGCCTTCCGGATCGGTGATCTGCAGGCGGACCTTGCCCTTCGTTTCCTTGCCGAACGACACGGTACCGGTCATCTCGGCCAGCGTGCCCTTGTCCTTCGGCGAACGGGCTTCGAACAGCTCGGCCACACGCGGCAGACCGCCGGTGATGTCGCGCGTCTTCTGGCCTTCGACCGGGATGCGGGCCAGCACTTCGCCGGGGCCCACGTCCTGGCCGTCGCGGATCTGCACCAGCGCGCCGATCGGGAAGCCGATCGTCACCGAGTGGTCGGTCCCCGGGATCTTCACTTCGGCGCCGGAGGCGTCGATGAGCTTCACCTGCGGACGAACCACCTTGGCAGCGCCGCGGCGCTTCGGGTCGATCACGACCAGGGTCGACAGGCCGGTCACTTCATCGACCTGCTTCGCCACCGTCAGGCCTTCCTCGACGTTCTCGAAGTGGGTCTTGCCGGCGAATTCGGTGATGATGGGTCGGGTCAGCGGATCCCAGTTGGCGAGCACGTGGCCGGCCTTGATGGTCTGGTCGGCCTTCACCGTCAGCGTGGCGCCGTACGGCACCTTGTGACGTTCACGCTCGCGGCCATGCTCGTCGTGGATGATGATTTCGCCGGAACGCGAGATCACCACCAGCTCCTGCTTGGAGTTGGTCACGTAGCGCATCGTGGCGTTGAAGCCGATCGAGCCGTTCGACTTGGCTTCCACGCTCGAGGCGATGGCGGCGCGCGAAGCAGCACCACCGATGTGGAAGGTCCGCATCGTCAGCTGCGTGCCGGGTTCACCGATCGACTGCGCGGCGATCACACCGACGGCTTCGCCGATGTTGATCAGGCCGCCGCGACCCAGGTCACGGCCGTAGCAGGTCGCGCAGATGCCGAAGCGCGTGTCGCAGGTCAGCGCGGTGCGGACCTTGACTTCGTCGACGCCTTGCGCTTCCAGCTCTTCGATCGTGTCTTCGTCGAACATCTGGCCGGCGTTCAGCAGCACGGCACGGTTTTCCGGGTGCAGCACGTCTTCCGCCGCGGTACGGCCGAGGATTCGGTCGCGCAGCGACTCGATCACTTCACCGCCTTCGACGATCGCGCGCATCAGGTAGCCACCGTGCGTACCGCAGTCCTGCTCGGTCACGACCAGGTCTTGCGTCACGTCGACCAGACGACGGGTCAGGTAACCCGAGTTCGCGGTCTTCAGTGCCGTGTCAGCCAGACCCTTTCGGGCACCGTGGGTGGAGATGAAGTACTCCAGCACGTTCAGGCCTTCGCGGAAGTTCGCGGTGATCGGCGTCTCGATGATGGAGCCGTCCGGCTTGGCCATCAGGCCCCGCATGCCGGCGACCTGGCGGATCTGCGCGGCGGAACCGCGAGCGCCCGAGTCGGCCATCATGTAGATCGAGTTGAACGATTCCTGCTCGACTTCCTTGCCATGGCGGTCGATGACCTTCTGCTTGGACAGCTTGGCCATCATGACCTTCGACACTTCATCACCGGCCTTGCCCCAGATGTCCACCACCTTGTTGTAGCGTTCGCCGGAGGTGACCAGACCGGACACGTATTGCTGTTCGATCTCCTTCACTTCCTTGGCCGAGCGATCGATGATGCCGTGCTTTTCAGCGGGCACCAGCATGTCGTCGATGGCGATCGAGATGCCGGCCTTGGTCGCCAGACGGAAGCCGTTTTGCAACAGCTTGTCGGCGAACACGACGGTCTCTTTCAGGCCGCACTTGCGGAACGAGACGTTGATGAGCTTGGAGATTTCCTTCTTCTTCAGCGCCTTGTTGATGTTCGCGAAGGGCAGGCCCTTGGGCAGGATCTCGGACAGCAGCGCGCGGCCCACGGTCGTGTCGATGAGCGAGGTCGACGGCGTGAACACGCCGGTTTCCTTGTCCTTCGAATACTCGGTGATGCGGACTGCGATCTTGGCGGTGAGTTCGACCACGTTGGCGTCGAGCGCGCGCTGGACTTCACCGATGTCGGAGAAGACTAGGCCTTCGCCCTTGGCGTTGATGCGGTCGCGGGTCGTGTAGTACAGGCCCAGCACCACGTCTTGCGATGGCACGATCGACGGTTCGCCCGAAGCCGGGAACAGCACGTTGTTGGAGGCCAGCATCAGCGTGCGGGCTTCCATCTGTGCTTCTACCGACAGCGGCACGTGCACAGCCATCTGGTCACCGTCGAAGTCGGCGTTGAAGGCCGCGCAGACGAGCGGGTGCAGCTGGATGGCCTTGCCTTCGATCAGGATCGGCTCGAAGGCCTGAATGCCCAAACGGTGCAGCGTCGGCGCACGGTTCAGCATGACCGGGTGTTCCTTGATCACTTCTTCAAGGATGTCCCAGACCACCGGCGTACCCGATTCGACTTCCTTCTTGGCAGCCTTGATCGTGGTCGCGATGCCCATGGCTTCGAGGCGCGAGAAGATGAAGGGCTTGAACAGTTCCAGCGCCATCAGCTTCGGCAGGCCGCACTGGTGCAGCTTGAGCGTCGGGCCCACCACGATGACCGAACGGCCCGAGTAGTCCACGCGCTTGCCCAGCAGGTTCTGGCGGAAACGACCGCTCTTGCCCTTGATCATGTCGGCCAGCGACTTGAGCGCACGCTTGTTGGCGCCCGTCATGGCCTTGCCGCGGCGGCCGTTGTCCAACAGCGAGTCGACGGCTTCCTGCAGCATCCGCTTTTCGTTGCGCGCGATGATTTCCGGAGCCTTCAGCTCCAGCAGGCGGCGCAGGCGCGAGTTGCGGTTGATGACGCGGCGGTAGAGGTCGTTCAGGTCGGAGGTCGCGAAGCGGCCGCCGTCCAGCGGCACCAGCGGACGCAGGTCCGGCGGCAGCACGGGCAGCACTTCCAGCACCATCCAGTTGGGCTTGATGCCCGACTTGCGGAAGGCTTCCAGCACCTTGAGGCGCTTGGAGTTCTTCTTGACCTTGACTTCGGAGCCGGTCAGGTCGCCACGCAGGCGTTCGATCTCGCTGTCGAGTTCGATGCCTTCGAGCAGGTCCTTGATGCCTTCGGCGCCCATCTTGGCGACGAACTCGTCACCGTATTCCTTGCGCTTCGCGTCGTAGTCGTCCTCGGACATGATGTCGCGCTTCTTCAGCGGAGTCATGCCGGGGTCGGTGATCACATACGCTTCGAAGTACAGCACGCGTTCGATGTCGCGCAGCGTCATGTCGAGCACCAGGCCCAGACGCGACGGCAGCGACTTCAGGAACCAGATGTGCGCGCACGGTGCGGCCAGGTCAATGTGACCCATGCGCTCGCGGCGGACCTTGGTCTGCGTGACTTCAACGCCGCACTTCTCGCAGATGACACCGCGGTGCTTGAGACGCTTGTACTTGCCGCACAGGCATTCGTAGTCCTTGATGGGCCCGAAGATCTTGGCGCAGAACAGGCCATCGCGTTCGGGCTTGAAGGTGCGGTAGTTGATCGTCTCGGGCTTCTTCACTTCGCCGAAAGACCACGAACGGATCTTCTCGGGCGAAGCCATGCCGATCTTGATGGCATCGAAATGCTCATCCGGCGTGAACTGCTTGAACAGGTCGAGTAATGACTTCATGTGACTCTTTCCTTGTTGGCTTATGAGCGTTCGAGTTCGATGTCCAGGCCCAGGGAACGGATTTCCTTGACCAGCACATTGAACGATTCCGGCATGCCGGCTTCGATGGAGTGTTCGCCCTTGACGATCGACTCGTAGACCTTGGTGCGGCCGACCACGTCGTCGGACTTCACCGTCAGCATTTCCTGCAGCACGTAGGCGGCGCCGTAGGCTTCCAGCGCCCACACTTCCATTTCACCAAAGCGCTGGCCACCGAACTGGGCCTTGCCGCCCAGCGGTTGTTGCGTGACGAGCGAGTACGGACCGGTGGAACGGGCGTGCATCTTGTCGTCGACCAAGTGGTGCAGCTTCAGGAAGTGCATGTAGCCCACGGTGACGGGACGCTCGAACTGCTCGCCCGTGCGGCCGTCGTACAGGTACGCTTGCGTGCGGGTCTCGGTCAGGCCCTTGGCCTTGGCGATGTCGTCCGGGAATGCCAGCTTCAGCATGCCGCGGATTTCCTCTTCCGAGGCACCGTCGAACACCGGCGTCGCGAAGGTCGCGCCGCTTTGCAGGTTCTGAGCCATCTCCAGCACTTCGGCGTCGCTCAGCACGCTGAGGTCTTCCTTGCGGCCCGAGCCGTTGTAGAGCTGCTCCATGAACTTGCGCAGCTCGGCCACCTTGGCCTCTTGCTGCAGCAGGTCGCCGATGCGCTGGCCCACGCCCTTGCCGGCCCAGCCCAGATGCACTTCCAGCACCTGGCCCACGTTCATCCGCGAAGGAACGCCCAGGGGGTTCAGGCAGATGTCGCACGGCGTGCCGTCGGCCATGTGCGGCATGTCTTCGACCGGAACGATCTTCGACACCACACCCTTGTTGCCGTGACGGCCGGCCATCTTGTCGCCGGGTTGCAGGCGGCGCTTGACGGCCAGGTAGACCTTGACCATCTTGAGAACGCCCGCGGGCAGCTCGTCGCCTTGCGTGAGCTTCTTGCGCTTTTCTTCGAACGCGAGGTCGAAGCTGTGGCGCGTCTGCTCCAGCGAGTTCTTGATCGACTCGAGCTGCGAAGCCACGTCGTCTTCCGCCGGGCGGATGTCGAACCAGTGGAACTTCTCGACCGAATCAAGGTACGCCTTGTCGATCTTCGTGCCCTTGGCCAGCTTGTTCGGGCCGCCATTGGCAACACGGCCGGTCAGCAGCTTGGCGATACGGTCGAAGGCGTCGGCCTCGACGATGCGCAGCTGGTCGTTCAGGTCCAGGCGGAAGCGCTTCAGCTCATCGTCGATGATCTGCTGGGCGCGCTTGTCGCGCGTGATGCCTTCGCGGGTGAACACCTGCACGTCGATCACGGTGCCTTGCGAGCCCTGGTCCACGCGCAGCGAGGTGTCCTTCACGTCCGAAGCCTTCTCGCCGAAGATGGCGCGCAGCAGCTTCTCTTCCGGCGTCAGCGTGGTCTCGCCCTTCGGCGTGACCTTGCCCACCAGCGTGTCGCCAGGTTGCACTTCGGCGCCGACGTAGATGATGCCGGACTCGTCCAGGCGGTTGAGCTGTTGCTCGGCCAGGTTCGGGATGTCGCGGGTGATTTCTTCGGCGCCCAGCTTGGTGTCGCGAGCCATCACCACCAGTTCCTCGATGTGGATCGAGGTGTAGCGGTCTTCGGCGACGACGCGTTCGCTGATCAGGATCGAGTCTTCGAAGTTGTAGCCATTCCACGGCATGAAGCCGATCAGCATGTTCTGGCCCAGGGCGAGTTCGCCCAGGTCGGTCGATGCGCCGTCGGCCACCACGTCACCCTTGGCGATCTTGTCGCCACGCTTGACGATCGGACGCTGGTGGATGTTGGTGTTCTGGTTCGAACGCTGATACTTGATCAGGTTGTAGATGTCCACGCCAACTTCGCCGGCTTGCGCTTCGGCGTCGTTCACGCGCACCACGATGCGGGTCGCGTCGACGTAATCGACGATACCGCCACGGGTCGCCGTGACCACGGTGCCCGAGTCGACCGCGGAGACGCGCTCGATACCGGTACCGACCATCGGCTTCTCGGGACGCAGCACCGGCACGGCCTGGCGCTGCATGTTGGCGCCCATCAATGCGCGGTTCGCATCGTCGTGCTCCAGGAAGGGCACGAGCGAGGCGGCCACCGACACGATCTGCGCGGGCGACACGTCCATGTACTGGATGCGCTCGGCACCGACCAGGATCGATTCGCCGGCTTCACGCGCGGAGACCAGGTCGCCGGTCAGGCGGCCGTCCTTGTCCAGGGCCGCATTGGCCTGGGCGATGACGTACTTGCCTTCCTCGATGGCCGACAGGTAGTCGATGTCCATCGTCACGGCGCCATCCACCACGCGACGATACGGCGTCTCGATGAAGCCGTATTCGTTGAGGCGGGCGTACAGGGCCAGCGAGTTGATCAGGCCGATGTTCGGGCCTTCAGGCGTTTCGATCGGGCACACGCGGCCGTAGTGGGTCACGTGCACGTCGCGGACTTCGAAGCCAGCGCGTTCGCGGGTCAGACCGCCCGGGCCAAGGGCCGAGACGCGACGCTTGTGCGTGATCTCGGACAGCGGGTTGGTCTGGTCCATGAACTGCGACAGCTGCGAGGCGCCGAAGAATTCCTTCAGCGCGGCCGAGATCGGCTTGCTGTTGATCAGGTCGTGCGGCATCAGCGGCTCTTGTTCCGCCTGGCCCAGACGTTCCTTCACGGCCTTCTCGATGCGGGCCAGGCCGGTGCGGTACTGGTTTTCGGCCAGTTCGCCGACGCAACGCACGCGGCGATTGCCCAAGTGGTCGATGTCGTCCACTTCGCCATTGCCGTTGCGCAGGTCCACGAGAATCTTGACCACGGCCAGGATGTCTTCGTTGGTCAGCACCATCGGGCCGGTCGATTCGTCGCGGCCAACCTTGGCGTTGAACTTCATGCGGCCGACGCGCGACAGATCGTAGGTGTCCGGGTTGTAGAAGAGGCGCTGGAACAGGGCCTGCACCGCGTCTTCCGTCGGCGGCTCGCCGGGGCGCATCATGCGGTAGATGGCCACGCGCGCAGCGAACTCGTCGACGGTTTCGTCGATGCGCAGGGTCTGCGAGATGTACGCGCCCTGGTCGAGTTCGTTGGTGTAGATGACCTGGATGTCCTGCACGCCGGCCGTGCGCAGCTTCTTCAGCAGCGCTTCGGTCAGTTCGTCATTGGCCTTGGCCAGGATTTCGCCGGAGTCGGCGTCGACGATGTTGCGGGCGATGACACGGCCGACCAGGAAGTCTTCCGGCACGCTGATGTGCGTGGTTTCCGACTGCTCGAGTTCACGCGTGTGGCGTGCGGTGATGCGCTTGTCCTTGGCGACCACGACCTTGCCCGACTTGTCGGTGATGTCGAAGCGCGCCACTTCGCCGCGCAGACGCTCGGCGACGAATTCCATCTGCGCGCCACTGTCCATCAGGCGGAAGTTGTCGTTCACGAAGAAGTTCGCGAGGATCGATTCCGGGTTCAGGCCGATGGCCTTCAGCAGGATCGTCACGGGCATCTTGCGGCGACGGTCGACGCGGAAGTACAGCATGTCCTTCGGGTCGAATTCGAAGTCGAGCCACGAGCCGCGGTAGGGAATCACGCGGGCCGAGAACAGCAGCTTGCCGCTGGAGTGGGTCTTGCCCTTGTCGTGCTCGAAGAACACGCCCGGCGAGCGGTGCAACTGCGAAACGATCACGCGTTCCGTGCCGTTGATGATGAAGGAACCCTTCTCGGTCATCAGGGGCACTTCGCCCATGTAGACCTCTTGTTCCTTCACTTCCTTGACCACCTTGGACTGCGAAGTCGAGGACTCGCGGTCATAGATGATCAGCTGCACCTTGGCGCGCACGGCCGAGGCGAAGGTCAGGCCGCGGGTCTGGCATTCGCGCACGTCGAAGGCGGGTTTCGCGAGGTTGTACTCGAGAAACTTCATCTCGACGAAACCGTTGTGCGAGACGATCGGGAAGGCGGCGTCGAACGCGGCCTGCAGGCCTTCGACGGTGCGTTTTTGCGGGGCGATGCCGGCTTGCAGGAACGCGGTGTACGCGTCCTTCTGCATCTGCAGCAGGTAGGGGATTTCAACGACGCTGTCGCGGCTGCCGAAACTTTTTCGGATGCGCTTGCGTTCTGTGTACGAATAGGCCATGAGAGCTCCGGAGCTTGAGATCTTCAGCGACTTGGTTCGGGCGCAAAATGCACCACTCCTTGGCGGCTGGCCACTACCAGCCGTTGGCGGACGGTGATGCGTTGCACATCACCCGAACCAAGGGGTCTTCTGCAGTCGGGGTCAGAAGACACTCAAAAATCGTCTTGGAGAGGCGATTTGTGAGTGCGCTCTGAAAGCGCGAAAGGCTGGAGGGCCTTTTCAGGCGCCTCCAGCCCTTGAAGGGACTGAATTACTTCAATTCCACCTTGGCGCCAGCTTCTTCCAGCTTCTTCTTGGCGGCTTCAGCGTCAGCCTTCGACAGGCCTTCCTTGACGGCCTTGGGAGCGGCTTCCACCAGGTCCTTGGCTTCCTTGAGGCCCAGGCCGGTGATTTCGCGAACTGCCTTGATCGCCGAAACCTTGTTCGCGCCAGCTTCCATCAGCATGACGTTGAACTCGGTCTTTTCTTCGACGGCAGCAGCAGCGGCACCACCACCACCAGCAGCCGGAGCAGCCATTGCAGCGGCGCTCACGCCGAACTTCTCTTCGATGGCCTTGACCAGGTCGTTGAGTTCCAGGACCGTCATGCTGTCGAGCGCGGTCAGAAATGCGTCTTTATCGAATGCCATTTTTGTTTCCTAACAATTGGGTTGAATGTTTCAAACACAAGCGCTTCAAGCGGCTTGTGCTTCGGCCGGAGCCGCTTCTGCCGGTGCTTCGCCACCACCACGCTTTTCCGCGAGTGCCGCGAGAACGCGGGCGGTGCGGGAAATGGGGGACTGCATCAAGCCCAGCAATTGCGCCAGCAGCACTTCCTTGGAAGGGATGTTGGCCAGTTGCTTCACGCCTTCGACGTCCAGGGCCTTGCCACCGAATGCGCCACCGCGGATGACCAACTTGGCGTTGGTCTTCGCGAAATCGGCCACCACCTTCGCGGCGGCCACAGCGTCTTCGGAGAAGCCATAGATCAGCGGACCGGTCATCTGGTCGCCGACGATCTCAAACGCGCTACCTGCGACAGCACGGCGTGCCAGCGTGTTCTTCAACACGCTGAGGGTCACACCCTTGCTGCGCGCTTCGGAGCGCAGTTTGGTCATATCGGCCACCGTGATGCCACGGTATTCCGCCATCACGAGCGTTTGAGCTTTTGCGGCGAGGCTGGTCACATCACTGATGACCGCTTCTTTCTCACTGCGATTCAGACTCAAGGTCTACTCCTTTTAATGCAACCGTCGGCCGGGGCCTCGGATTGCGCTACATGCAGCGACCAACTGTTTGGAAACGAAATTCCTTGCAGCGGGATCGCCATCTGCGCTGATCGCTTCTCGCGCGGGAGAGGCAATTAAGAACGGGCTGCCCTGTTCACCAGCGGTCTTGGATGGCCCGCAGCGACCGTTGACGGTTGCTGCGACCCACCACATCGCCCTGCCGTTTGACCGGCGGGGCAAATACTTTCAGCCTCAGGCCGAGATGGTCTGCGTGTCCACGCGGACACCCACACCCATCGTCGACGACACAGCCACCTTGCGCAGGTACACACCCTTGCTCGACGCCGGCTTGGCCTTGACCAGCGCTTCGATCAGCGCAGCCAGGTTGCCTTGCAGCTTCTCGGTGTCGAACGAACGACGGCCGATCGTGCCGTGGATGATGCCGGCCTTGTCGACGCGGAACTGGACCTGGCCAGCCTTGGCGTTCTTGACGGCGGTGGCAACGTCCGGGGTCACGGTGCCAACCTTCGGGTTGGGCATCAAACCGCGCGGGCCGAGGATCTGGCCGAGCGTACCGACGACGCGCATGGCGTCCGGTGCCGCGATGACCACGTCAAAAGGCATGTCGCCAGCCTTGACCATGGCAGCCAGGTCGTCCATGCCGACGATGTCGGCGCCAGCGGCCTTGGCTTCTTCAGCCTTGGCGCCTTGGGCGAACACAGCCACGCGCTTGGTCTTGCCGGTGCCGTTGGGCATCACGACCGCGCCGCGAACCACTTGGTCCGACTTCTTGGCGTCGATGCCGAGTTGCACGGCCACGTCGATCGATTCGTCGAACTTGGCGGTAGCGGCTTCCTTGACGATGCCGATGGCATCGACCAGCGGATACAGCTTGGTCGTTTCAACCTTGCCAGCCAGTGCTTTTTGCTTCTTGGTGATCTTGGCCATTTACACGCCCTCCACATTCACGCCCATCGAGCGGGCCGTACCGGCGATGGTGCGAACTGCTGCGTCCATGTCGGCCGCGGTCAGGTCCTTCATCTTGGTCTTGGCGATTTCCTCGAGCTGAGCGCGCGTGATCTTGCCAACCTTGTCGGTGTGCGGACGGGCCGAGCCCTTGTCCAGCTTGATGGCCTTCTTGATCAGGACGCCAGCGGGCGGCGACTTGATGATGAAGGTGAAGCTCTTGTCGGCAAAAGCGGTGATGACCACCGGCAGTGCCAGACCCGGCTCGTAGCTCTGCGTTTGCGCGTTGAACGCCTTGCAGAACTCCATGATGTTCAGACCGCGTTGGCCCAGTGCGGGACCGATCGGCGGTGAGGGATTGGCCTTACCAGCTGGCACTTGCAGCTTGATGAAGCCGACGATTTTTTTCGCCATGCTTTGCTCCTTGCGGGTGATAACGCCGCGCACTTGGCAACGGCTCCCCGGGGTTGACGACTCTTTCTTCTACGTTCCTTGCCGAGTCGGTATGCAAGGAAACCAGGAACCAAATGACCCGCCGGGCGGGATTTGGTTCCCCTCGTAACTTATTTAAGTCTTCTCGACTTCGGCGAAGCCCAGCTCCACCGGCGTGGCGCGTCCGAAGATCATCACGGACACGCGCACCTTGTTCTTCTCGTAGTTCACTTCTTCGACGGTGCCGTTGAAGTCGGTGAACGGGCCTTCCTTGACGCGCACGAATTCGCCCACGACGAACTCCACCTTGTGGCGCGGCTTCTCGGTGCCCTGCTGCATCTGGTTGACGATGTCCTCGACTTCCTTCTGCGAGATCGGCGCCGGACGGTTCTTGGCGCCGCCGACGAAACCCGTCACCTTGTTGGTGTGCTTCACCAGGTGCCAGCTCTCGTCGTCCATGATCATTTCGACCAGCACGTAGCCCGGGAAGAAGCGGCGCTCGGTGGTGCGCTTCTGGCCGTTCTTGATCTCGACCACTTCTTCGGTCGGCACCAGGATGCGGCCGAACTTGCTCTGCATGCCGGCGCGGTTGATGCGCTCGGTGATGTTGCGCTCGACCGCCTTTTCCATGCCCGAGTAGGCATGGACCACGTACCAGCGCAGGTCCGGGTTGGCCGGGGGCGGCAGGGCCGAGGTCGCTTCAGACGAAACTTCAACTTCTTCGGTCATTACTTTCTCCAACCCAGAATGAGGTCAAAAAACACCCATTCGAGGGTCTTGTCCGTGAGCCAAAGGAAGATCGACATGATCACCACGAAGCCGAACACATAGGCGGTCATCTGGATGGCCTCCTTGCGGGTCGGCCAGACCACCTTCTTGACTTCGCGCCACGAGTCGCGGCCAAAGGCGAGCAACTGCTTGCCGTTCTCGGAACTCGCGAACACGCCGACGGCGGCAGCCAGGCCCACCAGCAGGGCGATCCACTGGACCACGCCACCCTGCTTCGAGAGCAGGTAGAACGCGACAATGGCGCCCACCGCCAACACCACCGCCGCAGCCAACTTGGCTTTGTCGGCGCCGGTGCTCACGGTTTCAATTTGAGTAGTAGCCATCTTGGGCAGTGTTTCCTGTGGCCTCGCGGCCTCTATTCATTGCGGCGTCTGTCAACGCCGAAGCCCGTCGTGGTTGCGACGGGCTTTTTTCCTGGTTCCAGTCGCCACCTTCAGGTGGCAGGGGCAGTAGGAATCGAACCTACAACCTTCGGTTTTGGAGACCGACGCTCTGCCAATTGAGCTATACCCCTACGGCAAATTCCTTAGACGTCCAGGATCTTGGCAACCACGCCCGAACCCACGGTACGGCCGCCTTCACGGATGGCGAAGCGCAGGCCCTCTTCCATCGCGATCGGGTTGATCAGCTTCACGGTGA
>NZ_JBBKZS010000031.1:0-50818 GCF_037889955.1 Variovorax robiniae
GGGCGCTTCGTATGACTTCGGGATCGTGAAGCTGTTCGGTGAAATCTCGCGCGTGAAGAACGTGTTCGACTACGTCAACCCGCCGCCCATCGGCACGGGTGACTTCAAGGGCGACGGCACGCTCCTCGGCGCGACCATCCCGGTCGGTCCGGCCCTGATCCGCATGGCCTGGTCGCGCGTCAAGCTGAACTACACCTCGGCACCCACGGTCGCTGCTGCGTTGATTCCGCCGGACCCGAAGGCCGACAAGTTCGCCCTCAGCGGTGTCTACAACCTGTCCCGGCGCACCGCGCTGTACGCCACCGCGGCCTTGATCAAGAACAAGAACGGCGCCAACTTCAACGCCAACAGCACCTTCGTGGCCGGCACGCCGGGCTTCACGAATACCTTCCTGACGACCGGGCAGGGCTACGAGGCGAAGAACGCGATGGGCTACGACTTCGGCATCCGCCACGCGTTCTAAGCGCGCGCGGGCTTTTGAGGTCTGTCGAATGATCGCCGACTTGCTGGCGTTGCGGTCGTGGGGCGACAGGTGCCCCGACATTGAGTTGCATTATTTCCGCGTTGCATGACGCGCAACGCTGCCTCTCCGTCGACTGGACCGAAGGGCAGCCATCTGGCCACGAGAGCCAAGGAGACAAGGATGAGCACTGCCGACGATAGCCGTATCCCCGCGGCTGCAACACCCATCAGCGGCCGCGCGCGCACGATGCGTGTCGAAACGCTGACTCCCACCATCGGTGCCGAGTTGCATGAGGTCGACCTGGCCGACGCGGTGCACGATGACGCCTTGTTCGCCGAGATCCGGGCGTTGCTGCTCACGCACAAGGTGCTGTTCCTGCGCGATCAGCATTTCACGCGCGAAGAGCATGTGGCCTTCGCCCGACGCTTCGGGCCTCTGGAAGACCATCCCGTGGTCGGCAGCGACCCCGATCACCCCGGGCTGGTTCGCATTTACAAGGGGCCTGACAGCCGACAGGAGCAGTACGAGAACGCCTGGCACTGCGACACCACCTGGCGCGAGTGCCCGCAGATGGGCGCAGTGCTGCGCTGCGTGGAAGGCCCGGAAGTCGGTGGCGACATGTTGTGGGCCAACATGGGCGAGGCCTACCGGCGCCTGCCCGGGCATGTCAAGGCACAGATCGCGCCCCTGCGCGCGCGCCACAGCATCGAGGCCAGCTTCGGCGCGGCCATGCCGATCGACAAGCGTCTGGCGCTGCATGCCCAGTTCCCCGATGCCGAGCATCCGGTGGTGCGCACGCACCCGGAGACCGGCGAGAAGATCCTGTTCGTGAACGCGTTCACCACGCATTTCACGAACTTCCACACGCCTGACAACGTGCGCTTCGGCCTGGACCACGCCCCCGGCGCCGGCCTGCTCCTGCACTATCTGATGAGCCAGGCCAGCGTACCCGAATACCAGGTCCGATTCCGCTGGAGGAAGAACAGCGTCGCGATCTGGGACAACCGTTGCACGCAACACTATGCGGCACAAGACTTCTGGCCGGCGGTACGCAAGCTCGAACGTGCGGGAATCGTTGGCGACAGGCCCTGCTGAGGAACCCGACGGGTCCCGCCTGCGGCGAGTCACCGGTCGTGGAAACGCCGCTGGCGCGGCGCTGCATGTCGCGGATCGTGGGCTCCTGCGGCGCGAGGTGGCTCGCGCGCAGATGATGACGCGCATGTGCGCCGGCGCCGGAATGTTCCGGCAGCGGCCAGGTGCGCCGGCTTGCCCCAGACAGCGACGTCGGCCGAACCCGAGGCCCGGACCCTGTGGCTGCTGGTAATGGCAGAGGATCCGAAGCACCTCGCGCTGTCGATCGCCGACCTGGGGGCCGCAAGCCTTCATGCTGGGGCGTTCAGGTCGAAGGCCTACTTCCGCGTTCGCGGCCAACCTGTGGACGCCAGCGGGACGCCAGCGGGCCGGGCGTGGTGTTCGGCAACGGCACCGCGCCCAACCTGGGCAAGGGCGTGAAGGTCAACGTCCACGGCGACGAAGTCGTCAACGGCGTGTTGACGGCATCGGAGGTGGTGTTTCAATGATGGGCGCCTGCGCCCCGGCAAAGCGATCGCCTGCTTCGAGCTGATCACGATCAGTGATGCGCAGAGCCGATGCCGACGGGACGGTGCTCGCGCGTGTCATCAGCGCGGAAGGCCGATCACGGTGCCTTCGCGCCGACTGTCGGCCGCCCCATACTGCTTGCCCGTGTGCGCGTCGACAATCACCGCCTGGACTGAGCCGATTTCGCCACCCGGCGCCGTGATGCCAACGGTGTAGCCCATGCCCCCCAGCCCGATGATCGTGGCCTGGGGGAATCCTGGCTCCATGCTCACGGTGCTACCGGTACTGGTCACCGAAAGCCGGGGCGCGTCGATGGCCTCCTGCAGCGACATCTTGTGGTCGATGAGATTGATCGTCACATTGAGCACCGAATTGATGATCGATGCGCCGCCCGGCGATCCGTAGGCCACCAGTGGTGTGCCGTCCGGTGAGAAGATCATCGTCGGATTCATGCTGCTGCGAGGCCGCTTGTTGGGCTGCACGTCGTTGAAGCCAGCACTTCCGGTGTACGGATTGGTACTGGGCGTGGTGTTGAAGTCGGTCAACTCGTTGTTGAGCAGGAAGCCGTGGTTTCTGAATGACCCATCGCTGCGTTTGTATCCCGCGAACACGCCAATGCCATGCGAAGACTCGATGGTGTTGGTGTAGGTGACCATGTTGCCCCACTTGTCGACCACCGAAAAGTGGGTTGTCGTCTCTCCGGGGCCCGTGACAGGCTCGGCCACCGCCAGGCGCCGCGTGGCTCTGATGCCTGCGATGTCATAAGGTCTCGGGTCACCTGCGGTCGGATTCGGTGACAGCCGCAGCCCCGGTACGATCGCCGCGCCGCGCAGGCTCACATAGCCCGGGGCGAGCAGCCCCTTGGCAGGCACCGGCACAAAATCGGCATCGCCCATCCACTGCGAGCGATCGGCGAATCCGATCCGCATCGCATCGATCATCACGTTGGTTGTCTTGAGAGAGCCGAAGCCGTAGCCCTGGCTCGCGTCGCCGATGGGAAAGCGTTCCAGCATCTTGAGCATCTGCAACATCGTCAGCCCGCCGGAACTGGGTGGCGACATGGCCTTGATCGTATAGCCGCGATAGGTCGCGACCACGGGCTGACGAACGTTGGCCTGGTAGTTCTCAAGATCAGCCAGCGTCATGCTGCCGCCCTTGCCATTGGGTGCCTGCGGCCGGTTGAACTTCTGACCTTCGACGATGCCGGCGGCGATGTCACAGCCTTTCTCGGGCATGAGCTTGTAGAAGCAGTCCGGCCCATTGGCCGCCAAGAGCCGGAAGGTATCCGCGAGGGGCTTGTTCTGCACCAGCGAGCCTAACGGCACCGGCTGTCCGCCGGGGCAGAAGTAGGCGGCCGATTCTGGCGAGTTCGTGGAGCGGCCTCCGTTGTTGCAACTGACCGCCGTATACCGCGGCGTTGCCGCAAAGCCCTCGTCGGCCAACTTGATGGCCGGCTGTATCACCTCGGCCAGCGCGAGGTTGCCGAAGCGTTCGAGAGCCATAGAAGTACCGCGCACCATGCCTGGCACGCCCACCGCGACGCCCTGCAATGTCGAACTTGGCACGCCGACGAACATGTTTGCGGTCGCAGCACCAGGTGCCTTCTCCCGGGTCTCGATCACGAACGTCTGGCCCATCCTGGCCATGTGAATCATCATGAATCCCCCGCCGCCGATGCCTGCCGACTGGGGTTCGACGACATTGAGCGCATAGGCGATGGCCACCGCTGCGTCGATGGCGTTGCCGCCTTGCTCGAGGATCTGGGCGCCGGCCTCGGCGCCATAAGGGTTGGCCACAGCGACCACACCCTGCCGGAAGGCCTTGCCTGCCCAGGAGGGGGGATGGCCCTTGGCTTGCGGCGGTCGTGGGACAGAGCTCTCGACCCCGGGTGTCTGGTCACCGCCCTCGTCAGCGTGGACGAAGGTGAACGCACTGCACGCAAGCACGGCGGCAATGCGGATGGCGATGCGGGTCGGGATCAAGTTGTATTCAGCCATGAACGAGTTCTCCACAGTCCAATTGCACTTCTCGACCAAAACAGGGCTTGCGCCGTCGCGCCATGCCGACTCGACCTTTGCGAGTCCGAAGCAACGAAGCTACAAGCAATGCTAGCCTGCCGGCCTGAATCTCGGTGCTTCTTTTGACCATCGATGCGCGAACGCTTTCATGCAGGGTCAGCGTTCTCCCTTCGGCATGCCTGACAAAATGTGGGGGACGCCCTGTGCGAGCTTCTCGTCAAAGTGCACGATGCAGCATGAACGATGAAGACGGATTGCGGTTGCTTCCTACATCTTGCCTTTGACCGGCGCGTACATTCAGTGAGCCAAATATCCAATGGCGATGGAGAGGGTCATGGGTGCATCGCTTCAGAAAGAGATAACAGGTTCGTCGGGCGTGGAGTTCGGGAAGCTTGGCGTTGTCTTGGAGATGATGTGGCGCGGCGAGCAAGGAGGATTGAAGAGGTGCGCGTTCTGTCGGACCCTGAATCACCACCGCGCCCTGCGTTGCTCGGTTTGTTCGTGCGCGCTTGTTCAGCAGGGCAGGAGTGATTCGCGAATCGTGTCGCGTGGACGGGAGGTCAGCGCCGGCAAGACAAGGTCTGGCAGCTCGATTCGACGCGTTCGCCGAGAGTTCTTGAATACGCTTTTATGGACTCTGGCCATGCCGCTTGTCCTGAGCGTCGGCTTTCTCTGTTGGTACGCGTACCGTGGCGTGCGCACGGCGCCGCCGTCGCAGTTCATCATGAAGGATGCCTCCGCGGAGCTTTTGCGCTCGAAAGCGCCTGTGGCCACGCGCGCTCCGGAAGTTCCTCAAGGTCTCGACCACCGCGCGTCCGCTGCGGGTCTTGACGATGGTGTCATCCTCCGGGGTGAGGTGCTTCCGCTCGATCCGGGACCGGCACATCCTTCCGTCCCACCGCGTTCGGCTCGAAAGCCGCAACCCAGGGCGGTGACGGCGCATTCGGCACCGACATTGGACAGGGATTCTCGCCGCAGAGGTGAAGCTCCAAGCAAAGCTTCTCCGCCAGACGTCACCGCATCCTGCCAAGGCGAAATGTTCCTCTTGCGAGCGGTGTGCATCAACGAACTGTGTGCAAAGAGCCAGAACGCCGGGCATCCGAGTTGCGCGGACGCTATCAGGCAGAGACGTATCGACGAGGCTCGACGTAATCCGATGCTCGCAGGGTGAACGCCGTCGCTCGAGTTTGTGATTGCGGCTCGAAGCTCGCTGGCGCGCACTTGAGCATGCCACGCCAGGATGCCTCTCGACGGAAGTCGGCCGAGCCGGCAGTGTCGTGCCCGATGGCCTCGTCACGAACGACGCATTCCTTACGACTACGGCGCCGCACAGGCCGTGCCCGGTCCCCCGTTTCACCTTCGCGGCTTTCCTCGAGGCGGTGATGACAGGCCCGCTGGGGGCTGGAGCGGTGGGCTGATCATTCTCGTCGCGATCCTTGTTCCCGGATTTCTGATCATCGTCGGTGCGCTGCCGTTCCGTCGGAATGTGCAATCTGGCAGACGCCGTGAGGGCATTGGGCCCGACGATTGCAGAACAGGTTGAACTGCCTACACTACCCTCATGACCAACCCCCTCATTTGCACATCCGTTGCCTTGGCTGCGCTGCACCTTGCGGCGCCCTCTGCAATTGCGGCTGCTGTGAAGGCGCGTCGTCAGCTGACGCCAGCACATTCCTAAGCCCGGCGGTCCGCTCTTTCCCTTCAGCGCAACCATCCACCGCCGGGCACAAACGGCGCGCGTAACGGATGCCGTTCTCACACGGTGTTCGCATCAGATGGAGTGCAGCTATGCATACAGTTGTTCACGGCGAGCGCACGCTTACCGACCTTGATTTCGCCCGTCTGACGAAGCTTTCAAGCCGGCAGGTTCCGCCCACTCTCGCGGATTTGCTCGCAAGCGCGGAGGTCACGAAGTCCCGTGCAATCGACACCGATGTCGTCACGATGTATTCGCGCGTCGAGATGGTCGACGTGCGCACGCGCAGGCGCCAGGTGCTCACGATCTGCTATCCCCAAGACGCGGCGCCCGCTGCCGGCTGCATCTCGGTGCTTTCGCCAGCTGGTGTCGGCATCCTCGGCCTGAGAACGGGCGACATCGCCAGATGGCTCACGCCCGCTGGCGAACAGTGCGCTGCAGAAATCGCTGCCATCCAGTACCAGCCTGAGGCTGCAGGCGACTATTCCCGGTAGCCCGTCGACCACCAGGTCGCACCCATGGCTCTCGATCGGGCCTTCCTTAGCAGCAACCCACACCCCTTGGCCGCGATCTCGCGCATTGATGGTTGGCACTCGCCGTGTCGAAAGGTTTTGCCTTGACCCCTCACTCCATTCTTGCTGTCACCGATTTCTCTGCCCAGGGGAACCACGCGCTTGCTCGCGCAGCCCTTCTTTGCGCAGAGCACGGCGCGAAGCTCAAGCTGGTCTGCCTTGCCTACCCTGGTGAGGCTGCGCCAGCAGATGCTGCCACCCGGCTAGCGCACCACGCTCTGCAGCTCAGCGAGCGCCATGGCATCCAAGTGCATGCAGCAAGTCGGCTCGCCTTCACCGTCGAGGACGTCCTGTCCGAGGTGATCTGCGCAGACCTCGTTGCCTGGGGTACAGCCCCGGTGCAGAGCTTGCGGTCCTTTTTTCTGGGGCAGCCGGTTGAAGAGCTGCTGCGAAGGGCCCGCCGGCCCGTTCTTGTCGTGCGACGTGAGGCCGAGCACAACTACCGCAGCCTGATAGTCGCCGTCGACTTCACAGAGGTGTCGGCCGGACTTGTGGACATTGGCTTTGCTCTGAGCAAGTCGGCACAGGTCGAGCTCTTCCATGCGGTGAGCTCAGTCATCGAGGGCAAGCTTCGGTACGCCGAGGTCTCAGATCACGCGATCAAGGTCTACCGCAGCGAGTGCCGGCGCTACGCGCAGGACAGGATTTTCTGGCTGACGGACTCGTATGACACGAGGCGCAATCGTGTCTCGTCCGCCGTCGGCCACGGTGACGCGGCCCGACAGACGGTCGTGCAACAGCAAACCCGTGGCGCCGAGCTCATCGTCGTCGGCAGGCACCCCTCGTCACGACTGAGCGACTTCTTCTTCGACAGTACGGCGAAT
Source organism: Variovorax robiniae (assembly GCF_037889955.1). Lineage (NCBI taxonomy): Bacteria > Pseudomonadati > Pseudomonadota > Betaproteobacteria > Burkholderiales > Comamonadaceae > Variovorax > Variovorax robiniae. The sequence goes on from NZ_JBBKZS010000031.1 coordinate 7,173, forward strand.
CGGATTCTCGACTACTCGCACACCGACGTCCTCGTGGTACCCCACGACCACCAGCCGGCTTCCAGCGCCGTCGCCATGAAAAGGCTTTCAATGGAAGCGCCCGCAGTGCGCCGGGTGAGAGCCGGCGCACCAAATCCACCACACTTTCCCAATCCAGCAGCAGTGCTTGGCGGATCAAAGAAACCTCAGCCGAATCGGTCAGCTTCGGATAGCTGCGACTTGCCGATTCGAGTCCCGTAGAGAAGGTCGCCCGGCTCCGGGGCGCTGCTCTGGCCGATCAAGGTCTGCCATGCAATGCGCCACAGCTTCTTTGTCGCTCGCTTCGCGTTCTTCGCGACAGCTGACACGGCGTTGCGACACCGCAGGAGTGCGGTGGACGAACTTTTTCCAATGCCCAGCCGAACCAGTGCCTCACGAAGGCCAGGCTTTCGATGGGCAAGTCCCTCCTCACTCTCGGCGTTGCTGGCTTTGACGACGCTTGATTTGCAGAAGTCAACTTTCCAGTTGTCCCCTTGGGCGATGCATGGCTATGTGGATGACCAACAGGGACAACCCGCCGCAGCCGCGCCCCGCCTCGCGTTCGACAAGATGCCCGGCGAATGAGCAAGCGTGTTCGATCGCCAACACATTTGCAGAGGGCTACTTCTCGCGCCAGCTCCGCAAGTGCCGCGCGGCGGGTCACCGGTTCAGCGGCCCACGAACTCTCAGCGGCGCTTCACGTAGTACGTCTACCGTCCATGGAGGAAGCAGACTCGTAGCACCGCGCACGGGCAATGCAATAGGACCAATTCGCCAGGTGGTCGAACGTGTTGTCTTGCTTGATTGCGACAGCCAAGCCAAACCTCGCCTTGCATTCGGGGCGACGATCGACGAGTCACCGGATCACTGCGTGTGGAGCTTCCCGGTCTCGAAACCGCGGCCTGATGTCGGCGCCCTCCATTCAAGGCCGGCCGTTCTCACAACCGGAATCACTGGAATATCTCGACCAAAGCCAAGCCGTTGCCGCGCGATCCTCCCACGGCCAGCACTCGGCCGTCAGGAAGCAGCGTGACCGTGTGATCGAACCGCGCCCGCTTCAGGCTGCTGGTAGTCGACCACGCCCCCGTTGTACGGTCCCAGATCTCTGTGGATGAGAGCCGACGGTTGCGCTTGCCCAGCCCTCCGACCTCCATCAACCTGCCATCGGCCAACAGCGTGGCGCTGTGCTTGGAGCGTTCCCGGCTCAGCGTGCCGGTGGACGCCCATGCGTTGGCGGTTGGGTCGTAGAGCTCCGCGCTCGGCAGGTTGACACTCCCATTGTTGCCGCCGACCACCAGCACGCGGCCGTCCGGCAGCGCAGTGGCACTGAACGCCGTGCGGCCAGCGCCCAGGGTGCCGGTCGCTGACCACGTGCCTGTTGCCGGGTCGTACAACTCGGCAGTGGCGAGGCCGCCCCGGCCGTCGGCGGTGCTCGAGCCTCCCATGACCAGCACCTTGCCGTTCGGAAGCAGTGCTGCCCCGTGGTACACGCGTGGCTGGCCGAGGTCGCCAGTCGGGACCCAGGTGCCTGAGGACGGGTTGTACAGTTCGGCCGTCGACACGACCGTGCTGCCGACCGCGCCGCCGGTCACCAGCACCCGACCATCGAGCAGCCGCGTGGCCGTGTGACTGACACGGGCCTGGGCCAGATTCCCCCGCGACGACCAGCCGCTGGTCGCCGGGTCGTAGAGTTCGGTGGCGACTACCCCGCCTCCTGCAATGAGCACACGGCCGTCGGCCATCAGCGTTGCAGAGGCCCCTTCGTGACTCGAGCTGGTGCTGCCGGTGGAAGACCACTCTCCCGTGGCCGGTTCGAACAGGACGGCCGTGGTGAGGTTCCGGCTCCCGCCTGCGACCAGAACCTTGCCGTTGAGCAGCAAGGTGGCTGTATGGCGTGCACGTGCCTGCTTGAGCGAGTTGGCAGGCCGCCATCTGCCGGCCAGCTCGTCGTACACGGCGATGGTCACCTGTGTCGAGACGCTGCCGCCGCCGTTGCTGGCCGTAATCGTGTGGACGGTTGCTGCCTGGATCGCGGAGGGTGTGCCGCTGATCACGCCGGTGAGCGAGTCGATGCTCAAGCCAGCGGGCAAGGGTGGCGCCACCGAGAACTGCGTGACCTCTCCGTCGGAATACTCCGGCACGTTGGGCGCAATCGGATCGCCCACCGTGTAGACGACCGATTCATCTTCGAACTCGAGGCCTACGGGTGCCGACACTTGTGCGCGGACCTCGATGCTGATCTGCGCAATGGCAGCTCCCTCGGCGTTGGTGCCAGTGACTGTGTAGATCGCCTGCGGCGCCGGGTCACTCGGTAGCCCGCTGATCACGCCGGTCAGTGAATCCATGCTCAAACCCGTGGGCAGCGGCGGCGACACGACGTAGTGGGTGATGGCCCCGCCCGAACTGGCGGGCGTGTTCGGCGTGATCGCCTCATGGGTTGTGTAGACCACTGCGGGATCAAGGTAGTGAAGATCGGACGGCTCGAAAATCGTGGGCTCGACCTCGATCTGCAGGCGCGCTGTCGCGCTGCCAGCCGCGTTGCGGCCGGTCACCGCGTAGACCGTGGCGCGCGTGACAGCGGTGGGCATGCCGCTGATCACGCCAGTCGACGCGTCGAGGCTCAGGCCCGCCGGCAGCCCGGGGGACACCGAGAACAGCGTGATCTCGCCGCCGGAATAGTGAGGCAGGTCACTCACGATCGCTTCGCCGACGGTGTAGATGACGCTCGCGTCGGCATAGGTGAGCGCCGCGGGCGGCAGCACTTGCGCACGCACCTCGATGCGAAGCAGCGCGTGTGCCGCGCCGGCGCTGTTGCGGCCGGTGACGGTGTAGGTCGCCTGGGCTGGCGCGACCAGCGGGGTGCCACTGATGGCACCCGTTTGCACATCCATGCTCAGTCCCGCCGGCAGGGCCGGCGACACCGAGAACCGCGTGATCTCGCCACCAGAATATTGCGGGATGTTGGGCACGATCGCTTCGTTGGTCACATAGATCACGGCGGTGTCGAGATAGTGCAGGCCTGCCGGCGCCACCACCGTATCCATGACCTCGATCTCCAGGCGCGTGACCGAGTTGCCAGCCGCGTTGCTGCCGGTCACGATGTAGACCGCTGGCGCGGTGGCCTGGGTTGGCATGCCGCTCAGCACGCCCGTCTGTGAATCCAGGCTCAGTCCAGCGGGCAGCGCCGGCGACACTGTGTAGTGCGTGATGAGCCCGCCCGTGCTGCTGGGCGAATTGGGGATGATCGGCTCGTGGGTCACGTACGTGATCGACGCGTCGAGGTAGTGGAGACCGGCCGATGCAACGAGGGCAGGCACCACCTCGAACTGCAGGCGGGCGGTGGCATTGCCCGCGGCATTGCGGCCGGTGACCGTGTAGACGGCCAGTGGGCTTGCCGCCATGGGCGTGCCGCCGATCACGCCGGTTTGCGTGTCCAGGCTCAGTCCGGCCGGCAGCGTCGGCGAGATCGAGAACGACGTGACTTCTCCGCCTGCGTAGTGCGGCACGTTGAGCACCGCCGGGTGCCCGATGGTGTAGGCGGCGGCAGGGGCCGAGTAGACGAGTCCTGTGGGTGGCACCGCCTGTGCGCTGACCTCGATCTCCAGGCGCGCCGAGGAACTGCCGGCGGCGTTGCTGCCGGTCAAGGTGTAGACGGTCAGCGGAGTGACCACGCTTGGCGTGCCGCTGATCACGCCGGTGTGCACATCGAGCGCCAGGCCGGCCGGCAACCCCGGCGACACGTTGTAGAGCCGGATCTCGCCGCCGCTGCTGCTCGGCGTGTTGGGCACGATCGACTCGTTGGCCAAGTAGATGACGAAGCCGTCAAGATAGTGCAGGCCTTCCGGCGCCACTACGACGTTGCGCACCTCGATCTCCAGCCGTGCCGTTGCACTGCCTGCCGCGTTCCGGCCCGTCACCAGGAAGATCGCGGCAGTCGTTGCCGACGTGGGTGTGCCGCTGATCACGCCGGTCGTTGCATCAAGCGCCAGCCCAGGCGGCAACGCCGGCGACACGCTGTACTCGGCGGCGGCGCCGCCGCTGCCGATGGGCACGTTGGGCTCGATCGGCTCACCGATCACGTAGATGATCGAGGTGTCACGATAGTGCAAGCCGGTTGGCGGCGCTTGAGTCGCTTGGCCTGGGCCTATGGCTTGGCCTTGGCCATGGCCGCCGCATCCGCCGATGATGGCGGCCAGAACCAGGAAGAGCGCAGAGAGAAAGCGCCTCGTGTGCATGATCCCCCTCCGGAACAGCAACCCCGCTGAAGCGAACTGATCTTGGGCAACTCGATCTTGCTCCATCGAGTGCTGCGGCGCAAGAATATGAAAAAGGCAACCGCGCCCTTGTTCCAAGGCGAATGGTCAACCCACGGGCGCGCGCCCAATGGTCGGGCACCAGAGCAGCCATTCAATCGTGAGGACGATGCCCCACGGGCGCCGCCCACTGGCCGACGCCATCGCGCATTTGTGGCCTTGCACAACCCACTACCGGCTTCAAGCAGATCTGTCGGCAAGGGTGGAGGGTCACCTCTGCGCACGTGGCGGCTGCTCACCCGCATCGAAGCCGACATTGAAAAAAACAGTAGTTCTGGGTCGAGCGGGCCGCGATGTCGGGCGCACCAGGATTGGCTCGGGCAGTGCATGGCTTGCGCGGCGCAGCAGCGGGTGTTCGCAGCTTGCGCGCCACGACGGCCCGAGTGTGCGTCATTGACGACGCTCCTCATCGAGCGCATATTGATTGCCCGAAATTTGCGACAGAAACGGAGGTGCGGCGATGACAACGATGGCCAAGCCGACGATCGACGGTGTTCGCGAGCGCGCTCGCGGGCAGGTGATCACTCCCACCGACGAGGGCTACGAAGGGGCGCGCAAGGTCTACAACGGCATGATCGATCGCCGGCCCTTGGTAGTGATCCGTGCGGTCGACGTGGGCGACGTGATGGCCGGAGTCGACTATGCGCGTGAGAACGGCCTCGATCTGTCGGTGCGCGGCGGGTCGCACAGTGTCCCCGGATTTGGGACGTGCGACGGGGGCGTCGTGATCGACCTCTCGCAGATGAAAGGCGTGCGGATCGATCCGAATCGCAAGACGGCGCGGGCAGGCGGCGGGACCCTGTGGGCCGACTTCAATCACGCGACGTACCCGTTCGGATTGGCGACGACCGGCGGAATCATCGGCTCGACCGGCATCGCCGGGCTGACGCTTGGCGGCGGCATCGGCTACCTCACGCGCGGGTTCGGCCTGTCGCTGGACAACCTGCTCTCGGTGGATGTCGTCACGGCGGACGGACAGTTCCGCATGGCGAGTGCGGTGGAGAACGAGGATCTCTTCTGGGCGATCCGCGGCGGAGGCGGAAACTTCGGCGTGGTGACCTCGTTCGAGTTCCAGCTGCACCCGGTGAAGGACATCACGGCAGGCATCTTCTTCTATCCGATCGAGAAGGTGCGCGAGGTGTTGCAGTTCTACCGTGACTATGTGGCGAAAGCACCGGAGGAAATGGGGCTGTTCCCCGCGTTCCAGATTGCCCCGCCACTGCCCTTCATCAAAGCCGAGGACCATGGCAAGACGTTCATTGCAATCGTCTCGTGTTGGGCAGGGCCGATGGACCAGGCCGACGCGGAAATGGCAAAGATACGCGGCGCGGCGCCGGTCGTTGCGGAGATGGTCGCGCCGATGCCGTACCACGTGATCAACGGCCTTTTCGATGCACTGCTGCCTCCGGGCCTGCAACATTACTGGAAGGCCTCATTCGCGACCGAGTTGACGGATGGTGCGATCGAGGCACACGCCCGGTTCGGGCCGCAGGTGCCGGTGGTGAACTCCACGATGCACATCTACCCGATCAACGGAGCGTGCCACCGCGTGAAGCCCGACGCGACCGCATGGGGCCATCGGGACGCGAGCTTTGCGACCGTGATCGCTGGAATGTGGCCGGATCCCGCTGACAACACCAGGAACACGAAGTGGGTGAAGGACTACTACAAGGCTTTGGAGCCCCACTCGCAGGCAGGTGGCTACATCAACTTCATGGCCGAGGACGACCAGGGCCGGGTCAAGGACAATTTCGGACCGCACTACGACAAGCTGGCGTTGATCAAGCGCAAGTACGACCCGGGAAACCTGTTCCACATGAACCAGAATATCCAGCCCGTAGCATCATCTGAATCGTCCACCTCGGACTGAACTGCCGTTGAGCGGATTGCTCTGGCGCCAGCGGCGCTCGACTGCTCGTGCTTGATCGCGGGCACAGCGGCGCACGGACAGTTCATGGCCTGTCGAGGCGGGCGGGTGGCGGGCGGCGAGTTCCGAAGACCGCTGCCGCCGCGCAGCGGGGATTGGCATGCGACCATGACCGACGCAGAGACCCGTGCCCGCATGGACAACTGCCTGAGGCGCAGTACCTTTCAGCGATCGCCTCGAGGTGCCGGTGCAGCAATCGGAAAGATGGACAACACGCGCCAGGCGCCCCCGATTTCACGAGCACCTGGTTCAGGGGGAGTCGGCTATGCGGTGCCTGCCTGGCCGGACCGGTCGTGAACTTCACCGGCACATCGACCTCGGCGACGTCGTCGCCGATCGGCACGACCCGAACCCCGCCCGTACTCCGGGTCCAGCCGTCAGGTGCTCGCATTAGCTTCGCGAAATGCTGCAACGCCGCGCCTCGCCCCCAGATGACCGTTCCGCGCGTGATCCAGAGCAGCCCGGGGAGCCAACGCGATGCGATCCCCTCAGCCTGTGCAGAAGCTGACGTTCGTCAAAGCGGTTGCACGGTCAGGATCGGCCCGTCGCGAACGATCACGCGCGTACGTATCGACTTGCCGCCTCATTCCCGAAAAACGGATAACGCGGAAGATCCTCGTCGGCACTCCATGATCGCTTTCTACTGCACCCAGTTTCACGTGCCTGCGTGACTGAATACCACGGGTCCACCGTGCGCCTTTAGACTGCGAGGGCATGATCGCCACACTGCCGCCGTCACGCGGGAACGACTGCGGCGCTTCTTTTGCATCATCCGAGTAGCCGCACCCATCGGTGCCGGCCCAGGTGTGGTCTGTGAGGCGCATTTGCCGGACCAGGCGCTCGCTCGCTGCCAGGGCGGCCGCTGGAGCGACTCTCGCGAAAGGACCATGGCATGAGCGGTTATCTGAAAGATGGTCAGTGGCATGAGGGCTGGTACGACACGGGCAAGACCGCGGGCGAGTTCGTGCGCACCAACTCGAAGTTCCGCGGTTGGGTCACCGCCGACGGCGCGAACGGCTACCGTGCTGAACCCGGCCGTTACCACCTGTACGTTTCGCTCGCCTGCCCCTGGGCGCACCGAACACTCATCGCGCGCGTGCTGAAAGGGCTCGAGGGCGCGATCTCGGTATCGGTGGTCGAGCCTGTCATGACGCAGGGCTGGAGTTTCAGCGACGCGCTGCCGGACCATCTGCACGGCTTCCAGTTCCTGCACCAGCTTTACTCGGCGGCCGACCCGCGGTACACGGGCCGGATCCTGGTGCCGGCGCTCTGGGACAAGCAAACGCGCACAATCGTCAGCAACGAATCGAGCGAAATCCTGCGCATGTTCAATTCGGCTTTCGCAGCCTTCGCGCGAAATGTTGTCGATCTTTATCCCGAGGCGCTGCGGCCGCAGATCGACGAAGCCAATGCCTTCGTCTACGACAACATCAACAACGGCGTGTATCGCTGCGGGTTCGCCACCGAGCAGGCGGCGTACAAGCACGCGTTCGACCGCTTGTTCTCGGCACTTGACCGAGTTGAAGGCAACCTCGGGCAGCGGACCTGGCTGGCCGACGGCGAGCATGCCACGGAGGCGGATTGGCGGCTCTTCACCACGCTCTTGCGCTTCGATGCCGTGTACTTCGGGCACTTCAAATGCAATCGCAATCGCATCGAGGACTTTCCGCACCTCTCGCGCTATCTGCGCGCGCTGTACCGGACGCCCGGTATCGCGGCAACGGTGAACATGGACCACATAAAACGTCACTACTACATGAGCCATGCGCACATCAACCCGACGCGCATCGTACCGGCCGGACCACGGCTGAAGTTCATGGCGGACGCTGCGGACTGATCTCTTTTTCGACAAGAAACAAGCCACACGGCGTGGCGTGATACTTTGGTTCACTGTGCCGCGCCTCGACGCCGCTGTAGAGGGCTCGTGGCCTTGGGCGACGATGCCACGGCATTGCCGCTCACGTCGGCATTGCCGCCGAGATAGCCCACATGCGCACCCGCACGCCAGTTGCCGCGGGCCCACAGGTCGGTGCCGGCCTGCAGTCCGGCCACGTGGCCATCGGGGCGGACCTGGGCGACGCCCGGCCGCGGGATACCGACAAGGGCGCCGCGCGGATCAACGACGCGTTTAGCGAAATGAGTAGGTCATGCGCAACGTTGGAATTTCGGGTCCCTCCTCGGTGCCCTGCGGTCGCCACTGGATCAAATTTCCCTCCACATAGCCGTGACCGGCGTAGAAGGGCGCGGCGTTCATCGACGCCGCCACATGGACCCGTGATACGTTGCGGTCGGCGCAAATCGCATGTGCGGCGAGAAGCAAGGCCGTACCGACGCCGCGTCTTTGCCAGGCGGCGGCCGCGTACAGGCCAAGCAAATGCGCGCTGGTGCCGAACCGAAGGCATGCATAGCCGACGATCGACTGCCCTTCTTCAACGGCACAAATCGAGGTCCCGTCCTCCTGGTCGATGAAGGTGCGCAGTTCTGTCTCGTCTACGGCCTGCCGCCAGCACTTCATCTGCGCCGGCGAGTACATGCCGATGCTGCACAGCGCCGACTGACGCACCGAAATCATTGCCCGCACATCGCCGAGCCAGGACGGGCGAAGCATCATCGACTGCATGCGCGTGGGTAGCGCGACATCATTGCTTGCGCAAGACCGGACCCAGCATTTGGTCCATTTGTTGAAGCGTGTTCACCGGAATTCTGTTGCGAGGGGGCATGGCCCGCTGCTTCTTTTGCCGATGCAGAAAACTGCTGAGCCCCTTCGCCTCGGCCACGAAGCCAAGAAAGTTCAACTCGATGGTGATGAAGTGGCATGAGCGCGTGGCAATGTGCTTTTTAAGCCGGCCTTCCGCTTGCTTCAGATTCTTCGCCGTGTGAGTTCCCGAGCGCTTTTCGCGGATGTCTTTCTCCATCTTCAGGATGCTGTTGTACTCCGCCAGCATGGCACCCTGATCAAAGGTTGTGATGTAGTCGTCTTCCTCCGAGATATAGCCGACTCCGTTTAATGCCGTGAGGCAAACGTTGGGATAGCTTTCCAGGGGGCGCTTTGAGATCAAGGACTGCTTCTGCGCAAGTTCGACCAGCTTGCCGCACACATAGTCGAGCGTGCTGATTTCACCCCAGCTTTCCGCCTCAAACTTCATGCACAGCGTTTCCAGGGCCTTGCAGGAAAATGTCTGGCAGACCGTTCCATCAGAATTTCCCTTGTAATGCGCTGTCTCCCGCTTGCAAGCACTCTCGCAGCACCAGAACTCGATCTCGGTCACGCCATTGCAGATTCCATTGAAGAGCACCTCGACCACGGCGTCGAGCGGAAAGCCGCCGAGGGTGCGATTCGCCATGGGCCGGATCTTGGTGCTCGCTTCCATGAATCGCGAATGGCCGGTGACATAGACCGTGGAACCGCCAAGCTGGCACCCGGCCAACGATACGCTGCAGTCGATGCGAGCGGTCTTGCGGTTGGACTTCTCGATCCGGCTCTGGAGGAGATCGGTCATTCGCCCCATTTCGCGATCGGCTTCGTCGTCTTTCAGCAAAGCGAGAATGGTGATGGGACCCCGGCCCTTGAAGGCGTTGCCTGGCGGCTTGAAATCCATGGAAGCTCCTTGTACGAGCGCCGATGCAGCAAAGATCTGGATTGTCATCGTTCGCGCCACCGGAGGAATCGGCCAAATGGCACATGCACCCAACGGCCGTCAGCTTGCGGTGGCCGCGCCGAGTTTCTTCGTATTCGGTCCGGCCTACGTCCAGGAACGAGAGGATTCCGGGGAAATGGATTTCGTCTTTTGCCATGACCTGAATGCTGCACATCGGGGTGATCACAGTGCTATGGCGCCCGTGAGCGACCGAGCCTGCTTGCACCGATCGGGTGCGGCAGTAAGGCCGCGTTGGGGATCAGCGGCGCTGAATTCGAAACACAGCCGCACACAACGTACGGTCCGGTACTGCGAATTGGTACGGAGAATCGCGCCGCAAGCGCGCGCTCGAACGTGCGGCGCTCCATCCCATAGACTTGCGGGATTCGCTCCCAAGGATGACAAACAGATGTTGCGCGTAGTGTTCAATCAAAAAGGTGGCGTGGGCAAATCCACGATCGTTTGCAATCTCGCCAGCGTCAGCGCTTCCCAGGGGTTGCGCACGCTCGTGATCGACCTCGACCCGCAGGGAAATTCAAGCCAGTACCTGTTGGGCGAGCACGCGCAGGACGCAACGCCCAATATCGCGACCTTCTTCGAGGCGGCCCTGAGCTTCAGCTTCAAGGAGCCGCAGTTCGAGTCCTTCATCCATGAGACGGAGTTCGAAAACCTCGACATCGTCCCCGCGCATGCGGACCTCGACGCATTGACGAGCAAGCTCGAATCCCGTCACAAGATCTACAAGCTGCGCGATGCGCTCCAGAGCCTCAAGGGGTATGACGCGGTGTACATCGATACGCCGCCAGCCATGAACTTCTATGCGCGCTCGGCGCTCATCGCGGCTGCACGCTGCCTGATCCCCTTCGACTGCGACGATTTTTCGCGCCGCGCGCTGTATTCGGTGCTCGAAAACGTGAAGGAGATCAAGCACGACCACAATCGCAGCTTGACCGTCGAAGGAATCGTCATCAATCAGTTCCAGTCCCGCGCTGCGCTGCCCCAGCAACTTGTGAATGAACTCATCGGGCATCCCGTCCTGAATTCCTACCTCTCCCAATCCGTCAAGATTCGCGAGAGCCACCAGTACGCCACGCCCATGATCTACCTCGAGCCGCGCCACAAGCTGGCCCAGGAGTTCGTGGCATTGCACGAAGAGCTCAGCGTCTAGGAGAGACTGCCACTGCTCTCGGGTCCGCGGGGCGAGGAAAGAGAGGCTTTGCGCTGGGGTCCCAGGAAGCAGACGATGATTGCCCCGAAGTGTCAGGACGCGCCCTTGTCTGCAGGTCGCAAGCGCTTTCTCGTGAGCCGCGCCGGCGAGTGGTAGCGGCAAGACAGGCCAACGGTTCAGCCTCTACTCGATCCAGATGTCGAAGCTGGTGACCAGATGGCCTTTGCCCTACGGACCCACGCGATAGAAATAGTACGTGGCCTTGTATGGCACGCGCCCGAACTTCGCGGCATTCGTCGCATCGCAGCGCTCGGCAGGCGCAATTCCACCGACCGTCCTCACCCTCTGGATGCTTGCTGACAGTGCAAAGGTTCCCGTGTCACTGGACGATTTGGCTGTCAGCAGCAGCCAAGGGATTGCCGCCGGGTCTGGCCCTGGGTCGCTTGCCTTCACCTGCCCGACAACCTTGCTCCCGTCAATCGACTCCCACGTCGGCCCCGCGTAGTGCTTGCCAAGCGGGCGGCCCGATCGATCGCTGAGCGTGGCCTCGGGCGCGCGGAACGTCCAGGCAAATGACGAGGAATCACCTGCCTTGGGCGCGCATTCGTATATCTGTACGCCTGTGGCCAGGGCTTCCACGAACAGTGTCTCACCCGCGGGCGCCCTCAGCGGCGCGGGTAGGTCTGCGGGGATCGTGACCCGGCTCGTCGCACAGCCGGAAACCGCGAACAACGCCGCCGTCGAGACGAGGATCAGTGAACGGGGTGCCTGCATATTTGGTGTTCTTCGAGAACCGAGAGCTTGATCCTACTTTTCGGGAAGATGGGCGAGACGGTTGTCGGCGCGGCTGTAACAACTCTATCAAGGCGTCACTCATTCGCGTCGAGAGCGCCTGTCTCACGAGTGCCGTCGCGCCACTCGACAGGCGCAGGGATGCTGCCACTGCCACAGCGCATACTTTGGCCGCATAGGCACCTGCTACGCTGCTCGCTCGTCGGCAGGGTCGGGTACTCCTGCAGATTCGGAAACGGGAAGCGGAAAGTGAGCGCCATGTACGTGATAGACGCCCGACATTACCTCGACGACAAAGGTGACATCGGCCCCGAAAAGGGACCGTCACGCACGCTGGCCGTCTTCATCACCTCGGTGATCGCCCATGCCTCCGATTTCGACCGGCCGGAGGACACGCCCGGACCCGTCTGCTTCAAGTGCCGCAAGCGCGACAATCGCTGTGTGGACACCGGCATCGCTCGCGACGAGCTGGTGAACTGGCGCTGCCCTGCCTGCGGCTTCGAGGGGTGCATTTCGAATTGGCAGGGAACATTTTGGGACCTGCGCCACGGCACGCCATCGCACTGACATCCAAACTCACCGCGACCATGCCATCCCACCCTACCGACGACCTTGAGTCTTTCCTGAAGCGTCAGGACCCGTCGACGCTGGTAGGTGTTCTGATCGAACTGGCCAGTGACCACGAGCCGGTGCGCGAGCGGCTGGCGCGGTTGCAACTGTCCGGCCGGCCGGACATGCTCGCGGCCGGCTTTCGCAAATCGCTGAATGCGTGGCGTCGTTCGTCCAGCTTCTTCAGCTACCGCGAGTCGGGCGACTTCGGTCGTACGCTGGAGGCGTGGCTTGATCAAGTCCATCGCGAGCTCTTGCCGAAGGATCCCGCCGCCGCGCTGGCGCTCTTCGAATCGTTCATTGAAGCCGACGGCACTTTCTTCGAACGTGCCGACGATTCCGACGGTTGCATCGGCGACGCAGTGCGAGCTGCCTGCCGGTACTGGCTGCAAGCCGCCTCCCAGTGCGAGGAGGCACCGGCGAGCGAATGGTCAAGCCGACTTGTGAAGCTGTTTGGCGACGACCAGTACGGCGCCCGCGATGAACTGCTGCGCCGCGCGGAACTGCTGCTCGACGAGAAGGCGCTGCGCGCACTGGCGGCACAGTTCGAGTCCCGCATGGCCGGCGCCCTTGCCGCCCCTGCAGACGACAACGGTCATTCGCACGAGGTGTTCAGGATCTCAGCCGCCCTGTCGCTGCTGGCCGAGGCCCTGCACGACCCTGACGTCATGGTTCGGGGCGTGCTCAGTTACAGCCCGCAACCCAACGCGATGCAGCAGAAGGCGTTCGTCGACGCCTACCTCGAGGCCGATCGTCCGAGCGACGCGCTGGCCTGGCTTCAAGGATCGTGGGGGCACATGGAAGACACCCGGGAGAGGCTGGAATCAGATGCTCTGGGACGCTTGGGTCGACATGGCGAGAGCGCTCCCATCCGCCAGCGGCTGTTCGAGCGATCAATTTCCGTATTCGATCTGCACCGCTGGCTTGCACAGTTGCCCGATGCGTCCAGGCCCGAGGCACTGCAGCGCGCCCGTCGGTTGGCGTTGGGCCATGACGACCCGGCGACAGCGGCCACGCTGCTGCTGGACATCGGCGACGATGAAGCGGCCGAGGCGATGTTGCTGGGGGAACCGACCCGCATCCGCGGCGACGACTATGGGGCGCTGGTGCCGTTGGCGCAGGCATTGAGGACTCATCGGCGCCTGCGCGGCGAAGCCGCCATTTACAGGGCGCTTCTCACGGCGATCCTCGCCCGGGCCTATGCCCGTGCCTATGGACACGCGGCGAGCTACTGGATACGGCTGCGTGAGATTGCAGGCACGGGCATGGATTTGCTTCCGCTGGAATCGCACGAGGTTTTCGAGGCCGCGATCCGATCGCGACATGCGCGCAAGGTCGCGTTCTGGGCGCACGTGAACGGCAAGCGCAGCGACCACGGCGACGAGGTCGGGCGCAGGGGAAACTCTTAGCAGTGCGACGGGGCTGCCGGCGACAGAGTGCTGATCTCAATCGCACGGGACCTGGCCCTTTCTATTTGATTTGAGGTGGCGCGGGAGGTTCGGGCCATGCCTTCCGGCCTTGGAATGCCTTGAGGGCGGAGACGAGCGAGGTACGAGGCTCTTCTGACTGCTAGAACTGATCTGGGTCGAATCCAACTCGGCCACGTTCCTCGATCGATCTCAACAGCCTGCGGGGCACTCCCGCGGCAATGACACCCGCTTGTACATCTTTCGTCACTGTGCTTCCAGGCCCGATGGAGCCATCCCCGATGACAACGCCAGGGTTGATCTGCACGCCCGCCCCGATCCAAACCCGATCTCCGATTCGAACCGGGCGCGCGTGACACGTGCCGGCCGCCCGCTCCTTGGGATCGATTGCATGATGGGTCGTGTAGATGCCGCCGCGAGGAGCCAGAAGAACGTCGTCCCCGATTGAGATCCCTCCGCCATCGAGCATCACGCAATCAAGGTTTGCATGGAAGTTGTTGCCGATGTCGATGTTCTGGCCAAATTCGCACCTGAAAGTTGGCTCGGAATGTACTCGCTCGCCCACAGCACCGAGCAGCTTTTGAAGGATCGCCAGGCGAGCAGATGTCGGACGCGAGAATCGTGCGTTGTACTCGTTGGTGGGCAGGTTGGTGCTCGCGCGCGGCAATCAGTTCCGGGTTCAGGTCGTTGTAGGTTCGTCCCGAACGCATGACAAGGAATTGCTCGCGAAGATCCATGCTTTCTCCGAGGGATTCAGTGGTCGATGCGCTTCGTTTGGGTCGCCGTCGTCACGGTTTCAGTTGGCATCTGGGGATGCTTACACTCGGCGATGGTCATTCAAGGTCTCGCTTATGGATGGGTGAAGGATCCAGTGCATGCGCGGCGCATTTGAGCTGAGCAACCTTCAGCGACTCGTCGATCTTGTCGCGGAGGCTGCTTTGCGCGAAATCATGCCGCGGTTCACGCGTTTGACAGCCATCGAGGTTCGGCAAAAGACGTCGGCATTCGATGTTGTCACGGAAGCCGATGAGGCTGCCGAGAGCTTCATCACCAGGGCATTGGAGACTGACTTTCAAGGTTGCGCCGTGATCGGAGAGGAGTCGGCCGGTCGCGATCCCGCCATGCTCGACCACCTTGCTACCGCACCGCTGTGCTTTTTGGTCGATCCGCTGGATGGGACGAAGAATTTCTCGAGTGGCCTGCCCCTTTTCGGCGTGATGGTGGCGGTGATCGAGGCGGGTGAAGTCGTCGCTGGCGTCATACACGACCCCGTGTGTCGCAACACCGCAGTGGCCATGAGAGACGCGGGAGCCTGGAGCCAAGCCGAGGATGGGTCGCGGCTTCAGCTCAAGGTGGCCAACCCGGTCCCGGTCCGCGAGATGGAAGGAATCGTGGGAACGAACTTTCTCAGCGAGCCGATGAGATCGACGGTCAATGCCAATCTTGCGCGTCTTGGCATGACAAACTGGTTTCGTTGCGCGGCGCATGAGTACCGTCTGGCCGCGCAAGGTCACTGCCATGTGCTCTTCTACAACAGGTTGATGCCTTGGGATCATGCAGCGGGGTGGCTGATTCACCGCGAAGCCGGCGGCATCGGCGCCCACTTTGACGGGAGTGCGTACCTGCCGTCCCATCAGTCCGGGGGACTCTTGTATGCTCCAGATGAGAGTTCCTGGTACAAGGTGATAGAAGCCCTGCTCGGCGCGTGACCTTCATTCTGCGCACCGTCCGTGACCGACCAATGCGGTCAGGGCAGATTTCCCCAAGGCAGCAACCATCGAACGCGCCCCCACCTCGCCAACCGTCGTCGACACCCTTCTCGTACAAGGCGCGGACGTCGCCGCCAGCGTGAAGCAGTTCGCCCCGGTCGGGAAGCCTTGCAACTACGCGGCGAGAAGTCCACCACGACCTTGCCCTTCGCGTTGCCTTCGGCAACCTATTCGTGGGCCTTCGTCGCCTGCTCGATCCTGAATGTCTGCTCATCGAGGATCGGACGCAGCAGGCCGGCGTCCGCCAGCGCGGTAGCCGCACGCAGGATCTCGCCGTGACGCTCGCGGCCCTCCCCTGTCGGCATCGGACGCTGCGTGAAGACGCCCGAGTACGTGGCCGCGCGGACGGACAACGACGCCAGGCTGTGGGCGCCCAACCGAGGATGCTCAGCACGTGGCCGCCGTACTTGCGCGCGGCGCTGAACAAGGCTTCGAGCGAGGGAGGTGGCAGTCCCTTTGATTCAATAGCAGTTGTGACCCGGGGTGCCTTGCATGAACAGGTTTAGCCCCCCTCCATGATGTAGCTCCCGATCTGCTATGCCGTGTCCTGATTTGCCGCCACCACGCGACAGGTACGATGCAAGCTTGGAGGTGACGGCATGAACTCTGCCAACCTGGTGATGCTGCGCACGGGAATGTCCGCCGCGTTTCTGTGCCTGCTCGGAGCTTGCGACACTCCGAGCGGATATGGCGGTGGCTACGACAACGGATACCGTCAGCAGCCCGCGTACCCGCCGCAGCCTCCTGCTTACGGTCCGCCGCCTGGATACGGCGCACCACCTCGCTACCCGCCTCCGCAGCCTGAGTACAGGCCGCCTCCACCCGGGTATGGCCAGCGTCCGCAAAACCACAGCGAACCCGCGCCCAACTTTGGTCCTACCGCCCCTGCCATTGCCAACCAGAACTGCATCCGTGCGGCAGCTGAGGCATTCAAGAAGCCTTGGCAGACCATCGTGCTGGGTGCATCGCAGCGCATGCCGGATGGAAATTACGCTGTGCAACTCACCAGCGGCACTGACGGTCGGCGCGTGGTTTGCGTTTCAAGTGGCATGGGCAACGTCCTCGGCTTGCGATGAGGCGCTCTGCGCAAATCGATCACGTGCCCAAGTCACCGCGGACAGGGAAAGCGCGTCGTGTTCTGCGTCGCTGCATTCCGACCCGATGGCCACGGGCCTCAATCGTCCTTGCGCCTCGTACGACCGTTCAGGAACTCGAAGGCGCCTTGCCAGGTCTGCGGTGAGTTCAGGATGCCGAGATGGCCCGTGTGCAGGATGGGGTCATAGGCGCCCTGCCCGCTCAGCACGATCTCGCGCGCGCCGCGCAGGCTGGCGCTCTTGGAGAAGTCTGTCGGCCTGCCGAAAGAATCCACGGCAGGCACCGGGGCGATGGCGCCGTCCTGCACCGGGAAATAGACGAAGCTGGCATCGCCATTGCGGATCACGAGCACGCGCGTCGGACCGTCGTCCTCGCTGCGCTCGTTCCGGCCGTTGAGCAGGCGCAGAAACGGCGTGTCGGGAGAGCCCAGTTCCTGGCACACCTCGCTCGCGGGGGTGAAGCCGCCCGCCGCCGGGGCTTGGAAGTAATTCGCGGGATCGGGTGAGCAATTGATGATGCCGTGGTTGGGCCCGTCGATGGCCACGAAGCGACGCACCGTGTCTTGCGCCTCGTCCTGTCGCATCCATTCGCGCGCGAGCGTGACGCCCAGGCTGTGCCCGACGATGTCGACCCGCTTCGCGCCCGTGAAACTGAGCACCGCGCGCACGAATCGACGCAGGTCCGGCACGTTGGCCGCGTTGGTGTGCGCAATGCTCGAACGGCGTGTCGGATCCGCAGCCAGGTCGCACTGGTCCCCTTGATAGCCCACGCCCCAGAGCTCGCTGGTGGCATAGCCGTTGTCAGCGAAGTATTGCGCCATCGCCTGAACTCGCCCGAAGGGATTGCAGGCAGTGGGGAATGGGGTGTCGTTGTTGCCGTGAATGAAGATCACCGGCGTCCGCGCCAGGGGGCCGGCGGCGCCGAAGCCAATGAGCGGCCGCGCGAGCGAGGTGTCTTCGATCGCCGGAAAGCCCGGCGGCAATGTGTTGCCCACGATGCCGGCGGCTTGCACCGCGGCGGCGGCCGCAAGTACGGTGGCAAGCGCGGCGGCATGGCGAATCCACTGTCTCATCTGCAGGCTCCTTGTTCAGCGCACGCGATCATGCCAACCGAACCCATTGCTGGCAAGGTTGGCGGCGCGCTCGTGTCCGAATCCGTACTGCATGCGCGAGGTCGTCTTCCGCCAGCGTCCGCGGCAGTCATGCGACGCCGCCGCCATCCAGCGCCATCGTCCGCAGGACCGAGGCAAGGTGCGATGTGGAAGCGGCCCGGGCGGGCACCGATTCCAGTTGCCCCGCGTGTATACGACAGCACCGGCCCGCCAACGCCCGCACATCGCAGCGGATCAAGCGCGGCGCCGGCCGACACCGCGACGAGCAGGCTTTCGCCGAACCGGCTCTTTGAACGCTGCAACGGCGCGTCGAGAAACGGCCGAGGCGGTCAGCCCCATCAACATATGGGGGCACGAGTTGCCAACACCGCCCGCACCATTGCACTCCAAGCGTGCATTCGTGTGCACAACTCTCCGGACATCTCCACATGGCCGGCAAGGCCGCCGCTGCCACCTCATCAACCCACCGTGCCGCCCGATACGCGGGCACGTTGCGGTGCGCATGTCAGCATGGTCTACGTCGTTCGGCTCTGGCACTTTGCTAGCCCGCGCAAGCAGTTGCTGCGGCTGGCCGGCATTCGCGGAAGTCATACTGACTTGGGTGCCGTACGCGCCGCTCGACCTGCTCGAGACGCCGAAAGTGAGAGCGGTTCCAGCGTGACGCAAGGCTTATCTGGGAGGGTGCGCCGGAGTGCGGATTGCCACTCTGGCGCGGTCCGGTCACGGTCAAGACAGGATACGTGCGCGCCAATTGACTGGCGAGCGGCGCGACTTCGCGAGTGATCATGTAGCTATTCAGCGGGTGTCGGTGCAAATTGAAGATTCAATCTTGCATGTGCAGGCGCATCGCCGTACCCCGTACTTGTTGGAGAGTTGAGCTCTGCTGGGGGCAGATCGGGATGAGCAATGCGGGGCAGTTTGTCGTGTCGCCTCGCAGGTTGGGAGCACCACGCTTGTCGCGAGCCCTGCAGCGAACGGCTTTACAGCGACTCGGCCTTGGTGCGGCGCGAGATTTGAATGGTGGGAAGTTGGGCGCAATCGTTGCTCCAGCGTCGGCAACGGCGTAACCTGCGCCGGGGGCTGGCGACAAGGCGCGATGCCTGTGCACCGGTCCTCTCCGTATCCCGTTTCTCGAACCATTGACCCGGAACCGACCATGATCTTCGACGCGATCCGTGAAAGTCACGACCTGCAGCGCGACTTGTGTCGCAAGCTTGCTGCGTCGCGCGGCAACATGGCGGCTCGTGAAATTCTCTTCCTGCAGTTGAAGGTCGAGTTGATGGCGCATGCAGCGGCCGAGGAGCGCTTCCTGTACGCCTCTCTGTTGATGGAGGACAGCGGCCTGGACGCTTCGCGCCATGCGCTTCATGAGCATCACGAAGTAGACGAGTTGCTGGACGACTTGTCCTCGCAAGACAAGAAGCGGGACGGCTGGATCGCAACGGCGAAGCAGCTGAGCTTCAAGGTGCGCCATCATCTCAAGGAGGAGGAATCGAAGTTCTTCCAGCTCGCAGGGCGTTTGCTGCCGGAGGCGAAGAAGGAGCAGCTAGGCCGCAAGTACGCGAAAGAGATCGTGCGAATGCGCGTTCACTACGCTGCCGAGTACAAGTTGGTGGCGGTCTCTGGAGCAAGCGGCCAGGTCAAGCCCGCGAAACCCGCGTTCGACAAACCTGCAACGCGAGGTAGCGCCAGCGCCGGTGCCCAATTGCGTGGCAAGAGCAAACCGCGCCGCACACGTTGACTGGTGCATGCATTGGACTGCGCAGGCCCCGCCGAGCCGATGCGCATGGGCCTGAATCATGTCTGTTGCCACGGGAGGGCTCGTGCGCTTTCGGAAGGCTTGGCAAAGACTGAGCGAAATCGGGTATCGCGTCCCGAGCGCTCCCTGAAATGCGCCATGCCACGAACCGTTGATGCCCCGAACAGGCGGCAGTACTCGCGGCCGACTGGGGACGGACTCGCGCAGCCCACCAATTGAGCGGCGACTGCAGCATCCACGCATTGCTGAGCATGGCCTTGCGTGCTCCCAGCAACCGGATTGACGATTCGCGGCGCATGAGGCGCACGCCGCGTTCCTGCGCAAGATGTGCCGAAAATCGCGCAGCCGGGGCCCACTGCATCGAGGAGGGTTGCACCCCCGGCGGTGGATGAGTCCTTCGCTGGGTTTCTCGAGCATGGGCTGGTTGCGCTCCGCCATCTTGATCTGGCTGCCAATGGCGGGGACGACGCGGTTGCCGATCTCACCGAGCACCGCGAAGGTGTCGTCGCGACTGCTTTCGAACTCCTGTGCCCTGACGACTTGCGCGCTGCGCGAGGCCGTGAATTGCACGCTCATGTTGGTTGCTGCTGCCTGCATCGGGTCCGTGGAGGTCTTCGGGGCGACGTTTAACGCGAGTAGCCCAACCAGTACGACGTGCACCTCTCGGCATGCCGGTCTTTTGCGACGCTTCTCATCGCCTTGGCGTCAAACTTGCAGACTCCATTCAAGGGGAACTTCAGGGCTCGCATCTTCTGCATCGCCAATCAGAAGGGTGGCGTCGGCAAGACGACCACCACGGTCAATCTCGCCACCGGCTTGGCCAAGGTTGGCCAGCGCGTGCTCATGATCGACCTGCACCGCCGACAAGTGCGGCTATGACGCGCTCGGCGCCAATCGCGAGCTGGCCGGCGCCGAAGTCGAAATGGTCACCCTCGAACGCCGCGACAAGCGCCTGCGCACCGCACTCGCTGCCGTCGGCGCCAATTACGACTTCATCCTGATCGACTGCCCGCCCAGCCTGAGCCTGCTCACGCTCAACTGGCTGCGCGCCGCGCACGGCGTGATCGTGCCGATGCAGTGCGATACTTCGCGCCCGAAGGTCTGACCGACCTGGTCAACACCATCAAGCAGGTGCATGCCAACCTCAACAAGAATCTTCAGACGATCTGCCTCTTGCGCGTGATGTTCGATCCGCGCATCACGCTGCAGCAACAGGGGAGCGATCAACTCAGGCCGCACTTCGGCAGCAAGGTGTTTGACACGGCGATCTCGCGCAAGGTCCGGCTGGCCGGGGCGCCGAGCTATGGCTTGCCTGGCGTTGTTTTCGATCAGGCCGCAAGGGGCAGCCAGGTGCCAGGGCTGGCAAGATGGCGACCAGGGAGATCACTCCGGAAACGGCCGGACGATGCGCCGGGATTGGCATAGAACAAGGCTCCCGCAAAATAAGGACCTTCGGAGGCCAACTGTGTAGAGAATGCGAATGCCCGTTTCAGCCCTCGCCCCAATCGTGCGTTTGATGCGACGCGACGTGACGCTTCCATCGGGCGAGACCTTGCGCGTACCGCGGCATATCAAGCGGCTCGATACCGCGAGCAGCACCCATGGATGGCAGGTGCACTACAAGGGTCACACCAAATACTTTGCGGATAGCGGTCGTTCCAACCCAAGAGGTACGCCTCGGTCCGCGCTCGGAAGGGCATCGCGATACCTTGCCGAGATCTACTCCGGCCGCCCCTCCATGCTCCACCCATCGGAGCACATCAACAAGATACGGCCCACCGGCGTGCCCGGTGTCCGCGTCATCCACCGACTCGAGCGCAAGGGCGCGATGCGCGTTACCTACGTTGAAGTGTACGACCCACAGAAGCAGCTGCATGTGCGGCGTTTCTATGTCGGCACTGACCGCACTGTCACGCCGCAGCGCCTTGCCGACAAGTTGAAGGTGGCCAAAGCCTACCGGCGCATGCTGGTCGACGCGTATCTCGAGTGCTGCCGGCACTGCGCTTGACATTGATCTCACGCGGAAGAATCGCCAAGTTGGAAACGATCGTCCGTGCCCGCTTTCTGAGCGCTTGACCTTCTGCGCAGGTACCGGCCGATCGCACCGGGACGCAGGATCCTTGCACGCCACATCCACCGGACAGGAAACGGCAGGGAACGCGGCCCTGATCTCGGCGACCCCGTGCGGCTGGGCGCCACCTTCAAACTAACAGTCGTCCGGCGTACCGTCGCGGCGTTCCAGGCCCACCTTCTCCGCCGAGCGCACTTGCCTCGCACGATGCTTGCTCGCACGAGGATGGCCGGCCCTCGCAGGCCGGGCACATCGCGCGACCGGGTGCTCGAACCCCAAGCGCAGAGCATCTGGGTGGGCAGCCGGCAGGACGGCATCACGGAGCCCACTGGGACGGTCGTAGGCGACTCGCGCGGCAGCGGGTGGATTGGTCGACTCGGCGTTCGAACGCGCCGGACCTGAATCCACAACTGGCCTCCGATGAGATGCGCCGAGGCCTTGATCGGGCCAACCGCCGCAGAACGCACCGAAGCCGAGCTCACCCCAATCGAGTTCCAAACCTTCCGCGATTCACGCTGCGAGGAGGCTGCGGACGACTACTCCCAAGCAACGAGTCTGCCGCACTCCGCCCGTAGCGCCGCCAAGTCAAGCACGTCGATGTGCGAATTCCTGATGCGGATCAGCGCCATTTTCTCCAGTGCGCGCAATTCGATGTTGATGCTCTGTCGCGAGGCGCCGAGCAAGTCGGCCAAGTCCGCCTGGGGCAGTCGCAGAACGATTTCCCACTCCCTTCCTCGTCGCTTTCCGAACGACGTGACGAGCTGGACCAGTTGCTGCGAGAGGCGCTGGCGCAGGGAATGGAGCATTTGCTCGGCCACCATGTCGTACAGGCCACGCGCGCGCCATGCCAGTTGGACGTCGAAGGCAACGCGCAGCGAAGGGACAGTGTTGCGCTGGTGTCGCACGACGTCGGCAGCCATTTTCAGCACGACCGAAGGAATGCGTGCCACGGTATCGTGCACCATGCGGCCGTCGTCCATGCAGGGTAGCAATCCCACCATCATCCCCGGGGGGACAAATGTCAACAGATGGCGCCGACCGGTTTCGGCTTCGATGCTCGCGTGGAGCGCGCCTTGAACCAGCATGATCAGGTGCTCGCATGGGGCGCCTCGACGCACCAGCACCTCATTCCTGTCGAAGCGCGCCAGATTGCCTGCTTCAAGCAACTTGTCGATTTCGGCCTTGGAGCATTGATCAAATCCCGGCGCGCGCTCGAGCAGCCTTCGTGCGAGAACACGATGAGCGGCGTCAATTTCAAGTTCTGTGGTCAAAGCGACGGAATGTTCACATGCCATTGCGTTTTGGCAAAGCACGCGTTGCAAGTCCGATTCTTTCCGCACCGGCTGGCCAGAAGCTGCGTCGATCACAATGCGTGGATGCGACATCAGGTCCTGTCCGCGTCAGGGCAACCGGTGCACCTGACCCGTGTGCCCTCGCCTTTGCTGCGACCCATCGTGCAGCAGATGTGGGCGAGCGCGCCTGGCAGCACACGGCCAGCGATACCGAATGCACGCGAGCACGTCCTGCCGACGGGCTGCATGCATCTGGTGTTTCGCCTGTCCGGCCCGCCCTTGCGCTTGTTCACGAGCGCGGACGACGGCAGGGGCAGCCACCAGACCATCGGATACGCCATCGTGGGCGGCGCCCGTTCTTCCTTCTATGTCCGGGACGTGGCAGAGCCGACCAGCTCGGTTGGTGCGCTGCTTCGACCTGGAGCGGCACTGGCGTTGCTGGGGGCGCCAGAGGATGCTCTGGCAGGTTGCCACACACCGCTGGAACTGCTTTGGGGAAGGCCCCGTACCGGTATGGCGCTGGAGCGCCTGCACGCCGCCAAGGAGCTCGTCGGTCAACTTGGCGTCCTCGAATCGCTGCTGACCGAAGCCCTCGGATCCCGCATGCACGGCCTGCAGCCAGCCATCGCATGGGCCTTGGAGGCTCTGGCGCGGGGCGACGCGGGCATTGGCGAAGTCGCCGCGCGCAGCGGCTACAGCCATCGGCGCTTTATTGCCCTCTTTCGCGGCGCCACGGGGCTCACACCCAAGGCCTGGGCGCGTGTGAAACGACTGGACCGGGTGCTGGCGCTCGCCGGTGATCCGACGCTCGGTTGGGCCGAGATCGCCGCGCATGCGGGGTTCAGCGATCAGGCGCACCTGACGCGCGAGTTCGGTGAGCTGGCGGGTCTGCCGCCACAGGCCTGGCGACGTGCTGCGCCCGTTTCGGCGCGTCATGTGCCGCGCTGAACCGCAGGTCAATTTCCTTCAAGACAGGCGTGGTGCGGCGTGCGGAGAATCTGCGCCACTTTGCGAAAACGAGGCATCCCATCATGGCTACACGCGAAATGTTCCCCTACCTTTGTGTGCACGATGCGAACGCCGCGGTGGCGTTCTACTCGCGCGTCTTCGGCATGACGGAGAAGTTCAGGCTCACCGAACCGGGCGGCCGCGTCGGCCATGTCGAACTGGATTTCGGCGGCGCGACGCTCATGATCTGCGAGGAATTCCCCGAGTACGGCATCCGCGGTCCGAAGTCAATCGGCGCAACGCCCGTCACCATTCATCTGCATGTCGATGACGCTGACGACATTGTGGCGAAGGCCCTGGAAGCCGGTGCGACGGTCCACATGCCGCTGGCGGACCAGTTCTACGGCGAGCGCTCGGGAAGCTTCTTCGACCCCTTCGGTCATCGCTGGAACGTCGGTCATCACATCGAAGACGTATCGACCGATGAAATGCAGGAGCGCTACGACGCCGACCCGGGCTGTTCGGAGCGGGCCTGAAAGCGGTCGGTGACACGTGCTTCGCTGGCACTCGGCAACTGGCTTGCCAGCTGCGGGTGTTGCCCCCTGCAAGGGCCGGCGCGGTGTCACGAAGCGCGCGCGGGCATCGCGACGATCGCGCTGCACGGAACCGTTCCTGGGCAGCTTGCCGCCGCCGATCGGGTCACAGCCCTCGATGTGCAGCCCTCGAAGGGCTGATGCCCGCTGCCCGGTCGCCCAGGAATCTCAACGGGGCGGTTCGCCTCAATGGTCTCCCACTCCGACTCTTCAACAGGGTGCGAGCCCGCAGCGGGGCTGCGCATCGCTGTGACAACGGGAACGGGACACGGCATCCGGTCCCGCGATGCAGCGTCACCTGTTGCATGGCGGGCAGTGTTTGCGCTCCTCGGCCCTGTTCGAGGATCAGGACCTCTGTCAGCTCGTGGGATTGCATTTCTTGTCCTCTTGGAGATACGTCCATGCCCGGACTGCGCGTACCTGGTCCGGTGTTTATAAGATATATAATAGATAAATCTTCAAACGGAGAAGCCCATGCGCCCGCCTGACCTTTGCACCGAGCAGGAAATCTCGGTCCTGGTGCGCCGCTTCTATGACGCGGTGCGCCGGGACGAGCAACTCGGCCCGGTCTTCAACACCTTCGTCAATGACTGGAACGCGCACCTGTCGAAGCTGACGGACTTCTGGTCTTCGATCTTGCTGGGCAGCGGCCGGTTTCGCGGTACGCCCATGCCCAAGCATGTGGCCTTGCCTGACCTCAGTGCGCCACTGTTCGAGCGCTGGCTGGTCCTGTTTCGCGAAGCGACCGCCGCGCAGCCCAACCGCGCCCTGGGTGAACAGGCCTATGACACGGCGCAGCGCATCGCCGAAAGCCTCTGGTATGGCTACCAGATGAGTCGCCGGCCAGGGACCGCTCCGACGCAGCTCCGACTTGTCTGAACGGCATCCTTGCGTGGCACGCCCTTCCAGTCCGCCGGTGCGTCGATCCTGCTGCCGCTGCGGCGGCGCCATGCTGCGGGGGGATGGCCGATGCGGTTGACGGCAATGACCGACTACGCGTTGCGCCTGCTGATGTACGCGGCGCAGCGTCCCGATCGCCTGTGCACGATTTCAGAGATCGCCCGGGCCCATGGCATTTCGGAAGCGCATCTCATGAAAGTCACCCACCAGTTGGGCATCCAAGGGTGGATCGAGACCGTGCGTGGCAAGGGCGGCGGGTTGCGGCTGGCGCGCGGGCCCGAGGACATCAACCTGGGCGCGCTGGTGCGCGGGATCGAGGCGAACTTTGAGCTTGTGGATTGCTTCGGGACCGACAGCACCTGCGCGCTGACGGGTCGCTGTGGCCTGGCCGGCCTCCTGGACGGTGCGCTTGAACGCTTTCTCGCGCACCTGGACGGCTTCACGCTGGCCGACGCGCTGCGAGACACCCGACCCATCGGCATCTCAGCCATCCCGGTACGCGTGCATCGCCGGGCGTCGTCGTGAGTTTGGGCGAAGGGCTTCGACAAGCCTCTCGCGTTGATCAGCGCCCTCCCCTGTTCAGAGGAGCAGCCGTCACCTTCCGATGTGCGCCAGCCCCGACAATCCGGGATGTTCGTCTTTGCGTTTGCGACAGGCAAGGAGTCCGCGATGAGCATTCACAAGTCCGCGTCGGCCTACGAGGCGTGGTTGCGCGGCCAGTTGCGTGGCGCGATGGTCGATGAAGACTTGGACGAGAAGCATCGGAAGATGCGAGACAGCCCTTTCGTCTTCCTGCGCGCCACCTACTGGCGCTGGGCGGAGCGCATGCCCGATCTCTGTCCGGAACTCATGCGCAGCCCTGTCGTTCTGGCCATTGGCGACATCCACGTGGAGAATTTCGGCACCTGGCGCGACGAGGACGGACGCCTGGTCTGGGGCGTGAAATGACTTCGACGAGGCCGCCGAGATGCCCTGTGCGTTCGACCTGTTGCGCCTGGCCGTCAGCGCCTTCCTGGGACAGAGCGGCAAGGGGCGAACGGACCTCTCGGCGATCTGTGCCGACGTCCTGAAAGGCTACCGGGAAGGCTTGGACAAGCCCAGGCCGTACGTCCTCGACAAGGACCACGCCGACATGCGCGCGAAGTTCGTGGCCTCCGAGTCGGAGCGCAAGAAGTTCTGGGACAAGATGCAGCCCAAGTCCGACGAGACCCCTCACCCCTCGCTGGCGATTCGAGCGAGCCTCGATGCTGCATTGCCTCGCGATGCCGAAGAGCAGATGTACTGGCCCCGCTCGGCAGGTGTCGGCAGTCTCGGCCGACCGCGCTGGGTGGTGCGTGCGCAGTGGAAGGGCGGCCCGGTGGTCCGCGAAGCCAAGGCGCTGGTGCCGTCGGCCTGGACGTACGCCAGAAAGCACGAGAGGACGGACCTGCGCATCGCCGACATCGTCAACGGGCGCTACCGCGCCCCGGATCCCTGGTTCCGTCTCGGCGAGGAAAACCTGGCGGTGCGACGCCTGTCGCCGAACAATCACAAGATCGAGATGGAGACGCTCGGGCCGTGGCTGTTCGAGCATGACCTGCTCCGGGCCATGGGCCGGGAAATTGCGAACATTCATCTGGGCACCCCCAGCGTCGCTGCCGGGATCCTTGCCCACATCGAGCAGCAACCTGGCCAATGGCTTGCACTGGCGGCCGAACAGGCGGCGGAATGCACCAGGCAGGATTTCGAGGACTGGAAGAAGGGATGACAGAAAGGGATGACCGCAGGCCCGGGGCGAACGGCACACCGATCGGGGACCGCCGCCGCGGAAATGGGAACGCAACCAGGTCCTCGAAGGTGCAGTGCCGCGATGCCAGCTTCAAGCATGGAAACGGGCGACCTGCGCCCATCGAAATTCACGCACTTGCGCAGCGACACGCAGGCTGCGCCGTCGCCAAGCACTACAAATGCACGAAAGCCGGCGCGCGCTCGACGATGCAACGAAATGGGGGTGGACGCAGCCACTTTTCGGGCGTTCACCCCATGATCTCCCGCCCTACATTCGATGGATCGAACACACACTGAAAAGGATTGCTTCCATGCCCCGGCTGATCGTGATGTCTCCGCGCGGTGCCACCCGCCAGGTGCCGTTGGACTCACCCCAAACAACACTCGGTCGCGACAGCGCGAACCGGCTGGTGATCGAGTCGCAGCGCGCCAGTCGCCGGCACGCCGTGCTCGTCAAGGACAGCGGAGGGGTCTGGCTTCACGACCTCGGCAGCAGCAACGGCACCTTCGTCAACGAGCAGCGCGTGACCTGCCACCGGCTCCAGCATGGCGACGTGGTCGTCCTCGGCGACTGCAAGTTGCGCTTCCTGAACAACGCCCCTGCCGCAAATGCCTCGACCCTGGCGCTGCGCCTGGTGTCCTTGATGGGGGATCTGCCGGCAGCGCGACACCCACCGACTCGGCCCGGCGCCGCCATGGCCAGGCGCTGGGCGCCGCATGCGCGGTGAGGCCGGCAGTCCAAAGCAGCCTCGGCGTGGAAGGCCGGCATTGCCATCGCGGGCATCCGCGCGTCTCGCCGCAGCCTGACGGAAGGACGCGTGGCGCCTCGCATTTCCGGCCTCGAGGCTCGCACGGTTCGACTCGCTCTGCTTTGGGCAAGCGGATCAGTGAATCGCGCTGGGTGATGCGGCAGGGCGGCGGGTCGGATGCACACCCCTTGCTTCGTGAAAAGGTCGAGCGGATGGATCTACTCGGGGGCGCCTGCGGCCGCCTTCACGGCCGCCGCATGGCCAGGCGGTGGTTCGCGCAGATCGGCGTTGCGCACGCGCAAGTCTGTGCCACTTTCAGTCGAAGTCCAAAAATGGGTCCCCGTGCATTCGCTTTCCGTTCGTTGGGTCGGCGCCGGATGCGCCAGCCCATCTACTTGCACAAGGCCTCGGCCGCCTTGCGCGAGGGCTTGTGATCCATCCAGAAGGCCGGCGTGCGGTCGGCGACCAGGATCGCAACGCAAGCGTCGCCCAGAACCGTGGTCTCACGCTCGACGTCGACGACAAGACCGGTCGTTGCCGCGAGCTCGATCGCTTCGGCGTAGCTCGCCGGTGAGTCGGCCTTGAACTCCAGGTCCCATGTCGTCCGCGCCACTCATGCGGCAGTCGCTGGCGCATGCATGGCGTCTTTCGCGGATCAGGTCGCGACGACCTGGCGCGACGACACTTCGCTGGCGAGATGCGGCGGCGCAAGTCCGGCGTGGTCCGTGTCCCGCGATGCCGGTTCAGGTCTGGCAGCGAGGGGCGTGCCGTCGCGTTCGCTCGCGCGCACCCGGTGGCCAGGCTCGTTCAGGTCGGCCCTGAGGGTCATGAGCAGGTGCACGGTGTCGCTCTTCAGGGTTCTGGAGGGTGGCAAGGAACGCCGCTGCACTGGCAGGCCATTTCAACGCCGACCCAACGTGCGCGCACCTTGCATTCGATGCCGCAGCGGCCGGATCGCTACTTGCCTTTGGATCGGATCTTGAGCCACTCGGCATCGTAATCCTTGAGCAAGCGCTCGAAGTCCGCGAAACCCTGCTCGGTGATTTCCTGGCGGTGCGTCTCGAAGTCCGGCCTCAGTTCAAGGAAGCGCAGCCGGGTCTGCAACTCCCTGAGGTTGCCCGCGAAGACGGTGTCCAGCACCCACAGGTCCTTCGGGGAGTAGAACGCGCCGGCCACCGAGATGACCGTGATGAGCGCGCTGAGAAAGAGCACCACGTCGCTGGCGCCCGTGCTCAGTGACCAGGCCGACTTGAACCCGGTAATGACGGTGATGAGCCCCGACAGCACGGCGGCCGCGATCTGGTAGCCGAAGTTCACCCTGCGGTACCAGGTGGCGAGCGACGTCCGCTTGTCCATCCAGTCGCTGATGCACTGGTACAGATAGTCGAGCTGGGTGCCCTTGGCCGCCGACCGGTCGACGGCGACCCTGCGCTGCCCCTCGAGCGCGGGGTCCTGCTTCTGGACGATGGCGCCGTTGTCAGATGCCATCGCGCTGGCGGAAAAAAGGCTGTTGCCGGACGATTTCGATGTGCATCGTGACCCCTTTGCAGCCCGCGATGTTGCGCTTTCAGGACAGCTGCGCACATACTACCAAAGTAGTACAGACTAGGGGTGGCGACTTCATCCGTCAGGAACGACGCGCTCGGTTGCCACGCGACCTTTCCGCTGCTGAGAGAGCAGGCTCTTCACGCAGCGTCCATGCGATGTCGTCTCATCGAAGTCTTGTCGCCGTCGCGGGCGGCGGCGCGTTCATGTTGTCCACTCCGGTCATCCCGCGGGCTTGCGATGACGGAAGTCACCCACTCGCCTGTCGGGCTCCGCCGCGAGACCCGCAGCGCTGGCGCGCCGGGGCGCTGCCCGTAATGGTTCGGATCATTCTTGAACCAAATGTGAAAACCTTGGTATTGCTTTCATGGGCCGGGCGGTGACAATTTCTTGCATGGCAACTGCACTTCAATTCCCGCCTATAAGGGCGGAAACGCAGAACGGGCTTGGCTGGATCCGCAGCGGCACGATGGCGGACGCGTCATGCCTTGCGCTCCAGTCCATGCATGACACGCCGGAGCGGACGCCCACGCTGACGGCGCACGACCCCGGACAGGCGGCGGACTTGTCGCGCGGGCCTGGCCGGGGCGCCGGGTCGGTAGGCGCTCCGGTCGCTGCCGCACTCGATGCCCGCGCCCGTCGCCGCACGCGCGGCGACGCTTCGCGGCGGAGCGCTTTCTGTTTCCTTCATGCCTGGCTGGACGCCCGGAGAACTGCCGATGGAGGCCGTGCGCCGCCTGCCGGGGTGCTGCCACCATCGCCGATCACCAGGTCAAGCTCGTCAGGGCGATCGTTCGAATGGACCGCCGCCATGGTGCATGACGCGTTGGTCGCCGTGAATCGCGGCGAGGGCATGCCGCCCGACACCTGCCACGTCCTTGTGCAGCGCGGGTTTGTGGAATGGGTCGACGCCGACAGCGGCCTTCCGACGCATGAAAACAGCCCGCGATCGCTCCTTCAGATGACGTCGCAAGGCCGCGCGCGCCCCGAAGCGAGTGTGGCGCGGCTGGCTTCGACCTGAGACCGCACTGCGGATCGCCTTGGCAGCTTGCTTTCCCTCGATGGCCTTCCTGTGCACCGGTGCGACACGTCAGCGACATGCGATACGACGTTCGAACCCGAAGCACCGAAGGCGTCGCTTCACGCACACATCCTCCACCAAGATTTCATGGACAAGATTCGCATCGTCGCCGTTCACTCCATTGCCTCTGCCGCCGTGGGCTGGAAGTTTGAGAACGGGTTACCCGTGGCGTGTTTCGCGCTGGTGAGTGCGCAGCGATCGCAACCATCGGCCGCGCCCAGCGTGATGGTCATTCCGCTGAGCGAAACCGAGATCGGGCAGGACCTCCTGGGCATGGAGTTCGACCCCAAGGACTTGTGCACGGATTTTCATGGCAGGTAGGCAGGAGCGACCAACCGCATAGGCTGGGACAACGAAAGCCCGGAAGGGTTGGCTGACCCGCCAGCCACCCAGGTTGCAGAAACGGGCGGCTCTTTGAGGGCGGCTGTCGCGGGCGCCCGGTGCGCGATTGCGCGCGGCGTCGACGTCGACATGGGGGCCCGGAGCGGCGCGACCCACCTCACAGAGCCCGGCTGCAGATCAGGCCTGGCGCGATCAATTCTGCGGGTCGACACCCTGACCAATGGCGCCCGGCAAGCATGCGGCCGGTGACGGTTTGCCTTGGGCGCCCCGCAGAACGCGCTCGTGGTGACGGACCTGTGGCTGCGGGGATCGGGAGCGGCATGACGATGCCGTGTACCGAGTCGACGCCCGGCAACGCCGACAAGGTCAGGCCGCGCGAGCGCCGCGCGGATGGACGTCTGGCCTCCCGGGACCTTGTTTGCGGGAGGGCATCGCGGCAGCCTGCAATGACGAAGACGCGGGGTGCCTCCGATCGTGGCCTCATGCCACCGTGGATGCGCGCGTGAAGTTCCGCATCGCCCCGGCGACGCAGCGCGAAGCATGCGCCGGCGCCGGCCATTCCGATGCAGACGGGAAATGGCTCGGTGTGCCGTCATCGGACAGCAGCAACCAGCCGCGCCAAGTAAGCAGGTGTTGAACGCCAGCGCCAAGGCGAACGCCATCCTTCCCCCGGCGCCGACCCGTCCTGAAGGCGGTGGCCCCGATTGATTCCGCATGACAGGCCCAACCACCTCAGCGCCGACCGCGATGCAAGGAACGCGGCGGACAGATCGAGACGGCGGTGACAAGCGCTGCCTGCTCCAACGCGGCGGGACTTGGCAAGGCGTGACTTCGAAGATGCCACCCTGTTCGGTCGGCGAGAATGAGCCCCCATGGACGCGTATATCACCGACGCCACAAGCGTGAGAGACATCTCGGGCCTGCTGCTGGACAGCCGCGGCCGCCTTCAGGTGGTCCCCGCGCGCTCCCTTGAAGGCACCACGGCGCAGGAACGGCTGGTGTTCGGCGTGCGCCACGGCCTCTACAGCTTCCCCACCGAAGAGCTGTGTGATTTCATTCGGGCCCGCATCCGGGGCAAGATAGCCATCGAGATCGGCGCTGGACATGGCGCGCTCGCGGCAGCCCTGGCCATTCCTGCAACCGACAACCGCCAACAGGAAGATGCCGCGGTCAAGGCGCATTACCGGCAGATCGGGCAACCGACCGTGCCCTACGGTGATCACGTCGAGAAGCTGGACGCGGCATCGGCCGTGCGGAAGTACAGGCCGAACGTCGTCGTCGCGTGCTGGGTCACGCACCGGTTCGATGCGCGCCGGCCGGATGCGGAAGGGGGCATGCTCGGAGTGGACGAGGCCAAGCTCATTGCCTCGTGCGACGAATACATCTTCATTGGCAGCGAGCAGGTCCATGCGCGCAAGCCGATCTGGGCCCTCCCGCATGAGAAGCTCACGCCGTCGTGGCTCTACTCGCGCGCTGTCAACGGCAGTCGGGACTTCATCGCCATCTGGCGGCGGAAGCCTTCAGCGAATATCCCGTAGTCAAGCGGCGGCCGGAGCCGGCGAGCGAACAGCTGATGGCGCCCAGCGACGAGACCGCAAGGCCGGGATTCGACGTGCCGGACGCGTCTTTGAGCGCCCCGAGCACTGCTTTTAGCCAAGCGCACGGGTCATGAGCGTCCAGGTGCACGACGCACCGGAGACCCCGTGATCGCCGCGAGCCGCCTGCCTCTTCGCAATGGGCAGGCCGGCAGCCGGCCCGCGTCCGAAGGAAACAGGCTGGAACTGCTTTTCGACGCAGTGGTTGTCGATGGGCAGGTCGCCAAAGTCACCGATGGCGCGCGCGCGTCCGAATGGCACGGTCCGCGTTTGGACTTGACTGGGGAGGACACCCTGGATCCGCGAGAGCACCAACGTCGGGCCATGAGAGCGAGTGGCACGGCCCATGGCGAAGCCGGTCAGGCGGAGAATGCCGTCATGAAGATGCATGTTTTCCTCGTCGCATCGACGCTCCTTCCGCCCGTGGGGCTTGCACAGGCGGTCTCGGGTGACGTCGCGGCGGGTAAAGTCGCTTTCGGCGCGTGTGGCGCCTGTCATCAGGTTGGCGCCTCCGCGCGAAATGCATTCGGTCCGCAGCTCAACGGCATCGTGGGCAGACGGGCGGGCATCGAACCGGACTATCGGTATTCGGATGCCACGCGCAAGTCGCAGGTCATCTGGTCGGAGCCCGCGCTGGCAGCCTTCATCAAGCGCCCGGACCCGGTCGTACCCGGCACCAAGATGCGTTTCTCGGGTTGGGGCTATGACGACAAGAAGTTGGCGGATCTGGTCGCCTACCTGCGCACCTTCCCGAGCGCGAGGTAGCGCACCGAACCTGCAATCGTCGTTCACCAGACCGAGGCGGCGAACTCGACGCACGAAACCTGGTCAGCGCTGCGGGCGCAAAAGCAACTGCGCTGGCGTGGGCCGATCACCGGCGATCCTTCTCACTGGCGCCTTCGCTCCAGAGCGACGAAGCCGCAGTCGAGTGCCTGCTCGTAGTCCGTGAATTGCTCCGCAGCTTCCGCGATGCATTTGGCCGGATGGCCGTGCTGTCGCTCCACCAGTTTCCAGGTGAACTGGGCGGGGGCGAGTTGGTGGACGGTGACGGCCAAGTCGGGAATGGGCCACTGCGGCGTGCCGTCGTTGCGTTTCATTTGAGGCATGCGTGCTACGTTAACACTTTTGGTTACATTGTGGTTCCGTGATGTTCGGTACTTTTACCGGAAAGGTCGACCAAGACGGCCCGCGAGGGAGCGTGACCCAAATGGCTGGACCTGAAGCCGCCCATCGACGGTTCCTCGCCCGTAGCGCGCGGCGAGACGGGAGGCGGCTGGAGGACGGGAGACGAGAATCGCTGCATGCCCGACCGAGTTACCCGTGTAGAAGCGATGGCTCGGCATCGTCCCACCGGCTTTCCCATGAGCGCGCGCTCACTCGGGCGCACCGATCTGGTTTCGCGGTGGATGCGCGGAGCCGCCTTGAAGTCGCGGCCCATATGGTGGCCCGCCTGGACACCTGACCGTTGCGACTGCGATTGGTCAGGCCGTCATGGAGGAAGTTCTGGCGCCCGCGCTGAGGGCAGGAAGCGGCGCCACGCAGAAGGGAAATCAGCGCGCTCACAGCGCGGAGGGTGGCTTCGTACGGCCTTCTGAGCCGCGGACCGACATCGATAGTGCATGCCAGATCCTGTGGCAGGTGAAACCTGCTGCAGTGCGTGGTCGGCATCCGTCGGCAGCCGCAATCGCTCGCCCTCCTCCCTACAAATACGACGTCTCCGACCGACCACAAAATATACTAACGGCAAGCCATTCACAAAAACCCCTCTAAAAACCGACCATAACCACAGAAAATTTCTACCCATCAAACACGGGCGCCGTTAGTATGTTTTTATGCCCACGCTCTCCCTGTTCTCCGAGACTCCGATCCAAACCCACAGTGCTGCCTTCGAATGCTGGCTGGCCGATCAGAGTGCTGCCGGCACATTGCGCCAGTCGTCTTCGATCGTCGTCTATGAGGAAATGTGGTCCGCGTTCACGACCTGGTGCATCGGCCAGCAACCCGCCGTGACGCTCGCGTCGCTGGACACACACGACCTCGAGGCCTTCCACGCGGCGCGCTTTGGCACCAAGAGCGCTGACCTGTCACTCTCGCCTCGACATGCGCTGCGATTGATGCGCTTGATCGACAGGGTGCTTCGCCATCATGCGGCGCAAAACGACCAGCTTGCGAACACCGCGGCGACCGATTGGATCGCTTCTCATCCCGATGTTCGCTATGCCGATGCGGCGAGCGCAGACCCGCTGCCCGAGTTCCTGTCCGTTGTCGAGGCCAGGCTCCTGATCGCCTACCTCTCGGCCGCACGGCCACGGCCAAGCATGTCGGAGGCCCGTCGCAACAGCCACGCCTCGTTCACCTGGCAGGAACTGCGCAATCGCACAGCGGTCGCACTGCAGTTGGGCGGAGGGCTGACGCCGGGCGACGTACGTGTGTTGACCTTGAGGTCACCCACATCGCAGGGCGGCCGCGTACGCGAGCGACCCTGGAAGGTCTCGGTGCCTGGCAATGGCAATTCCCTTCCGCGCGAGACACCCATTGCGCCTTGGGCAGGCGAGCTGCTGCAGCACTGGATGCAGATTCGTGCGGAGGCCGGCATCGCGGGTGAAGTCTTGTTCCCATCTACACGCACGGGCAAGCCATGGAGCAAGCTGTCGCATTACCAGTGCGCGCGCCGGGTGCTCGAAGACGCCGGCCTAGACAGCACCGAAGGCGGCTCGTTCCGCTTGCGGCACACGTTTGCGATACGGCAGCTGCAACGCGGGACGGACCCGGGCCAGGTCGCACGCTGGCTTGGGATCGAACCGGAGGCAATGAGCAAGTACGACCGGGTAGTGGCCGCGCCCACCGACGTCATTTGAACTGGAGGCGTGGCTGCGAAAGCTGCTGGCCGTTCCTGAAAATGCCTTGCATTCCGCGTACCTGCTTTGCCGGCGCGCGCGACACAGGGTCCGCGGAGACCCGCAGAAAACAAGAGCAAGAAAGAAAGCTGCTCGGATCGAGCGAGATCCCGCGAACGGATAGCAAGGTGCTTTTCGCCGCGGCGTGTCTGCCGCGGGTCCCCGCCTCAGTTCGGCAGCACGGCACCTCGACGCGGAATCGATTGGATAGAGAGACAGAACACCCTGTGCGCCTGGCCAGCGATTGCATCCGGCACCTATCGTGACACGGAGGCATTGCCAGGTGCAGAGCAAATGGCCGGAGTTGTTCGGTCAGAGGCGACGCGATCGCCGCAAGGCTGTCAATCGTGGTCCACAAGTTTGCGTAGTCGACGAGCGGACCACGTGTCGATGACTGCGCGGCCCAACAGATAGGGCCTAGTCGCGAGACGCTTCCCCATGCTCGCGCATGCGCTTCCTGAAAAGCGCATGCGCTGCTTTCACGGCATCGGCGGGCCCTCTCAACGTGACTTCCGACCATCCCGCCGGTAACGCGTATACCTTCACCTGCTTGACCACCTCTGCACGGATTGCGTAGATGCGCTTGTCGAGCAAGGCGTACTCCCTCGCCAGCTTCTGGGGAGGTTCGTTGCCAAGAAACAGGCGTCTCGCGATCTCCGCCGTTCGCTGATCAAAGCGCCGCTCTCTGAGCACGCGTTCAAGAATTGGCTCGTCAACGGTCATGGCTTGGGGGGAGGGTCATGAAAAGGCTCATCAGGGCGAGGAACAGCCAGTAGAGCATCAACGTCCCGATCGAAAAGGCCAGCATGCCCCATCGCGGAAATCTCGGGTCTCCGATCAGAAAGCCGAAGATCAGCGTAACGAAGAAGCTCAAGAACGCAATGGGTACCAGCGTCGCGCGCAGCAACGGCTCGAGCATGATGAGCACTGCACAGCAGGTTAGGCGCACAACCTGCCAGACAACAAGGAGCAAGACGCCCAGCATTGACAATGGATCTTCGAGGGGTTTCAAACGCCCGATGATTTATCTGAGTGTTGGCCATGTCGTTATTCCTCCGTGGCCCAGCAAACGAGACGTAAATCCTTTAGCTTGACCATATTGCGCGAGCCATCGCCGAAGCGGACTTCTGCGGCGTCGTGATCGTGCGCCTTCAACCGCAGCGAGCCGCGTCGCCCGGCGTGCTCGACCACCAGCACCGTGCGTCCCGCGCTGGGTGCGCCACTGAGTTTGACGCCGACTGCGCCTGATGCCGGCTTGGGATTGGATGTCTCAAGTTCGCTCTGGCACCAGACCATGTCCAAACTGGATCGCGTGATGGCGCGGTCGCCGGCCAACAGGCCGCTCGCGCGCTCAGGATGCGTCCTCAACGCCAAGGCCAGCCGATAGAGCGCACGCACATCCGTACCCAGACGCCCCGACTCGAATGCCAACCGGACTTCCGAAGGTGCCTCGACCAGGCAGGCTGCTTCCGTGATGAACGAGCGCGACTTGTTGAGCCGTCGGGCGATCTCAGCGCGCGTAAACCCTTCCCTTTCACGCTCCGCAATAAAACTTGCCAGGTCGAACGGCGACATGTCCTCTCGATGCAGGTTCTCCGCCGCTTGTGCAAACGGATCGATGCGCTCATCCAGAAATGCCGGCACCTCGGTCAAGCCTGCCTCTCGCGCAGCGCGCACGCGCCGCTCTCCGCGGTTGACAATGAATCGGCTCTCACGTTCAAGATCCGTTCTCAGCGATATCGGCTCCAGCACGCCGTACGACTTGATCGAGGACGCCAACTCTTTGAGCGAACTCTCGTCGACGCTGCGCCGCGGTTGCATTGGATCGAAGCCAATCAGCGAGAGCGCAACTTGCACCGGTTTGCCGAGCGCCACGGATGGACCGTCCCGCAACAGATCACTCGCCTTGAACTGCATCAGCCCACTGAGATCGAGATCCCGGATCGCATTCATGTCACGATCTCCTCCACCGCTTGTGCAGCCTCTGAATGCATGCGCTGCATGAGCAACCGGAAGACCTCGAAGACCTCCTCGCTCGCCTCGCGGGCAGAGGTCTTGGTGAGTTGCCAGACTGGTACGCCCGCAGCCAAGGCTTCAGGAATGGCGGAGCGGGTGGAAATCTTGGCGGGCAGCACGAATTCTCCGTAGCTCCCCATCAGGTCACGCAGCGCGGCCTTTTGCCGCAACGAATGCGGATTGAACCGGTTGGCCACGACGCCAGCCAACCTCAGGCGCGGGTTGTAGCGCTTCTGCACGCCGAAGACAGTCTTGAGCATGTCCGTGACGCCGTCGATGCTGTACTCCTCCAGTTCGATCGGACACATGACGACATCAGCGGCGATCAAGGCCGCGCTCATGCGCAAGCCCAGTGCTGGCGGCGTATCGATGACGACGAAGTCATAGGTTCCGGACAACGCAGCTAGCTGCTGCCGAAACGCCGGAACGATCATGTCTGCCCGCGCCAACTCGACATCGGCCAGGCGTTTGCTGCCCTTGAGCAACGTGATGCTTCCAGGAGCCGGTGCGGCAACTGCGAGCGCATCGGTCGCGAACAGCGCGGCAGCCTCCTGAACGCCCCCGAAGCGCGCCAGCGACTTGGAGCAGTTGCATTGCGAATCAAGGTCGACGACACACACCGCGGCAGCGTGCTTGGCTGCCAGCCACTGTGCAAAAAGTACAGCAAGCGTTGATTTGCCAACGCCGCCCTTCTGGTTGCTGATCACGACAACACTCATTGAGCTCTCCTTGTCGCAGCGATGAAGTCTTTGGTTCGCTTCATACGGGCGGTTGCAAAACTTGCGCGGCGCACAACTTTGGACGTCTTGAAGGAACGGCGTCATCGTCCTAGCATTCTCTCCAAGACTGGAAGCGCACTCGCGAACCACTCCAGACGCAAAATAGCAATGCCTTTTTCGTTTGTCAACTTTCTATAGTTTTCTATAGAGCTTCTGTAACATAATTTCCAGCTTGACAACGAGCAGATTGCGTGAAACATTGCGCCCATGCAAGTCCGGGTAATTCAACGCATCGCTGCTGTGTTGAAAGGCGTGGAAGAGCCTTCCGCTACTTCCTGCTGGCTGATCGCCCTGGCAGTTTCGATCGCCCTTGGCTCGGGGGCGGCGGCAAGCCAGCCTCTTTCAACGAAGGTCAGCACGGCCGAACAGTCCTCGCGTGAGAACGACCGGCTGCTGATTCTTCGCAACGAACTCAGGAAATCCGAAGCGCTCGTCGAGTCGCTCGCCAGGCGCAGGGCCGAGAGATTCGCCGCCTCTGATGTGGCGGCCGCAGATGAGGCGGAGAACGACCGCATCCGTGTATTGAGCGACGTCGCGGGCCTCAAGCGTGAGATCGCCGGGACCCAGCCTGCTGCGGCAGCGACACCAGCAACCGCGCCTACGGGCGATGCCAGAGCCGCGGCCGTCAGACCGGCGCGGACAAGGGCCGAAAGAGTCGCCCCCTGGTGGGACGTCTACGGCAAGTCCCGGCGAGCCGACAGCGCCGGCAGTAAAGATTCTGCGCAGGCGTCCGGCGCCGCGCCGACGCGCCTCGAACCGCACCGTCGCATGGAGTAGTCCACATGGCTGTCCTCTCTATCCCTCAAAATCCTGCGCCATCGATCAATAAAAAGGACAGCCATGGCAACGACCCGTCGGGTCAGGAAGGCCGCGCCCGAACTGGAGTTGCCGGGAAACGAAGTCTCGCAGGTGGATTTCATCAGCTTGCTGCACAAGCGCGCGGTTCACGAACTGGTGATCGTGGAGTTTGCACCCAACCTGTATCGGATCGAGGCCATCATTGCTTGGAGAACGGGACGCTGGACGCTGGCAGGTTGGAGGGGGCCGCGCAACTTCAGGACCCTCGAAACGCTGGTGCGTCACCTCAAGACGATGGGCGCGACTCAAATCGTGACAAGGTTGGAGCTTTTGCCTTAGCAGCCATTTGGGCGGCCTGTGTCCATGCTTTCTGGAAGGGGCTCGCATTGCTGATCCTGATCCTGCCCGGCGTCGCGCTGGCCGGGAGTCCATTCGCCACGGGTGCCAACGCCACGCAAAGTCAGTTGGTGAGCATCCTGACACCGCTGGCCGCCGTGGCAGTGATGGTCTCCGGTGTCATGGCCTGGTTCGGACGAGTCAGCTGGTGGTGGATGGTGGGTGTCGTCCTCGGCACGGTGCTGGTCTTCGGGGGGCCCCAGATCGTGTCCTGGATCCGCGGGATGTTTGGCGTCTGATCGATCTGTCGCATGGGAACTGGCCGCCATGAACCGCAACAAGGGCATCGTCGCCGACACGCTGTTTGTCGGAATGACCCGCCCCTCGATGATCTGGGGCGTGACGTACTCGGCCATGATGTTCAACGTCGTGATCACGACCGAGTCGTTCATCGTGACGAAGAACCTGGCTTGGCTGCTCGCGTTCGTCCCGATCCACGGCGTGCTGTACCTGGTCTGCCTCTACGAGCCCCGCTTCTTCGACCTGCTGCAGCTGTGGGGCCGCACGCGACTGCCGGCGGTGCTGGCGGGCAATGTGCGCTACTGGCGTGCGAACTCGTACAGCCCGCTCGCTCTTGACCTGCCCAGATTGAACGGCCGCCGCCGGCAGGCGCCGGACCGCGTCATGCTCTGAGGAGCCGTCTCTATGGCACTCACCTTGCGCAAGGATCGAACGCTTCGGCGCGAGGCCAGTGCCGCGTCGATGATCCCGCTTCTCGCGCACGTGGACGAGCACGTCGCCAGGACGAGCGCCGGCGACTACGTCCAGGCCTTTCGCTTGGCGGGTGCCAGCTTCGAGAGCGCGGACGACGAGGACATCAACAGCTGGCACGAGCGCTTGAACGTGTTCCTGCGCAACATTGCGTCGCCCAATCACGCGGTGTGGAGCCATGTCATCCGGCACCGGGAGCCAGGCTACCCCGTCGGCCGCACCGTTCCGGGCTTTGCACAGGACCTCGAACAGCGCTACCGGCGCAAGATGGCCGGCGAGCGACTGATGGTCAACCAGCTGTACCTGTCGCTGGTGTTTCGTCCCCAGCCCACACGCATCGGCAATACAACGCTGCGCATCCTCAAGAAGGCGGACCGAGCAGGCGAGCGCAGCGAGCTCATTGACTCGCTCGACGAATGCACCAAGAAGCGGCAGGAACTGCTCGCAGCGCTGGAACGGTATGACCCTGAGCCCCTGGGAATCTACAGGCTGGAGAGCACTCCGGTGCTGTTCTCCTCCTTCCTGGAATTCCAGGCGCTGCTTATCAACGGCGAGTGGCAGCGCATGCCCCTGCCGCGCGCTCCATTGAACGAAGTACTCGCAACGACCCGCCCGTTCTTCGGCAACGAGGCCATGGAATACCGCACCGGAACGCAGACGCGCATCGGCGCGTTCCTCGGCATCAAGGAGTACCCGACGCCGACGGCACCTGGCATGTTCGGCTCGCTTCTGACGGCGCCGTTCCCGTTCGTGCTGACGCAAAGCTTCACCTTCCTCGGAAAGGGAGCAGCTACCGACATGATGACCCGCCAGCACAACCGCATGGCCGCATCCGGCGACATGGCCGTATCTCAGGCGGAAGAACTCAAGGATGCACTGGACGATCTGATGAGCAACCGGTTTGTCGTCGGCGACCACCATTTCACCCTGCACGTGCTCGCCGACGCGTACGACGGTCTCAGCGAAGCGGAGGGACGCCCACGCCTGAAGCAGTTGAATGACAACGTGGCTCGGGCCCGCTATCTGTTGGGTGATACCGGCATGGTCGTAGCGCGCGAGGACCTTGCGCTTGAAGCCGCCTTCTGGGCGCAGTTGCCTGGCAATTTCGCCTTCCGCACCCGCAAGGCTCCCATCACCAGCCGCAACTTTGCGGCGATGTCACCGTTCCACAACTTTCCGACCGGTCGTGCAAGCGGAAACTACTGGGGCGATGCGCTGACGATGTTCATGACGCGCGCCGGCTCACCCTACTTCTTCTCGCTCCACGCCAGCGATCCGCGCAGTGCCGATGGCGGCAGTCACAGGGACGTCGGGCACCTCACCAGCGTGGGCCCGGTTGGCACCGGCAAGACCACCTTCCTTGGCTTTTGCATGGTCGCGATCTGCAACCGGCTCGACGCCACCCAGGTGATCTTCGACAAGGACGAGGGATTGCACATTCTCGTGCGCGCCCTCGGCGGTCAATACCTCCCGCTCAAGAACGGCGCATCGACCGGCTGCAATCCGCTGCAACTCGACGATACGGTCTCCCACAACGTCGAGTTCATGCGTCACTGGTTGCGTCGGCTCGTGCTGCGCTCTCCCTCTGACACGCTGACGGTCCGCCAAGAAGACGACCTCGACCAGGCCCTCAGAGGCACCCTTCGACTGGATCCTCCCTTCCGGCGGCTCTCCCGCCTCGCCGCCTTCCTGGACATCACCGATCCCGAGGGCATGCATGCGCGGCTGCGCAAATGGTGCGCTTCCGAGGGCGGCGACTATGCCTGGGTGTTCGACAACGCGTACGACGAGGTGGCGCCGCTTCTGTCCCGCCATTCGCTGGTCGGCTTCGACGTCACCGATTTTCTTGACAACGAGGTGGTGCGGGCGCCCCTGACCATGTACCTCTTCCATCTGGTCAATCGCATGGTGGATGGCCGAAAACTCGTGTGCTGGATGGACGAGTTTGCCAAGCTGCTGAACGATCCGGCTTTTGCGAAGTTCGCGAAGAATGGCTTGGAGACCTGGCGCAAGATGAACGCGAACCTTGCGACCTTCACGCAGAGTACCAGCCACGTTCTCGACTCGAGCATCGCCCGATCGATCGTCGAACAGACGCCGACCAAGATCCTGTTTCCAAATCCTGAGGCCGACTACAAGGAATACACCGAAGGCTTCAACCTGACGGATCGCGAGTTCGCGCTGATCAAGCAGGAACTCGAGCCGGGCTCGCGGCAGTTCCTCATCAAGCAGAACCACGTCAGCGTGGTCGCGCAGCTCGACCTTGCGGGGTTCGATGACGCGCTGCATGTGATCTCTGGGCGCACCAGCAACGTCCGCTTGATGCAGCAGGTGGTCGATGTCCACGGGCCACACCCCGACCAGTGGCTGCCGCCGTTCCTAGCAGCCTGCTCTGCCCCGCAAGGCAGTGCCCTTTCCACGCCCTTCTCCAAGGAGAAATCCCATGCGTAACCGTCTCTTCGCAATGCTGATCGCAGCCACTGCCTTCCTTGCGCCCTTGCACGCCAACGCGGGAATTCCCGTGATCGACTTCGCCGCGCTCGGAAGCCTCATGCAACAACTCATGGCCTGGCAACAGCAGTTGCAAGGCATGGAAAGGCAGTATGAGCAGCTCAAACAGTCGAAGGACCAGCTGCAGCAGACGTACAACGCGATGACAGGCAGCCGCGGGATGGAGCAGCTGCTGCCAACTTCGGACGCGGCACGCAACTATCTGCCAACAAGTTACGGCGAATTGATGAGCACGATCAACGGCAATTCGACGAGCTACGCCGGGCTGGCAGACAAGGTCCAGTCGATCCTGAAAGCCAACAGCATCCTGTCGAACACACAGATGGACGCGCTGACACCCCAGATGCGACACGAGGTGGAACAGGGTCGACAAGCGTCAGCGATGCTCAGTGGCATGGCGCAGGCGGCGTATCAAAACACAAGCCAACGATTCTCGGCGCTCCAACAGCTGATCAGCCGAATCGGCAGCGCTCAGGATCCGAAGGCGATCCAAGACCTGCAGG
Organism: Variovorax robiniae; assembly: GCF_037889955.1. Taxonomy (NCBI): domain Bacteria; kingdom Pseudomonadati; phylum Pseudomonadota; class Betaproteobacteria; order Burkholderiales; family Comamonadaceae; genus Variovorax; species Variovorax robiniae. Next base: position 50,293 of record NZ_JBBKZS010000031.1, read on the forward strand.
CACGCATACAGGCCGAACAAGCCATGTTGACGAACGAGCAAACCAAGCTGCAAAGCCTATTTCAAATAGCCCAGTCGGAAGAACTCGCCCGTCGCCAGCGAATACGCGAGCGAGCGGCAACCGATATCGGCTCTGGTCGTTCGCTGGGTACCGTGGATTACTAGGGGTCGGTCGTGACGAAGCTTGCGTGGGTTTTCAGCCTAGCAGTCCTCGCGGTGGCAGCAGGTGGAACCGTCTTCTACTACCTCCAGCATCAGCAAGTTGAACAACCGACCGCAATCGTTCCAACCAGCCCAGTGCCGTCGGCGCCGGTACCTGAACAGAAGCGCGACGATGAAATGCAGCGTCGAAAGATCGAGGGGATTGGCAGCACCAAGAGTCTCAAACCCGTGCCTATCCCACAGGGCAACGCACGTTACTCAGCAGTCCGTAATATAGGCGACAGATGGCATCTGGAAGAACGATCGCACGAGTCGCCGGTTCTTCTGCATATTGCGCAGCTGTTGCTCGACTCGAATAGCCAGCT
>NZ_JBBKZS010000032.1:0-47884 GCF_037889955.1 Variovorax robiniae
GGCACGCCTGGCGATCGCGGTCGAGGCGTGATCGATCAATAATGCAACCCCTGTCCTGCCCGGAGGAATTTGGGTGTCGACAACCGGGGGAATTTGAAGTGTCGATCGGGGCCTTGAATTTCTTGCCGCCGATGACAAGCCCATCGGCCAGGGTCTTGCGCACCTGATCAAGAATGAAGTCGTCCGCTTCCGCGAAGGGCGAGAACGGCCCGGTCTTGGGGCTGATGTAGCCGATCTTGATCGTGTCCTTGTCGGCCGCCCATGCCAGGCTGGCCTGACCCAAGGCGGCGACCGCCGTCAGCGCGGCAGCGCCACGCAGGATGCCCCGGCGGCTCGATACGAGGCCCGCGTCGGTGGCTGTTTGAACGTCGTTTGCAGTGGTCACAGTGCTCTCCGTTGAAGTGGAGGCCTTCACAAGGCCCTGAGAACAATGGTCGGCCTTTGAGGGCCAGAAAACTTTGTTGGATGAGCCTGGAAACTTGTCTGAAACGGCCCTGTACCGCCCGTTCCAACCCTGACGACGGCGACAGAAAAAAAGTACGCCAGCCAGATGCGCACCCCGGGCTGCGCGGGCTCGAGGCCGCACTCGACCAGGCAGGCCTCGCTGATCCATTCGCGCTCGTTGCCATAGGCGGTCCTGGCCAGGCGCTCGACCGTCTCGAGCAAGGGTTTGTTTGGCATCAACCTTGCGTCGAAAGGTCGAAAATCATCACCGCTACTGGTTTTGATCCGTTTTGGCTTGGCTCACACACCATCCATGTGCGAGCCAGGCGCTGGTCGTGCGCAATGCAACCCCTTACTGCGGAACCCTCCCCACGAGTCATCGACGCTTCCACCGCCGGTCTGAACCAAGTCGACAAGTTCGAGTTCTGGCAGGAGGTGGTGTGCAAGGTTCTCGTCGACCTCGAATGCCGACCCGACGGCAAGAATCCGTTTGAAGCGTCCGTCAGCGGGACGCGGCTCAGCGCGCTCAGCGTTGCGCGCATCGAGGCGTCTCCTCATCGCGTCGCCCGGCTGCCTGTGGGGATCTCGCGCTCCGGTGACGAATCCCTGATCTTCAACTTCATCCTCGCCGGCGTGGCATTGGCCGAACAGGACGGCCGCTCGGTGGTGTTGAAGCCGGGCGACGGTGCGATGTGCGACGCCCAGCGACCCTATAACTTGCGTTTCGACGACGCATTCAAGCTGATCACCGTGAAGGTGCCGCTCGCGTCGTTGTCTCACCGTTCTGCGGGCGTTCATCGCGTCACCGCGCGCAGCCTGACGGAAGCGGGCCAGATGTGCCCGATCCTTTTCGGCTACCTCGTTGGATTGAATCAGCAGCTGCCGTCCCTCGACGCTGTTGCGTCCGAGAAAGTTGCGCGGAATTTCACGGAGCTTCTCGCGTCAGCGCTCGACGAGGCGACCCTCAACTCCCCCTTGCCGCTCTCCGAATACCGCGCAGTGGCGCTTGTCCGGGTGAAGGACTTCCTTGAGCGCAACCTCGACGCTTGCGACCTGGATGCGGCCATGGTCAGTGCCGCGCTAAATCTGTCGCCCCGGTACATCAACAAGTTGTTCGAAGCCGAGAACACTTCTCTCGCGCGCTACATCTGGCGCCGGCGCCTGGAACGTGCGGCAAGCGATTTGCGCGATCCGGCGCGTCAATCGCTGGGCATTTCAGCGGTCGCAATGGCCCATGGCTTCAATGACTTGAGCCACTTCAGCCGTGCGTTTCGTCAAAGATTCGAGATGTCTCCGCGTGCCTATCGTGTCACAGGCAGCGTGGTACGGCCGGAATGACCGCCTGGGTGAATTGGTCGCCTCCGCCCTCGAGCGCTCCGGGCAACGCGGAAACTGAAGTCGCGCCGAGGAGGGTCATGGTTCGCAGCAGTTCAGCTGCCAGCAGATTGATCACTGCCTGGGCACCTTCAGCTCCGTCGGTTGCCAAACCATAGAGCGCTGGACGACCCACGAAGGCTGCAGTCGCACCTAGCGCCAAGGCCTTGGCAATGTCGCCGCCGCGCCGGATACCGCCGTCCATGAACACAGGGATGCGACCGTTGATTGCCGTGACCACCCGCGGCAACGCTGAAATTGCCGAGGGCGAAGCGTCGTTCTGACGTCCTCCGTGATTGGAAACGATCAGGCCGTCGACGCCATGGTCGAGAGCCAGTCGAGCATCGTCGGGGTGGAGGACGCCTTTCAGCAACAGCGGGCCCTTCCACAGCCCGCGCAACCACGCGAGCGTTTCCCAGACGAGTGAGCGATCCATCGCCCGGGCGAGAAGCGCGGCCTGCGCGTTGGCCGAACCCGCGTCGCCCCCTGCCGCTGTCAGGTTGGCGAAATCCGGCGCTCCGCCCGGTAGCATCCGCAGTGACCAGGTCGGATGCGTCATCACATCCCATGCCAACTTGACGGACGGCTTGAAGGGCACGCGAAAGCCGTTTCGCAAATCCGGCTCCCGGTTGCCACTAACGGGGACATCGACTGTCAGGACCAGCGCTTGGTAGCCCGCGCGCGCGGCGCGCTCGACAATCTGCCCCGCCATGTCCCGATGCATCACGTAGAGCTGCATCCATTGCACGCCGTCCGGCGAAGCAGAACGCACGTCTTCCAGCCGCATGTTCGACGCGGTGGAGAGCGCGAAGGGGATACCGGTGCGCGCCGCAGCGATGGCAAGAAGACTGTCGCCCCGGGGCCGGACGAGGCCGTTCAAGCCAGTCGGCGCTATCCCGAAGGGAAGCGCCCATTTCCGGCCGAATACCTCGACCGACGTGTCGACGGCGGTGGTGTCGCGTAAGACGCGTGGCGTGAGCTCAACGGCCGCCAGATCGCTCAGGTTGCGGCGAAGGCAATGGCCGTCGTCGGCGGCTCCTTCGATGTAGTCGAAGACAAAGCGCGGAAGGTTCTGTCGCGCACGGCCGCGGGAGTCTTCTGTGTTGATGAGCATGGTTTTGATCGTTGCAATGGACCGAAGAGCAGCGTCCAATTTGCGGCCTTTGACGTTCTACCAAGGGCATTCGGGCGTGGTCGTCGACCAGCCAGCGCAGCTCGCGGAGAACATCTAGTCAAGGGTGATCTGCCTGTCACGAATGAGCTTGGGCCAATACCTGGACTCATCGGTCCAGTGCTTGGCCATCCCGGCGGCGTCGCTCGGTGTGGCTTCGAGGCCCATGGTGGCGAACTGCGTCTGGATTGCGGGTGAAGCGATGGCCTTCTGCAGTTCGGTACTCAGCTTGGCAACAACGTCTTTCGGCGTTGAGGACGGCACGACCAGGCCTTGCCAAGCCGCCGCTTCGATGTCGGTATAACCAAGCTCCATCAAGGTTGGAACATCGGGCATCGATGGCAACCTGGCCTTTGAGAACGTGGCGAGCGGTTTGAGCTTGCCGGCCTTCATCATCTGCATGCCTGCCGCCGTGTCGACCACCATGATGGTAAGTTGACCGCCAACCACGTCCTGAATGGCCGGAGCTGCGCCTTTGTACGCTACGTGCGCCACGTCGACCTTGGTTCGCTCCTTCAACATCTCCATTGCAAGATGATGAGGACTGCCGACGCCCGGGGTCGCATAGCTGAGCTTGCCGGGTTGCTTTTTCATGGCTTCGATTAGTTCCTTTGCGCTGCCGTACCCCGCGCCGGGATTGACCGCCAGCACGAGAGGAAACTTGGCCATCAGACCGACCGGCGCAAAGTCCTTGTTCGGGTCATAGGGCAGCTTCTTGAAGAGCGCCGTGTTGAAGATCAGCGTGCCATTGTCCGCCGTGAGGACGGTGTAGCCGTCTCCCGCCGACTTGGCCACCGCGTCGGCCCCGATCACGGTCGCGCCGCCCGGCCGGTTGTCGATCAGAACCGATTGCCCGAGCTGTGTGGAAAGCTGAGCGCTGACCGCGCGTGCCAGTGCGTCGGAACCGCCGCCGGCCGAATATGCAACCACCCACCGGATGGGCTTGGTCGGGTAGGCATCGGCGGCGCTGGCGCCAGTCACAGCGACCGACAGGCACGTGCAGGCAATGGCGAGGAGCTTGGAGAGTTTCATGATGTGTCTTTGGTGGTTTGAGCGATCGGACCGACCGCGTTTATCAGGCGAATGAACGAGCCTCAACAAGGCGCACGAGCGACAACAGCGTTTCGGTAGTGGTCAGCTTCATGTCGAGGCGCGCGGCCGCTGCGACCACGGCGCCATTGATGGCTTCGATCTCGGTGCGACGTCCCGCCAGGATGTCCTGCAACATCGATGGCTTGTGTCCCTTGTGCTGCGCGATGGCGCCCGCGACGTTGGTCTTGCACTTGTCAGAATCCACGTTGATGCCCAGGCGCTGTGCGACCGAAAGCACCTCCGAGACGACATCCTCTGCAAGCCTTCGACCTTCAGGTGTCAGACCCAACTGATCCACGGTGCATCCGGAAACAGCGCAGATGCTGTTGAGCGCAGCGTTGAATGCAACCTTCTCCCAGATCGCAGCCCACACCGTGGCGTCCGACGTGCACTGCAGTCCAGCACTTGAGAGCGTGTCAGAGACCGAAGAGACGATCGGTCGAGCGATCCCATCGGCGGCCATGAGCCGCACCACGCCCTTGCCGTGGGAATGCACGTGGCCACGTCCAACCAGGTCGGCGGGCCATGTGGTCACACCGATGAGAATTCGCTTCGCATCGATGAACTCGGAGATCGTCTCGACATTTCCCAGCCCGTTCTGCAAGCTCAGCAAATGCACATCAGGCCCCATCAGATGCTTCACGCCCGAGAGTGCGGCCCTCGTGTGCAGCGTCTTGGTGAACACGACGAGCAGCTCTGGAACGTCTGTGGCTTCCTCCGGCCGGCAGACCTTGAGCGCCTTGATATGCCGATCGCCGCTATCAGTGGCCAAGCGAAGGCCGTCTGCGCGGATTGCGCCAATGTGCGCATCGTTGACGTCGATCAGCGTGACGTCGTTGCCACTTTCGGCCAACAGCCCCCCGAACATGGAGCCCATGGCTCCTGCGCCGACGATAGATATTTTCATGATCTGTTTCGATTGCTGAGTTGCACGATTGAGATGGGCGTAAACAGGACTGACGGTCAGCCCGCGGCTGTTGCCGCTTGGCTCGGGCGCATCAGCACCGCGCGCTTGGGGATGTGGCGCCTGACGATCAGGAGGGCCACCATGGCGAAGACCATTGCCGAACCAAGCAGCGTGAGATAAGCCGTCGCCCCGCCCGCCGTGATCACCGCGGCGCCAGCAAAGGCACTGAGGATGGCGCCCAGCCGCCCGAAGGCAAGCGCGGAAGCAGTCCCGGTCGCCCTGACGCTCGTCGGGTACATGAAGGCGCACAGCGCGTACATGGTGGACTGCACCGCATTCACGAACATGCCATGCACGCCGAAGCCGAAGATCAGCAGGTTCGTGTCACGTCCCACGTTCAAGCTCTGCAAAGCGAACGCACTGGCGGCCGCGCCCGCACAGCACAGAACCAACGGCCACCTTGAACCAAAGCGCGTGATCGCAACGGCGCAGACCAAGGCGCCAACCACGCCGCCGAGGTTGTAGGCAGTCAGGCCTGAGCCAGCGACCGCCATCGAAAGGCCTTCGGACGCGAGCATTGTCGGCAGCCAGCTGAAGGCGCTGTAAACGGCGGTGAGACACATGAAGAACGCCGCCCAAGTCGCCAGCGTGTCACGCGCCAGGCCCCCCGAGAAGAGCGCACCGAAGCCGGCCCGTTTCTCGACGATCTGTTCTGCGGCGTCGCTGTAGGTCACGTCGGCGGCCATCGGGCGATTCATGCGGCCCAGCAGCTTGCCCAACTCGCCCCAGCGCTCAGGATGCCGGGCGAGGAATCGGGGTGACTCAGGCAGCGTGAACAGAAGGATGACGGCCAGCGCAATCGGGAAGGTTCCACCGATGAAGAACAGACCGCGCCAGCCGAAGGCGGGGAGAATTTCCGCGGCGAAGAACCCGGCGAGCATGCCGCCGAGCGGTACGCAGACAATGGTTGCCGTGACCGCTAGGGTCCTGCGTCGCGCCGGGGTGAACTCCGCTGTCACTGTCGTCGAACTCGGCAGCGCACCTCCAATGCCGAGGCCAGCAATAAACCGGAGTGCGGCAACGGTGAGGACATCGGGTGCAAGGCCGATCGCGCATGTGGCTGAGCCAAACACAAATACGCTGGCAATGACTGCCATCCGGCGGCCGAAGCGGTCAGCGAAGAGCCCCGCGCAAGCGCTGCCAATCCCCATGCCGATCAGGCCCGCTGCCACTGCGGGTGCGAAGGCACTGCGGGTGATGCCCCATTCCTTGATCATGAGTGGAATCGCGAAGCCGATGAGTTGGCCATCGAAGCCGTCCATCACGATGGACATGGCCGCAAGAAAGACCACAACCTTTTGCATGGTCGTGTAGGCACCATCGTCGAGCAAACGTCCGATGTCGGCATTGCCTCTGAATGGGATTGCTTGGGCGCTCATTTGCATGCTCCCGAGTCACGGATAGCTTGCAGCGAGCGCTGAAGGGGGCGGTGCGAGCGCAAGGATTGCGCGGCAACCGCCGACGGGATTTGATTGAACATGTCTTGTCTCCTGTTTGAGCGCTTCGGCGTCGCCTCGCGCTTCGGTGATGCAGTGTCAAAGATTGGGCACCACCGGAAAATTGCTTCTTTGAGAGAAAGTCATGCCCTTCAAGCATGACTTTGGACGCAGTCCGCCTCTGCACGGGCGGTTCTGCATGGCCTCAATCTTCGAGAGCGTCGAAAGGAAGTCCCACGTAGTTCTCTGCCAGTGCCGTAGATGCAGCGCGCGACCCCGTGACGTAGTCGAGCTCGGCGACCTGCACTTTGTGCTGGAATTCATCGGCACCGGGGAATCGATGCAGCATCGATGTCATCCACCATGAAAAGCGCTGCGCCTTCCAGATCCGCCGCAACGCGGTTTCGCTGTAACGTTCGAGCAGATCCTCTTGCCCCGCCTTGTAGAACTGGCTGATGGCGCGCGCGAGCACACGCACGTCGGCCACGGCCAGATTCAGCCCCTTGGCCCCGGTTGGTGGCACCACGTGCGCCGCATCGCCAGCCAGGAACAGCCGCCCGTACTGCATCGGTTCCGTCACGAAGCTGCGCATGCCGACGACCGTCTTGCTAAAGATCTGGCCTTCCTTCGGCGCCCAACCGTCGCGGGTGGCCAAGCGAGCGCGGAACTCGCTCCAGATGCGGTCGTCGGACCAGTTCTCGATCTTGTCGGTTGGCTCGCATTGAAGGTACAGGCGCTGCACATCGGGCGAGCGCGTGCTCACGAGCGCGAAGCCACGATCGCTCAAGGCGTAGATCAACTCATCGGACGACGGCGGCGCCTTGCAGAGAATACCGAGCCATCCGAAAGGATAGAGGCGCTCGAAGCCCTTCAGCACGCCCTTTGGAATTGCGGGGCGGCTGACGCCCTGCGTGCCATCGCAGCCGGCGATGAAGTCCGCTTCTATCGTCTGCAACTCCCCGCCCTGCTGGCGAAAGCGCACACTGGGCGACGTCGTATCCAGGTCATGGACGCTGACATCGGTCACTTCGAAGCGGATGTCGCCGCCGCTGGCCAATCGCGCCTCGACCAGATCCTTTATGACCTCGTGCTGCGCGTAGACCATCACGGCCTTGCCGCCGGTCAGTTCGGGAAAATCGATGCGGCGGTCGATGCCATCGAAGCGCAGGATCGTTCCTTCGTGGCGAAAGCCTTCGCGCTCCATGCGGGCGCCGACGCCGATTTCCTTCATGAGGTCGACGGTTCCCTGTTCGAGCACGCCCGCGCGGATCGTGGCTTCGATGGCTTCGCGACTGCGGGTCTCGAGCACAATCGACTCGATCCCTTGCAAGTGCAGTATGTGGGACAGCATGAGCCCCGCCGGGCCGGCACCGATGATGGCGACTTGTGTTTTCATGATGGTGCCTTTCAGAAGGGATAGTGACGCGCCGTGGTCTGCACCGTCATCCAACGCAGGTCGGTGAATGCCTCGACGCCGGCCTTGCCGCCGAAATGCCCGATGCCACTTCCCTTGACGCCGCCGAACGGCATCTGTGCTTCGTCATGCACCGTCGGGCCGTTCACATGGCAGATCCCGGATTCGATGCGTCCCGCCACCTGGATCGCCCGCGCAACGTCGCGGCCGAAGACGGCCGCTGCCAGGCCGTACTCGTTGTCGTTGGCGCAAGCCACCGCCTCCTCGACGCCGTTGACACGTACGATGCCTTTTACCGGTCCGAACGCCTCTTCGCGGAAGATGCGCATGTCGGAGGTGACGTGGTCGAGCAAAGTCGCGGGCATCAGCGTGTCGTTCGCCTTCCCACCTGTCACGAGCTTCGCGCCCTTGGCGATCGCATCGTCGATCAGATCGTTGCAGCGTTTCGCCGTGCTCATGTCCACCACCGAGCCGAGAACCACCGGACCCAGGCGTGGGTCCCCGAGCGGCAGACTGGAGGCGCGCGCGCCGAGCTTCTTGACGAATTCGTCAGCAATGCTCTCGTCGACGACGATGCGCTCAGTCGACATGCAGATCTGGCCCGAGTTCGCGAATGCACCGAACACGGCCGCATTGACGGCGGCGTCGACATCAGCGTCATCCAAGATGACCAACGGGGCCTTGCCGCCGAGCTCCAGCACCGCCGGCTTCAGGTACTTGGCACAGGTCGCGGCAATGAGCTTGCCGACGTGGGTCGATCCTGTGAAATTGACGCGCCGCACGGCTGGATGCGCAATCATCGCTTCGACCACGGCAGCCGCGTCTGCCGGCGCATTGGTGACGAAATTCACCACGCCCTTGGGCAGGCCGGCTTCCTGCAGCGCTTCAATGATGAGGCCGTGGGTGGCCGGACAGATCTCACTGCCTTTCAGCACCACGGTGTTCCCGCAAGCCAGAGGTGTTGCAATGGCACGCACTGCGAGGATCACAGGCGCATTCCAGGGGGCGATGCCCAAGACGACACCCGCGGGCTGGCGCACACCCATCGCGAGACTGCCAGGAACGTCCGAGGGGATGATTTCGCCACTGATCTGAGTCGTCAACGATGCGGCCTCGAGCAACATGCCAGCAGCAAGGTGAACGTTGAAGCCCGCCCAGATCGCCGAAGCGCCCGTCTCGGAAGCAACGGCTGCTGCAAATGCTTCAGCCTTGGCTTCGAGGGCCTGCGAGGCCTTCATCAGCAGCGCACGGCGTTCGCTGGGGCCGGTACGCGACCAGGTCTTGAAGGCCGTGGCGGCGGCCTCCACGGCAGCGACGGCGTCCTCCGCAGTGGCCGCGGGTGCGACAGTGGCGACACTGCCGTCGAGCGGGTTCCGCCGCTCGAACGTGGCGCCGTTGCGAGCTTCGGTTGGCTCGCCATTGATCAACATCGAAATCTTCATGGATTTGTCTCCGGACAGTGGTTTGAATTCGGGAATCGAATGGATGTGCAATCGAGAGGCAGGTCACTCAGGCGACCCGAACCTCCACGACGTTGGGAGCGTTGCTGGCCAGGGCGCGATCGAGCACCTCGCGCAGTTCGGTGGGGCCAGTGACACGGGCGGCGGTGCACCCCATCCCCTTCGCCAGCGACTGGAAGTCGATGTCGGGCAACTCGGTCCCCTGGACAACATCGGTGGGAGAGAAACCGAACACGGGTGCGAACTCTTGCAGGGCCGCGTATCGCCGGTTGTTCAGGATCACGAATGTGATCGGCAGTTTGTTCTGGGCGGCACTCCACAGCGCCTGGATGGAGTACATGCTGGACCCATCACCCATCAGGCAGATGACGCGGCTTTGCGGCTTGCCAAGTGCGACGCCGACAGCGGCAGGCATTCCATAGCCGAGGCCGCCGCTGTCCATCGTGTAGAAGGCTTCACTGCGCGTGATGGGCAGGTAGGACTGCATCACCGCACGGGCGCTCGGTGCTTCCTCGACCACGATGTCGTCGGGTTCCTTTGCTTCCGCAAGGGTCTGCAGCACATACGCAACGGACATCAGCGGCGATGGCTCTGCCCTTGGTACAGTGCCTTTAGCGGGTGGGAGGGGGCGGACTTTTTGCGGTGGACGTGCCAGCAAATCAAGAACACCCAGACGGATGCTTCCGACAGCCGATATGCCGACCGGCGCCCAGGCTGCGGTGTCGGGGTCCTCGGTCAGTTGGCACAAAGTGGCGCCAGCGGGAATATGCGGACCCGCACCCTCGATGTGGTACGCGAACGCCGGCGCACCAACGGCAAGGATCAGGTCATGGCCGCCCAACTGTTGGACGATCCGTTCGCGCATTGCGGGCAGGAACCCGGCAAACAGCCGGTGGTCCTCCGGGAAACTGCAACGGCCCGACATCGGTGCGACCCACACGCGGGCGTTGTGCGCTTCGGCCAATGCAACGACCTCGTTCCACGCGTTGTCGCGGTCGATCGCGGCACCCACGACGATTGCAGGTCGATCGCTTGCGTTCAATGCATCAGCGATCTGCGCAAGGACGGCAGGCTGAGGGCGCAATTCGGTGCTGACAACTCTCGTTGGCACCAGTTCGGCTGCCCGGTCCCAGTCGTCCACGGGCACCGACACAAGCACGGGGCCGCACGGCGGCAACATCGCGATGTAGTACGCCCGGGCAATCGCCAGCGGGACGTCTTCGGCGCGTGCTGGCTCAATGCTCCATTTCACATAGGGCTTCGGCAGTTCGGTCGCCTGCGCAGAGGACAGGTAGGGATTGAATGGGAGGATCGAGCGCGCCTGCTGACCGGCGGTGATGACCATCGGCGTGCGATTCTTGTGGGCCGTGAAGATGTTGCCCATCGCATTGCCGACACCCGCGGCCGAATGCAGGTTCACGAAGGAAGCGTTGCGGGTTGCCTGAGCGTAGCCATCGGCCATGCCGACCACGCTGGCTTCCTGCAATCCAAGCACATAGCGAAAGTCGCTGGGAAAGTCCCGGAACATCGGCAGTTCGGTCGACCCCGGATTCGCGAACACGGAAGTCATGCCGAAGCGGCGCATGAGATCGAACACTGCGTCGCGAACGGTGATGGTGGTGCTGCTGGTGGTGGTGGGATGCTGGGCCGTTTCAACGACGGCGAGCGGTACGGGTCCGGTCATTTGGTGCTCTCACTTTCTGGCTGTGCGCTGTGGAAGGTCGCAGCGCTTGTCTCGATGCCTGAAGTGTGGAATTTCATGGACTTTCTGAAAATTGCTTTTTCCAGAAGAAGTCATTACTGTTGCGTATGACTTTCGATCTCCAACATCTCATCGCCTTCAATGCCATCGTCGCGTCGGGGAGTCTTGGCAGAGCAGCGGATGCGTTGAACGTGACTCAACCTGCCCTGAGCCGCACGATTCGCAGGTTGGAGGAGCAGGCTGGCGCGCCTTTGTTCGAGCGTCACTCGAAAGGAATGCAACTCACGGACGTGGGACGCGCGCTGCATCCGCACGCGGTTCTGTTGCAGCGCGAATCGGAGCACGCTAACGAGGACATCAAGGCAATGCTTGGCCTGGCAAAGGGCACCATCCGTGTCGGTGCCGTGGGCAGCATCGCGTGCCTGGTCCTTCCGTTGGCGATCGGCGCTACCTGCGAAAAATGGCCGAACCTGCAAGTCCAGATCATTGAAGGCGTGTGGGACCGCCTTGCGAATGCGCTTGTGTCACACGAGATCGACCTTGCGCTCGGTGTCGACATCGAGGACACCGATGAGATCGTGGCGGTCAAGGATTGCCGGTGGGAAGACACCAGTTACGTCGTCGCGGGTCGCCGCCATCCATTGAGAAAGAAGCCGAAGCTCAAGCTTGCGGACACGCTGTCGGAACGGTGGGCCATCCTTCCAAAAGGAACCGGACCCTTCGAGCACATGAAGCAGGTCTTTGCACGGCAGAACCTGGCGCTGCCAAACGTTGTTGTCGAGACGCGCTCCGTCACCGCACTCAAAAGCTTGATCGGCCGTTCAGGCTTTCTTGGCTGGATGCCCGAGCCGATGTATGACGCCGAGCGGAAAGCTGGACTGATCGACGCTCTTGAAATACCGGGGTCATCCGACCGCAGAACGCTGACCGCCTTCAGGCGTAGGGCAGGCATGCTGCCTGGTCCCGCGATCAAACTTCTTGAGGCACTGCGGTCGATGACAGCAAAGTAGATACCCCTTGCGGGGGCCGAAGTTGCGCCGTTCAGCCTCCTTCCAGCTGCGTGTGACAGGTCCTGAACGCATTGCAGTCGGTAATCGACCTGAGCCGCAAGACGGCTGAGGGCCCTGACCTCCAGTTGGGCGGCCAAGGAAGCAGTCGTTCGACTTAGCGGGGTGGCCATTGGGAGTCCGGCAGGTTGCGCCTTGGTGCTCACGGCGTAGGGACTGCGTGTTGCCGTCTCGGTCGAGAATGACGCCGCGCCGCTACCCGCCGAGATGCCTTGCCTTCCTGAAGAAAGCAACTGGAACCGCGGACATCAAGAAGGGCTTCGTACTCACTTCGACGTCCGGCGGGAGCGTTCTACCAGGCCACGCAGCCGTGTGACCACGTCCAGTGTCGATCCGGGTCCACGCAATTGCGCATCGGGTTCGCCCGTCGTGCGGAGTTCCTCCAGTCCCCTGGCGGTGATGGCAGTGACCAGAGCCGCACATGGGGCCTCCGTCGGCCGGGATGACGCGGGTTCTGCACTGAATACCGCGCGAACCAGGCCGGCTGCATGCAGGACCCTCAGCTTGTCGATGTCGTCTGGCGACCTGAACGAAGCCGGCAAGGGGGAGGCTGCAATATGCCTCAGCAGATCCATGGCCATGATCAATGCTCCTCCTGAAAGAAATCAAGATGCCTCGGGCTGTAGGGTGATGCAGGGCGGCTGGCGCCGCCCTGCCCTTCTCAGCCGCGATCAGGCTGCAGTCACTTCGATGCGACGCGGCTTCGCATGCTCGGCCTTCGGAATACTCAGTTTCAGGACGCCATTGGAGAGGTCCGCCGCGATCCTGTCCGGATCCAGTTCCTGGCTGAGCGTGAAGGTTCGATGAAAGCGCCCCAGCCCGACCTCGGTATGACTCGCCTGCAGACCCTCCGGCAATCCCAGATCGACCTCCGCGTCGATCGTGAGGGTCGCGGCTTCCACCTGCACGTGCAGGTTCTCCCGGGAAACGCCGGGCAGGTCCGCGTACAGCGTGATGCCGTTGGCGTCCTCAACGACATCCACCGGCGGCATCAGCGCCGCATCGCCGTAGCGTGATGCATCCTGTGGCCGTTCCTCAGAGGACCGCGGGCGGCCGGCTTGTTCACGAAGTTGGTTCATTTCGATCTCCTTTTGTCATTGAACGGCGATACGGCGCGGCCGGGACGAGGCACGCCTTTGTACCGTGATGCGCACGACACCGTCGCGGCAGGTCGCATCGATGGCTTCCGGATCCGCGTCTTCCGGCAAAGACAGGACGCGTCGGAACTCCCCAGAAAATCGTTCGTTGATGTGCACCGTGGCCTGCTTGCCATCAGCACCAGTGCGCCCGTCGTCGACGCTGGCGGTACGCTGACCCGCGATCGTCAACACGCCGCGATCGAGATCGATTTCTAGGCTCTGGGGGTCCACGCCCGGTGCGAAGGCGTAGATCTGCACCGCCTGCTCGGTGCCCCCCACGTTCAATGCAGGAAAGCCGCCGCGCCCGAACCCGCGGATGCTGGGCGAGAGGTCCATGGCCTGCTGCATCTCGCGCTGCAGGCGATCCACCTCGGCAAAGATGTCGCGCGGAAAAAGAGATCGATACATAGCGAGTACCTCCATTCAGGTTGAACAGAGCGCCGGAGGCGTCCTTCCAGCGCTTCCGACTTGCAAGCTAGAGGCGGACTGGACGCTTTTCAAGAGGTTCCAGGCGGGATTCAGAAGACACACGCGGAGGCGTGGCACACGGGCCTGACACGACGTGTGCCGGGCTGCGCGAGGCGCTCCATTCGTCGCTCGGCGACGACTTCAACGGCGGTTCAACCCAGCGCAAAACTCGAAGAACGCTTCGAGTTCGGTCGACTTGTCAAAGACCGCCGTTGCGCCCAAGGCTGCGGCGCGCTCGCGCATGATGGGCGTTGCGTAATTTGACAAGATCACCAGCGCCGTATCCGGGCGCCTGGCTTTGAAGTGCCTGAGCACGCCGAAACCGGAGCCGTTCTTCAGCAGCAGGTCGATGATCACCAGATCCAGCGCGCCGACGTGTGAATCGAGCCATTCCGTCGCGGCCACTTCGGTCTCCGCATGGGCGAGCACTTCAGCACCGGCGAGTTCGGCCAACGCCGGCAACAGGTTGTCCCGGATGGTGGCGTTGTCTTCGACGAGAAAGATAAGAAGCGGCATGCTCGTCGTCGGTGCAGGTATGGGAGCCGGATACTCACCGCCAATCTGCGTCGAACCTGTGGGTCAGTTGGGTCATCGCATGTCAGCTTTCTACGCGCCATCGGCGGTCGACTTTCGAGCGCTGACCTCCTTCGCCAGTTGCTCATTCACTTTATCGAGCTTGTCGGAAGCCTCTTCCAGTTGCTTTCCAAGCTGCTCGGTTTGCTCGGTGGCCAATCCGACGTCGTCCGCCAAGCCAGCGGGCACCGCTTGTTCCAGCACCGCATGCACGACCGCAAGGTGGTCAGCGACCTGCTTCACCTCTTCGGTGGCCTCCTTGTTCGAATTCAGCGCATCTGCCAGGTCGCCGGGTTGCGGTAGCTGCTTTCCGTTTCCGTCGCTCATGATCCGGTCCTTTTCGATTCCGAAGCCGCATTGACTGCGAAGGGCATTTTGCAGAAAAGGCGACGCCAGCGAAATCTGGAGCGGCCAAGCGAAGCCAACCCAATGCCGACGCGCTGGGGAACCGGCCATGGTGCAGCAGCCGACGGCGGCGCCCTTGCATCGGCTCTTCGAGACCCCTTGAAAATTGCGCGCAGCGAAACTACATTTCGATCGCCTGCGGAAGGCAACCACTCAACCCACCAAAGAAAGGAGCTTGATCATGAATTCGTACCCTGTCACTCCCTCTGAGGGAAGTGGTCACGTTGCCCGCGAGGCGACGAGGCGGCGCAGTGTGTCTGCCGGCATGTCCGACGGCCAAATGTTGGCCTACCTGGTTGCTCGCGACGCCGTGCGCCGGGTGCAACGGTCCGCACCGCTCTTCGACACGATTGGGCAGCGACATCGAGCCGAACTCCGCTGAGGTGCGGCGCCTGCGTCATGGGAACCGGCATTGCGGCGGCGCCGATTGCCACGCGATCGTTGAGCGCAATCCTTGGGCCGCCACTGCCGAACGTGCTTGCCGGTCTCGCCGCGAGCGCGAGCGTGCCGGTCGTCGTTAGTCACTCGAATACGTGGGTGGCGCCACCATGCTTCCACGGCACGAGGGTGCACGACAAAAGCATTGATAGTCGGATGCGGTGAAGGACTCGTCAACAATGAGGCCGTAGTCCAGAAACAGTTCCTCGCCTGCGAGCAGAGGCCTCAGCGCGTAGATCCTCAGGACCAGCCGTCCCCTTGCGTCGACCTCCTCCGCAGCCTCGCAATTGGGCTCGCACGAATGATTGATGTGCCGCGTCGCGTTGCCCCCTTGGCTTCCGTCGATCGTGTCGCCGTTCGACAAGGAAAACAGGTACGTCAGGCCGTCATCCCAGTGGCGCCGCATCAATTGCGCTTCCGAGAAACGTCGACCCTGATACGTACCCAGAAGCGTGGCCGTCGGGAGATCGTGCGTCACGAAGACGCCCAGCCCATGAACGCCGCTGTCGGCAACTTGCAGGTACGGAGTGCGGGTGCTCACGTCGTCCAGCGTTGGAGTGGCCACGCCCACTGGAATCGCCGGCTCCGGCTATTCATCATGCTGCGGCAAGTTCAGTGCCTCATGTGCGCACACATTGCGCCCCGTGTCTGTCAACCGCAGACCGCCCCCGTGCCATTCGAGCCAGTCCAGTTGGACATACGCATCGATATCACCGGTGTCGATCCGGTCAGCCTGGCCTTCCTTCAGACGTCTTGCCGTCAAGGGCAAGCGCTGGCGCAGTCTCTCCTTCTCCGTGGCTTCTGGGAGATCGGGCGAGCGGTGTTTCTTCTTGGACTTCATGATTCTCCAGATCATCGCTTCGGCTGACTGCCGCTGCATCCAGGGTCCCACGCAATTCACAATTGTCAGGTCAACATCGCCGGCAGTGGACACAGACATCGAGCCTGCGAGGTCGCGGGTGCAGCGCCACGTGGCAGCAGCTCTATTTCCAGAACGCGCGCATCGCCTTCAATTTTTCATCGCGTTCCGAGGTGATGTAAAGGGAGGTTGTGGCGAGCGACACGTGCCCGAGATTGTTCTGAACGATCTGCAACGGCACGGGCGCGTGCCCTTCCCTTCCGTTGAGCGCATGGGCCCCATGCGAGTGGCGCCTATGTACATCTGTACATAGGCGGCACTGTATCCCGCACCCGACTATCGAGAGCTTTCGTCGGACGACGCCACCGCACGAGGAACTCCTCAAGATCTACGGGACATAGTCCTGCCCTGCCTGCGCTAGAGATTTTCGAGGAATGCCAGCAGTTTGTCGTCAGGCTTGTATCGCCCCACCCTGCCGCCGTGCGGCGTGATCTTCGCGAGGATCTCTTCCTTCAGCTTGAGGTTTGCGTCCAGGTACATCTGCGTGGTCTCGATTGATTCGTGTCCGAGCCACAACGCGATGACCGATTGCCCGACGCCCTCCTGAAGCAGGTCCATTGCGGTCGTGTGCCGCAGAACGTGCGGGGTCACTCGCTTATGAAGCAGCGAGGAGCACTGCTTGCTTGCGGCGACAGCGTGCTTGTTCAAGATGTATTGCACTCCGTGCGAACTCAGACGTCCCCCTCTGGCATTGGGAAAGACGGGCTGCCTGTCGGCCCCGGGCAATTCTTGCAACCAAGGCCTCAGGACTGCGCGTGTTTTCTTGGTCAAAGGAGTGCAGCGTTCCTTGCGGCCCTTGCCGACGACCCGGACGTGCGACCCCGTCCCAAGCACAACGTCGTGCCGCTCGAGCCCCGTCACCTCGGACAAACGCAATCCGGTCTGGACGGCGACCAGGATCAACGCATGATCGCGGCGGCCGGACCACGAATGCAGGTCGGGCGCGGCCAGCAAGGCATCTACCTCCGGCCTGGTCAGGTAGTGAACCAGCGCACGCGTGAAGCGCTTGGAGGGAATGGCCAGAACGCGCTGGATCTGGGCGGAGCACGCCGGCTCTTCGTAGGCGGCATAGTGGAAGAACGAGCGAATTGCGGTGAGCCGCAGATTGCGAGTGCGTTCGGTCACGCCACGTCGCTTCTGCAGATCGTCAAGGAACGCCGCGACAAGCGGTGCGTCGACATCTTGAAGTGCCAACTGGGAGGGATGCTTGTGGAGGCGCTGCCGTATGAACTGAAGCAGGAGGCGGAAGGTGTCACGATACGAGCGAATCGTGTGTTGACTCGCTTCGCGCTGCTGCATAAGGCGCTGCGTGAAGAAGCGTTGCAGGAGAGGGGCGAAGTTGGGGTTGTTCGTCATGACTGATCCTCCCAACGGTGCTCCAGGCGCTGCATCGCCTGTGTCATGAGAGCAGGCCACGCGGCGAGATACCAGTACGTATCGGCGACGTGCACGTGCCCCAGGTACGTGGAAAGCACGGGCAATCGTCGCTCGGTGTCCTCGCCGCACTCGTACCAATGCAGCAGGGTGAGCGCGGCGAATCGATGGCGAAAATCATGCAACCGCGGTCCATGAGATGCGCCGGGCTCTCGGAGGCCCGTCTGCCGCGACAATGCATAGAAGGTTCGATGCACGTCGGATACGTCAAGCCGAGTACCTCGGCTCGAAACGAACAGATGAGGCGCCGAACGCCCAGCGAGAAATCGCGCCCGCCGCCCCATGTAATCGGCAAGCACCGCAATAGTCGAGGCATGAAGAGGCAATAGGCGCCACCTCCCAAACTTGGCGCTTCGGATCGTCAAGACGCCTTGGTCAAGGTCAACGTCGGTGACTTGCAGACCGATGGCTTCACCGATGCGCATGCCCGAAACGGCCAGCAGCCCGATCAGGCAGTAGTAGGTCCACGGACGCAGCCCCGCCGTCGGGGAAAGCCTGAGTGCGGCGGTGAGCAAACCTTCGACCTCGGCTTCCGTATAGAGGTAGGGCTTGGCGCGGCCGGGGCGATAGGGCAAGAGTCCGAATGAGGGAATCTCTGTGAGCGGGTCTGTGGCACTTCGATAGCGCGCAAACCCCCGCACGAAGCGCAGACGCCTAGCCCATTCAGCACGTCTCACTGAGATGCGCTGCTTGGCCCACTCGAGCGCCAAGGCCACGGTGATGTGGGATGCGTCTCGCTGCTCCATGAAGTCGACGAACTGGGGCAGCTTCAGTCGGGCTTCGTACATCCTGAAGCCCAGGGCCTGCCGCATGTCAAGGTAGCTTCGCATGGCCTCGCGCAGGGTGCTCATCGCGCTGCTCCCGGCCAAGGGCGAGCGAGCGCTCGCAAGGCGAGCAGATCAACCTTGGCGTAGATCGTGGTGGTTTGTGGACTGCGATGGCGCAGGAGCTCGCCGATCTCCGACAATGAAGCACCCTGACTGAGCATCTGGGTGGCAAGGGCATGCCGAAACTGGTGGGCTCCCTTGCGTGGTGAATCGATGCCAGCTCGCTCAAGTGCCGTCCTGACGATGCAATCGATTGACTGCGGAGGCTTCAATCCTTGAATCGGCGCGTGCACCCTCAAGAAGAGGGATCGACTGACGGTTGTGGGGCGGCCATGTTGCAGGTAATTCGCGATGGCTTCGCCGGCATCGGCTGGCAGAGGCAGCTGACACTCGCGCCCTCCCTTGCCATGCACCCGCAGATTGCCGGCTTGCCAATCGATATCCTCCAGCGTAAGCGCGCAGATCTCGCATGCGCGCAGGCCCAGCCGAGCGAGCAGCAACAGGATCGCTCGGTCGCGGCGACCCGTAACGCTACGGAGATCGCAAGAGGCAAGCACCTGCTGCACGTGAGCGGGTGCGATCGCACGAGGGATCGATGTCCTTGACCAACTCGCAACGGCCGGAATCGCGGCTGTCAGGTCGGCGGTTACATCGCCGCGGTAACGCGCGTATTGCAGAAACGAGCGTAACGCGGTCGTCATGGTCTTGCACCGCCTTGTTTGCAGATGCGCCGCGTGATGCTGGACAAACCCGGTGATATCGGCGGCTCGCAGGTCACCGAGGTTCACCGACCCTCGATCGAATCGTTCTGCGAGCAACAGTGCGACGAATGGCAAGTAAGTCCTGACCGTCGACGGAGCAAGCGCACGCTCCTCTCGTAGGTAAGCGGCGAAATCGCCTGCGAGTTGCTCAGCTGGCGGGACGTCGACCCGCGCGGTCGGCGCTGGGATGGCGACGTCACCTCGTTCGCGCAAGAGCGTCAACAACCTGACCAGGGCAACCGGGTCGCCTCGCCGCGGACGCTTGTGACGCGCCCGATGGCGGAGGAACCGATCGATATGGTCGTGAGTGATCTCTGCCAGTGCCACCCCCTCCACCATCAACCACCGGCTGAAGTCCGCGACAAGGCGCGTCTCCAGGTGCGCGGAGGAGGCGGCGTATCCCTGGTCGATCAGGCGCGAGGTAAAGGCATCAATGCACTCAGCCAGCGGCCCTTCGGGTGTGCTTGACAGTGACCACGAACGCTTGCGGGAAACTTCCATGACGTGCTCCTTCCAGATCGAGTTACCTTGGAAGGAGCAAGACTATGTCCCGTAGATCTTGAGGAGTTCCTCGTGCGGTGGCGTCGTCCGACGAAAGCTCTCGATAGTCGGGTGCGGGATACAGTGTCGAAGCCAGTGGGTGCTGGCCTTTTTCAGCTGAAGTGCATCGACGTCGGGTAGCCCCTCGGCGGCCTTTGCAAGGAATGCCTTGATCGCCTGGTACAGCCCCGAGGCCGACCACGCCACCGGCCGCTTCAGTTCATTGTCGAAGCGACTCATGACGTGGACACCCCGGTTGCTCACGGCCCCCACCTGGCGCTCAAAGCCATGCCGGGCCAGCTCATCGCCGAGTTCTTCGACCAGTTCGGCCGGCACCGGCACCTCACGGCTGCGGTTGCCCTTGCCGATCACGGCCAGCAGCCAGTCCGTGGCCATGGTTCCGTCGGCGGCCCGGTATTCGACCGGCGTCAGGTCTTCGCACTTCACGCTCGTGATCTCGGCCAGGCGCAGCCCCGTCGCATAGAGCCAGCGCATGCCACGCCGCAGGCGCCGGTCCGCCTCCGTCTCTTGGTGTTTCTCCAGCAACGCGTCGATGTGATCCCATTGCGCGAAGCTCAGGGTCCGGCTCGATCCCAGCGGCCGCAGGGGCTGAATCGGCAGGGCTACCGCGGCGAACGGATTGCCCACCAGGTAGCCCTGGCGCATCAGGAACGCAAACAGGCTGCGCACCACGGTCAGCGAGTGCCGCAGCGTCACGCCATTCAACGGCCCTTCGAGTGGGCGCCACAGCGGTGACCAGCGCTGGTGGTGGCGCGGCCCGCACCAGCCGGCGGGCGGGTCGGCCAGGAAGTCCCGGTAGGCGGTCGCGTCTTCGACCGTAATCGAGGAGAGCGCCTTCTTCCTTTCCAGCACCGCCCACAACAACAGCCGCTCCGCTTCCTTGCGATAGGCGCGCTGCGTCGCCGACAGGTTTCCCTTGGCCCCCGCGGCCTTCGAAGACAACCAGGCCCCGATCGCCTCGTGGTCGTTGCCGGCCATAAGCAGGCAGTGCTCCGGCGGCGCCCTGAAGCGCCCTGCCCTGCCGTCGAGCTCAGCGGGGAGTACGAATTTTTCATAAGGGCGGATCGCCGTCGCCGCCGGCACCACGGCATCCAGCGTGGCGCTCGCCAATTGCATGCGCGGCTGGGCCACGTGAACGCCGACCCGCAGGCCCAACACGGCCTTGTTGGCCTGCAACCACTCGACGATCCGCGCCGCCTTGCCCTCCCCCACCCCCGGCACCGTCGCCCACCAGCGCGCGCCGACCCCGTTGATGTGCGCGACCAGCGACGACAGGGTTGGCAGCCCTGCACGCTCGAGCCTGTGGGCCATGGAAGGATTGATCCAGGCCGCGACGCCGTCGCCCGGTTTGGGGTCCTGGGCCACGAGCGCCTGCAGCCAGCGCAGCGCCTCGAGCTGCCGCTCGACCACGCGCGCACGGCGGGAATGTTGACCCTTGCTGCCGCCGCCCTGCCCTGCCCCGTTCTCCTTCTTTCCGGCGGGATAGGCATCCCGGTAGGCCTCGAGCTGTTCTTCCTCCGAGAAATCCTCCAGCCCGTTGGCCGCGGCGAATTCCGCCAGGCTCGGCAGCGCTTTCGCGGGCGCCGCCGCCGCCTGCGCCGTGATTCGCTCGGCGTCCATGAGGATCAGGCGCGCCGTGCCGGGCTTGTTCTCGCGCCGCGCGGCGGCGGCAAACTGGTCGCGGATCCAGGCGATCGTGCGCCGCACCGTGCGCACGTCCGTGTACTCGCCTTCCAGATGCAAATACCGGTTCCAGCTGGCCTTCTCGTCCAGCCCCTGCGCGAGCGCGCGCATGAAGGCGAAATGCCCGCTGTGAAGTTTCCTTGGCGCCTGCTTTATCTTTTCCATTTGCGGGGCGGGAGCGTGCCCAGGTGATCCGGGCGGCCTTGGGATCGGGACCAGAAATTCCACCAGGGGACCTTGGACTCCGGCGGCGACAGCACAGACACAGGCCGCGTTTCGACCCCGCTGGCGCGCACGCGCCGGCGCCGCTCGACTTCCAGGATGTGCGCCGCGCCAAAGGCCTCGCGGTCCCCATAACCCGCACGCGTGCGCCAACTCGCGGCCAAGCCCGCGAGTTGCTGGTCATCGAGTTCCAAAACGTTTTCCGAGGTCGGCAGATCCATCATCCTTGCAACGCTACCCAAGCAGATCGCGGACGGTTGTGTCAAAACACATTCCGGGTGTCAGTCGGCGCCCCTCCAAGCGGCGATTTTCACGGTCGCACGGGGGTATCGGGTGCGCCGCACCGCCGCGCAGGGCCCTCTCGCACTTTGCCAAGGTCGACGCGCACATAGCGCCTCTTTCTCGACAGCATCTCAGCAATCGCCAGTTTTGTAGCAATTTATACGGTGGCCGGATTTCACCGCCTGGTGGTCTCTGCCAAGCAGCGGCGGGATCCACGCAAATCACGGACGCTTCGAGCACTGCCCTCAAAACGCCTTTTCAAACCTCGAGTCTCGGCGCGCACTTGGGAGGCCCTCTTGCGCTGCCGTCTCACGCAGGCTCAGACATCACTTTAACTTGGCAGACAACGATTTCGTTGATGATAAGAAAACTTATCATTAGCCCAATACATGAAGAGGCCAATGTAATTAAATTGTCGGCCGAATTAATGGATTTGACTGAATTAACGCCGGCAATGTTTAAATCGTGCCAATTCAAGTTGTCGAGTGCATGAGCGCACCGCAATTAAGCGTGTCATCCGCCCGAACCCAGTACCCGCCGATTGTGATTGGCAACGCATTACATATGTGCTACATTGCGTAGCATGAAGACGTCCACGTTACCTGCAGTCCGCGTTGAACCGGAGCTGCGTGCCGCGCTGGAAGCGGTGCTGGGTGAGGAGGAAACCATCAGCGCCTTTGTCGCCGATGCCGTGCGCCGGGCTGTTGACTTTCGTCGTGTCCAAGGGGACTTCCATGCACGCGGCGAGGCCGCTTGGCTGGAATACCTGCGTACCGGTGTTTCGCATCCTGTGGATGAAGTGTTTGACCGCGTCCAGGCTCGCATTGATGCACGGCGTCGCGAACTGGAAAGTCGCATCGGCAGGTGACGGAATTGTTTGGGGTCGAGATGACTCCGCAGGCCGAGGACGATTTGGAGCGGTTGTTTGAGTTCCTTGTCGGGCGGTCAGAAACCCTGGAGGAGTTGGACCGGGCTCAGCATGTGTTGCACGAGCTTCGCACTGGCATCACAAAACGGCTGGCCGAGAACCCTTGGGCCTATCGGAAAGCAGGAGACGGCAGGCGTACAACGCGCCGAGAGTTGATCGTAGGGGTCGGTTCCACCGGCTATGTGGCGCTCTACGAAATCCTTCCGGGCCAAATCATCAAGGTATTGGCCGTTCGACACCAGCGGGAAGAAGACTACCACTGACTGTTCGCCAACTTGACACGGTAGGTGTTGGCCCGGCCGGCCCCCCACGTGAAAGGCCTCGTCAAGCGCGACCGCGCCATGCTTGTCTTGCTCGGGCCACGGGCGGGCAGCGTCGTTCCGAAGTGTCCGGGGCGGCGCTGGAGAACCTGCGGCGCGTGGATGCCCGCTACTCCTCAGTGGCGTATGTCTAAACCCTCACGCACTCCAAGACCAGCCAATCCGGGCAGGACCGTCCCGAGCACATCAAGCCCCTGGCCGGAACCGCTTCGCTGGCGATGCAGGCGTGGCTTGCCGAGAGTGGCCGAGTGGCATCAGGGAGGCTCCCTCTTCCGTCGCATCCGCCAAGGCTGTTAACTGGGCGAACCGCTCACTCCGGCGGCGGTGCGTGACATCGCGAGGAACGGTGTGCGCTGGCTGGGGGCTTGAGGGGCGCTCTCCGCGCACTCGCTGCGAGCGGTCTTCGTGACGGAAGCGGGCAACCACGCCATATTGCTGCCCGCGACGACGCGCGCACCGACATCGGGACCTCTACCAGCGCGCCTTCGGGACTGCGGGAAAAGCCCGCACTGGCATCTTCCGGACTGCCGGACGATCAGTCGCGGATCCGCCAGATAAGTCTGCCGCGCACGCGCCGGTGTCCGGATGCGGTCCAGCAGGATCGCCGCCGCATGCTCGCCCAGTTCGCCAGGCCGGATGTCGATGGTGCTCAACGGAGGATTCGAATGGGCCGCGTCCTGCACGTTGTCGAAGCCCATGAGGGCGAAGTCCTTGCCGGCGCGCATGCCGCGTTCCCCCAGGGCTGACAGCGCGCCGAAAACGACTACGTCGTTGTAGCAGACGGCTGCGGTGGGCCGTGGCTTCTTGTCCAGCAACGCCATCATGGTTTCGTGGCCGCCCTGGCGCGTCGGCTTGGCTGCGACGAGCAGGTCTTCGTCGAAGGTGATGTCGCGTTCCACCCGCGCCGCCCTGAAGCCCTTGAGGCGCTGCTCCAGCACCACGCCCGTGCGGCCGCCGAGGAACCCGATGCGTGTGTGCCCTGCATCCAGCAGGTGCCGCGTGGCCGCGTAGATGCCGCGTTCATTGTCAGCCCCGGCGAAGTCGTACTTGCCGGGACCCAGGGTGCGGACCATGACGACCAGCGGCATACCCCAGGACTCGACTTCGTTCGTGAGCGTCCTGGGTGTGCCATACGCCGGGCACAGGACCAGGCCGGCGGCGCCCTGCTCGCGCATCGTCCGCAGCACCGTGTTCTGGCGCTCGACATCCTCGTTGGTGTGCGCCATCAGCACGATGTACCCCGCCTCGACCAGCTTGCGCTCAACCCCCACGAGGATCTCCGGGAAGAAGGAATTGGTGAGGTCGTTGACGATCACGCCAATGGTCTTCGAGGTCTTGCCGCGCAACTCGCCGGCACGGCTGTTGTAGACGTAGTGGCGCGGCAGGCGCGGCGCAAACCCGCCGCCGTACTGCGTGCCACCGCCGGACGCACCGCCTCGACGATTTCCGGGGTCGGCTTCGTTCTCTATCGAAGGCACGACCCATTGGGCATAGCGCGCCTTGAGGTACGGACAAGGCAGGATCGCGCTGGGTTGCCGAGATGTTGCGAATGCTCGGCGTGCGTGCATCGCAATCGGCCACAAGCTTCGCGATGTCTTGCGCGCAAGCGAAAAACAGCGAGGTCCGAAGGGTTTGAAAGCCGCGCCATTGTTAGTCCGAGCCGCGAGCGCGCGCGACGCCTTGGTCAAAAAGGCATCGGCTCAAGAAGTGCGCAGCGCTCGTGCAGCGCCAGAATTGAGTCAAGCAAGTCGCCCGCGTGCGCCTCAAGCCGCGCGATCTATGTTGGCATCCCTCGCTCCAGAGACCCGAAATTGGGCGGGCGAATTCTTTCCTGCGCCGGGTGACGCTCGACGCCGCGTCGCTGTCCGCGCTGCCGACGCCGATGAAGCGACCGCGTTCGTCATCGCATCCGCGCCCAAGTTGATGCTCGCGAGCACGGCGGCGACGAGCTGCTCGGCTTCGCGCTCGGCTTGTGCGTGTTCGACGCCGGCGGCTTCAAGTGCTGCGGTGAGCCGCGTGAACCAATCGACGAAAGTCGAATACGCTGCCTGGGCGACGCGATGCGAAGGCGTATCTTCGAGCACGCGCCGGAGCTGGTTTACAACGTTGTCAGGTTTCATGGCAAGCTCCGGGGGAGGGAACACCCGAGCATTGTGCGCGACGGCACGGGCATCGGGCGGGATCGCTGTGCCCGAGGCGCTGAAGGGTGAAATCGGGCGGATTACGCGTACCGGGAACTCATCCTTTCGTGACGGAAGCGGGGCAAGCAGTCCGTGTCATTGACGGAGATCACGGCGATGACTGGACCCGATCGCGTCGCCAAGGGCAATGTGCTACTTCCGTGCCGCGAGCTCCCGCAACAGCAGGGCCGTGTCGCATGCTCCACGACGACCAGGTTTTGGAATGCCCAGGAAGAACACCAGATTCGCTCCAACACGATGCGGACTCAGCCGAGCGTCTGCGCGACAGGGCTACGATTCGGGCGAGAGCTGCTGCAGCGACGCCATCAGGTAGGTGCGCTCGAGGTCACTCACATGGCCATCGGCAAGCATGTGTTCAATGGCGCGCGTGATGCTCGCGCCCGGCCCTGTCCGGCCGATGTCGGAATGCGCTTCAAGCCAAGCCCGCAGGAATTCGATTTCCAAGTCGTCGAGATCGCCGTCGGCGACCATGTCGATGACCATCGTCAAGAGTTGCGCTGCGGCCTCGCGAGGCCTGTTGATGTCGAGCAATCCGTCCATCGACGCATTCAGCTTCTCTCGCATTCGCGCGCTCCTTGTCGGTGTCAGCCGCATGTTTACTTCCCTCGTGTATCGCCGAAGGGAAGCAAACATTCAAGGGCATATTCCACGCTGCCCGATGAAAAACTGGTGCTCCTTCGGAAATCCTCGTCTCCACACCCGCTGATCGAATAGTGGGACAACCCATCGTCAAAGCCGGAACCGTCGTGGCCGCGTGTGGCTGGCTATTCGGCGACAAAGGCAGCGGTGTCCGGCTACACCCCTCGGCGACTCCAAGCAGCTCGGCGCGCGACCTTCGAACCAGCACCTGTTGCGACGAGACGTGAGGCGCCGGGAGGCGCATGCCTTGCAAGCGACCCGCGGCCCAGGCATCCGGTGCAGCAAGGGAGGGTCCACATGTGTCGATTCATCTCGCCATTGCGTAGCGCCTTCTGGATCGCGACAGCCTTGCTTGCAGTACCGCGTCCGTTCGCCGAGGAGGACGCGAAAAGCAAGCCGCATGGCGCCTGTGAGGCCAGCCCATGCCTTCGGGCGAATTCATGGCCGTCGTTTGACGCACACGCTGCGAGTCGGACCCGACTCGCATGCGGAACTTGAAACACCTGGACAACCCAACCTGCAGGATCCTGCCGTACTCCCCGGCAGCGCTTTCGCCCAACTGAGGCGCTCCGGGATACGATTGTTGAATGTGCCCCACTTCATCTTGCGAAAGGGCCGGCCGATGAACGCCGCTTCACCGAACACCGCACGACGAGCCGGTCGGACGACGATGGCACTGACCTGCTTGATCGCCACTCTTTGTTGCGCGAGCGCGTTGGCGGCGACCCATGGCAACAGCCCTCAGAAGCGCCGTCCAAACCACCCGCACAACTCCGCACCGCACGCAGGATCCGTATCCGAGCCCGACGGTCAGGAACGCTTTCTTCTTCTGTCAGCGGACGACTTTTTCATCGCGCAGACAGCTTTCGCTTCAGCGAAGCAGTGTCAACTCGAGCGGAAACGCACGCTTCAAAGAAATCCACGACTTGCCCGATACGTCGCGCAAGGCGAACTGGACTTCGAATGCCTGGCCGATGATGCGGGCCCCGATTTGCCGTACGAGACCTCCATCATCGACAAGTCGACAGGATTGCGCGCCGATCTTTCCATGCGAACGCAATCCGAGTGCGAAATCGGCATGAGACACGCAAAGGCAGCGGGTCGACGGTACGCGATATTGTCCATGTGTCAGAAGCGTCCCTGGGGGCCGGCCTGAAGCGAGGACCTGGCGACGAGCGACACGGGACAGGGCGGGCCCTGAAGCGTTCCAGAACATGCAAGAGCGGACGCGAACAGGTTCCTTTGCCCCATCAGACTCGGACGACGGCGTGCTTCAACGGACCGCATCCGCGCGGCCGCCAGAATAGTTGTGTTGGAGGCGATTGGCGGACTTGCCTTGTTGCCTTCTTGAATGCATTCAGACCCCTGCCAGGCCGTCTTCCAAAAGACACGAAACACCCGCCACTTCGGTGCACCTCTTGGCAAGAGGGTTGGGGCGAAACCTAGATACCGCCCAGCACATGGGCCGCGCCCCGCTCCCCAATGAGGATCGCGGCCGCATTGGTGTTGGCCGACACCATCGTCGGCATGACGGAGGCATCGATCACGCGAATCCGCTTTACTCCTCGCACGCGCAACTGTGAATCGACCACCGCGCCCGTGTCCTCGCCCATGCGGCAGGTGCCAACAGGGTGAAAGACCGTACCGCCCTTGCGCCGCGCGAAGTCGGCCAGCGCCGCGTCATCCTGCGCATCCCGGCCGGGCAGATATTCGTCGTCCGTGATGAGGTCGCGAAACGCGCGTTGGCGATAGATGTCCCGCAGCATCTTCAAGCCTTCAACCAACACCCGGATGTCATGTGGCGCCGTCAGGTAGTTCGACACGATGCGCGGTGGCTGCTGCGGGTCCGCTGAACGGATTTCGACCGTGCCGCGCGATTCCGGCCGGCATTGGGCAGCCGAGGCCGAAAATCCCGAGAAGCGATGCAGCGGATCCCCCGGCTTGTCCACCGACAGTGGCATGACGTTGAAGAGCACGTCGGCGCGCGCATCCTTCGCCACCGCCGTGCGCACCATGCCGCCCACCTGCCCGGCCCCCACCGTCAGCGGACCACGCTGGCCGAATAGCCATTGCGCGCCCATCTGTGCGAGGCCGAAGGGGCTGCGCACCTGGTCATTGAGCGAGCGCTTCTCGCGCAGCTTCACGATGACGCGGGCCTGGTAGTGGTCCTGCAGGTTGGCGCCGACCTCCGGCGCATCGACCCGCACCGGGATGCCATGCGAACGCAGCAGCGCCGCCGGCCCGATTCCGGAGAGTTGCAACAGTTGGGGGGACTGCAGCGCACCGGCGGAAAGAATCACTTCCGCATCGGCCCGCGCGCTTTCGAGCTGGCCGTTGCGCAGCCACTCGACGCCCACGGCGCAACCTGACTCGAAGAGCACACGCGTCACGTGCACACCCGTTTGCACGGTGAGGTTGGCGCGCCCGCGCACCGGATGCAGGAAGGCGGTGGCGGCGCTGCTGCGCCAGCGCCCGTCGAGCGTCAACTGATAGGCGCCGAGGCCCTGATCGACGGCTCCGTTGAAGTCATCGCTGGACGGATAGCCCGCCTGCGCGCCCGCCGCCAGCCATGCGGCGCAGCAGGGATGGTCATTGCGCAGGTCCGACACCGCGAGTTCCCCGCTGCCGCCATGCCAGGCGTTCTCGCCTCCGGCGTAGCGTTCGGACTTCCTGAACCAGGGCAGCACGTCACGGAAACCCCAGCCCCTCGCGCCAGCCTTGACCCAATCGTCATAGTCGGCATGCTGCCCGCGGATGTAGATCAGCCCGTTGATCGAGCTCGAGCCACCCAGCACGCGCCCGCGCGGCCAGACGATGGTGCGGTTGCCGGTCTCGGGCTGCGGCTCGACATCGAACTGCCAGGAAAAGCGCCTGTCGTAGATGGTGCGAAAGTAGCCCACCGGCAGCCGCATCCAGAAGTTGCCGTCCTCGCCGCCGGCTTCCAGCAGCAGCACCCGGTTCTGCGGGTTGGCACTGAGCCGGTTGGCCAGCACGCAGCCCGCCGAACCGGCGCCGACGATGACATAGTCCCAAGTGCCGCTGGCCGTACCGACCGCCACGCCCTGCCCCTCAGCCCTTCACCACCTCGGCAAACAGGCTCGCGTCGAAGTACTGCTCGGCCTTGACCGGGTTGCCGATGTTGGCGTTGGCGACGAAGAAGTCCGTCACCTGCTGCAGCCAGCGCGCGGCCGTGCCGTCGGCGTACTTGGTGCGCCAGTCCGGCGACGAGTAGTACTTGGAGGCCTTGAAGGCCTCCTTGAACTCGGGCAGAGGCACGTCCTTGTATTGCGCCTTCTGCAAGGCCTCGGCCGCGGCGTCGGGCGTGTTGACGATGTAGTCGTTCACCGGCACCCAGGCCGCGATGATCTTCTTGAGCACCGGCTTGTTCTTCTCGTAGTAGTCGTTGCGCGCGGCCCAGCCGCCCATGATCGCCGCCTGCGGGAAGTACGCCGAGGCGTCGACGAGCTTGCGCGCATTGGGCACCTTCTGCCGGACCGTGACGTCGAAAGGCGACCACAACGCCACAGCCGGCACGGCACCGGAGATGAACGAGGTCACGGCCTCGGCCATGCGCTGGTTGACAATCTTCACGTCCTTGGCCGGGTCGAGCTGCGCGGAACGCAGCGCGCGGTCGAGGAACACGTGCGCCGTCGTGCCCGTGGTGGTGGAGATCTGCTTGTCCTTCAGGTCGGCCAGCGTCTTGATGCCCGAATCCTCGCGCACCCAGAGCTGCGCGGTCGCGTACTCGATGTTGTTGAGCAGGAAGACCTTGCCCTGGCCGCGCGCCGGGAAGTTCGACACCACGGCGCCGGTGGCCAGCACGTCGAGGCTGCCGCCGATCATGGCCTGGAACAGTTCCAGCCCCGTCGTGAACTGGACAAGCTCCAGTTCGAGCCCCTGCTTCGAGAAAGTGCCCATCTGCTGGCCCAGCCAGATGTGCCCGTCGACCGCAGAGGTGTGCAGGTAGCCGACCTTGACCTTCGTCCTCCCCTGCGCGAGCGCGGGCAGGCCGATGGAAGCGACAGCGGCCGCCGCGACGCCGTGGCGCATGAGGGTTCTGCGATGCATGTGCATGGGAGTCTCCAGTGGGTTGTGTTCAATCGGACATGCGAACAGTCGCCGCCTGTCGGGCCTGCGCTGCGTATTCCTGCATGACGAGTTCGCGGATGTGCGCACGCAGTTCCGCAAAGTGCGGGTCCTCGTGCACGTTCTCGGCGCGCGGATAGCCGAAGGGCACGTCGATGATGGTGCGGATGCGCGCCGGCCGCGCCGTCACGACAACGATGCGCGACGAGAGGTAGATGGCCTCTTCCACCGAGTGGGTGATGAGCATCACCGTCTTGCCCTCGGCCATCAGCACTTCGAGCAGGAGGTCCTGCATGGCGCTGCGGGTCTGCGCATCGAGCGCACCGAAGGGCTCGTCCATCAGCAGGAACTGCGGCCGGACCGCGTAGGCGCGCGCAATCGCCAGGCGCTGGCGCATGCCGCCCGACAGGTGCTTGGGAAAATGGTTGGCGAAATCCGCCAGGCCCATCAGCCGCATGTAGCGCTCGCAGATCCCGGCACGCTCGGCCGCCGTCACCTTGCTGGCCGACAGCTTGAGGCCGAACTCGATGTTCTGGCGCACCGTGAGCCACGGGAACACGCCGTACTCCTGGAAGATCACGCCGCGGTCAGGTCCGGGGCCGCTGACCGGCTTGCCGTCGAGCAACACCTGGCCCGAGGTCGGCTTGACGAAGCCCGCCAGCATGTTCATGAGCGTCGTCTTGCCGCAGCCCGAGGGGCCGATGATCGACACGAACTCGCCTTCGCGGATGTCGAAGGACACGTCGTCGAGCACACGCATCGGCCCCTTGTCCGTTGGAAATTCGACCGACACGCGGTCGAACGCAATGCGCACCGGCAACACGCTCATGCGATCCGGTCCTGCCATGCCACGAGGCGCCGCGTCACCAGCCGCAGCACCAGGTCCATCGACAGCGCAATGAAGCCGATGCAGATGATGCCGACGTAGATGATGTCGAGCTGGAAAAAGGACGAGGCGTTCTGGATCAGCGCCCCCAGCCCCTGCTGCGCGGCGATGAGCTCCGAGGCCACCAGCGTCGCCCAGGCCACGCCCAGGGCCACGCGCACCGCGGTCAGGATGTGCGGGATGGTCAGCGGCACGATCACCTTGCCGAAGATCTCGGCGTCGTTGGCGCCCAGCGTGCGCGCCACGCGGATGAAGATCGGACTGATCTGCGCGATGCCTTCGTACATCACGATCACCGCGGCGAAGAACGAGGCGTAGAACAGGATCACGGTCTTGGCCGCTTCGCCGATGCCGAAGTACACGATGACCAGCGGGATCAGCGCGATGGGCGGCAACGCGCGAAAGAAGTTGATGACCGGGTCCATGAAGCTGCGCAAGCCCTTGTACCAACCCAGGCAGAACCCCACCGGTACCGCCAGCAGCGTACCGAGCGCGACGCCGACGAAAACGCGCTGCGTCGACATCCAGATGTCCCTCCACAGCCGGTCCTGCGACAGCTCGACGAACTTCTCCAGCACCTCGTGCGGCGCGGGCACCAGCGACGGATTGACCAACCCGCTTGCCCGCACGCCATACCAGAGCGCCAGCAGCAATAGCCACGGCGCCAGGATCAGGGCAACGCTTGCAAGCTTCGATTTGTGGAACATGCACCCCTTTCGGGTCGATTTAAACGTACTATAAGCCATACCTTTAGACAATTCGCCATGTCGCGCAACGGTTCAGGCAGTGCAATCCCTATCTACCTCCAGGTGGCGGATGTGCTGCGCCAGCGCATCGCCCGCGGCGCATGGCCGCAGGGGCACTGCCTGCCGTCGCTGCCTGCGTTGCAGAAGGAGTTCGGCGTGGCGCGCGTGACGATGCGCCAGTCCATCGACCTGCTGGCCCGCGATGGCCTGCTGTCGCCCCAGCGTGGCCGCGGCACCTTCGTCACCGGACAGCCGAGCGCTGCGCGCAGCATCAACGTGGTCACGACGCTCGACCAGCTGGTGCACCTCTACCGCGACACGCAGCCCAAGATCGTCAACATCGACGAAGGCGATGCCGTGGCGCCGCTGCGCCCGCAGGACGGCACGCCGGCCGAGCGCTACATCTCCATGCGGCGGGTGCATTCGCATCAGGGCGAGCCCTACTGCGTCATCAACATCTACCTCGAAGAGAAGATCTTCCGCAGGAGCCCCCGGCGCTTTCGCAACCAGACGGTGATTCCCATCCTCACCACGATGAAGGGCGTGACCATTGCGCAGGCCCACCAGGTGCTGACCATCGGCACGGCCGACATGGAGGTGGCGCGCTTCCTGGGCATCCCGGTCAATGCGCCCGTCGCCCTGGTGCGCCGCGTCTTCCAGGATGAAGCGGGCCGCGTGATCTACCTGGGCGAGGTCTGCTACCGCGGCGACGCCATCCACCTGGACATGAACCTCAAGCCATGAAGCCCCTGCCCCTTGCACCGCTGGCTTTGCGCAGCGTCGAAGCCTTCGTGTTCCGCTGGCCGGTGACGACGCCGGTGCGCACCTCCTTCGGCACCATGCGCGACCGCCCTGCCCTGTTCATCCGCGCCACGGACGTCGATGGCCACAGCGGCTGGGGCGAAGTCTGGTGCAACTTTCCGGCGTGCGGCGCGGAACATCGGGCGCAACTGGTGACGACGGTCATGGCGCCGCTGCTGGAGGGGAGCGAGTTCACCGGACCGTTGCAGGCCTTCGAGCACCTGACGCGCCGTACGGTCGTGCTGGCATTGCAGTCCGGCGAGCCGGGGCCGATGGCGCAAACCATCGCGGGTATCGACCTGGCCTTGTGGGATTTGTGCGCGCGTCGCGCGAAGCAACCGCTCTGGCGCTTCCTCGGCGGCAGCAGCGGACGCATCGGCGTCTATGCGAGCGGCATCAATCCGGATCAGCCGGAAGCCATGGCCCTGGCAAAGCGGTCGGAGGGCTACGACGCCTTCAAGCTCAAGGTCGGATTCGGTGTCGGGCGCGACCTGGCCAATCTGCATGCCATGCGCGAAGCCATCGGACCCTATGCAGCGCTGATGGTCGATGCCAACCAGGGCTGGACGCTGGCACAAGCCATCGAGGTCGTGCCCCGACTCGAACGCTTCAACCTTGGATGGCTGGAGGAGCCCCTGCGGGCCGACCGACCCTGGTGCGAATGGCAGAAGTTGCGCGCCAGCACCGCGCTGCCGCTCGCTGCGGGCGAGAACATCGCAGGGCTGCAAGCCTTCGAGGACGCCTTGTCGGCATCGGCGTTGTCGGTGGTGCAGCCCGATGCCGCCAAGTGGGGCGGTATCTCGGGGTGCTGGGACGTGGTCGCACGCGTTCATGCGGCCGGCGCCAGGTTCTGCCCGCACTACCTCGGCGCCGGCATCGGCCTGCTCGCGTCGGGCCACCTCCTGGCGGCCACGGGCGGCGACGGCTGGCTGGAAGTGGATGCCAACGAGAACCCGTTGCGATCAATGCTGAGCGGGGCCCTGGATCACGTCGAGGCAGGCCGTGCGGACCTGGGTGATGCGCCGGGCATTGGCATCGATCCAGATGTCGAAGACTTGCGACGGTCGTTTCCAACGCCGCCCTGATCATGGGGACGGCGTCAGCCTTGTCCGACGCGCGATGGGATGGCCGGAGGCGCAAGAATGCGTGGCAATCGATGACCCATTGGCCGGCCGCAACGGGCAAGGCTTCGCTCGTCACTGCCGAGGGCCGCGGCATGGGCGTGCGGTCTCACGTGTGAACTGGCCGCGAAGGAGTACCGCCTTGCGCTGTCGTCGGTGTCGCCGGCACTGCGCGCGGAGGCCGACCACGATCGCGCGATTCCTTGGCGCCCTGTGGGTTCGCGGCCAGGACGGCTACAGCATCGCTTCAATGAAACAGGGGCGAAGCCGAGGCCTGGATCTCGTCCGCGGGTTCGGGGACGCGTACCGCATGACTCGGAACAGCAGATGGCGAACCGGGCCAGGCGCCCCCGCGCCGGCCGCGCGCTCAACGTACGGCAAGGTAGTGCTGGGTCCTCACGACTTCGCCCTGCGCGAGATACTCGCGAACACGGGCCTCGACTTCCTGATCCGCTAGCGTGGCGCGCGAACGCTGATGCAGGTAGTCGGCCCAGGAGGCGACGATGAAGCGTTCCACGTAGCGTGACGGATCACCCAAGTCATGGTAGACGCGCCAGAGCGTGGCGCCATCGCGTCTTCGCGAGGCGCGCAATTCCGTCACCACATGGAGGAATTCTTCGGCCTCGCCCACGCGAATGCGATAGCTCACCTCCACCGAAACCGGACCATCATCCGGGAGGGGCTGCTGCTCCTTGATCAGCAGGTCGTCCCACAAGGCGACCGGCGTCACCTCCAGTGCTTCGCCCATTCGCAGTGGAAACCAGCGCGCGAGGAACACTCCCGTCAGCATCGCCACCGCTGCGACTCCCAATGCGATTGGCAGCCCCGCGACCCCGGAGACGGCGCCCCAAAGCGCCGAGCCAATGGCGAACGAGCCCAACGCGCTGAGGGTGTGCAGCGCGACAGCGCGCGAACGCACCCAGGGTGGCGCGCTGGATTGCGTCGCAGTGTTGAAGGTGGCCATCACGGCCATCCACGCAGCACCGCCAATGGCCAGGGCCACGAAGATCACCGCCGGGATTCGAACGAGCGCCGCGACAAGCATCACCGCCGCAAAGACGATGCAACCTGTCGCGACAAGCCGTTCCAAGCCGAGGCGCGCGCGCAAGCTTCCGAGCACGAGGCCGGCGGCAACCGCACCCGTGCCGAGGCAGCCCATGAGAAACCCAAAGCCTGCGGCGCCCAACTGCAATTGCTGCGCGGCGATGGCCGGTAGCAACGCCCACAGCGCCGAACCCGTACCGCTGTAGGCGATCGTGCGCAGCAGCTGCGCAAGGATCATCGGGGAGTGCCGCGCATAGCGCAGGCCCGCGAGCGTGCCGCTCCACAGGCGCTCGGCGGGCAACGGCGACTTTGCATGCGGGGCGGGTGGCCAGCGCCGCACGGCCATCATCATCGCCAGAGCGCTCATCACGGCCATCACAAAAACCCAGCCCGCCCCGAGCCAGGCGAACACGAACCCCGCAATCGACGGGCCCAATGCGCGTGCGCTGTTCCACGCAATCGACATTGCAGTGATGGCCTGCGGCATTTGTGCACGCGGCACCGCATCCGCCATGCTCGTGCTCCAGGCCGGTGACAGCAGCGCCGTGCAGCAGCCTGCGGCGAAGGTAAAAATCAACAGTGTCGCGGCGCCCGCCCAACCCAGCACGGCAAGCAAAGACAGGACCATGAGAACCGCGACCTGGACGCACAGTGCGTTGAGAATCAGCCGCCTGCGATCCGTCGTGTCGGCCAGAACGCCCGCGGGCAGCGCGAGCAGGAACATCGGAAAGAACACGGCCGTTTGCACCAGCGCAGCAAGAAAGGACGAACCTGTCAGTTCCACCATCAGCCACGAAGCCGCCATGACCTGCATCGCATTGCCCGTGAAGTAGATCGCGCTGCCGGCCCAGAGGCCGCGAAAATCGGGCAGCCGCAACGGGGCCCAGAGCGAATGGGATGATGAGGACATTGTTGCTTTCCGCGCCGGAGCGTTGCCGGCTTCTTTCAGAATCCGCGCGCTGAGTCCCAGTAGCCCGCCTTGAAGGCCTTCACTTGACTACCCATCGTCAGCCCGGAGTCCAAACGCAGGCATTGTGACCTTGAACAAGCTTCCCTGTTCCGATCGGGCCGCCGGGTGTGGCATGGCTAGATGGTGCCCCTGAGATGACTTCCACCGGTTCGCCCATTGCCTGTGCGAGATTTCGAACCAGCGGCGGCTGAGGCTGCCCCGCGACCGTTTACTCGCACAAGCTGTGCGAGAGACTCCGGCGCGCCGCAGGTCTCGTGAAACTGGCGCATGCGCCCGAGGCTGGCCGCGGGCAAGCCGGTGCTTGCGGAGAACTCCGTCGCGAGATCGCACACGAGTTGATCGACGGCAGGGTCGTCCCAGCCCTGGGCCGACCCACGGCTCGCGGGTCGCACGCCCGGCGGACAGCCGGGCACCGTCAGCGCGGGCGTTGCAGATCCCCTTCGGGATGGGCGAGTCGACCACCGTGAGAGCGGGGTAGTCACTGCGGAAATGCAGTGTCGGGCGGAGGATCGTGAGTCCGTTTTGCCGGCCTCGAGCCTCAGGTGCTTCGCAAGCGCCCTGCATAGAAGTCCGGCGACAAGATGGCGTTCAGCACCCAAAGGGACGGCGGGGTGACCATGCAGCCCAAAACCGGGCACTTGGCTCGTTGGGAGTACGCACCCGCAGAAATCCGCCGCGCTGCAGCCAAGCCCCTACTTCTGGATCACAAGCTTGGCAAGCACCTTCTTCAGCGAGTCCCGGTCGCTCTCGATGTCGGCCTTGAAGCCCGCTGCATCTGCGTAAGAGTCACCGAGGTTGGCCTTCGCAAGCGTCTCCTTGTAGGCCGGTTCGGCAGCAGCCTCCCTCACGGCCTTGCCGAGCGTCTGCACGACGTCCGAAGGCGTGCCCTTGGGAACGGCAAGGCCGCGCCACACGCCGATCGACAGGTCGATGTTGCGTTCCTTGAGTGTCGGGACACCGGCGTAGGCGCCACCCAGCCGTTGATCGGCCATGATCGCGAGCACGCGCAGCTTGCCCCCTTGTACATGCTGCTTCACTTCGCCGGGGCTCACCGTGATCGCATCCACGTGGCCGCCAAGCAGGCTCGCAACCGCCGGGGCCGCGCCCTGGAATGGCACGTGGTTGAACTGTGCGCCCGTGCGGTCCTCGACTGCGGCCGCCGCGACATGCCAGATATCGCCCACGCCGCCGTTGCCTACTTGCATCACACCGGGCTTCTTCCTGGCGTCCGCGATGAACTCCTCCACGGTTTTCCAGGGCGAATCGGCGCGCACCGTGATCGCCGCAGGATCGAAGTTCAGTCGAGCCACCGGAATGAAGTCATCGGCGTTGACCTTCATGAGGCCCAGCGCGGGGAGGATGACGAGGTTGACGCTCATCACGCCCACCTTGTAGCCATCGGGCTTGGCATTGGCGACTTCCGCGAAGCCGATGGCACTCGAGGCCCCGGGCTTGTTGATAACGATCAGAGGTTGGGGCAGGTGCGTGCGCATTGCCTCGGCGAACGCGCGCGCGACAACGTCGGTTCCCCCGCCGGCCGAGGCGGCCACGACAAGTTCCACCGGCCGGTTCGGATAGTCGGCGGCGAGCGTCGCCGATGCCAGGAGCGAGAACACCGACAGCGCCAGCAAGCGGCGCGCCGCGATCGAAGAACCAACTGCTTTCATGGGAATACTCCTTTGTGGATGGGATCGTTGCCTGGCCTGGGGGTCAGGCTTGTGTGTAGGCCGTCTTCACCGTGGTGAAGAATTCCTGTGCGTACTTGCCCTGTTCACGCGGACCGTAGCTCGAACCCTTGCGACCACCGAAGGGCACGTGATAGTCCACGCCCGCGGTCGGCAGGTTGACCATCACCATGCCGGCCTGGCTGTGGCGCTTGAAGTGGGTGGCGTACTTCAGGCTCGTGGTGGCGATGCCAGCGGAGAGACCGAACTCGGTGTCGTTGGCCGTGGCCAAGGCTTCCTCGTAGTTCTTCACGCGGATCACGCTCGCCACCGGGCCGAAGATCTCTTCCTTGTTGATGCGCATCGACGCCACCGATTCGCTGAACAGCGCGGGCGACATGTAGTAGCCCTCGGTGCCGAGCTTCAGGCGTTCGCCGCCCGCGGCCAGCGTGGCGCCTTCGCTCTTGCCGATGGCGATGTATTCCAGGTCCTGGTCGAGTTGCGACTGACTCGACACCGGGCCGATGTCGGTGCCGGCGGCGAGTGCATCGCCCACCTTGATCTTCGCCATGCGTTCCTGCATCGCGGCGATGAACTTCGGGTAGATGCCTTCGGTGACGATCAGGCGGCTCGATGCCGTGCAGCGCTGGCCGGTCGAATAGAAGGCACTCTGCACGCTCAGTTCCACGGCCTGGGCCACGTCGGCATCGTCCAGCACGATCTGCGGGTTCTTGCCGCCCATCTCCAGTTGCACCTTCTTGTGGTTGGTGACGCACTGGATCGCGATGTTGCGGCCCACGCCGACCGAGCCGGTGAAGCTGATCGCATGGATGCCGGGATGGTTCACCAGCGCATTGCCGATGACGCTGCCGCGGCCCATCACCAGGTTGAACACGCCGGCCGGGATGCCCGAGCGGCTGATGATCTCGGCCAGCGCCCACGAGGAACCCGGCACGAGGTCGGCAGGCTTCAGCACCACGCAGTTGCCGAAGGCCAGGGCCGGTGCGATCTTCCAGGCGGGAATCGCGATCGGGAAGTTCCACGGCGTGATGAGACCCACGACGCCCACCGGCTCGCGCGTGATCTCCACGCCGATGTTCGGGCGCACCGAAGGCAGCGTCTCGCCCGACAGGCGCAGGCATTCACCGGCGAAGAACTTGAAGATCTGGCCGGCGCGCGTGGCTTCGCCGATGCCTTCGGCCTTGGTCTTGCCCTCTTCGCGCGAGAGCAGCGTGCCGAGCTCTTCACGGCGCGCGAGGATCTCGGTGCCGATCTTGTCGAGTGCATCGCTGCGGGCCTGGATGCTGCCCGTGGCCCAGGCCGGGAAGGCGGCGGTCGCGGCGGCCACGGCGGCTTCGACGTGCGTGGCGTCGCCCTGCGTGTACTCGGCGATGGTGTCGCCCAGGTTCGACGGATTCAGGTTGGGGCTGTAGGCATTGCCCGTGGTCCACTGGCCGCCGATGAGGTTGTCGTGTTGTTGCATCCTGGCTTTCTGTGGCTTCGGGACTATCGGGCCCAGCGCAGCACTTGCGCGTCGAGGCGTTTGGCGGTTTCGATCAGCAGCGCGCGGGCTGCCGGATGGATCGCGGGGAAAGGATGGCGCGGTGCCTCGCAGGCGATAACCCCGCCCACCTTCATCAGCGACTTGGCCGCCAGTGGCCCGCACTGCCGGTTCTCAATGTTGATAAGCGGCAGCCAGCGCTCGTAGCCTGCGATGGCTTCGTCACGCCGACCCGCGCGCCAGGCGTCGAGGATCGGCCGTATGCCGTCCGGGAAGCCGCCGCCAGTCATCGCGCCGGTCGCACCGGCGTCGAGGTCGGGCACCAGCGTGATGGCCTCTTCGCCGTCCCACGGGCCCTCGATGGCGTCGCCGCCGAGGCGGATCAACTCGCGCAGCTTGGCGGCGGCGCCAGCGGTCTCGATCTTGAAATACGAAACATGCTCGATCTCCTTGGCCATGCGCGCAAGGAAGGCGGCAGACAGAGGCGTCCCTGCGGCGGGCGCGTCCTGAATCATTATTGGAATGTCCACCGCATCCGACAGTCGTGCATAGAACTCGAAGATCTGCGGCTCGGGCACGCGGAAGGTCGCGCCGTGGTATGGCGGCATCACCATCAGCATCGCCGCGCCCTGCTCCTGCGCACGACGGCTGCGCGCGGCGCACACGGCCGTGCTGAAGTGCGTGGTGGTCACGATCACCGGCACGCGGCCATCGACGTGTTCGAGCACGGTGCGCGTGAGCACCTCGCGTTCCTCGTCGGACAGCAGGAACTGCTCGGAGAAGTTTGCGAGGATGCAAAGGCCGTTGGAGCCGGCATCGATCATGAAGTCGACGCAGCGCTTCTGGCTTTCGAGGTCGAGCTCACCGCTTTCGGTGAAGGGCGTGGGCACGACGGGAAAGAGGCCCTCATAACGGGCGCGGGAAGTGGATGTCATGTTCTTGTGTTGTGTTCAGGTGATCACGCTGATCTGCCAGGGGACGAATTCCTGCTGGCCATAGCCGTGCAGTTCGCTGCGCGAGGGCTGGCCGGACGCGGTGTCCAGCAGCATGCGGAACAGCCTGGCGCCGAGTTCCTGGATGCTGCGCGTGCCGTCGAGCACCTCGCCGCAGTTGAGGTCCATGTCGTCGGATTGCCGCTCCCACAACGCGGTGTTGGTCGCCAGCTTGAACGAGGGAGAAGGCGCGCATCCGTAGGCCGAACCCCGGCCGGTCGTAAAGCAGATCAGGTTGGCGCCGCCCGCGACCTGGCCCGTTGCCGAGATCGGGTCGTAGCCCGGCGTGTCCATGAACACGAGGCCGTGCGCCTTCACGGGCTGCGCGTACTCGTAGACATCCACCAGATTGGTCGAGCCGGCCTTGGCGATGCCACCGAGCGATTTCTCGAGCACCGTGGTCAGGCCTCCGGCCTTGTTGCCAGCGGAGGGGTTGTTGTCCATCGCGGCGCCGTTGCGGCCGCAATATTCCTCCCACCAGCGGATCCGCGCGATCAGCTTGTGGCCGATCTCGGGGGTCTGCGCGCGGCGCGTCAGCAGGTGCTCGGCACCGTAGATCTCCGGTGTCTCGCTGAGGATGGCGGTGCCGCCATGCGCCACCAGCAAATCGACAGCGGCGCCAAGCACCGGATTCGCCGAGATGCCCGAATAGCCATCCGATCCGCCGCACTGCAGGCCGATGACCAGATGGCTCGCGGGAACGGTCTCGCGCTGGACCTTGTTGGCCTCGGGCAGCATCGCCTTGATCTGTTCGATGCCATGCGCGATGGTGCGCGTCGTGCCGCCAGTGTCCTGGATGGTGAAGCTGCGCAGCCGCGCGCTGTCGCTCAGCCCTTGCGTGGCGAGCAGCTTGGGTATCTGGTTGGTCTCGCAACCCAGTCCGATCACGAGCACGCTCGCAAAGTTGGGATGGCACGCATAGCCGCCCAGCGTGCGCTGCAGAATGGCCAGGCCTTCGCCATCGGGGTCGACCGCGCAGCCGGCCCCGTGTGTCAGTGCGACCACGCCGTCGACGTTGGGATAGTCCGCGAGCATCTCCGGATGGATGTCGCGGCGGAAATGATCGGCGATGGCGCGCGCCACGGTGGCCGAGCAGTTCACCGAGGTCAGGATGCCGATGTAGTTGCGCGTGGCGACACGCCCGTCCTCGCGGACGATGCCCTGGAACGTGGCCGGTTCGGCGGCCTTCGGTGACGACTTCGAGTCGGCGCCATACGCATAGTCCCGCGTGAAGTCGCCCATGGCCAGGTTGTGCGTGTGCACATGCTGCCCCGCGCGGATCGGCTGGCTGGCAAAGCCGATGATCTGCCCGTAGCGGCGCACGGCCTGGCCGGGCTCGATTGCCCGCGTGGCCATCTTGTGCCCGGGCGGCACCAGGCCCGCGACGTCGACGCCCTCGCTCGCGATGTGCGTGCCCGACATCAACTGGTCGAGCGAGATGACGACATCGTCATCCGGGTGCAGCCGGATCACCCGCACGTGAGGGCGTGCCGGCGGCTCGGCGGGCTGTTTCAACGCCTGCTCTTCGGTGGGTGAATACATGGTCTGGGGTTCCGATGTCGAGTGGGTTACTTCAGCATCTCTTCTGGCAAGGACATGCCGAAGTGACGCTTGTAGATTTCATTGAACCTGCCGTTCTTGAGATTGGTCTTGACCCAGCCATCGACCCACGACTTGAGTGCCGCGTCGTCCTTGCGCAGCCCGACGCCATACGGGAAGGACTTCATGACGAACTTGATGTCGATGTCGCGTGCCGGGTTGGCCTTCTTGACCGCAGGGACCACGCTGGGAGCGGCCGCCATGTAGTCCTGCTGGCCCGTGGCCACGGCGGTGTTGGTCGTGGCGTCGTCCTCGTAGCGCACGACCGTGACGCCGGACACTTCCTTGATGCCGCGCGACAGTTCCTGGTCGCTGGTCGTGCCACGCGTCACGGCCACGTTCTTGCCAGACAGGTCGGCAAAGCCTTTGAGCGTCGCAGCCTTCGGTCCGGCGACGACGATCGGCACCACGCCGTAGGGCTCGGAGAAGTCGATGACCTTTTTCCGTTCGTCCGTGATCGAGAAGGAGGCCATCACCAGGTCGGCCTTCTTCGACAACAGGAACGGCACGCGGTTGGGGCCGGAGACCGGGACGATCTCCAGTTCGACGCCCAGGTCCTTTGCCAGCATGCGCGCGGCTTCGACGTCGGAGCCGGCCTGCTTCGCATCGCTGTCGAGGAAGCCGTACGGCGGTGCGCCGATGTCCACCGCGATCAGCACCTTCTTGCGTTGCTTGATGGTGTCGAGCGTGTCGGCCGAGGCCGTCGCAGCGGCGCCCAGCAGCAGGAGCGATGCTGCGAATGTGAGATGACGGCGAGTGAAGTTCATGTGAGGTCTCGTGGTGTGTGAATTCGATCTGGTACGAACGTGAAGGGGAAAATGAGGCTGGCCGGTTCAGAGCCCGCTGCCGACAAACTGCTGCAGTTCAGGCGTCGCGGGCTGGCCCAGCAGGTCGCCGCTGCCGCACTCCCAGACGATGCCCTGATGCATGAACATGATCTGGTCGGCCACGGACCGTGCGAAAGCCATCTCGTGCGTGACGAGCACCATGGTCATGCCGTCATTGGCCAAGCCTTCGATGACCTTCAGCACCTCGCCCGTCAGTTCGGGGTCGAGCGCAGAGGTCACCTCGTCGAACAGCATCAGCTTGGGTTGCATGGCCAGCGAGCGGGCAATGGCTGCGCGTTGCTGCTGGCCACCCGAGAGTTGCTCCGGGTAGTAGGCGGCGCGCTCATGAAGACCCACCTTTTGCAGGACCTCCATTGCTAGTTCCTCCGCCTCCTTGCGCGGCACACCCTTGACCTTGCGCGGGGCCAGCGTGATGTTCTGCAGGACAGTGAGATGCGGGAACAGGTTGTAGCTCTGGAACACGATGCCCACCTCCTTGCGAAGGTCCATCAGGTCCACCGACCCGGCATGCATGGCCCGGCCGCACACGTGCAGCTCGCCGCCCTGGATCGTCTCCAGGCCATTGATGCAGCGCAGCGCCGTGGTCTTGCCCGAGCCGCTGCGGCCGATCAGGGCGACCACCTGCCCGCGCCCCACCGTGAAGCTGACACCCTTGAGGATCTGCACGTCTCCGTACGACTTGCAGACCTTGTCGAAGCGAACGATTTCATCCATGACTTTGATTCCGTGGGTTGTTGTTGTGCGACGCGGGGTCAGCGCTGGGCCATCCGCTTTTCCAGGCGGTAGGAAAGCGAGGACAAGGGGTAGCAGATCGCGAAATAGATCAGGGCCGCGAGCGTGAAGACGAGGAAAGGCTTGAAGGTCGAGTTGTTGACGACGCGCGACGAGTAGGTCAGGTCGAAGAACCCGATCACCACCGCATAGGAGGAGTTCTTGACGATCTGCACCAGGAAGCCCACCGTCGGCGCAATCGCGATGCGCGCTGCCTGGGGCAGGATCACGTAGGCCAGGCGCTGTGCGGGGCGCAAGGCCAGGCATTCCGCCGCTTCCCACTGGGTGCGGGACACGGCCTGGATGCAGCCCTTCCAGATCTCCCCGAGGTAGGCGCTGGAGTAGGCGGTCATCGCGATGCCCGCGGCCACCAGCGAAGGCACGTCGAAGCCCGCGATGCTGATGCCGAAATAGCACAGGAACATGATGACCGGCAGCGGGATGCCCTGCACCAGTTGGACATAGGCGCCCGTCACGGTGCGCAGCACGGCACCCCCGCGGCTGCGCGCCATCGCCAGCGGCAGGCCCACCAGTGCGCCGCCCAGGAAACCCATCGCCGAGAGAACGAGCGTCCAGCCCGCGCCCTTGAAGATGAAACCCACCTGGCTGATCGAAATGCCGTCCATGCTTGTCTCCGTGTGTTGTCTTTGTGCGGGTCAGAGCGGCGTCTTCAGGCGACGGCGGCGGGTGAACACGACCGCTGCGAAGCCCGCCATCGAAATCCTGAGCAGCCAGGACAGCACGAGGTAGAGGACGGCGATCACCAGGTAGATCTCGAAGCCGCGGAAGGTCTGCGACTGGATCGCATAGCCGGTAGCCGTGAGCTCCTCGGTGGAGATCTGCGACATGATCGAAGTCGCCAGCATCATCAAGACGAACTGGCTGATGAGCGCCGGGTACATGCGCTCCACCGCCTGCGGCAGGATGACGAGGCGCAACACCTTCCAGCGCGACATGCCCAGGCACGACGCGGCCTCCAACTGCCCACGCGGGATCGACTCGATGCCGGCACGGACGATCTCCGTGGTGTACGCCGATACGTTGATCGTCAGCGCGATGATGGCCGCGGCCATCGCCGGAACGCGGATCTGCAGCGCCGCAAGACCGAAGAACAGCCAGAACGCCTGGATCACCAGCGGCGTGTTGCGGATCAGGTCCACGTAGCCAGACACCAGCTTCCGTCCCAGCGGCGAGCCCTGCGTGCGAACGACTGCCAGCGCCACACCCAGAACAAAGCCGAACACGATCGTCGCCACCGACAAGCGCAGCGTGAGTAGCATGCCGTCGATCA
Source organism: Variovorax robiniae (assembly GCF_037889955.1). Classification (NCBI taxonomy): domain Bacteria; kingdom Pseudomonadati; phylum Pseudomonadota; class Betaproteobacteria; order Burkholderiales; family Comamonadaceae; genus Variovorax; species Variovorax robiniae. The sequence continues at coordinate 44,248 of NZ_JBBKZS010000032.1, forward strand.
GCTCGCGCCAATGCGTGGACAGGAAACTGAAATCGAAGTCGTAGTTCATGTGGAATAAATGACTTGTGCTGGCATGAGTCAACTGTAAATGACTTATGCCCGCACAAAGCACTATGGTTTTCCCCTAGCGGGAGCCGTGGACTCTTCCGCCCGCCGTACCATCTGTGCCATGGACAAAGACGCGAAAAAGGCGACCCAGGAACTATCCGACGGGGCGCCTGGTGAACAGGCAGTGGGCGAGCGCAGCCCGCGCTCGCCTGTCTATTCGCGCGTCAAGCAGGTCCTGCGTGATGCCATCACGGGCGGTTTCATCCCTCACGGCGCGGTCCTGCTGGAAGGGCATGTCGCCGAGATCCTGGGCGTCACGCGTACGCCGGTCCGGCAGGCCCTGCACGAGCTTGAAGAGGAAGCCCTGGTGAGCCGCTTCGATGGCCGCGGCGTCCTTGCCGGCCCGGCCGGCGCGCAGCCTTCACGCGTCACGCTCACGCCAGCCATGCTGGGACAGGACGAGAGCGCCACGCCCGTACGCAATGCGCCCGGGTGGGAAGCCATCTATCAGGAGGTCGAGCGGGACGTCGTGCACCTGTCCGTGTTCGACCAGTACCGCATCAACGAAGTCGAGTTAGCGCGGCATTTCAACGTCGGACGGACGGTCGCGCGCGACGTGTTGCTGCGGCTGGAAGCACTCGGCCTCGTCGAGAAGGACGAGCGCTTGCGCTGGCATGTGACGCCGCTCGACGGCAAGCGCATCAGCAATCTCTACGAGTTGCGCTGGCTGCTGGAGCCCGCTGCACTGCGCGCAGCCATCGACGTGGCGCCCAAGGACGAAATCGCAGCGATGATGAAGCGACTGCGCAAGGCCATGAAGTCCTACCCGGATGTCACGCGCGGCGAAATGGACGACCTGGAGCACGACCTGCACGTGGCCTACCTTTCGCATTGCGGCAACAGGCCACTGCTGGAAAGCCTGCAACGCACCCGTTGCCTGCTCACCTTGAGCAAGCACGTACTCGGCGGCGCGGCTCCAATGCCGCGGAACGATCCGTTCATGGCGGAACACCTCGAGGTCTTCCAGGCGGCTGCACAACATGATGCCGACCGTGCACAGTCACTGCTGCAACGACACCTTGAGGAGTCCTGCGTCAAGGTCACGCAGCGTGCTGAGCTGGTCCGCAATACCTTCGCAACACCCGACGTTTCCTACATGCGATAGACGCCAGGCCGTCCCTTGCGCGTCGCGTTGCTGTCTTCTCGCTGCAAAAGCCGACCGGCTCGACCAGAGTCGATACGTCGTGCGACCGTCGCCGCGCGTACCGGCTCGTGTTCTTACCTGTTGGCTGTCCCACACATGCACCGCGCCACTGGCCGAAGCTTGCTGTCGGCAAGCTGGGCTGGTTTGGATCCCGCCAATGCTCGTGGCAGCACGACCGCGTGACTCGCCACTCCCGGAAGGAAGCAAGCGCTGTTGGTTTCCATGAGTGTGTATTCTGCGCATTCGTGTCTCGACCGCGAATTGCGATGTCCAGGACCCGTCTGGATTCCGAGGAAAGCCGGACACCACAACTCGCGACTAGCAACTATGGCGTGTTAACACTAATTGAGTTGATCATGCACAACGAGAGACACTTCATGCATGGAGATCACTCAAGCCCAGTTCGCCCAGATCGAGCACTGCCTTCCCCTGCAGCGAGGCAACGTAAGTCTGTCGAATTTGAGTGTGTTGAACGCGATTCTTTATGTTGCCGAACACGGATGCAAATGGCGCGGCCTTCCCAAGCGCTTTGGCAACTGGCACACCATCTATACGCGCATGAACCGCTGGTCCAAGAGCGGTGTCTTGGACCGAGTGTTTGCCGAGCTTCAGCAGGCTCAGGTTGTGCGCATCAAGATCGAGGCGGTGTCGTTGGACAGCACCATCGTGAAGGTTCATCCCGATGGCACCGGCGCGTTAAAAAAAACGGCCCTCAATCCATCGGTCAATCCAGAGGCGGCTGGACCACCAAGATTCATATGGTTGCCGCGGATGCTCGAACGGCCGTAACGTTTTCCTTGTCTCCGGGCCAGGCGCATGACGCGCCGGAGGGACGTGCGTTGCTAAGCGCCCTGGGCGCACCCAACAGGCCACTGCACTTGCTCATGGATCGCGCCTACGAGGGCAATGAGACACGGCAGTTGGCACTCGACCTGGGCTTCATTCCCGTCGTTCCGCCCAAGCAATCTCGGATAACGCCATGGGAGTACGACCGCGAGATGTACAGGCGTCGCAATGAGATCGAACGCCTCTTTCGACGCCTCAAGGGCTATCGCCGGATCTTCTCTCCCTTCGAGAAACTCGACGTGATGTTCATCGGCTTCATCAGCTTTGCGCTGATCGCCGACGGACTACGTTTGTGTTAACACGCCCTAGTCGAACTCCTGCCGCAACTAGGCGGTCGAACAAGGCCGTTTTCGTTGGTGTATGCCCCTCACCGGCATCAATCGGCGGCGGCCCGAGCGCTGGTCGAGGCGCTTGCCAGCTCCGGCAAGTAAGGCTGCGAATCCGAACTCCTTGCCGCGTGTTCGATGCCATGCGCGGACATGTACGAATCGTACGCGACGACTTTGATCGCTTCGCTGCCTGGTAGGTCTGCGTCCGGACCCATCGCCGTCGTTCGCGACTTCTACTCGTCAGGGTGAAGCGGCACCTCCCACGCTTTCGCCATAGAGATCGAGGTCTTCAGGGGCGTGGAATTCGTAAGGCCAAGGCGCCGCCGATGAGGGCGCAGTAGATGGCGCCTTGGTACTGCCAATACGGGTTCTCCACCCAGGTGTTGACCACCGCTTCGTCGGAGGCGGCGAAGGTGTGCTGCAGGTACAGCAGGCCTGCGACCAGGCGAGGTGGCAATGCAGGGCACCCGCGCGCGGAGCGGAAGTGGGCACTGAAGGTGCGCTCGATCTCGCCCCAATCGATCAGGCCAGCCAGGCGCACCAGCGGGTGGCGCATGTTGATCTGCTCATCGAGCCGGGGGCGGAACAACTCTTCTGTCTGCGGCGCTGTCTGAACCACACCGGCTTTCGAGGAGGCCTATTGGCTTGAGTCAGACCGGGATGGCCTGACTTCTCTTTTGGCTGTTCTGGCTTTCATTATTTCAGCCCCCGCAGGGGCCGCCGGAGGCGCCCCCGGTTGGGCCATGTACTCATGGTTCAACCCTCCTGCAGTGCCGCCGGATGAGCAGGCTTGGTTGTGGTCACAGCCTGGGCTTGCAGGCGCCAGTAGTTGGCTTCTGCTTCGGCTGGTGGGATGTAGCCGATGGGCTCAAGCAAGCGGTGGTGGTTGAACCATGAGACCCACTCGAGGGTGGCGAGTTCGACCGCCTCGCGCGTCTTCCAGGGGGCGCGCCGGTGGATCATCTCCGCCTTGTACAGGCCGTTGATGGTCTCGGCCAGCGCGTTGTCGTAGCTGTCGCCGGTGCTGCCCACCGAGGGGTCGATACCGGCTTCGGCCAGCCGCTCGCTGTAGCGGATCGACACGTACTGCGAGCCCCTGTCGCTGTGATGCACCAGCGCCCCTTCACGCTCGCCCCGACGCGCGTACAGGGCCTGCTCCAGCGCGTCGAGCACGAAGTCGGTCTGCATCGAACTGCTGACCCGCCAGCCC
>NZ_JBBKZS010000033.1:0-44837 GCF_037889955.1 Variovorax robiniae
ACCGGCGAGGCCTCCTGGAGCGTGTCCTACGGACACCTTCGACGGGTCATCGACATCTGACTGGTCCGTAGCTGTTCGCCGTCAAGCGACGGGGAAGACCGGACAGACACGCTGATCATCTGGGGATCCGAGGCCAGCGCCAGCGGCGCGTCGGCGGTGCCGACCACCACGATACTGAACTTCAGGTCATTCGCAAGGAACTTGAGCAGGTTCAACGAAGCCCGCTGCTCGCGATAGTTTCCGGCCAGCAGATGGTGAACTTCATCGACGATCAGCATGCGCGGAGCGATGCGACGAAGGAGTTCTCGGGCCAGACGTTCGAGTACCGAGAGGCTTGCAGAAGCACTGTGTGGCGCCCCAAGCTCGAACAGCAGGGCAGAGTAGAACCGATGCTGGTCCGGCGTCGCCGGCATCTGCATCCCGACAACGTCACGCCGCTCCACGCCCTTGACCTCATCGAACCGGTCGGGATGTTCTCGCTGGAACTTGGCCACGATCAACGTCTTGCCGATGTTGGAGTCGCCGTGCAGCACCATGCACGGCATTCGCGCCCTCGGCGGCATTTCCAGCAGCCCCTCGAGCTTCAAAAGCGCCTGGCTTGCCCTCGGGTAGTCGATCCATCGGTCGCGCCGCAGCCCGCGGATTCTTGCGTCGGCTTCCAGCATGGCTTCGGCGCGCTTGGACGCGTGCAGGTGACCGAGGATCGCGGTGCTCACGACATCACCAGACTTCTACGTTGAACGGCCTGAGCGTCTTGCTGTAGTCGACCTCTGCCCGCTGCACGACGGGTTCCAGCGGCGGCGCCCAAGGGGGAGGGCGCGACTTGGGCTTGCGGCTTGGGGTCTCCCGTCGTTGTAGCCGGGTGTCCGCTCTGGCCTTCACAATGATCTGCCGCTGGGCTTCAATGGCCTTGAAGATGGAAGCCTCCGATACCGGCCGCTTGTCGCCGCGCAGCACACGACACATCGCTCGCTGCTCCCACAGCGAGATGGCAGGACGCCGAAGGTCGGCGTACCGCGCCTCGATGTACTGCCTTCCGTTAGTCGACACGAAGATACGCGAGAGATCCTCCGGGTGGTAGCGCACCAGCACTTTCTTTCGCTCGACGCGCCACGCCGTAAAGATCGGATGCCAGTACCTGATGTGGAAGATCGTGACGCCGTCTCCCTGGACAGTGCGATGGGTCAGGGGCATAAAGTGCACCAGCCAGTTCCAGGCTTCCTCCGGGCCGGGGACCAATTGGCGAGGCTGTTGGACCTCGGCGAGCGTCTGCCACGCGTTGGCGGGTGTGGCGCCCATCAGACCGCGGTGCTCGCTGTGGTGATAGCGCAAGGCGACCTCGACTGCCAGCCAGCGCTCGAATTCAACAAGGGTCAGCGCGGCCTTCTCCTCAGGCTTGCCCGCCTTTCGGCCCTTGACCGAATTGCCTGTGGCGCCCGGCACCCCCTTCAGGCGCTGCATGAGCGTACGGTTCAGGCGTTCAATGTGACCGCCGAAGTGCGGTCGACCGACCGGGCGGTACATGAGGTCGATTCCGTACTGCGAACAGCCGACTCTCAGCGCCTTGCTCTTGAACTCGGCGGCGTTGTCGAGATGAAGGATCTTGGGTATCCCCTGCATGGGCCAAGCCGCGTCCACGCCGAGCGTCTTGAGCCACGGTGCCTTGGGCAGCGCAATGCGGCTGAGCAACAGGGCAACTGTGCCGGCATTCGGGCGTTCCATGCCGACATAGCACCCGACGACGCAGCGCGAAGTGATGTCGATCGCCAGCGTCAGCCAGGGGCGGCCGATGGTGCGCCGGAACCATGGGTCCACCACGAAGGCATCGGCTTGCGTGTGATCGATCTGCACGATGTCGAGCAGTGACTTTGCGTTGAAGTTGCCAGGTGCCTTCTGGGCCGCCGGATCTTTTGCGAGCAACGCTGCTTGCTCCTCCCGATAGACCGCCCAACGCGCCGCCACGGTATTCCTGGAGGGCGCCTTGACCTTCGCGGCTTTGCACTGGCGTTTGATCTCAGTGCACAGGTCGAGCAGCGGGTGCGCCAGTTGCCGCTGCTTGGGCAACCACAGGTGGAGTGCCTTCTGCAAGATCGTTTCGACGTCCGGATCCAGCCGAGGCCCGGGCTTGCGACCTGTCTTGCGGGGAACGACCGAACTCACGACCGGGCTCGCAAGGAAGCGCTTGCGCAATCGGTAGACATGAGTCCAGTGAACGTTCAGCAGGTCCGCTGCCACAAGTGCCTGATCGCGGGTGAGGGCGCCCGTACCCAGCGGGCGCAGCACATCTGCAATCTGGATCTCTCGCTCAGTGATCGCGGGCGAACGGGGCATATCAACGGCTCCTGTAGGTGCGCTAGCACCATTTGGCGCCTTGTTGCCCGCGCTAGCAAGATTAGATGCCATCCGAGGGCTCTTGTTGCCCCACAGCAACAACGCCCCAACAGCAACGAGATCCACAATTCCTCAATTAAATCAACAGTCTTTCCGATTTCTGGCTAGCATCATTTGCTGACCTAGCTAGCGGCGTTAACTGACCTCAACACGTCGTGCACAAGATGAAGGCAGCAAACAAGACCGCTGCCGTGGTCCAGGCGCTGATCTCCGGACTGCTGCACTGAGCGCAGCGGCGGACGCACCCAGATCAACACATCCGATGACCGACAAGACGGCCAACGAAGGACGGAGCTCCCGGCCCTTCGATCGTCGCCGTCGTAGGAGCCCGATGACGGCATCCCGTCGGAGGTAGCTGCTCTTCAAGCTTCGTTGCGGCCTTCGCGGCTGGATAGCTACGCAATCGCCAACGATCCGTGTTGCCTTCGGGAAACGCGCAGCGTAGCCGCAAGCGAGTCGATTCCGGCCCGCATGCACGCTTCTTCCAACTCTGCAATCAAGCGGTCGATTCGAGCAAGGAATGCAATCCTGTTTGCTGCCGGCGCCCGGACGCAGAGGCTCCATGCGAGATCTGCCAGCCGCTGTTCGCCCGCGCCCCGGGCCCACGGCCGAACTTCGCAAAAACACAGGGCTGGGAGACGACCAAGGTCATCATGCCTGCGGGCGTGAGCGATCTCGGCCCCGAGATCTTCAAGGCGCAAGCGCGAGGCAAATGTGACGGCGGATGCATTCATGTTGCAATGCAACATTGCCGCCAGCGCGAGCCACCGTCAAGCTCACGACTAGAGTGATCGCCCTACACCGGACCGGTGCGCCGCCGAGCGTTTGTGCAAAGCATCATTGAAGAAGCTCCGGCGTGAAAGGTCGCGCCACTCGATCCGTTGCGTCTGCAATCCCTTCGTTTTTCCGTTCGCGCCGCATCACCAGGGGCGCGGATGCACGTCGCTGTCCATTGCCTCGCGCGGGACGATTGAGGTTGCATTGCCGCAATGGGAACAACTTTGCTGCGCAGATCTCCAGGGCGCCGCTTCCGGTGGAATTGTTTTCGGAAGCTGGTGCCCAAGGCGTCGCGGATCGGGCCGATCTCGGTTGCGTGCATTCTGTGGCGCTTGGCCCGACTTTGCTGGTGTAAATCAGGAAGGTGCAGACCTCTTGACGATGAACAGGTTGGTCAGTCCAAAGAGATCGAACGGCGGCGCCTTGTTCTTCGCGAGGCCGTTGTAGCGAGTCTTCCTGTGTCAGAAGGGGTTCTTCATCACGTGGAACGGAAGCTCGACCTTTTGGCAGTCAGCACTTGTAGGCCCTCGCCAAGGCACGGGTGCTGTGATAGCCCTGCGCCGCTGGGATCCATACGACGCGGTTGGCCCCAAGCAAGCGAGCCTTTTGCAGGGCGTCGGCACGCGCATTGCGGTCGCCAAGCCCAGCGTCCGCGCCGTACAGCCCCGAGGATCCCATCGCCGTTCCGACGTACTGGCAGTCCGCCACCCCGGCCTCGTCGGATGGCTGCACGGCGGCCTCGACCCTTTTGACCTTCTCGACCTGCACTGGCGCGGCTGGCCTCGCGCAGCCACCGAGCGCAACTGCCGCAAGGCAGAGAACGCGGGCGGATTTCATGAAGGCGGTCCAAGTCACCGGGAGGCCTTGAATCACGGGCCAATGAGCCCCTGCACGCGCCCCAGACCAACTCGAATACGGCCACGTCGTGCGGACCACTCGGTCAAGCCGCGCCAGTGTGTAACGGTCGCCAGGTCCTTCGCACGGCTTTCGATGGCGCCGTGGTCTGCCCAATTCGCCGACCAGCCCGAGCCGTTCCAGTGCGCGAAGCAACGCTGACTGCCCGCCGCCAGCAGGACCTCATAGGTGCCCTGTCGCTCGGGTCGGGCAGCCGCCGGATACCACTCGGAATAAATGGGGTCGCTATGCCAGGGAGCCATGCAGTACCTCGTGTGCGGCGTCCGAGGCGCCATCAGGAGCAATCGTACTTCAGTCCCCGTCGCTTGATCCGTTTCCGTACTGCTTCGCGCGTCGCGTGCATGATCACGATCGGCACTGGCGCGTCACATCGACACGTCGAGAAAATTCATGCTGTCGTCTCTGTGCCGCAAGGGATTGCGGGGTGGACGAAGGATGAAATTCGCCCGTATTCAGGTTTAACCGATTGCGTCAATGAATTCGCGCTGTGCGACAGCGGGCTGAGATCCTCATGCGCTACCTGATTCGCAGTGCCGGCCTCACCAACTACGTCAAAGGTGGCGCGCTCGGCGGGCCTGGAGCCGTACCAGCACGTGCGTGCGGCCGGCATCCATCCCTCCGCGCTGTGCTATCCGGATGTGAAACTGTCAGCCGAAGCCATCGGGCGCCTGCTCGAATCATTCACGTGGACCGAACTGCAGGCGATGCAATGGCCGCCGTCACCGTGAGCAAATCAGTAAAGCGAGCCGCTCGCGCAGGCTGCATCGCGGCGATTTCGCGCCCCGAGCGGCATCTGGAGCTTCGCGGGCTGAGATAGCATTGCCTGTCTGAGCCATGCCCAACATCGTGCAGACCATGAGCGATTTCCCCGCCACCTACGGCGAAGTGATGAAGCCGCTGGACCTCGATGCGCTGCCCGGCGAACTGGCTCAGCGCTGCAGCACCAGCCCGATGATCCGCGAATGGGTTCGCTTGTACGACAGGGTCCAGCGTGCAGAAAAGGTCTCGAGCCCGACGCAGTGGAGCCCACTGGAAGTGGTCGCCTACGAGCACGACGACTGGACGTTGTTCTCGCGATTGCGTGGCTACACGACTTGCGAGATTGCGGACTTCAAGGCCTACCTTGCCCTGTGCGAAAGCATCAAGCGCTCAGAGCCCGATGGCGAAGACTTCCTCTTGCAGGCCTCGCTGGCGATCCAGCGCCTGGTGAGCACCGAAGCCTTCAGGCAGGTCGAAGCGCGTTTGCTTGCGATGTCGTACGCCCAGCCACTGGCGCCCAACACAACGGAAGAATCAGACTCCAGTGGCCTTCTCCACGGATGAGTTGCGCTCTGGAGTCCTTGTGGCTTCTAGGTGAAACCGCGGACTGTTCGATGGCCTCAAGGCGCGGCCTGGGTCATCTCGGGCGGAAGCAAAGGTGGTCACGCCGTGGCGCCATGGCCAGAGCCTTTCCAAGGCTGGATGAAGCGATGCCGGCCAAGATCGGAAAGCCAGATCTCGAACGGGGCGTCTATCCCTTGCGCGCCCAGACGCAGAGGACGTGGACTGACCTGGTGGCAGTGGAACGGGACGGGCGCCCCCAAGCAGCACCGGCCCACCGCGGGAGGTCAGCGCCACAATCGCAGCCTGATCAAAGAATTCCCGCGATGCTGCCAAAACAATACCTTCTACTTTCACTTGCCGAACACGGTTCGGCATTGCTGGAGCATCGCGATCACGGCGGCCCGGCAACGCTCTACATCCGCTATCTCAACATCGATGGACGGTGGGCCGTGCACGGGTCACTACATGCGCCTTTGCTCGTGTGGGACATGTCGCAGGCCTCCTCAGCGCAGGCCGCAGCGCAGACAGCCTCCAAGGCCCGCGGCCGAGCCGTTCAGGTGATGACCCGGAGCGACTCGAGTTGGGAAGAAGGGCGCCAGATCAGAGTCTTCTCGACCTCGAATGGCGCCGCGCTTCTCGGGCATGTAGCGCAAGGCGAGGCGAAGGCACGCCGGCTGCGACTCGAAACCGAAAAGCTCGAGGCCTACTGCACAGTGGTGCGCGCGGCCACGGCCGCCGAGGACCACACTGCATTCGCGACGATCAGCCGCGCGGCGGCCACCGCCCTTCATGCCAAGTTCGGCGGCGGGTCGGTCAGCGCTTCATCGTCCTGGCTGGCGGGGAAGAAAGGACGCGCCGCGATGGACAGCGTGCTCGCCGGAGAGGTCGAACTCACGGGGCCGCTTTCAATTCAGCAAGTCGTCGAGACGGTTGAGCACGCGAAAGAGGCCGAGCGGCATCGCGCGTCTTCGTAGAGGTCGTCTCGGTTTGCGTGCATTATCTGGCGCTTCGCGAAAGACGCCTTTCCCGAGAAGCGCACCGTATCGAATGCGACAAAACCGCCAATGTCTCTGTGCGCAACTAGCTCCCCGCCAACAGCGCTTTCAGGTGGCGCGCGTCGGCCGGCTTGAATAAGACCGCATAGCCGGCGCGCTCGATCTCTGCTCGGTGCGCCACCGCCGTCTCGCCCGTCACGATGGCCACACGCCGCACCTTGCCGACGGCATGCAACGCTTGGGCGGCCGCCAAGCCCGACAGGCCGCTGCCCAGCCGAAGATCGCCCAGCAGCAAGTCGTAGTGGCCGGGCTGCTGCCAAGCCTCGTCGGGACTGGCCGCGAGCGCCACGTGGTGGCCCCAGCCGCGCAGCAGGGTGGCCATGGCACGGCGCACCGGCTCCTCGTCGTCCAGCACCAGCACGCGGCGCGGTGCCTCGACTGCGCCCAGCGGTGCCGGCGCAGAAACGGCTGAAGCGGCAGGCGCGGCTTGCGCGGCCTGCAGTACCAGGCTGAAAGTGCTGCCCCGCCCCGTCTCGGAGCGCACGACGATGCGCGAGCCCATCATGCGCGCCATGCTGGCCACCAGCGCCAGGCCCAGTCCCAAGCCTCGGCTACGGTCGCGGCCTGGGTTGTCGACTTGGAAGAAGGCCTCAAAGACCTGCTCGCGGTGCTGTGTGTCGATGCCGACCCCAGAGTCACGCACCTCGATGCGCCAAGCCGGCCCCTCGGCGTTGCGGCTGCGCCGCGCGGCCACTAGCACACGGCCGCTCGGCGTGTACTTGATGGCGTTGTCCACCAGGTTGCCCAGCAGGCGCGAGAGCACCCGCGCATCGGCCTGCACCACCGCCTCGGTGGGCACGAACCGCAATGCCAGCCCTTTGGCCGCCGCTGCGACCGTGAAGCGGCCGCCCAAAGCCTGGAACAGGGGGGCCAACCGCACCGGCTCCGGCACGAGTTTTTGCGCGTCGCCGTCGAAGTGCGCGATGTCCAGCAGGGCGTCGACCGAGGTGCGCAGAGCGTCCACGCTGTCACGCATGTAGCGCAGGGTTTCTGGCGTCGGCGGACGGTCGGGGCGCAGCGCGTCGACGAATATGGACAACGCGTGCATAGGCTGGCGCAAGTCGTGGTTGGCGGCGGCGAAGATGCGCGTGCGCTGCGCCGACAGCTGCGCGACCTGCTTCAGCTGGCGCGCGAGCTCCTGGGTCAAAAGCGTATTCTCGAAGCCGTTCTCCAGCGACTGCACGATCAGCCTGTGCTGCTTGAGCGTGTAGTGCAGCGTGCCCCAGAGCTGAAACAGAGCCAGGCTGCCCATCAGCAGCGTCAGCTTGTCGCCTTCCAGCATGAGCCGCGCCGACAAGCTCACATAGCCGGGCACGGCGAACAATACCGCCGCGCGCCACCACTGCGCCAGCGCGGCGGTCGAGACCGCCGTCACGGTGCTGATGAAAAAGTACATCAGCAGGATGTAAGTAAGGTTCCCGCTGGGGAAGAACAGCCATGGCGCCAGTGCCCACACGATGCCGGGGATCAGCATGCGCGACTCGAGCCGGCGGCGGATCGCAAAGGCCCGCTCCAGACCATAGCCATCGGGCCGCTCGCCGTGCAGGTGGAAGTACATGCTCAATTGCATGCCATGCACCAGCACCGCCCAAATCAGCGTCCCTTTGTCGCCGGTCAGGAGAAGGAAGGTGATCCAGAAGATGGCGGCGGCCACGCCGGCGCTGTAAGGTTGGTCGCGCGTGTCGAGGATGTAGGCGCTCGCCAGCCGCTGGTCGACCAGCGGACTGGGATGAGGCGTATCGGTCCAGAGATGTCGCAGGCCCTGTCGCAGGGCGGTCAGCGGACCGCGCTGGCGGGTATCGGCGGCTTGGAGCATAGGCTGTCCTATTGTTGCCGAATCTTGCCTCGGCGCCTGGGCCCTCAAACCGCCGCGTTGCGATCGAGGAACGTCGGGTGAGGGCGGCTCGGCCATCGTGATCACAAGTGCACCAACCCCGCAAGACATTCCGAGGGCAGCTTTCGGAAACCGCGCTTGGACCGGTAGCCCTTGCTTGCACGCATGGTATCGGTGGACGCTACTTGGTCGGCATGGCATTGCTTTCATCGCGCGACGAGCGCAGGCTGTGCACCTCGCATCGTCAGAGTTCCGCATGCTGGTTCACGCCCGCTTTATCTCAATATGGGTGGCCGCGCTCATCGCCGGTTGCGTACCCCTTTCGCTCCCGTACTACGTGGGCGATGAAAGCGTTGGCCGGCTCACGTACAACAGTTGCTCACTCGGCGCGATTCCCGAAGGACTCGTGGTCTCGCGCGCTGATATCGAGCTGCTGATCCGTGTGCAGCCACGGCGCGAGGACGAGGTGGTCCACGTTCGGTACGACATCGGCAAGGACCATCGCGCGCAGCTTGCAGGTCGTGAGGTGGCCATCGACCTGCGCGACGGCAGCGCGCCTCGGATCGGCAAGATCGGTTGGATCGACCTCTGGGACCGCGTGGAGGAGGACGGGTACGTGCGGCTGCCGGCGCGCCGGGCGGGCTTGGCCGCACCCGACCTGCTGATGGACGATTCACAGTTGCCGACGCTACCGACCGGGCCGCGACCCTTCTTGGCGGTGCGCCACTATTGGGTCGCGGCGCACGTCCAGACAAGACATGCGGATCGCGTCTGGGTGAAGTTGCCCGACCTGACTGTCGACGGCGCGACAATCGTGTTTCCCGAGATTCGCTTCGAACGCCGGCTCTATGTGGGCTTGGCGCCCCTGAACTGCTGAGGAACCCGACGTCAAACCCGACCTGACTTGAAGAACAATGGCGATGAGTTTCCATGCAGCAGAACAACCGGAAAGCGCTAGCAAAACTCGATGAAGCCGTGCTGACTTGACTTCGGCCGACAAACCCAGTTTGCAGTAGTAGCGGCAGGCGTCGTACTCAAATCCAAAGGAGCTCCCATGCCTACACGGCGTCTGGTCACTGGGCACAGTGCAGAAGGCAAGGCGGTCGTTGCGAGCGATGCGGTGATTGAACCACTCACCATCAGCTTCCTGCCGGGCAGCGAATGGCTCGCGCTCTGGTCCGCGCAAAGTCCCCCAGGCCTTCCGGACAACGGCGCCGTACCGCCCCTCTCGACCTACTTTCCACCTCCTGGCGGCTTCAGCTTCGGTGTCGTCACCTTCCCGCCTGACTCCGCGCCGCGCCCGGTTCCGAGCGATCGCAAGGCGGCGTGGCTCGAAATGGAACGGGTGCTGCCCGGATTTGCGGCGCACATGGAGCGCTCGAATCCAGGCATGCACACGAGCGACTCGATTGATTTCGGGTACGTCATCTCTGGCGAGATATGGCTCGAGCTGGATGACGGAAAGCAGACGCTCCTGCGCGCGGGCGACACCTTCGTTCAAAACGGCACCCGGCACGCCTGGCGCAAACAAGGGCAGCGACGCTTGCAAGGTGCTTTTCACGACGATCGGGGTGCACCGCCAACCCACCGGCATCGAAGTCGCGAAGTCGGCAACCTAGAAACTGTTCGTGTGATTCTTTGCCATGACGCCCATGAAACATCCACTCATCTCTTGCGTCAGCAATGAAGTGCAGAGCGGTCTTTCAAATCAACCGAATCGAACTTGCAGTTGACTACTACTCCTGGCCGCATCCCATCAGCGGGCTCGGCTACTAGAAGGTCCATCGCGCGCTGACCCTCGCGCTGCGCGGATCCATCGGATGCACGTGCTTGTCCTCGATGCCGGTGCCGCAGGCGCCGCTCGCGACCTCGCCCGCCGTGCAGGAGGCATAGAAGTATTCGATGTCGTTGCCCTTGCTTCCAGCGATGTTGAAGACGTCGAGGCCCAGCGTCAGGTGCCGGTTCACCGCGTAGCGCGCACCGAAATTCAGCAGGGTGTTCGGACGCGAGCGCACGGTGTTGGTGGTGTCCAGCGCGCGCGGGCCCATGTAGCGCAGCCACAGCGAGGCGGTCAGCGGTCCCTCGATGTAGGTCAGGCCGGTCGACAGCACGCGTTCGACCGCGTTGTCCACGTAGTTGCCTTCGCCTGCGGGCGGCGTGCCCTGGAACCGGGCCTTGGACAACGCGGCGTCGACCTCGAAGCGCCAGGCCTTGTCGACCTTCCACTTGAGCGTGGCCTCGATGCCGCTGCGCTTGCTGGCACGGCCCGGCTCCGTGGTGCCGGCATCGCCGACGTAGACCAACTCCGAGTCGAGTTTCAGTTGCCACACAGCGACGGTGGCTGTGAGGTCCTCGTTCGGCTGGAAGCGCCATCCGAGTTCCGCGCCCTTGCCCTTGACCAATGCGGGCACGCGGTCGGCCGGCAAGCCGGTCTGCGGATCGGTGGAGATGGTCGCGCCGCGCACGTCGTTGCTGTGGAAGCCGACGCCCGCGTTCAGGTAGAACTCGTTGGCCGGATTCAGCGTGTAGACCAGCCCGAACTTGGGGCTCGCGAGCGAGTCGTGGCCCTTGCCGCTGTTGATGGCACCGTACAGGGGCTCGCGGCCCTGCACGTCGTAGCGCAACGCATCGCCGCGCAGGCCGACGTAGCCGCGCCAACTGTCGTTGAAGTAGACGAGTTGCTGTGCGTAGACGGAGAAGAGGTCCTCGCTCACCTTGTCATTGCGCACCGTGGACAGCCGCTCGCGCGCCTGCGTGTCGTAGAGGCCCACTTCCTCGATGCGGTCGCCGCGCCATTGCGCGCCGAAGCTCAGGATGCCGTCGAGGCTACCGAGCTTGACGGGCATCTGGTGCGAGGCTTGCGCGCCGAACACGTTGCGCCGGTCGGTCTGCTCGAACTGGTCGCCGTTCACCGGGTTGTTGAGGAAGTAGGTGAAGTCGGAGAACAGGTCGAAGCGGTAGTTGATCGCGTAGGCGCTGATGTTGGTCTCGCCGGCCGCGCTCTTGTTGAACCACTTGCCCGACAGGCTCACGCGTTGCGTCTCGCCGCCATCGGTCGGGTTGAGCGAACCGTAGCGCGAGAGCTCGCCGCTCTCGATGAGGCGCTCGGGTACCTGGTCGGTCGAGGTCCAGCGACTCTTGTAGGCCATGCCGGTGAGGCTGAAGCCTTGTGACGCCGAGCCTTGCGAATAGCGCAGCACGGCGTTGGCCTTCTTCAGGTTCTCGGGCACGTCCCACGGGCCGTCGTTGCCGACCAGTTCGACCGCGCCGAGCCAGGTCTGGTCTGCGATCGAGCGGGAGCCCGCGGCCAGCAGGCGCTTGTAGTTGTTGCTGCCGAACGTTACTTCGGCGAAGGGCGCGGGCAGAACGCTGAAGTAGTCGAGCGTGGCGCTGCCGGCCAGCGAGAAGTCGCCACTGTCGGCGAAGTAGGGACCCTTGCGGTAGCCCACGCCCGAGACCAGTTCGGGGATCAGGAAGTTGAGGTCGGCGAAGCCCTGGCCGTGGCCGTGCGTGGGCATGTTGACCGGCATGCCGTCGACCTTCATCGAGAAGTCCGTGCCGTGGTCGAGGTTGAAGCCGCGCAGGAAGTATTGGTTGGCCTTGCCGTCGCCGGAATGCTGGGTGGCGACGACGCCGGGCACGGACTCGATGATGTCGCCGGGCCTCAGCTTGGGACGGGCCTGGAACACCTCGCGCTCGGCCGCGCCTTCGCTGGCGCTGGCGGCCGCGCCGATCGTGGCATCGCGCGGGCCGCTCACCTGGATCTCCGGCAGCGACGCTTCCTGCGCACAGGCGGCGGCGCTGCCGAACAAGGCGGTGCAGAGAACGCGGCGGCGGAGGCTTCGCTGGAGTTGCATATTCGGCGGGAGTATGAGGAATTCGATATTGTTCATACAGCGCATGGCCATGCCATACGCCGTATGCCGCATGCCTGATCAATGGCCGAAGCCAGGCGGCGCTTACTTCGGCAACAGCACCTTGTCGACGACGTGGATGACGCCATTCGACTGGATCACGTCGGCGATCGTGACCGTCGCCGTGCCGCCGTTCTCGTCCGTGACCATGACCTTGCCGCCGCTCGCCTTGGCGGTGAGCGTGCCGCCCGAGACGGTCTTCAGGGTGGCGGTTCCCATGCCATCCATGATGGCCTTCAACAACGCCGGGGCGTCCATCTTCCCGGGCACCACGTGGTAGGTCAGGATGGTGGTGAGCTTCGCCTTGTTCTCGGGCTTCAGCAGCGCGTCGACCGTGCCGGCTGGCAGTGCTGCGAAGGCTGCGTTGGTGGGCGCGAAGACGGTGAACGGGCCCGGGCCCTTGAGCGTATCGACCAGGCCGGCCGCCTTGACGGCCGCCACGAGCGTCGTGTGGTCCTTCGAGTTGACCGCGTTGTCGATGATGTCCTTGGTCGGCAGCATGGGCGCACCGCCGACCATGACGTCGGCCATGGCAGTGACGGCGCCGGCGGAAAGGGCGATGGCGAGGGTGAGGGATGCGAGGCGGTGAAGGCGTGGGTGCATGGCTTGACTCCTGGATGGGACCGGCACAAAGGCGTGACGGTTGCAACCAATACGCGCGCATCCACCTGGCGGATTCAGCGAGCTTGGATGTGGAGGCCGCGACTTATGATTCCGCGCACCTCACGCACCCGGTCCGCCATGCAACGCTTCACCATCTCCCTCGACGAAGACCTGGCCCGGCAGTTCGACGAACTCATTGCCCACAAGGGCTACGTCAATCGCTCGGAGGCGGTGCGCGACCTCATTCGCCACGGCCTGGGCAAGGCGGCACTCGATGACCATGCGCGCAAGGCCGCAGCGACCTGGTGCGTGGCGAGTCTCAGCTATGTCTACGACCATCACGACCAGACCGTGACGGCGCGCCTGCTCGACGTGCAGCACGAGCACCATGACCTGGTCGTGAGCAGCCTGCACACCCACCTCGACCATGACCATTGCCTGGAGACCGTGGTGCTGCGCGGCAAGGTCGTGCCGGTGCGTGCCTGCGCCGAACAGATCATCGCGCTGCGCGGCGTGCGGCATGGCCAGTTGCACTTGGTGCCACTGGAAGCCGTTGCAGCAAGCCAACATTCGCATAACCGTCGTCAAGGCAAGGCGCATGGTCACTTGAAGCCTGTCAATTGACGCAGGCCGGAGGTGGCATAGCCCTCCGGTTGCTACGCCACACGGTGTCAACTTGCGGCTTCAGAACTGCCGTCCAATTGGCGCGCACGGGAGTCTGCTCGTGGGCCGTGAAGCGCGGGCGGGCGCCTCGCATCAGTTCGCCTGCTCAGCTGCTGGCGGTTGCCAATGACCTTCCAAGATTTCCACCTTGGGCCAGTAAGCGCGGATGTACAAGGAGAACTCATCGACCGGCGTTGGAACCCAATTGCTCTCCTTCTCCTTGCCGGGAGACTGGTTCTGGAAGTACAGGGTGAGCGATCCGTCGGCGTTCTTCTTCAAGTCCTTGCTCTTGGTGCCCAAAGAGAATCGGTTGAGCGCATTGGGCTCGAACAGATGTTCCTTGTTGTAGACGGTGAGCGACCAGAAGCCGTTGACCGGCGGCGTCTGCCCTGCAGCGAAGGTGACGCTGTAGCGCTTGCTGCCGTGCAGCCGCTGGCCGGCCTTGTCGACATCGGTGTAGATGTAGCGCGTCTCCTCCGGCGCGTTGTCGTACATATTCGAGCGTGCGGTGGCGGCGCGCGAGAGGTAGTCGTAGCCCCAACGCGCTCCATTCGCCGGCGAGTTCCAGCCGTTGCCGATGGGCCGGCCGTTGTTGCGGAACTCGAAGAGCGGCTTGATGACCTCGTCTTCGGCGCTGGCCGCCGTCTGCACGAGCGCTGCCTTGAGGTCCGGGTTCCTGGCCGCAGCGTCAAGTACCGAGCGGATGGTCGAATACAACGCCTCCTCGCCGGGCAGTGGCGGGACCTCATTCATCACAATCGGCAGTTCTTCCCAAAACTTCTCGGGCAAGACCCACTTGGTCTCGCCCGCCCCCTGGCCGGGCGGAGCAGGGAAGGACGGCGTCTTGCTCCAGTCCTTCGTCTTCATCTTTCCGGTGTACTCCGATAGCGGATACACCATCACCTGGTTCACAAGCGACTGGATGGCCTGCTTATCCTGCGGCGTATCGTCCTGGAAGATGCGCGGGAAAACCGCCACCAAGTCGGTGGACGAGCGCAATACCGCCCGAACGCCTTTGGGCACCTGCCCTTTCCAATTCGGCCCCACCACCAGGTAGAAGCCAGGCTTGGTACCGTACTGCTTGCCCAGCTTGCCGAACGAATTGGTCCTCGCGTCAGCCAGTTGGTAAACCCAGAATCGCTGACCGAAGTCGGGGACCTGAACGATGACTGGCTTGCTGTCCACGCGCTGAAAGCCCGCCCCATAGACCGTGTCCTGATTGGGGCACGTGACGAGTCTCTCCCCTGCGTCGATGTAGTCCGTGAGCATGGAGACATAGCCCGGCGGCGCGACCGGGGCAATTCCACCGAGTCGGCCCGGCTCGGGGACATCCTTCATTCCCATGGAGCGATTCAGGTTGTTGACCAATGGCCAGCCCCACACGTAGGCCATGCGCCCGACTGTCGCGACGTACTCCTTGCTCATCACCGTGCCCGCCGGGGTTCCCGCTATGCCGGAAGCGGATAGGGTGACGTTCGTGGGGCTTTGCGCTTGGACTGCGCACCCCATGGCCACAGCGGCCAGCACGGTCAGATGACGCAGGCGGAAAAGTCTTCCAGAGATCATGTCGTATGCCTTTGTTGAGCAGAGGGGCGAGCAGCTCATACCTTGCTGCATGCTTGGCGTGTACAGCGACCGCTCAGCGGGAAATTCTGCCTCACGTCCGGAGGACGCCTCGTGGCCGCCTGTAGCTGGGCGCAGGTTTGGCGCGAAGGGGCCCATCCCAGTCGCCAGCTGTACGTCGGTCAGTGACCGCAGGGAACCTTGATTCGTTCGGCGAGAACGTCTAACCTGCCGCAAGTGACGCTGTCCGTGCGCCGCTGTCTTGTGTCTGTCGGCGGGTTGAAGCCAAGAGCACCTGATGCTTTCTTGCGCTTCCCTCATGCCTTGATCCATCGTCATTGGAAGCACTTCATGTCATTTTCATATCCATGGCGCGCGGGGCTGATTGCCTGCGCGCTGTGCGTATTCGCGTCCCAGCCGTCCCTCGCCCAGACGCCCACGCCTGACCCGGCTGCCGTCCGCGCCATCGCCATGGAGGCCTACATCTACGCGTTCCCGATGATCGAGAACTACAACACGATGTACAAGCAGTTGGCCAATCCCGCGGGGCGCGAGTATGTGGGCGGCTTCGGTCGCTTCCGCCACTACTCCGAGGCTTACACGCCCGACAACCACGATGTCGTGACGCCGAACCGTATTCATGGGCCTGGCTCGACCTGCGTGCCGAACCATGGGTCGTGACAGTGCCCGAGGTACGCGGCAAGCGTTACTACGTCCAGCAGTGGGTCGACCTCTTCACCTACAACTTCGCCTACATCGGTTCGCGCGCCACCGGCAACGATGCCGGCAACTACCTCATCGCGGGCCCGAACTGGAAGGGCGAAACGCCGCCCGGCACCAAGAAGTTGTTCCGCTCCGAGACCGACATCGTCATGACGCTCACGCGCACCGCACTCGATGGCCCCGACGATGTGGCCGCCGTGAAAGCAGTCCAGGCGGACATGCAACTCGCGCCGCTGAGCAGCTACCTCAAGACCGCCGCCCCGCCAGCAGCCGCGCCGGTTGTCTTCCCGCCCTATGACGTTGCCAAGGGGCGCTCGCACGACTTCATCGGCTACCTGAACTTCCTGCTTCAGTTCACGCAACCGCCGGACGCGAGCGAGGTCGACCTGATGAAGCGCTTCCGCAGCATCGGCATCGGCCCCGGCCTGCCATTCGATGCACAGAGCCTGCCCCCCGCCACGCTTGCGGCCATCGATGACGGCGTCAAGGACGCGCAGGCCGCATTGGCCGAGAAGGCGAAGGTGACGCTCTCGTCGAACGGGCTGTTCGGCAGTCGTGCGGAAATGAAGAACGACTACCTGACGCGCGCCATCGCCGCCGAGAAGGGCCTCTACGGCAACTCACTGGTCGAGGCCTGGTACGGGGGCTACGTCGGCGATGGCAGCAAGCTCTCGAGCGTGCACTTCGCGCCCGGCCAACTGCCGCCTGCGAAGTTCTTCTGGTCGATGACGCTCTACACCTTGCCCGACCGCTTCCTCTATGCCAATGACCTGAAGCGCTATTCGATCGGCGACCGCACCAAGGGTCTCAAGCGCGACGCCGACGGTGGCCTGACGCTCTACATCGGCCACGAATCGCCCGGCGCCGACAAGGAGTCCAACTGGCTGCCGGCGCCACAAGGCCGATACAGCGCCGTGGGTCGTGTCTACGGCCCCAGCGAGGAGGCGATGAACGGCACCTGGAAGCTGCCGCCGCTCACGCCGGTCGCAAACGCCAAGTGAATCGAAGCCCATTGCAGACCGAAAGGACGATGAGAATGAACAGACGTGAGACGCTGGCCCTCGTGGCGGCAGGCTTCGCGCCCCTGGTATCCGTGCACACATCGCCGGCGTATGCCGCGGGTACCCCGACGGTCACGCCAGCCGAGGCCCGCGCGATCGCCAAGGAGGCCTACATCTACGGCTTTCCGATGGAGGACAGCTACCGAACCATGTACGCCTTCTCGATCGCGAAAGGCAACCCGGAATACAAGGGGCCGTTCAACTCGGTGCTCAACATCGCGCGAGTCTTCACGCCCGATGACAAGGCCTTCGTCACGCCCAACTCCGACACACCGTATACCTTCCTCGGCCTGGACCTGCGCGCCGAGCCGATGGTCCTCACCATCCCGGCGATCGAGAAGAGCCGCTACTACGTGTTCCAGATGATGGATCTCTACACGTACAACTTCGACTACCTCGGCACGCGCACGACCGGCAATGGCGGAGGCAGCTTCCTGATCGCCGGGCCGAACTGGAAGGGCACCCAACCGAAGGGCATCACGAAGGTGGTGCGCGCCGAGACGGAGATTATCAACGTCATCGGCCGCACGCAGCTCTTCAATCCGGGCGACATCGACAACGTCAAGAAGATCCAGGCGGGCTACAAGGTGCAGCCGCTGTCCGCGTTGCTCGGCAAGGCGGCGCCCAAGCCCGTCGCGGACCCCGACTGGATCAAGCCGCTCAGCCCGGCCGAGCAGCGCAGTTCGCTCGAATTCTTCAATGTCCTGAACTTCGTGCTCCAGTTCGCGCCGACGGTGCCGAGCGAGAAGGCGCTGCGCTCGAAATTCGCGCGCATCGGCGTCGCACCAGGCAAGCAGATCGACGTTGCAGCATTGCCCGCCGATGTGAAGGCTGCGATGCAGGAGGGCATGGCCGACGGCCAGAAGGCGATCGACGCGCGCCGTGCGGAACTCGGCGGCAAGATCGACCGGCTCTTCGGCACGCGCGCGGCCATGAAGAACAACTACCTCGATCGCGCCGTCGGTGCGCAGGTGGGCATCGGTGCGAATTCCCGGGAGGAAGCGCTCTATCCGATCTACGAGAAGGATGCCAATGGACAGCCGCTGGACGGCAGCAAAGGCCGCTACACGCTGCACTTTGCCAAGGGCCAGTTTCCGCCGGTGAACGCGTTCTGGTCGTTGACGATGTACGGGTTGCCCGACCAGCTGCTGGTGAAGAACGACCTCAACCGCTACCTCATCAATTCGCCGATGCTGCCCGATCTGAAGCTCGATCCCGACGGCGGCCTGACGCTCTACGTGCAGAGCGATTCGCCGGGCGCCGACAAGCAGGCCAACTGGCTCCCGGCACCCAAGGGTCCCTTCATGCTGACGATGCGTTACTACCTCCCCAAGCCCGAGCTGCTCAGCGGCGCGTGGAAGTCTCCGGTCGTCCAACAGATTCAGTAGCGACCGAACCCCGGATTGATCGTCCTTGACCGCTGGCTGGTGGAAAGTCGGCTCGTGGCTGTGTTTGTGCTTCCGACGTTTCACAAAGAGCAATCGGGATACCCGGCCAATGCGTCGATGTCGATCGCTTCGCGCTGAATCGGCGATCGAACGGTACGTCGGCCCATCACACTTGCGCGACACAGAGACGAGGTGATAGAAAGGGCGTGGAAGCGATCGGAACATCCCACTGGATTGCCGAGGAGGTCCATGACAAGGAAAGGCCCCATGCCATGTCTTTGCTCCGAGCTACCTCCGCGCGCAAGCCGCGCAGAGGCCACCCGGGTTACCAGCGCATCGCCCCGTTTTCCCTCAGGATCACCGCCCTCGGGGCGTCCGTCTTTGCCGGCCTGATCGCATCGACGGTTTCCAGGCCGGCCCGGGCAGACTGCCTTGCCCAATCCGCCCGCCGATGGCCAGACCGTCACGTGCACCGGACCCGCGCTCACCACTGTCCCGCTCGATGCCTCGGCTGCATCCAACGTGACGGTCAACGTCCATCCGGATGCCGTGATCACCGGACCTGGGAATGCCAACATCATCGTGCTGGGACCGGGGTGCCCAGCTCAACAACTTCGGAAGCATCCAGCCGGTGACGCAGACCATCGGCGTGGTGGCGATCGGCGACAACAGCGTGCTGCGCAACTTCGGGACGCTGGATCGGCGCAACGCAGCACCCTGCCGCATGGAATGCCGGGAAGACGGGGCTCGACGACGAAGCTCGGCACCGAAGAGGGCGCCTGACCCGAAGGCAAAGCCGGCGGGTCGCTGGACAAGGACGGGGTAGTGGCGTCAATTCCGGACATTTGGTGGTCTTGCGCGGCACGGCCGCGCGTTCGAATGCAGGCAAGAAAAAGACCCTCGACCGCTCCGCGTTCTGGAAAAGCCGTTTGTAACGCACTGTTGGCACTTCCAGGGGGCGGGGGCTGGCAAGCTCGCAGCCGCTCGGCTGCTCCATACCATCGCTCAATCGCCGTACATCTTCTCTTTCAGCTCCCGGCGTTGTTGCGCTTCCAGCGAAAGCGTGGCCGTCGGACGGGCCAGCAGGCGGCCCACGCCGATCGGCTCGCCGGTCTCGTCGCAGTAGCCATAGTCGCCGGCGTCGATGCGGTGGATCGACTGTTCGATCTTCTTCAGCAGCTTGCGCTCGCGATCGCGCGTGCGCAACACCAGGGCGTGCTCTTCCTCGATGGTGGCGCGGTCGGTCGGATCGGGCACGACCACGGCGTCTTCGCGCAGGTGCTCAGTGGTTTCACTAGCGCTTTCGAGGATGCCCTGCCTGAGGCCCACCAGCTTGAGGCGGAAGAAGGCCATTTGCTTGTCGTTCATGTACTCGCTGTCGGGCATGGCAATGACTTCGGCGTCGCTCAACTGTTCCGGCGTCCTGGTCTTCCAGTGGTGGGCAAGCTTGGGGTCCTTCCTGGGCGCGACGTGCGGCGGCACCGGCGCGGCCGGCGCGACCCGCGTGAAGCTGGACTTGGCCGCGGTGGAAGCTACCGACTGCGCCATCGAGGGTACCGTCCGTTGGGCAGGGCGCGAAGCGCTAGCCACGCGGCCGGATGACGGGGAAACGACAGATCGCACCGGAGCGGACGTGGGGGCGGCAACGGCTTTTTTCATGACAGCGTCGGGAGAGCAGCCGAAAGGTTTCGCATCGAAGTCCTGCAGTAGCCGGGCCGAGGTGTCCAACAAGAAAGTGGCTCGGCAGGAACACTGACGGGGCCAAAATCTGAAGCGACGCGCTGGTATTCACCGCGCCCCCCTTCGTCAATGACCCTGGGAGTTCAAGAGAGAAATCAGAAATCGGGTAGCGTGCACTGCAGCAGGCATCTCATACGCATCTTTCAATCAGCAATGACTCAGCCCTTTGCGCTGGGTCCGAAAACATAACGGGCAAGCATACGCACCTCATCCTCGTCCTGCATTTCCGCCGTCACTGCGGGTAGCGACTCGCCCACGGCCATGGCTGCCAGCCACCTGCGCGGACATATCCCGAGGCAGCGCGTGCGCACGATACGGACGCGCACCGATGCGTCTTTCCAAAGTGAGGCCGAGGTGGCGCACAGCATGCTGAATACACGGGCCTTCCGCCTGCCGGTGCCGGCCATTCGTACGCAGCGGCGTGTTCATGAAGTCGCTGGGTCTCGGTTTGGGCGGTGTGAAATCGGTGTTCCCTGTGGCCAACGCGGTGTCCCAGGAGCAGTCGTTTACGAACGCCGTCCAGCAAGAAGCCGACTATCGCGTGATCGCAGCACGCTGCGGAACGCCCGCCTTCGAGAAGAACTTCTCCCGTCTGTCGAGGGCGGCCGTCTCGGCAGGGTTGGTCTCGAACACGCGCGACGCTGCCGCTGTCGAGAAATCAATCACCGCCCTCCGGCGCAGTCCACTTGCGCTTGTGTCCGCGTCCTCCGACTGCCCGGCGCAACTCGCGCATCTTGAAACCGTGCAAAGATAACGCAGCGGACACGCCAAGCCTCGGGGAAAGTTTCCGTCGACACCTTGACCAATCAGTAAAGCTCGACGGCCACTCAGACGTTAGCGGTGGCTGGTAGACCAGGGCTCGTGCTATTCGTCTTCCCCGAAGCACGACCTGATCCATTGATACCCCGCATAGGCGGCGTCGGTCTCGTTGGCCTCGAAGAGCGGCTCGAGGTAGCGTTCCAAACAAGGCATACCCTCGCCGCGGCCGCGCCGCAAGCAGTAGACGGCGAATGCGACGTGGCGGTATTCCAGACCCGCAATTTCTTCCGACGTCGGGACCTCTCTCAGCGCGGCCAATATTGCCTTCGCATACAGTTGGCTTGCGCCCATCGTGTCCATCCGCCGCCTTTGGAAAATCCTGGTCAAAAGCCCGGTCAACTTCTCTTGGTCCGAGAAACTTCTGCGCTTTGCACCGGCGCAGTCTTCTGTTCCCGAGCACCCTAAAAAAAACCCGCCGTGGCGGGTCTTGAAAGCGGCTCAGGTGAGAAGCAAGGGCAGTACCCGAGCCGACCCAACATTCTGGTTTCGCAACCTGAAGCGCCCCTGAATGCGCGCGTCGATCTGCCGGCACCACTTCAAAAATTCTCGGTGAACGCGTCGAATCCTCCCAGCTCGCCCTGCTACATCATTTCCAAAACAAGCCCAGTCCCCAAACTGCGAGCTCGGCGGCCCTGCCATATCTGCGGATGGCCGAGCCGCCCTCGCTCCTGGTCCAATAGGCATGTGATCTAATTGGATGACTACATTAGTTTTGTAAACAATAAGGGAATGGGCATGCCAACGAAAAAATCAGAACTTGGCGCGGAGCGGGCCGACAGGTTGCCAGGGCGCGCCAAGAAAGCGGCGAGCCGCCAATTGCAGACGCTGCCGGAACAGATTGCCGAGCACATCTTCACTGCCATTGCGAGCGGTGAATACGCGCCGGGCGATCGCATTCGCGAAGAGTCGCTGGCCGAGGAATTCGAGGTCAGCCGCGGGCCTGTGCGCGAGGCCTTGCGCTTGCTGGAAAGCGACTCGGTGGTGCGCATCCTGCCCAATCGTGGCGCGCATGTCACGCAGCTGTCCATCAAAGAGGTTGGCGACGTCTTCGAGATTCGTCGCACGCTGTCGGGCGCCATGATCGCCCGCCTCAGCGCCGAGGAGGCGGTCACGCTGGCGACGACCCTGGAGGCGGACATCAAGGCGCTGGATGCGCTGGCACAGGATCCGGCTTCTGACGCCGCCGCCTACTTCGACGTCTCATTTCGCTTGGCCCGGACGTTGCGCGACAGCTGCGGCAATGAGCGCCTGGCCGAGATTCTGTCATCGCTGGCACGTCAGACCCTGCGCTACACCCAGCTGGGCCTGGCCACACCTGCCCGGCGCAAGGAATCGGCGCGCAATTGGCGAGCCATGCAAAAGGCGCTGAAAGCGGGCAACGTGGAAGTCGCGGCTGAGTCTGTTGAAAAGCTCATCGAGGATTCGAAGCGCGAGGCGGTCCGGCAACTCCAGGCACGCGAAGCGGGCCAAGGCGCCTGAACCCGCGCGCTGCCAGGCCTCACCCAGGCTTGAAGTCGATCGACTTCAACACCGCACCGATGCGTTCGTAGTCTGAGCGCAGCGACTTCGCCAGTTCGTCCGGCGTGCGCGGCTTGCCGGGCTCCAAGCCGAACTCCGTCAGGCGCTCCCGGGTGCCTGGCTGCGCCATCACCTTCATGGCCGCTTCGCGCAACCTGTTCTGGACAGCGGCGGGCACATCCGGCGTCAACCACAGGCCCACCCAGGCCAGCGCCTCCAGCTGCGGGTAGCCCAGTTCGGCGAAGGTCGGCACGTTGGGCAAATTCGGCGAGCGCTGCGGCAGGCTCACCGCATAGGGCACGACCTTGCCGGACTTGACCAGCGGAATGGCGTTGGGGATGCCGGCAAACATCAGCGGCACGTGGCCCCCCATCACGTCCACCAGCGCGGGCGGCGAGCCCTTGTAGCCGACATGTGTCATGTCGATGCCGGCCGCCTTGTTGAGTTGCAGGCCCATCACATGCGACGCGGTGCCGGCGCTGTAGCTGGCGTAGCTCACCTTGCCGGGGTTGGCTTTCACGTAGCTGATCAGCTCGGGCAGCGTCCTGGCCGGCACGGAGGGATTGCCCACCATCACCAGGCCGCCGCGCGCCAGTTCGGCGATGGGCCTGACCTCCTTGGCCATGTCGTAGCGCAGCTTGACGATATGGGGAATCTCGCTGACCAGTGCGTCGAGCGTGACGACCATCGTGTTGCCGTCGCGTGGTGCCTGCATCAGGTCATTCACGGCCACTGCGCCACCGCCGCCGGGCTTGGCCTCGACGATCACGGACTGGTTGAGTTCCCGCTGCAAGCCTTCGGCCAGCAGGCGTGCGACCACGTCAAGCGTGCCGCCGGGCGGACCGGCCGCGATGATGCGCATCGCCTTGTCCGGCGTCGCTTGTTGTGCGAAGGCGAAGGGCGCTGCCATCAGCGCGAGTGCGGTGACCAGGGTGCGCCAGGTTTTCACGTCATTCATGGGTTGCTCCGGAAGTTGTATATGGGAAGATGCTTCGATGCCCTTTGTGCAGAGGGCCACGCGCGAACGGCTTCGACGGCCGCAGGTGTTCCATCCATCGGGTCGCGAAGGGCACGCGACAAGGCCATGCCCGAGGCCAAGTCCAGGTGGTTGCTCTGGAGGATGAGCTGCTTGGCAGCGCTCACGCCCTCCGGGTTGTTGGAGGCGATCTGGCGCGCGATCGTCAGGGTTTCATCGAGCAGGCGTTGATGCGGGACGACCGCTTCCACGAAGCCGAAGGTGAAGGCTTCCTGGGCAGAGAAGCTTCGACCTGTCAGCACCATGAGGTTGGCGCGGCCACGACCCACCAGCCTGGGCAGGCGGACCGGACCACCTGCGCCGGGAAACGCGCCAACATTTCTCACCTCGGGCAGCGCGAAGACGGCGCGGTCCGATGCCACGCGGATGTCGCAAGCCAAGGCGATCTCGAAGGACCCGGCGATGGCCGGGCCGTTGACCATCGCGATCACGGGCGCCCGCAGTGACTCGATCAGCTCGATGCAAGCCAGCACGGCGGCGCGTGCATTCTGCGTTTGCGCTGGCGTCAGGACTGCGCGTTCCTTGAGGTCCGCGCCGGCGCCGAAGGCCGAACCTTCACCCGTGAGGACCAGCACCCGGAGGTCCCTCTCGTCGTGCAGATGGAGCAGGCAGGCTTCCAGCTCCCTGGCCATTTCTGCGTTGATCGCATTGCGTAGATCGGGCCGGCACATGGTCAGGACGCAGATTTGCGGATCCAGCTTCGCCAGCCGGAGGGTCGACCATTGGCTGTTGTTCATGGCGACTCCGTGCCGAGCACCATGACCATGTACGCCGACATCACCAGGCCGCCTGCCTGCATGAGGCAATTGCGCGCGCCTGGCACCTGGCGGTCGCCGCAGTCGCCGCGCAGTTGGCGTACGGACTCGATCATCAGCGGCATGCCGAACATGCCGCCGTGGTTGAAAGACAGGCCGCCGCCGGAAGTGTTCATCGGGAAGACGCCACCGGGTGCGATGCGCCCGCCTTGCACGAAGGCCCCGCTCTCGCCGCGCTTGCAAAAGCCCAGTTCCTCCAGGCCGATCAGCACGCCGATGGTGAAGGCGTCGTAGATCTGCACGAGGTCGATGTCCTTGTGCGTCATGCCGGCGCGCTGAAGCGCCAGGCGTCCCATGTCGGCGAGCACGCCGTTGTCAATCCAGTCGTCGGTGCCGAAGGGCGTGGCATGCTGGATGTATTGCTCGGCAAAGCCTTGGACCAGCACGGGCTTGCTGGGCAGGTCGCGTGCGTGGTTGGCGCGTACCAGCACGACGGCGCCAGCGCTGTCGGTCACCTGGCAAATGTCGAGCTTGCGCAGCGGGTCGGCCACCATCGGCGAGGCGAGGTAGTCGTCCATCGTGAGCGGACCCTGCGCGATCGCGTTGGGGTTGAGCTGCGCCCAGCGCCGCGCAGCCAGCGCGACTTCGCCCAGGTCTTCCGCCCGCGTGCTGTAGCGGTGCTTGTGCAACTGCGCCTGCATGGCATAGAAGCCGATAGGGCTCAGCATGCCGTAAGGCAGCACGAACTGGCCGCTGGGCATGCGGGCACCTTGCATCGTGCCGCCGCGCGACCGGCTGCGATCCAGGCGCTGCGTGCTGCCGTAGCTGATGAGCGCCACGTTGCACAGGCCCGCCTCCATGGCCGCCATGGCGTGGGCGACGTGCGTGAGGTTCGATTGCCCGCCGACCACGGTGCTGTCGACATAGCTGGGCGTGAGGCCCATGTACTCGGTCACCAGCAGGCCCGCCGCGCGATCGTCCCAGTGCGCGAACACACCATCGATGTCCGAAGGCTTCAGGCCCGCGTCGAGGATGGCCCGGCGCGCCGCCTCGGATTGAAGCGACAGGGCCGTGTCGCCCGGCTGGGCCTTGCCCATGCCCGCCTCGCCAATGCCGGCGATGGCATAGCGCCCGCCCAGTGCCTTGGGATCCATGTGCGTTCCCATCAAGCGGCCACCGACGAAGCCGTGAGCCTGGCGCGCACATCCTTTTTCAGCACCTTGCCCACCGGGCTGCGCGGCAGGGTGGGCCAGAACTCCACCTGCTTGGGCGTCTTGAGGCTGCCGAAGCGCTTCCTGCACATCTCGGTGATCTCCTCGGCCGTGGCGCTGCTGCCGGGCTTGAGTTCGATCACGGCCGTGAGGCGCTCGCCCCAGTCGGCGTCGGGGATGCCGACCACGGCGCAGTCCTGCACGGCGGGGTGGCCCCAGATCACTTGCTCGATCTCGCTCGGGTAGATGTTGAAGCCGCCGGAGATCACCATGTCCTTCTTGCGGTCGACCACGTAGAGGTAGCCGTTGTCGTCGAACACGCCGATGTCGCCGGTGTGGTGCCAGCCGAAGGCGCGTGCTGCCTCGGTGGCTTCGGGGTTGTTGTAGTAGCCGCGCGAGACGAGGTCGCCACGCGCCACGATCTCGCCACGCTCACCCGTGGGCACGATGTTGCCGTCGTCGTCCATCAGTGCCACTTCGCAGGCGCCCGAGGGGCGGCCGGCGGAGGCCAGGTGCTTGTCGAGCTCAGGGTCGTTGTGCACGAAGTGGTCCTTGCGCGACAGGCAGGTGATGACGCCGGGAACCTCCGACTGTCCATAGGCTTGCATGAACACCTGGCCCCAACGGGCGATGCCCTCGCGTAGCTTGTCAACCGACATGGGCGCCGCGCCGTACAGCACGTATTCGAGCGAGGAGCAGTCGCGGGTGGTGACGTCGGGGTGCGCCAGGAGGCGATAGATCATCGTCGGTGGCAGGAAGATGTGCGTCACGCGTTCGCGTTCGATGGCTTCCAGGATCACGGCAGGGTCGGCCGAGGCAGCAATCACGTTGCGCGTGCCGAAGCGTGCCAGCGCGACCATGGTGGCGCCCGCGGCATGCGTGAGCGGTGCAACGACCAGGTGCACCGGGTCTTTCTTCGGTGGTGTGAACTGGTTGGTGATGCGGTAAGCCGTCTCCAGCGAGCGGTGGCTCTGCATGATGGCCTTCGGGCGGCCGGTGGTGCCGCCGGAGGACTTGATGAGGGCGATGTCGTCCGGCCCGCGACGGACGTCGACCCGTTGGCCGGCGAAGTCTGCCAACCATTGCGTGATGGAGGCAGCGCCGGCTTCCAGCGGCTCGACCAGGCCGATGACGCGTTTGAGCGAAGGGATCTCGGCCTTCATCTGTTCGAGGTGGGGCGCGTACTGCGAGTGGCAGACCAGCACCGCGACCTCGCAGAACTTCGCGAACCAGATGGTGTCCTCGATGGGGTCGCGCGCATTGAGCGGCACATAGACCGCGCCGCTGCGCATCACGCCGAGCATGGCAGGCAGCACCATCGGATCGTTGGGCGAGAGCACGGCCACGTGCGTGCCCGGTTGCACATCGCGCACCAGCGCGGCAGCGACGGCGTGCGATGCGTCGGCGGCCTGGGCATAGCTCATCTGCATGCCGGCGCCCTGGACGAAGGTGCGCGTGGGAAACGCCGTGGCGCCGGCGTCGAAGGAATCGATGATCATCTTGTCTCCGGGATCTCTTGTGTTTGTTTGGCAGGCGCGTCGCCGGCCGTGAGCCTGAACATCGGCAGCGCGATGTCGTCGGCGATGTTCTCGAAGCACACCTCCACGGGTGCGCCGACGGCCAGGTGCTGGAGGTCGGGCCCGACGATGCCTGCGAGCATGCGCACGCCTTCATCGAGTTCGATCATCCCGATGGCATAGGGCACGCGCGATTCGAAGGCGGGGTGGGCCGCAACGTGGCACACGGTGTAGGTGTAGACGCGGCCCTTGCCGCTGGCCTGCACCCATTCGATGTCGGTCGTCAGGCAGGTGGTGCAGAAGCGCCGCGGATAGAACTGGTGGCGCTGGCAGGTGGGGCAGTACTGCACCTTGAGGCGGCCTTCGAGGGCCGACTGCCAGTAGTGCGTGGTCTCGGCGGTGGGGATGGGAAGCGGGAGTTGCAACGTGGCGGTCACGGTCGTGCTCCTTCAGTTCGCGCAGAGCGAGAAGCCTGCGCCCGACAGGTGCACCTGCGACTTGCGTTTGGCCTGCGCCAAGCCGGACACGAGGTCGACCACCGGGTGATGCAGGCTGTAGGTGTCGTCGGTGGCGGTCGGCTTCAGCGCATTGATCTTCTCGTCGCCGTACATGTAGCGCAAGAGCAGTTCGTCGTCGCCGATGTCCTTGTAGCGCTGGCGCAGGCCGGGCAGCACCGGTTCGATCACGGGCGGTGTGATGGCCACGTCCTTCGAGCCGTTGGCGATGACTTTGTCCTTGACGTTGCCGTCGACCGGCAGCGGCAGGTCGCCGAAGTAGCCGCAGACGTACTTCTTCACCTCGTCGGGCACGACCTTGTAGCGCTCGCCGTTGAGCACGTTCATCACCGCCTGCGCGCCGACGATCGCGGGGTAGGGCGTGACCATGATGGGCGAGCCCAGTTCCACGCGCACGCGGCCGATTTCTTCCAGCACCTGGGGCATCTTGTCGGACATGCCGGCAAGCTTGAGTTGCGATTCGAGGTTGCTCATGGCGCCGCCCGCGTACTGCGTGATGTAGTGGCTGGGCTCGTACTCGGCGGGGACGCCGACCGGCTGGCTTTCACGTTCGGCCAGCGCGCTGAAATAGTCGCCGACCTCGTCGAGCAGGCGGTCGTCGACCTTGACGTCGAAGCCGATCTCGCGCAGGTTTCGGGCGATCATCTGTGCGGCGGGCAGCGAGTTGCCGTTGGCGAGCGGATCGACGGCGGTGAGGATGCTGTCGGCGCCGTGCACGGCGGCCTCGATGGCCAGCAGCGGGCCAAGGCCTGTCAGGCAGTGGGTGTTGAACTCCAGCTTGGCGCGATTGCCGATGGCCGCCTTGATGGCCGGGATCAGCGTGCGTACGCGCTCCAGCGTCAGGATGCCGGCGGCGTCGGCCAGCGTGACGGTCTGCGCGCCAAAACGCTCGACCGCCTCGCGTGCCTTGCTGGCATACAGCGCGTCGTCATAGCCGGGGGCGATGTTGTAGCCGAGCAGGTAGGTGATGTTGGCGCCAAGCCGCTTCGCCACGCCAATGGCTGGGGCGAGGTTGTCCGAACTCATCAGCGCGTCAAAGATGCCGATGTCGCGCACGCCGTTGGCGATCTGCCGCTCGACGAAGAGCTCGGTGATGTCGTCGGCCACCGGAAAGAAGCCGCGCATCAGGTTGCTGCGGATGGCCGCGCGCAGGGGCGTGCGCGGCATGCGTTGGCGCAACTGGCGGATGCGCTCGAAGGGGTCCTGGTTCAGGAACAGCACGCTCGCATCGAACTGCACCAGCGCAATCGCCTGGATCGACAGGAAGCCGGCGCGGTCCATGCGTTCGGCGATGGGCAGCATGTGCTCGGTGCGCATGCGCGTCGCCCACAGGCATTGCTGGCCGTCGCGCAGGGTGTCGTCGGTCAGGTGGACCGTGCGGCGCTTGCCGGTGCGCGTGGTTTCGGCGGCAACAAGCTGTTTGAGATGGTCGAGCATGGCTTTCAGCCCTCCGTGCCTTGAAGTTGAACCGCCACGCCGGGGCCTGTGACCTCGAGTTGGGCATAGCGCGCCGCGCGCTCGGTGAGACCGGCGATGAGTGCGTCCGTCGGGGTGGTCTGGACGTAGCGAAGGGCCTCGGCCGATGCCGGCGCGGGGTGGGTGTCAGGTTCGACACCACAGACCAGCGCGGTCACGAGTGCGGCGTCGCTGGCCGTGGGGTAGGCCGTGCGCAGTAGTTCGACCCATGGCGATTCCGTTTGGGGCAAAGCACCCACGCGACGGGCGAGCCCGGCATCGACGCTGCCGGGGGCGGCACCGTAGACCTGCTGCAGTGCGCGGCGCACGCCCGGCCGGAGTTCGGCGTAACGCGGCATGCCTTGCAGATGCATCAACGCCTGCTCCGCGATGGGCTGCGCAAAGGGGGCCAGCATCGGCGGCAAACCGAGGTCGTTGCGGATGCGCGCGCATTCGTTGGCGAAGGCGTGCAGCTTGTGCACCAGGCCCGAATCGGTGAGTTGGCGCATGCAGTGCGCGGCGATGTCGCCCGGCAACTGGTGTGCGTAGGGCGCCAGGTCGAAGACCCAGGCGCGACCGGCTTCAAAGCCGTGGCGGTCCGCGATGCTGGTGAGCAGCTTGTCGGCCTCGCGCACGGCGTGCAGGCGTTGTTCGGTCACCGGGCAGCCGGTCCTGAGCAGGCGCAGCGATTTCAGCAGCGTGCCCAGCGCGGGTGTCGAGGCGCCGTTGGCCAGTGGCGCAAAGGCCGTGTCGAGCCCGTCGATGCCGATGCGCACCGCTTCGAGCGCGATCATCGGGCCGAGCGCCGTCTGGCAGCGCAGGTGCAGGTCGAGCGGCGTAGCCCCCAGCCCTGCGCGCAGGGCGGGCAGCAAGCTCGCGAGGCGGTCGGCGGTCAGCAGGCTGGACTCGTCGCGCAGCATCACGCGGCTGGCGCCTGCGGTGGCCAGTCCCTTGGCCTGCGCCCGCAGTTCATCGTCACTCAGCGCTCCGCTGAAGGGCAGGGCGGCGATGGCGGTCAGCCCCATCGACGTGGCGGCCCGCAGCACTGGCGAGATGCGTTCCATCTGCATCAGCGGGTCGATGACGAGGACTTCGTTGACGCCGCGTTGGGAGAGCTCGGCGAGCCACAGGGTGGCCATGTCGGTCGACACCACGTCGGCACCGCGCTTGCCGTGCGAGGTCAGGAGCGAGATTGATGCGCGCAGCGCGACGGCGGGGCAGCGATCGCGGAGCAGTTCGATGCGCTGCCACGGGTTCTCGCCGCGCGCCACGCATTGCTGCATCGTGGCGTTGGAGGCCACCTCGATGGCGGCGGGTTGGGCGGCGGCCAGTTGGCTGGCGACGGCCAGCGCCATGGGCGTGGTCATCGCGCCGGCCCAGCGTGCGCTTTGGCCGTCGGTCAGGCTGACGTCGGTATGGCGCATGGTGCGTTCTGTCATGGCTGCGCCTCCGCCGAGGCTTGCGCAAGCTTGGCAGCCTGTGCCGCCGCCTTCTGCGCCGCCTTGCGCTGGGGCAGGAAGGTCTCTTCGACCCAGCGTGTGGTCACCTTGCCCTGGATGAAGTCCTCATGTGCCAGCACGGAGTCGTGGAAGGACGCCGTGGTCGTCGGCCCCTCGACGTGCAGGCCGCCCAGTGCCTGGCGCATGCGCTCGATGGCCAGCTCGCGCGTGGCCGCATGCACGATCAGCTTGCCCAGCAGCGAGTCGTAATAAGGCGGCACGGTGTAGCCGGCATAGCAGTGCGAGTCGACGCGGATGCCCTCGCCTGAAGGCACGTCCCACGCCGAGATCAGGCCAGGGCGCGGCAGGAAGTTGCGCTCCGGGTCTTCGGCATTGATGCGGCATTCGATGGCGTGGCCTTGCAACTTGACCTCGTCCTGCGTAAAGGACAGCGGCAGCCCGCCAGCCACGCGAATCTGCTCGGCTACGAGGTCGAAGCCGGTGATCATCTCCGTCACCGGGTGCTCGACCTGGATGCGGGTGTTCATCTCAAGGAAGAAGTAGCGGTTGTCGCGCTGGTCGACGACGAACTCGATGGTGCCTGCCCCGCAGTAGTTGGCATTGCGCGTGAGGCTCACGGCGCATTCGCCCATGGCCTGGCGCATGGCCGGGTCGACCGCCGGCGAGGGCGCTTCCTCGATGAGCTTCTGGTGGCGGCGTTGGGTGGAACATTCGCGCTCGCCGAGGTAGACCACGTTGCCGTGCGAGTCGGCCATCACCTGGATCTCGATGTGGCGCGCGTGCTCGATGAATTTCTCCATGTAGAGCGTGTCGTCGCCGAAGGCGGACTTGGCCTCGTTGGCGGCCGAGCTCATCAGCGATTCGAGTTCGCTTTCGTCGCGCACGATGCGCATGCCGCGACCGCCGCCGCCGGCCGTGGCCTTGATGAGCACCGGGTAGCCGATCTCGGCGCCGGCGCGTTTCGCATGCGCCCCGTCGGCCAGCGCGCCCGTGCCCGGAACCCGCGGCACGCCGGCCTTTTGCGCCAGGCCCACGGCCGTGATCTTGTCGCCCATGGCGTCGATCGACTCGGCCGAGGGGCCGACGAACACCAGGCCGGCTTCGACGCAAGAGCGCACGAAAGACGAACGCTCGGACAGGAAGCCATAGCCGGGATGCACCGCGTCGCAACCGGTGCGCAGGGCCGCTTCGACGATCTTGTCGGCGCGCAGGTAGCTTTCCGCCGCGAGCGGCGGACCGAGCACCACCACTTCGTCGGCCATCTTTGCGGCAAGGGTTTCGGTGTCGGCTTCGGACACGCCCACCACGGCCTCGATGCCGAGCGTGCGGCAGGCGCGGATCACGCGCACGGCGATCTCGCCGCGGTTGGCCACGAACACGCGGCGGATGTCGCGCTTGGCGACGGGGATGGTTGCAGTCGTGTTCATGTTCAGGCTCCCTTCGTCGGCTTGATGAGCATCAGGATCTGGTCGTGCACCACGGGCTTGCCGTTGCCCACCAGGATGCGTTCGACCGTGCCCGCCACGTCGGACTTGACCGTGTTGAACATCTTCATGACTTCGACCAGGCAGACCGTGTCGCCGGCCTGCACGGCGGCGCCGACCGCCACGAACTCGGGCTGGTCGGGGCTGGGGCGCAGATAGAAGGTGCCGACCATGGGGGCGCGTACGGCGACCAGGCCTTCGGGCACTTGGGTGAGCACTTCTGCCGCCGCCGCAGTGGTACTCGTTTCTGTTGTTACGACTTCTTGCGCTGCTTCTCCAGCGGTGAGGCGGCTTGCCGGGGCTTGAGCGGCCCGTTCGCGGCTGAAGGCCGCGGCGCCGGGCTTGCGCGCATGGAGTTCGAAGTCACCCACGGTCACGTCCAGCGATTCGAGATGTGCGGCGCTGTCGAGGATCTCGAGGATGCGACGCACGTCGGTATGGGAAAGAGGCACGGTTTTGTCTCCGGTTGCGGCGGGAGTGTCCGCCTTGTCTGCGCAGCTGTCTTGCTGCAGTGAACGAATTAAATCATGCCGATAATAGGATTGTCAACAATCATAATGTCGATTACAGTACGACCACTCCGACACGAAGTCGGGCATTTCAAAAAAGGAAATCGACATGACGACACAGACAACGATTCGCTCCGACATCACCGGCACCGTGTGGAAGATCGTGGTGGAAGAGGGCAGCACTCTCCAGGCCGACGACACCATCATGGTTCTCGAATCCATGAAGATGGAGATCCCGGTCCTCGCCCCCGAAGACGGCCGGGTGATCAAGCTCCTGATCGCCGAGGGCGCGCCGGTGCGCGAGGGGCAGGAGATCGCGATCTTCGAAGAGGCTTGAGTTCGGTGCCTGGCATGCTTGCTTCAGGAAGCGGGGCGAAGCTGATGACGCTGCCCGAGCAGATCGCCGAGCGGATCTTTTCCGCAGTGGTGAACGGCGACTACGCCCCCGGCGAGCGCATCCGCGAGGAAATGCTGGCCGAGCAGTTCGATGTGAGCCGCGGGCCCGTGCGCGAAGCCTTGCGCATCCTCGAGAAAGACTCGGTCGTGCGCATCCTTCCCAACCGGGGCGCCCACGTCACGCAGTTGTCGGTCAAGGAGGTCGGCGACATCTTCGAGATACGCCGTCATCTGGTGAGCGCCATGGTGCGCGGCATGGGCCGCCCGGACAACCGGTTGGTGGCCTGGATCGACGGCAAGGTCAGCGAGCTCGAAGTGCTTGCAAGGGCCACGGATGCAGGCGATGACTACCTTGCCATCAGCTATCGGCTCAGCCGCATGCTGGCGGAGAACTCGGGCAATGAGCGCCTGGCCGACATCCTGACCTCGCTCGCGCGGCAAACGCGGCGCTATTCGAAGCTGGGCCTGGCCACCGCCAGCCGCCGCAGGGAATCGGCACGACTGTGGCGCGCCACCGCCGATGCGATGAAGGCGGGAGACATCGACCGCGCCGCTGCGGCCATCGAAGAAATGATCGACGCATCCGAGCGCGAGGCCGTCCGGCAATTGCAGCCGAGGAAGACGGCCAGCCGCCCATCGACCCGCAAGGCCGGGTCCGCTGCATCCGCAGCGGACGACCACCCCACACAGGACATCCATCCATGAGTTCCACCCGAATCGCAGGGCACGCCCTCTCCTGGGCCGCCGGCCAGTTTCGCGACCGCACCGCGGTCGTGTTCCGTGACCGCAGCTTCACCTACACGCAGATCGAACGGCGCAGCAACCAGCTGGCCAATGTGCTGATCGGCTTGGGTCGCCGTCCCGGCGAACGACTGGCCGTGCTGCTCAACAACTCGGTCGAAAGCATCGAGGCGCAGTTCGGCGCCGAAAAGGCTGCGCAGGGCTACGTTGCCCTCAATGCCCGCCACACCGTGCACGAGCAGGCGGCGATCCTGAACGACGCCGAGGCCTCGGTGCTCATCGCCGGGGCCGAGTTCCGCGACTCGGTGATGAAGGTGCGGTTGCAGGTGCCGTCGTTGCGCGTCGTGATCGGCGTGGGTTGGCAGGATGCCAGCGTGCTCGATTACGACGCGCTGCTGGCGCGCGCTTCCGACCGGGCGCCGCATCTCACGGTGCCGGCCGACCTGCTGCTGCGCATCGCCTACACCTCGGGCACCACCGGCAAGCCCAAGGGCGTGGCCTACAGCATCGAGCGCTGGGAAGCCCGCCTTGCCAACCATTTCGCCGCGATGGAATACGGACTGGGCATCGATGACGCGATGCTGCATGTCGGCCCGCTCACGCATGCCGCCGGCGTGCACCTGCTGCCGTGCTACCTGCGCGGCGCGCGAAACATCGTCGCGGACAAGTTCGATGCCGAGCAGGTGCTGGCGCAGATCGGCAGCGAACGCATCAGCCAGTTGATGATGGTGCCGACCATGATGGGCCGCCTGCTCGAAGCGGTGTCCGCCAACCCCGGCGCGGACCTGTCTTCCCTGAACCGCGTGCACTACGGCACTGCACCGACGCCGACGAGCATGGTCCACGAAGCGCTCGAACGCCTCGGCCCCATCCTTCGCCAGCAATACGGCATGACCGAGGCGGTGCAGCCCCTGTGCGTGCTCTATCCGAACGACCACCTGCAAGACGGCCGGCCGTCGGAGCGCATCACCTCCTGCGGACGCCCGACGATGGACGTCGAGATCACCGTGCGCGGTGCCGATGGCCGCCCGGTGGGGCAGGGCGAAGTGGGCGAGATCGCGATTGCCCACCGCGGCATCGGCGAAGTCGCCTTCTGGCGCCGACCGGACCTCGAAAGCGAATCGATCCGCCATGGCTGGTACTACAGCGGCGACCTCGGCCGATTCGACGAGGAAGGCTTCCTCTACATCGTGGGCCGCAACAAGGACATGATGATCAGCGGCGGCTTCAACGTCTATGCACGCGAAGTCGAAGACGCGCTGCACACGCACCCGGCCGTCGCCGAGGTCGCCGTGCTCGGCCTGCCCGACACCGAATGGGGCGAAGTCATCGCCGCCTTCGTGGTGCGCCGCCCCGGCGAAAGCATCGATGCCGCGGCGCTCGCCCGGCACAGCGGCGAGCTCATCGCCGGCTACAAGAAACCACGCGTGATCGAGTTCGTCGACGCGCTGCCGCGCAACCACGCCGGCAAGGTGACCAAGAACGACCTGCGCGATGCGTACCTCGCGCGCCATCCCGAAGGAGCCCTTTCCAAATGAACACCACACTCACATCCGCACCCGTCGCAACTGCAGTCCAGGCTGGCGACTGGGCAGAAGACCTCCAGGAGCTCGTCGAGCGCCGCGCCATCGCGAATGCACTGGGCGGCGAAGAGCAGGTCGCCAGGCACCATGCGCTGGGCAAGCTCACGGCGCGCGAGCGCATCGCACATCTGCTCGACGCCGGCAGCTTCGGCGAGCTCGGCGCGCTGGCTGGCGCTGTCAAGTACGGCGCGGATCGCAAGCGCGCGAGCTTCACGCCGAGCAATGCGGTGGTCGGCATCGGCAAGATCGATGCGCGGCGCACGGTGGTCGCGGCCGACGACTTCACCATCCGTGGCGGTTCGTCGGAAGGCTCGGTGTCCGAGAAGTGGATCTACGCCGACCGCTACGCCTGGGAATACAAGCTGCCGCTTGTTCGCATGATCGACAGCGCCGGCGGTAGCGTGAAGCTGCTCGACAAGCTCGGCCACACCAAGATCCCCGGCTACGCGATGTTGCCGATGACGCAACTGTTGGGCGTGGTGCCCGTGGTCGGCATCGCGCTCGGCGCCTGCGCCGGTCTGGGGGCGGTGCGCGTGGGCGCCTCGCACCTGGCCATCATGATCCGTGGCAAGAGCCAGATCTTCGCGGGCGGCCCGCCGGTGGTGAAGCAGGCGCTGGGCATCGACATCGACAAGGAGGCCCTTGGCGGCTACGACCAGATGCACCGCTATAGCGGCGTGGTCGGCCTGGCCGTCGACACAGAAGAGGACGCGTTGAAGGCGACGCGCAAATTCCTCTCCTACCTGCCGGGCAACGTGTGGGAGCGCCCGCCGGTGGTGGCTTGCGACGATCCAGTCGACCGCTGCGATCCGTGGCTCAACAAGGCAATCCCCGCTGACAAGCGCAAGGTCTTCAACCCGCGCAAGATCCTGAAGTCCATCTTCGACGAAGGCTCGATCTTCGAGATGTCGCCGGACTTCGGCGGCTCGACCATCACCTGCTTCGCGCGCCTGAACGGCCACGCGGTCGGCGTGCTGACCAACAACCCGATGATCATGGGCGGCGCACTGACCCGTTCGGCGGCCCTGAAGATGGCGCGCTTCGTCGACCTGTGCGACACCTTCCACCTGCCCATCGTCAACCTGGCCGACCAGCCGGGCGTGATGACCGGCGCCGACGCGGAGCGCGAAGGCGCCATCTCGGCGGCATTGCAGGCGATGCATGCGATCGAGCAGTCGGGCGTGCCGTGGCTCGCCATCGTGCTGCGCCGTTGCGTCGGGTTGGCCGGGGCGATGCTGAGCCCCCTGCACGGTCCCTCGGGTACTTCGCTGCCCAACCGCTATGCGTGGCCGTCCGCACGCTGGGGTTCGATTCCGGTCGAAGGCGGCGTGGCCGCGGCGTACAAGAAGGACATTGCCGCTGCCGAAGACCCGGTGGCGCATCGCCTGGACCTGGAGGCGCACTACCACGCGATCTCTTCCCCGATGCGAACGGCCGAACGCTTCGGCGTGCTGGACATCATCGAGCCGGCATCGACGCGCCCCTTGCTGTGCGCCTGGGTGGAAGACGCGTACCAAGCCACCGGCCGGCGCCTCGGCCCGGTCGGCCGCACGATGCGCTGAAGCGGAGGCAGCTCACATGAACTCCACGCTGATGGACATCGCGACCGCGCGCGGCGCCCCTGCTGCCGCAGCCAAAGACTCCAGGACCTACGAAGAGCAATGCGCCGAACTCGATACGCGCACCCGCACCGCACTGGCGATGGGCGGCGAAGCCAAGCTCGCGAAACGCCACGCCAGCGGCCACCTGAACGCCCGGGAGCGGATCAAGCAATTGTTGGACGATGGCTCGTTCAACGAATCGGGCATGCTGGCCGTCTCGGTGGTTCCGAGCGATCGCGACTCTACCCCGGCCGACGCCAAGATCACCGGCACCGGCCGCATCGAGGGGCGCCGCGTGGCCGTGGTGTCGAACGACATGACGGTGATGGGCGCGTCGTCGTCCGCCATCAACATGCGCAAGATCGCCCGCCTCAAAGAGACGGCCACCCGTAACGGCATGCCGCTGGTCTTCCTCGGTGAATCGAGCGGTTCGCGCGTGCCCGACAGCCTGGGCGCCGAGGCGATGGCCGGCGCGGGCCAGGACCCGCAGCAGTATTGCCGCCGCCGCGAGATCCCATGGGTCAGCGCAGTGCTCGGCCCGTGCCTGGGTTCATCGACCTGGTACACCTGCCTGTCGGACTTTGTCGTCATGCGCAAGGGCGCGTTCCTCGCGGTGTCCAGCGCGCGGGTCACCTCGCTGGCCATCGGTGAAGCCGTGGACCCCGAAGAGCTCGGTGGCTGGAAGCTGCACGCCGAGCAAACGGGACTCGTGGACGCGGTCGTCAACAGCGACGAGAAAGCGCTGGCCGCGATTCGCCGCTTCCTCAGCTACCTGCCTTCCCATTCGAGCGCAAGGCCGCCCAGCTTGCCGACCGCCGGGGCGGTCGCACCCGACGCCGACAGATTGCTCGAACTCGTGCCCTCCGCACGCAG
Organism: Variovorax robiniae; assembly: GCF_037889955.1. Taxonomy (NCBI): domain Bacteria; kingdom Pseudomonadati; phylum Pseudomonadota; class Betaproteobacteria; order Burkholderiales; family Comamonadaceae; genus Variovorax; species Variovorax robiniae. The sequence continues at coordinate 37,424 of NZ_JBBKZS010000033.1, forward strand.
CAAGACCTACGACATGCGCAAGGTCATCGCCGGCATCGTCGACGAAGGCAGCTTCTTCAACCTGAAGGACCGCTTCGGCCGCGCCGCCGTCACGGGCCTGGCGCGCCTGGACGGCGAAAGCGTCGGCATCGTCGCGTCGAACCCCATGTTCAAGGGCGGCGCGATGGACCCGGACGCCTGCCGCAAGGTCACTTCCTTCCTGGTGATGTGCGACTCCTTCAACATCCCGGTCATCTTCCTGGTCGACACGCCTGGCTTCCTCGTGGGCCTCGAAGGTGAGCGCAAGGCCGCGCCGGCGCACATCATGAACATGATCCATGCGGTGCAACTGTGCAGCGTGCCCAAGCTGTCGCTGATCCTGCGCAAGAGCTTCGGGCAGGCGTACATCAACATGGGCGGCGGCCGCAACAGCGACGAGTCTGCAGCCTGGACCAGTGCCGACGTCAGCTTCATGGATCCGCACATCGGCGTGAGCGTGCTGCATGGCATCCAGCGTGAAGACGCGCCTGGGCACTTCGACCGGCTCAAGACCGATCTCTCGCGCGACACCTCGGCCTATGCGCTGGCCGGTGCCTTCGGCGTGCAGTCCGTGATCGCGCCGCAGCAGACCCGGGCCTGGCTGATCGACGCCCTGGCCACCCACCGCCGCGACCGCAATGGCGGCATCGGACAGCACGAGATGCGCTCGTGGCCGACCTACATCTGAGCAAGCAAAAGCAGCTCACACCCCAACAAGAGACGACAGTCATGAACCCCACCCTCTCGGCGGAATCCGCCAACCTCGACGCGCTCGACGACAAGCGCCGCATGCCACGCCTCTACGCCTGGTCCGTCTTCGCGCTCACCTTCGGCCTGATGATGTCCGACTACCTGTCGCGGCAGGTCATCGGCGCGGTGATGCCCGCCCTCAAGCTCGAGTGGTCGCTGCTCGACTCGCAACTGGCCATGCTGGTAAGCGTGGTTTCCCTCGTGGTCGGTGTGCTGACCGTGCCCATCTCGCTGGTCGCCGACCGCTGGGGGCGGGTCAAGAGCATCACGCTGATGGCCTTCGTCTGGTGCCTGGCAACCATTGCCTGTGGCATGGCGCATAGCCATGGACAATTGCTGTGGGCGCGGGCCTTCGTGGGCATCGGTGAGGCGGCGTACGGCGCAGCGGGTGCCGCCTTGCTGGCGCATGTGTTTCCTGCCAGGCAGCGCGCCGCAGTGCTGGGGGCTTTCCTGTCGGCGAGCCTGTTCGGCTCGGTGCTTGGCGTGGTGATCGGCGGTGCCGTCGCTGCGCAAGCCGGCTGGCGCATGGCCTTCTTCGTGGTGGGGGCGCCTGGCTTGCTGCTGGCATTGCTCTATCCCTTCGTCGTGCGCGACTACAAGACGGTTGCCCTGGACAGCACGAAGAGCCAAGGCAATGCAAGTGCCGAAAGGCCGGGCTTTCAGCGTGTGGTGCGGGAGGTCTTCGCCTCGCGTGCCGGCAACTTCGCCTTCCTTGCGAGTGGCCTGCAGATGGCGATGCCCGCGATGCTGATCGCCTGGCTGCCGACCTACTTCAGCCGCTACCACGACATCGATCTGAAGAAGGCCGGTTTGATGGCCGGTGTGGCGGTGCTGGCCGCCGGTGTCGGCATGATCTTCGGCGGGGGACTGGCAGACCGGCTGAGCGCCAGAAACCCGAGGCGCCGGGCGCTGGTGCCCGCCGTCTACTCGGTGCTGACGGCCGTGGCGCTGATGGGCGCGTTTGCCTTGCCTCCTGGTCCGCTGAGCATGGGACTGATCTTCCTCGGCGCGTTGTTTGCCGCCGCGCAGGGCGGCTGCTCCAGCGCCATCGTGTGCGACGTGACGCACCCGGGTGTACGGGCCACGGTCGCCGCGACGATGGCCCTGGCCAACAACCTGATCGGCCTTGCACCCGGCCCACTGATCGTCGGCATGCTCTCGGACCACCTGGGCCTGAAGCTCGCGATGACGCTGACGCCCATGCTCGCACTGGCCGCCGCCTTCTTCTTCGTGCTGTCCTCTCGCAGCTACGAGGCGGATGCGGCGCGCATCCGGGCGAGGGTCGCGGCATGAACCTCTCGCTGAGCCTGCCGGCCTGGCGCGAACCGGCGCGCAGCAATTTCCACGGCGTACTGATGTCCGTGGTGGTGGCGGTGGCTGCCATTTCGCTGGCGGAGCACTACCACGTCTCCGCGATGCTCTTCGCCCTGCTGCTGGGCATGGCGTTGAACTTCCTGTCGACCGAAGGGCGCTGCGTGCCGGGCATCCGCTTTTCCGCCAGCACGCTGCTGCGGATCGGCGTGGCGCTGCTGGGTGTGCGCATCACGCTGGGCCAGGTCAGCGCGCTGGGCGCGATGCCGATCGCGATGGTGGTCGTCTCCGTCGCGCTCACCATCGGCTTCGGCATCCTGCTGGCGCGCCTGATGGGCTACCGAAACCGCTTCGGCGTGCTGACCGGCGGGGCAGTCGGCATCTGCGGCGCCTCTGCAGCGATGGCCATTGCGGCGGTGATGCCGGCGCAGGCACACGACAACGTAAAAGAGCGCGCCACCATCTTCACGGTGATCGGCGTGAGCACGCTGTCCACGGGCGCGATGGTGCTCTATCCGATGATCGTCACGCTGCTCGGGTTCGGACACGAGGCCGCTGGCGTCTTCCTGGGCGGCACCATTCACGACGTGGCGCAGGTCGTCGGCGCAGGATACGGCATGTCTAAGGAAACCGGCGACGTCGCGACCATCGTGAAGCTGTTGCGCGTCGCGATGCTGCTGCCGGTGATCCTGGTCATCACGCTGTCGTACCGCAAGGACCACGCGGCGGCTGACGCCAGCGGGGCCAGGCCCCCGCTGCTGCCGTGGTTCGTGGTGGCCTTCGCGCTGCTGGTCGGCCTCAATAGCGCGGGGCTGATCCCGGCGGCGTTGCAGCAGGCATTGCAGACCTTGTCGACTTGGCTGCTGGTGATCTCGATGGCGGCGATCGGCATGAAATCGCACCTGAAGGACTTCGCGACGGTGGGCATGAAGCCGATCGTGCTGATGGTGAGCGAGACCGCGTTTCTCGCCCTGCTGGCCGTCGCCTTCATTTATTTCGCGCGTTAAGAGATGAACATCATGATCACAGCAGAAGAAGCCTTGCAGCGCCTGCGCGAAGGCAACGAACGCTTTGCCTCGGGCATCGGCAGCGCGGAGACCTTCCTACGGCGCGTGCAGCGCGCCCGCACGGACTTCAAGCAGGAGCCCTTCGCGATCATCATCGGCTGCTCCGATTCGCGGGTGCCGGTGGAGATCGTGTTCGACCAGGACCTGGGCGACCTGTTCGTCATCCGCGTCGCCGGCAACATCGTCTCGCCCTCGCAGTTGGGCAGCGTCGAGTTCGCCGCTGCGGCCTTCGGCACGCCACTGGTGGTCGTGCTCGGCCACTCGAACTGCGGCGCGGTGCTCGGCACGCTGGAGCGCCTGCGCCGGCCGGCCGAGGCCCGCTCGCCGCACATGCGCTTCATCGCGGAACGCATCGAGCCCGCGGTGGCTGGCTTGCTGGCGCCGGAGCTGGGCTACGACCGACAGACTTTGATCTGCAAGAGCGTGAAGGCCAACGTGCGCCAGTCCGTCGCGCAGTTGCGCAAGGGATCGAAGATCCTTGAGGAACTGATCGAGGCCGGCAAATTGCGCGTCGTGGGCGCCGAGTATTCGCTCGCGACGGGCCGGGTCGCGTTCCTGGACGACGCGGATTGAAGCCACGTGGCCGCGGATCGCCTGAATGCCGCAGGTCTATTTCTTGCGGCAGAGTGGGTGGCGGGTACAGTGCAAGCCGTAACTCGTAGCTCCCCTCTCACTCGGTTCTGACTGGAGGATGTCGATGTTGAAACCTGATTCCAGACGCCCGCGTGTCGCCGTCATTGCGCTGCTGGTCGTCATCGCCGCCTGCCTGGCCTGGATCGCCCAACAGCGCGGCTGGTTCGAACGCCATGACCTGCTCTACGTCGAGGCCCCCGATGCCGCCGGAATGACCGAGGACATGCCGGTCACGAGCCGCGGCGTGGTGGTCGGCAGCGTTCGCCACATCGCGCTCACATCGTCGCAGCAGTCGGCCGAGCATGGTGCACGGATCGAACTGCGCATCGGACATACGCACATGCAGGGCATTCCCAGGGGCAGCACGGCGAAGCTGGTGCGCGAGTACTACATCGGCAAGCAGGCCATCGACCTGCTGCCTCCCAGCGCCCCGGCGCAGCCCGTGAATTCCGGCGACGTCCTCGCCTTCGAACGCGGCAAGGACAACAGCCGGATCGTCGAGGAGATCCAGGCAGCATTGATGCCGGTGATCGCCGATGCGCGCAAGCTGACCGACAGCCTCAACGATCCCGAAGGGCCCCTCCAGCAATCGCTGAAGGCGGGGCAGGAGGTCGTCGAGAAGCTGCCCGCCCTGGCCGAGAAGACACGTGATGTGATCGACCAGGCCCAGGAAGGCGTGAAGTCCATCGAGAGCGGCGCGCGGGCCACCTTGCAGCAGGCCGGCCGCACCATCGCCCCCGCGCTCGGCGGCCGACATCCGGGCCCAGGGCTACAACACGCAGGGGATGGATCGCTACAAGGCGGGCGACCTGCCACGTGCGCTCAGCTACTTCGAGCAGGCGCTGGTGGTCGCGCGGTCCATCGAGGACGAGGATGCCATCGCCGCCACCCGGCTGAACCTTGCGATGGTCCATCTCGGCATGGGCCAGCAGGACGAGGGCCTGAAGCAACTGGACCTGGTGATGGACGAACGCCGACTTGCGTTCAGCGCCGACCGGCGTGCCGAGGCCGCATTGCGGCGCGCGATGGCGGTGCAGGCCAGCGATCCCGCAGGCGCGGGTCAAGCGCTCGACCGCGCCGGGGTGCTGTGTGGCAACAGTTGCGCTGTCAGGGGAAAGGTCCTCAACCTGAAGGCCTGGCTGGCGTTGAACGCGGGGAAGCCGGCGGAGGGCTTGCGCTTCGCGCAGCAAGCCCAAGGCGCATTGGCCAAGGACGATGCGCTGGAGAAGGCCAACGCACTGCGCCTGCAGTCGAGTGCCCACATTGCCCTCAAGGCGCCTGCTGCGGCGTTGCCCCTGCTGCAGGAAGCCCTCAAGATCGACAAGGCCGCGGGCGCGAGCGGCAAGATTCACCAGGACCTGCTGCTACTGGGGCAGGCGTCTGCGGACCAGCCGGCGCTCGCGACGGACTACCAGACCCGGGCACGCGACGTGGCGATGGCGGCCGGCAATGGGGCGGGGTCCGGGAAGGAGCCCACGAGCTTGTCGGCGCGATTGCCTTAGCCGATGGGTGGCAGCGGTGCGCCGAGTCTCCTGCGGAGGTGAGGCCACACGTTTCGACGACTGGGGGAAAGCGAATCTCCTCAGCACGTCGGCCGATCGCCCACACTCCAATGCGGATTGAGGCGTTCGGCAAAAGTCGGCTTAGTGGGGATGCAGTCACTCGCTGAAAAGACGCGAATGACTGCAGCCAGTCTGCACCGCTAGTTCGCGCCTGCCGCTTGAATTCCCGCTCGTGGCCCACTCTCACCGATCGCATTGCTGCGGTCTCGATCACAAGTCCCCGTGCTCGCGGCCGCGGAGGTCAGGTCACGATCATCCCCGCTTATCGTGACCTATGCCAAGGTTCTACTCGGCCTAACGCGGCGCGACACATCAATCATTCGTGCGAGCCGAATAGGGCACGCTCCACCGGTCGGCAATGGACAGGGGCCCTTGGATCACCTTCATGTGGCGCTACATCTTCTATGAATTCAAGTCGGGTTCGCAGCTTCAGGACTCCGATGGGCCGATGATCGGCGCGACGTTCCGGTGGAAGCGCGACGCTAGACGGGCTGGGTGGCGGTCAATTGCAAAATGTCGTATGGCTCATCTCGCAGTAGCACGAGCAACAATTGACAGCATGACTGTCACCCACGGATCCAGCACTATCGCCGCGCCAATGGCTCGTGGCCCACGGCCGCCAGCGGCTCGGGGGCGCGACCACAGCCAGGCAGCCACCAGCGCCATGCACAGCGGCACGGCGATTCGGGCGGCCAGAGGCACAGGCAGGAACTGAAGCAGGATCGCACTGCCCATCATCCCGATGCTGGCGGCCCATTTGGCCCTGCGCGGCACAAAGCCGCCCTCGCGCCATTGGCGGACATGGACACCGTAGCGCGGATGCCCGACCAGCCACGACTCCAGCGCCGGCCAACCGCGGCCCGCGGCCCACGCTGCGACCAGCACGAAGGGCACTGTCGGCATGACGGGCAGGAAAACGCCCAACAGGCCCAGCAGCAGGCAAAGCACGGCCAACGTACGCCACAGCAGTGTCGCGACAATCCGCCGGAGCACAGGGTCGGCCGGTAGCGGGGACGCCTGCCCGTGCTCCGGCCGTGCCGGCTGCGGCCGCGCCTCGCCCGACACTCGCTCTGTCATGGCCTGACCGCCGCACTGTGCACCACCGGCGGCCAAGCCGGCGTTGGCGGGATTGTCCCTTGCCATGTTGACCTCCGTTCGTGGTGGGGAGTGGCCCCACAATCCCCAAAGTGTCCGGCCGCATTTGCACGAACTTCTGGACACCGTGCGTAGGCATGAGACGCATTGTGCAATCGGAGACGTTGTCGCGCAAAAGGAAGGACCAGTTCGGCCTCCGAACGCACGCTGCTGGCGGCAATGCGTACCAAGGCTTTTGGATGTGTCGTTCCGGCGAGGATCAAGTCGGCCCATTGAAGTCGGGGCGTGGGTGATCATGGGCGTGTCCGCACGCCCGTCAGGCAGATGAGTGTCGTCAGCTTGAGCCCCACCCGCTTGAGGCGACGAACGTCAATGACCTTGATTCCTTGGAGTGGTGGCAATCAAGACGCCATTCGTCGAATTTTCAGCGACAACTCGAAGATCTCGTTGTCAAGCTCTTACAACGAGCTGAGCTCGAACAAGAAGTCGTCCTGAAAGCACGCACCGAAGAGGCAAGTGCCCGATACCCATCGGTTCGTGGCTCCAGTTCAAAATGCCGCGGCATATGGCGCCTGACCGGCAGGTCAATGCGACTTCCCATCAAGATTGCTGCGCGGATCAGTCCGCGTTCGACTATCCCGCGTGGGTCAGGGCGCCTTGACGGCCGAACAGGTCCACAAAGCGACCTTGACAATCCTTGCATTCTCGACGGCTCATGACATGGCGAGCGATCAGTTGTTGGCGATGGTGGCACGCGAAGGAAAGCATCTAGCGCTCGTACGGCATTGAGTCCAAACGGCGAGAACCATCGACTGTATGCGAGTGCGTCCGCCAATGGCGCTCACGCCGTCACGATATGTCAAGATGTGAAGTTGACCCGATTTCGCGGACACCCGATCCTTACGGATGAAGGAGTCCGATATGCCCACACCGAAGCCTCCGTACCCGGCGGAATTCCGTCGACAGATGGTCGAGCTG